>NZ_JAQZSF010000005.1:0-402778 GCF_028674915.1 Agrobacterium sp. CNPSo 3708
CGCTGCGGTCGCTCATAATTAACGCGGGGTGGAGCAGCCCGGTAGCTCGTCAGGCTCATAACCTGAAGGCCGCAGGTTCAAATCCTGCCCCCGCAACCAGAAAATTTCAAGACTATCGAGATTTTATCGGCCTCCCAAGTGGAGGCCGAAGTCGTATTTATCCCTAGCACAAAGACCTGCCTCTCATTTTGACACCTCCCCGATACCGCGATTCCATCCTGTTGAAACAACGGGAAAGTAAACGGAGGCAGGCATGGCGAGTCATGAAATCCATGGTGGGTAAGTCAACGCCTACCGGCGGGTGACCTCACCTGGCGTTGCTCCGCATCTCTCGACGGCCTCGTATCGCACCGACGCCAAGGAGATTGGGCTTCATCAGGCGAAAGCCTTTGCTAAAAATTGGTATCTTCTTCTGGGGGCAGGCTGGCAGCGAGATTGATCAAGACCGAGAAGACGTTTGCCGAAGCCGCCACGAAGTTTGACCAGCAACACGCGATCATCACGGAAGGTGAGCGCAGCTAACAAGCCCGTCCAGCTTCCGGCGTAGTGAAACGTCGATATGACATCACGGCAAATGACTCTCGAAAGTCCTACGCCTCATCTCTACTGTCGGTTTTAGCAAACACGCGCCCGATTGTGTTGAGCAGCAGTTGGGCGGCCAGGATCGCGGTCGAACCGGTGTGATCGTAATCGGGTGCCACTTCCACCAGATCGACGCCGACGATCGTTCCTTGTTTGGCAAGGCCCGAAATCAATTCCAGCACTTCGTAATAGATGAAGCCGCCATGGCTCGGTGTACCGGTTCCTGGTGCGATTGAGGGATCGAAGCCGTCGATATCGATTGTTAGGTAATATCTCTTTCCAGTCGGAATACGAGCCAAAACGGCATCGACGCCAAGCTTGCGGATCTGGCGGACCGAGAGAATATCGGAGCCCTGAGCGCGGGCGTAATCGTAACCCTCCTTGGCCGTTGAGGATACGTTCCGGATACCAAGTTGTGTCATGCCGGTGACCCAAGGCTTCTCCGAGGCGCGGCGCAGCGGGCTGCCATGGCCGAAGCGAACGCCGTGGCGCTCATCAACGAAATCGAGATGGGCGTCGAACTGCACGACATGTATCGGTTCCTGCTCGCTGAAAGCATTGATGCATGGAATATTGATCGAATGATCGCCGCCGAGCACGACAGGTAGCGCTCCTGCCGCAAGAATCTTGCGAACGCCGAACTCTATGTTGGTATGGCTTTTCATTGTGTCCGTGTGGACGATATCCGCGTCGCCGAGATCCACGATGCGAACGCCTTCCAAATACGTGACGTCATCCTCATGATCGTAAGCGCCAGCGTGACCGAAGGCGAAAAGCGTCGAGGCTTCGCGGATGCTGCGTGGTCCGAAGCGCGCGCCGGCGCGCCATTGAGTTCCAAAATCGAAGGGTGCGCCGAGGACAGCGACATCGGCGTCGATCTTGTCCCAGTTGTCCACATAGGGACTTTTGGCGAAGGTGGAAATGCCAACGAAGGGTAGGTTTAACCGTCCATTGTCGTAGCCGTGGGCTGTCATGCTTATTCCTTTCGGGCATCAAATCGCGCGTTCGCGCCAGGTTTCCAGAAATTGAGAGAGACGGTCGCTCTTTGGCGTTGCGAAAAGCACATTCGGTGCGCCTTCTTCGACAATCCTGCCGGCATCCATGAAGACGACGCGATTGGCGACATGTGCGGCAAAACCCATTTCGTGGGTCACGATCACCATTGTCATTCCTTCCGAAGCGAGCGATTTCATCACGGAGAGGACTTCGCCGACCAGTTCGGGGTCCAGCGCCGAGGTCGGTTCGTCGAACAGCATCACCTTCGGCTTCACGGCCAAAGCTCTGGCGATCGCAACACGTTGCTTCTGCCCGCCGGATAGGCTTTCAGGCCAGCGGTCGGCAAAGGACAGCAGTCCGACCTTACTGAGCATTTCGCGCCCGATATCTTCTGCCCTCCTGCGGGAGAAGCCATGGACCAACCGCAATGCGAGCGTCACATTGTCCAGCACGTTCAAATGCGGCCACAGGTGGAAATGCTGGAAGACCATTCCGATCGGACGACGGGCATCGGTCAATTCCCTGTAGCCCGCCTTTTCGCGTCCAAGCGGTGTCTCGCGCCATCCCAGCATCTTGCCAAAGATGTGAACCTCGCCTGCATCATAGGCGTCGAGAAAGGCAAGCGAGCGCAACAGGGTACTCTTCCCGGATCCGGAAGGCCCGATAATGCAGGTGACATCGCCATCTTGAATATCAAGATCAATGCCCTGCAATACGGTCTTGTCGCCAAATCGCTTCTCAAGTCCGCGAACGGAAATTGCTGCCGGTCTCGTCATCTCAGGAACCTCTCAGGGCGAAGTGGCGCTCCAGAGCGCGTCCCGACTTCGACAGAATTTCAACAAGAGCCCAGTAGAGCAGGGCGATAGTGAGGTAGGGCGTCACGACGCTGAAGCTGATCGAGCTGATCGTTCCGGCTACCTTCGTCAACTCTCCAACCGTGATTACCGAGAGAACAGCCGACTCTTTCAAAAGCGCGATCGCTTGACCCACGCAGGGCGGCAGCGTCAGGCGAAGGGCTTGCGGAAGCTCCACGTGCAGGAAGCGCTGCCCGCGTGTGAGGCCCAGCATCTCTGCGGCTTCGCGCTCTCCCTTGGGAACGGCATTGAGGCCTGCGCGAAAAATCTCTGCGAAGGGACCTGCACCATAGATGCCAAGTCCGAAGGTGCCGGCCACATAGGGACTGAGCAACAGCCCGATCTGCGGTCCGCCGTAGTAGAGAAGGAAAAGCAGGAGGGCGAGAGGCGCGCCCCTGGCAAACTCGACATAGGCTCTGGTCACGAGTGCAAGGGGATGAAAACTGCTGCGTAGACCAGTGGCGAGCACTATGCCAAGCAGGGCTGCAATAGTGACGCCGCTTGCCGAGACTGTGATCGTCGTGAGCAGTCCGGCAAGATAGAGCGGCAGGTCAGTGATAAAGCCGGTCATCAATTTTGCCCTCTGCGTGACAGGCGTCTCTCAAGCATGAGTCCCAGAGCGGCGATCAGGATGCCGACTGCAACATAGAGAAGGAGGGCTGAGGCATAGGCTTCCAGGGGACGAAACGTCGAGGACGCGACCTGTTGGGCACGGCGGGTCAAATCCGTCACGGCGATGACCGAGACGAGCGAGGAGTTCTTGACCAGAGCCTGCATTTCTCCCACCAGCGCTGGGAACATAGCCTGTACAGCCTGAGGGACCTCGATGTTGATAAAGACCGCGGAGGGAGAGAGACCCAGCATTCTTGCCGCCTCGATTTCGCCTTTCGGCACAGCCTGAAGCCCCGCCCGATAGATTTCCGATTGGAACGCCGCCGTATTGAGCGCCAAGGCCAAGGTGGCGGCAACGATCGGCTCAAGCTCAAGCCCGAGGAATGGAAGAATGTAGAAGGTGATTAAAAGCTGTACGAGGATCGGTGTTCCGCGCCAGAAGGAAAGATAAAGCGCTGCCGGGACGCGCGTCCACCGTCTGCCACGCGCGCAGGCGGCCAACAGAAGAGCCAACGGCGCGCCGAAGAGAAGCGCCGTCAGACTGATCGTCATTGTGGTGGTGAGGCCATCGAGAAGCGCGGGCCAGATATGTGCGACTGTCTTGTCCATGGCCGACCCGTCCTATCTTATTCAGCGGCAGGGAGAGTCTCTGGAAGTTCCATCGGAGCGCCGAACCACTTCTTCTGGAGCTCCGCAAGCTTGCCGGATGTGTTGAGCTTGCCCAGTTCGGCGTCCATCAGCGCATTCAGCGATGCGCTGTCGGCATCATTGCGGCCTGCCCAGGAAAAATAGGTCTTCGGCCCGAAGGTCGGCAGAACGACTTCGAAGACGTCGGGCCGCTGGCGGGCGGCTTCCAGAAGATTGGGAAGAGAATTGACGACAGCCTGGATACGGCCGGCGCCGAGATCGGCATAGGCTTCGGAAAAGTCCGTATAGGTGGAGACGGTCACCGGACCGCCTTTGTCCTTCAGCGTTGCGGCAAAGGTCTCAAGCGCGGCGAGCTGCGCAGAGCCGGCCTGAGAACCGACCGCCTTGCCGGCGATATCTTCCGGCTTGGTGATGGTTGCATCGCCCTTGCGCTTCAGTAGTGCCATGGTTGCATCGGCGATCGGAGCCGAGAGATGGTAGGCCTTCATGCGTTCCGGCGTAACGGTCACGGAGGTGACGACATAATCGAAGCGGCCAGCCGCAAGGCCCGGCAGAATGCCCTGCCACGGCAGGTCTAGGCGCTTAAGTTCGACGCCCGGCAGAGCCTTCATGACTTCAACCATGATGTCGGCCGAGTAACCGATAATCTTGCCGTCTTCGACGAACTCGAAAGGCGCGAAGCGGGCTTCTGTGGCAACGGTAAAAACTTTGTCCGCTTTGATTTTGTCGAGAAGATCTGCAGCGTTTGCGGCGGTTGACGACAGGATTGTGACGAGCGCTGCGCCGAAAAGCAAAGCTCTGGAAATGGACGATGGCATCATGGTTCGTTCCCCGGTTGTTTATTCTGCCAACGAACCATGGACATCAGCGCAAAAAAATAGGAAAGATGTGGAGTTCACATTAGAAAAGATGATGTAAGGTCGTCTCATGCAATTTGCCCAGTCCGACCTCCGGGCTCTCACCGTGTTTCGCGCAGTGGTGGAGCATAAGAGCTTTCTCGGCGCGCAGATCACGCTTGGCCTCAGCCAGTCCGCTGTCAGCTTCCACATCAAGGCCTTAGAAGACAGGCTTGGCTACAAGCTTTGCCGCCGCGGGCGTGCGGGCTTTGAATTGACAGATCGCGGTGCGATCGTTCATGCGAAATCGAAAGCGTTGTTTCTGGCACTCAACGCCTTCGAAAGCGAAATCGGCACATTGAAAAACAGGATCACCGGAACGCTCAGGTTGGGGTTGGTGGACAACACCATTACCGATGCGGATTTGCCCATTCATCGCATCATTGCCCGCATCAGCGACAAGGCGCCGGAAGCACGCCTCGAACTGGTCATCGATTCACCGGACGCATTGCTCGCCGAAATCGCCAATGGCGGTCTCGACATTGCCATCCTTCCGGAAACGGAACCCTACCAGGGCCTCAAACTGTCGCGTCTGCGCGATGAGATGCATTCGCTCTATTGCGCCAAAGGACATCCACTTTTCACTGCAGATGATGCGGACATTTCCGTGCAGCGCGTGGAAGGCTTCGACTTCGTCGTCAGGCCCTATGCCAATATGCGCGAGTTGCAGTATTTTCCTGGAGCGCGTGCCAAGGCCTCGGCCTCGAACATGGAGGCCCAGGCGATGTTCGTGATGTCAGGCCGATATCTCGGCTATTTGCCAGATCATTACGCGGCCGACTGGGTACAGAAAGGCATCTTGCGTGCCCTTCTGCCGAAAGAAGGCCGGATCAATTCTCCCTTCATCATCGCCACTCGTCTAAGCGAGAGGCCATCGACAATCCTGGACTTCTTCATTCGCGAACTGGCGGGACTGGCGTCGGAAACCCTGCATCGGAAAAAGCCCCTCATCGGAAAATGATGAGATGGTCCCGATCCAGACCAACGTTGGCTCTGCGTGCTCTGTCGCGCCGGCCGCGTGAACCTCAGATGGGAATTCAATTCTCTGACGCAGCACGCAGGTGGGCCGCTGGTCCTCATTCTTTCAAGAGCGCCACTGTGAGCCTCTCGTTGAAGAGGCTCAGCAAAAGCCGTTCAGTTTAAGGATTCTGTACGCTTCAATCGAGGCTCGAAGCGCATCCTCGGAATTGCGATCTCCTTGATTGGCGTCGGGGTGGTGCATTTTGAGCCTCTCCTTATAGCGGCTCTTGATCTCGTCCGACGTTGCTTGGTGACTGAGGCCCAGTGTGTCGAAAGCCTTGGCTTCGAGCGTCTTGAGCTTTCTTTGTTGGCCACCGGTCGTCGTTTGCCCTTGTCTCACGCCTTTGCGAGCATTGAGCGTTTTTGCCGAGCCTGAACGAACAGACGATGGTAGCGGAGCTTCGGTTGGCTCTTTCACGCGCTTTCCCAAAGTCGGCCGCGCACCCATCGTCGCTTCCTTTTGATAGCGGGCGACGTCGGGACTCGATGGTGCCGCGGTGAAACTGTATCCCTTATTGTAGGCAGCCACATGCTCAAGGCAGAAGAGCAGGTATAGACCTTCAGCACCTGGGCCCACGGGCGCGCGGTGCGTTCCACTCTTTTCACACCCGTCCCACTGGCACTTTGGCCCCTTGGGCTCGCTTGCCGCTGGCGAGCGTTTGCGAGTGGACCGAAGACCTACGAATATTTTCGAATCATGCGTCATTGAGACTATATGGACGCGGCGGGCCCTTTGGGCAACTCCGGAAGTCTTTTGCAATCTCACTTCGTCGCTCGTCGTGAAAGCATGCTTGTGACCGGACCCCGGCGTCTGTAAGTCGCACCTCACCAAAACGAGCGGGTCGTCTTGCCAACGAGGTTGATCTGCCGGTGCCGCTGTGTTCTGAAGAACGAAAATCGCATCGGGGTTTGACTGCAGGGATGACAGAACAGTTTGACATGTTTCCGGATCGGGATCCGCGCGCCAAGGCCGCGTCGCATCGACCGTCGAAATCCGGCAAATCTGATCGGCAAGCCCCATCCCTGACGGAAGAGGAGATGGTCCGTTCTCTTTGCGAGACTGGGCGATATCGCATCCTGACGAAACTGGTGCCCCGCGCAATCACACCCGTTCCTCGGGCTGGATACCCACTTCGCGGCGTCATCCTTGATACGGAGACCACAGGCCTTGATGCTCGAAAGCATGAGATCATCGAGATTGGGGCGGTCGCCTTCACCTTCAATGCTATGGGTCAAATTGGCGATGTGACCGGCGTTTATGGCGGACTGCGAGAGCCAAGCGACCCCATTCCGGCTGAGATTACCAAGCTCACGGGGATCACAGACGAGATGGTGACCGGGCAGGCGATCGATATGACGGCACTTGAGGCGCTAATCGAGCCTGCCGACTTGCTGATTGCCCACAATGCCGGCTTCGATCGGCCTTTCTGCGAGGTATTTTCGGGGATTTTCTCCGGCAAGGCATGGGCTTGCTCTCACTCTGAGGTCGATTGGTCGTCGCGGGGATATGAAGGCACGAAGCTTGGATATCTGCTTGGACAGGCAGGCTATTTTCATGAGGGACATCGTGCGGTCGATGACTGCTTTGCACTCTTGGAGGTCCTGGCCCGAGAGGTGGACAGATCGGCTTCCATTGCTTTTGCCGAACTTTATGAGGCGAGCCAGAGGTCGCGGGTGAGGATTTTTGCCGAGAACAGCCCCTTCGATATGAAGGATCACCTGAAAGGGCGAGGCTATCGCTGGTCCGACGGGAGCGACGGTCGTCCGAAATGCTGGTGGATCGAGGTCGGGGAAGACGGTCTCGATGAGGAACTTCAGTATCTCAGGGCTGAAATATACAGATATCCTGACGTCGATCCCCCGATCCGACGTCTCACCGCCTTCGATCGCTTCCGGGCGTAGCGCACCTCGGTTGTTGCACCCAAAGCGCGACGCTTTTCTTTCAGCCCGTGGTTGGCCTGATGACCTTTGTGCCGAGCCTCCGATCGCCGGCAAATCGCTTGCCGCCTCGATGCCGATCCCGCGTTTGGCCTGCTTATCCATAGGCGTGCTGGCCCGAGGCTTGCGCGAAGCTGACCGAAACGGCGAATATCCGATGCAGCGTGCGACCATTTCTGCCTTTGTTCAGTTAGCAGCCAGAAGGCAATTTTGAGCAGGAATGACGACCATGTCTCAGCGTTTAGAAATGACGAAAATGGTGATGCAGATGCACGAGAAGAACCTCGTACTGATGAACATTCTTCGCGATATCGTTGAGAATGAAACCACGAGCGACGTTGGTGCGAACGCGACAGAAGAAGAAATCGCCCTCCGGCTCTCAGACAAAGCCGTCCGTCGGGCTGAGATACTTGGCGAAATTCGTCATGTCCTGCGTCAAGAGGATATTGCGCGCCGCGCGTTGGCGATGGCCAAGAGGACGCCTGCGTCGCCACGATATGCATATATGCGCGATCACTGAGTTTTATTGCGGCACGCTCGTTGAAAGGTACAGAGCTCTGCGCATCCGTACGACGAGGGGATTCTTCATTTCAAACGGTGCCGTTCGAGCAGCCGCTTTTTGCAAGCAATTCAGTGACCTCGACGGTTATGGGTTGACCATGATTGACCCAGAGCAGGAGACCCCCGCCATGATCTGGCATGCTGTGACGAGATAGAGTTCACGTTTTGAAATGAACGGTCACGGAA
This sequence comes from Agrobacterium sp. CNPSo 3708, assembly GCF_028674915.1. NCBI lineage: Bacteria > Pseudomonadati > Pseudomonadota > Alphaproteobacteria > Hyphomicrobiales > Rhizobiaceae > Agrobacterium > Agrobacterium sp. CNPSo 3708. Next base: position 8,294 of record NZ_JAQZSF010000005.1, read on the forward strand.
AATGAGTTTTCATTTTGTGCCATCGCGGGCATGTGTTTGTGAAAGTTCGTATGGGCCATCGCTCGACGATTCGCGAAGTAAAGAGCTGACAGCATGAAAAATCCGGTCGCACTCAATCGTCTTTCCGAGAACACGACCTTCCGTCGAGGCGATGTTTTTGTCCTTTTTGGCGAACTGTTCGGTCGCGGCTATGCGACCGGCCTGCTTGACGAAGCCAAGCGGGCGGGCATGGAGATTGTCGGGATCACGGTCGGGCGGCGCGACGAACACGGCGCGTTGCGGCCCCTGAACGCGGAAGAACTGTCTGCGGCCGAGGCCCAGCTGGGCGGCAGGATCATCAACATCCCTCTGATGGCCGGTTTCGATCTGGATGCGCCGGCGGGCGGCCCAACCCCAACCGATCTTCTCGCTGATATGACGCTCGAGAGCTGGGAGCACGATAAGCTCGATTGGGACTATATCGCGCAGTGCCGCGATATTGCCACGGCGCGCTTTACCGAGGCGCTTTCACAGGTCATGTCCGTTCTCGACGGAATGATCGCCGATGGTCGCAACGTGTTCTTCGCCCACACGATGGCAGGCGGCATTCCAAAGGCGAAGGTGTTCCTCGTTGTTGCCAATCGCATCTACAAGGGGACCGGGTCCCGCCACATGTCATCGCAGAGGCTGATCGAAAGTGACCTGGGGAAACTCATTCTGCAGAATTTCGATGAGGTTTCCGCAAACACGTTCCGCCATCTGATCGATTTCAGTGCGGCGATCCGTGAGCGGGTGGAAGCTTCGGGCGGCCAAGTCCGGTATACGGCCTATGGTTACCACGGATCGGCGGTTCTGATCGACGGCAATTACCGTTGGCAGACATACACCAACTACACTCAAGGTTATGCGAAAATGCGCCTGGAAGGCATTGCGCAGGAAGCCTGGGCTGCGGGAATAAAAGCAACCGTCTATAACTGCCCAGAAATCCGGACCAATTCGTCTGATGTGTTCACCGGCATTGAGCTCCCACTGATACCGCTGCTGCTGGCTTTGAAGAAAGAGAATGGTGGGACGTGGGCGGACGAACAGTGGCGGGCTTGCGCGCAGCTTCTGGATGACGGCCTGACGATGGACGATGTTTTCCAGAAAATCCATGCGATGCAGGAAAGCGAAGTCATGCGTCCCTTCTACGACTTCTCGGCGTGGCCCATGCCAAACAGCCAAGCACAGGCGGATTTGACCATCGGCACCTCCAATGAGATCACTCGGATGCATCGTGATAGCAAGGTGATGATGAGCGACCTCCTGAGCGCTCTTGTCGTGAAATCAACCGGTCAGTTGATTTTTGGCGAGTCGTCCGAACCGTCCGGTCCGGTGCTGTGGCTCAACCATGACATCGTCGCTCGTCGGCTTAACGAGTCTCACGCGCGTCCGGCCTCGTTTGAGCCAGTCACGGCTGGGGGATCGGACGCCTCCCATCTTGAGGTGGCGTGAGGCCTAGGTTTGCGCTTGGGAAAGGGTCTGCTTTCGTCCGGGGACTTTGAACCCGCCAGCCGGTATGCGCTCTGACTTTGGTGTGCACGTCGTTCTGGTTCTTTCCTGAACAGTTCATCACGGCCTTGGCTCGATACGTCAAGCGCTGCAAAGAATATCTGACTGTCACAGCTTGGAATGTTGATACTTGCGGCTGTGCATAAGATGAATTTCCGGGTTCTCGGAGACGCGCTGACGCTGACGCGCACTTTCTAGCACTACCGCGACCTCCTTCTCCTTCGGTCACTGCGACTATCCTTGAGATTATTTTCGCGCCCCTTCACTAAGTCGTGAAACCTTTCCGATCACTGGCCGTTCAGCGCCCATGAAAAACAATGACGTAGAACCGAAACCGGTGGCCGGTGCCGACGACACCGCCGCCGAAGCCGCATCCTCCCAAGATGTTCAGGACAATGTTGAAGAGCTTCCCCCGGAAGAGGTGGAACCTGCTGCGAGCTTGACGCCGGAAGAGGCTGAGGAAGCGCGGCGAAAGTATCTTCTGAAACGCTTCTGGATCAGCGCACGCGGCTTTTGGAGCCGCCGGGGCGATAAGCTGGCATGGCCGTTCACGATTGGCCTGCTGGCGATGATCGGTATCAATGTCGCCATCCAATACGGGGTCAACGTGTGGAACCGCGGGATTTTCGACGCCATCGAAAAACGAGATGCGGCGACTGTCTATTCCCTCGCCTCCGTATTTCCGTTTCTGGTTCTCGGCAGCGTTTTCATCGTCACCTCGCAGGTTTATGTCAGAATGCGCATTCAGCGGCGCTGGCGCTCCTGGTTGACCAAGGTGATGGTGGGCAGATGGATCGCAAACGGCCGCTACTACCAGCTGAACCTGATCGATGGCGACCACAAGAACCCGGAAGCAAGGCTTTCGGAGGATATGCGCATTGCCACTGAAGCGCCGGTCGATTTCGTCTCCGGCGTCATCGCGGCCTTCGTATCTGCCTCCACTTTCATCGTCGTTCTATGGACCATCGGTGGAGCGCTCACACTGTCGATCGGCGGCACCTGGGTCACCATTCCCGGCTTCCTCGTGATCGCGGCCATCATTTATGCGGCAGTCACCTCCACGTCCATTGCGTTCATTGCCCGAAACTTCGTGAAGGTCTCCGAAGTCAAAAACCAGGTTGAAGCGGAATATCGCTACACGCTGACGCGCGTCAGGGAAAATGGCGAGAGCATTGCTTTGCTTGGCGGGGAAGAGGAGGAGCGTAGTGATCTCGACAAAAGGTTCGGCAATGTTCGGCGGCAATGGCGGTTCATGGCGCAGCAATATATGCGCACCACCGTCGTCTCTAACGGCTCGGTGCTGATTGCGCCCGTCGTGCCACTTCTGCTCTGTGCACCAAAGTTTCTTGATGGCAGCATGTCGCTAGGCGAGGTCATGCAGGCAGCATCCGCTTTCACCATCGTTCAGTCCGCGTTTGGCTGGCTGGTCGACAACTATCCGCGCCTGGCCGACTGGAACGCCTGCGCACGGCGCGTCGCCTCGCTGATGATGTCTCTCGATGGCCTTGAGCGCGCCGAAAGGAGCGAGACGTTCGGACGTATCATTCGCGGTGAGACCGAAGGCGAGACGATGTTGAGCCTCAAGGATGTGTCCGTATCTCTCGGTGATGGAACAGCCGTCGTGAAAGAGACGGATGTCGAAATCGGAGCGGGTGAAAGAGTGCTGGTATCGGGAGAATCCGGATCGGGCAAAAGCACGCTGATACGTGCCATTTCCGGCCTCTGGCCCTGGGGCGGGGGCAGTGTGAATTTTCGCGCAGACAGCCAGTTGTTCATGCTGCCGCAGCGGCCATACATCCCAGCTGGCACGCTTCGCCGCGCGGTGTCTTATCCGCAACCCGCTGAAAGCTGGACGGCGGAGGAGATCGGCGCTGCTCTCGACAAGGTCGGTCTCGGTCAACTCAAGGACAAGATCGAAGACGAGGCGCCCTGGGACCAGACATTGTCAGGCGGTGAAAAACAACGGCTCACCTTTGCACGCTTGCTGCTTAACGCTCCCGACATCATCGTCATGGATGAGGCGACCGCGGCGCTCGACGAAAAAAGCCAGGACAAAATGATGCAGACCGTCATTGATGAGCTACCCGACGCTACCATTATCAGCGTGGCGCATCGTGCCGAGTTGGAGGCATTTCACAGCCGCAAGATTACATTGGAGCGCCGGGAAGGTGGCGCAAAGCTGGTTAGCGATATCGAGCTTATCCCGCGTAAATCGAGGAGAGGCTCTGTGCTTCGGCGAATAGTGAAGCGGAAGTGATCATCGCTTATTGTTACGAGCCGGATATGACCGAAAGCGTCTCGCGATCCTGCGCGCCGTTGTAAAATTGCCGAAGAGCAGTTTGAAACAACGCGTTTTGATCGGCGACTGCGGCAAACAGGGTCATGCTGGATCGAAATTTAAGATCATCCGGAGATCCGAGAATGTCATGGGCGGTCAAGGTCGGGTGGTCGAGCATAGCCTGGGTGCACTCTTTGAGGCGCGGTCCGAGAACGGGATGTGCCAAATATGCCTCTGCTTCCGGACGGCCTGAAACTGCGTAAAAGCGCGCGGTGTCAGAACGGCCAAGGCCTTGGATCTGCGGGAAGATAAACCACATCCAATGGGACTGCTTCCTGCCGGCGATCAGTTCGCTCAGTGCCCTGTCATACGTATTTTGCTGCGCCTTTACAAAGCGATCAAGATCGAAGGACATTGTTCAGCTTTCCAGTGTGGCGAGGTTTTGCCGATTGACCTTTGCAAACTGCGGCGTCCGCCTAACGAAATTTGTCGCGAAGCGTTACACCGCATCCTCGTCTCTTCATCTACGCTTGCGCCGCAGTTCTTCCGGCTGCACTCCGAAATGATCGATGATGATCTGCACGTTGCGGCGATGCGATTTGAAGTAGACATCGAAAAGATCGCCGAAGAGCGGCACGCTGCCTACGACGGAATCCATCGCCACATTGCCAATCATCTTTGCGAGTTTTTCCCTTGGAAGGCCCATGCGACGCGCCTCGTTGACGATATAAAGCCCAACAAGGGCGCCTGCCCCGTCACCAAGGACTGGAACGAGGCCAAGTACAGGGTCGGCACCGAAGCGGAGGCGCGTGCCAGGGATGCCGACTGCCGTATCCATCAGGCGTGAGATGCCCGATAGTCTGCGGATTTTCTGCATACGCTGTTCGAAATCAGGCGTAGCGCTTGAAGCGCTTGCACCAAAACCACCTGCATTCCAAGCTCGTGCTACCATAGTAACCTCCAAAACCGGTAAACCCGGCAAGAGAGAAATGGGGAAGTGGTTCTGGATTTCAAGTCGGGGTACCCCCGCACCTCTCCAAGCGCTCGAAGGTCATCATTAGCGAAGTCGTTCAGGTCGATGTTGGTCGCGTCTCACCTTCCGGTTAGCAGGCAAGAGCACGTCTGAACCCCTAGACACCGCCGCCTAGGTCAATAGCTTCAGTCTGGCAATGGTGGCATGATTGTCCGCTCATTGATCCGAAACGCGTATCGTGACGGCAACTATACGCTTACTCCGTTCGCTCCGAGATTCGCCGGTACAGGACCATGCCGCCGTGATGAAGCGTGTTCCTGTCGACAAAGGTGCCATCGGCTGTGAACCCAGTATCGTCCCAATAGTCGATATGATCGCCGTTGACTTCATACCGACCCTGATAAGCGCTTTGGCGGTTGCCCCGTGCCTCGTCGTAGCGACCGTTTGGCAGAAGTTCGTGACGGATTGCGCCGTCGGCGGTGACCCACATGCCAACATAAGGATGGTCTTGTGGCCGGGTCTGGCCAATCTCGGATTGTCGCATTGCTTCTGCCTTCTGATGTTCTGCCGCTGGAATTGGCGAGGGTTGGATGATGATGAGCAAGAGAGCCATCAGGATGCGCTCCTGATGGCGCTTGCGCGGGGTTTGGGACGTCGTCATCAGATTGTCGTGCGTACGGGGCGAACGACAATCTCGTTGACGTCCACATCGTCCGGTTGTTCGATAGCGAAACGAACGGCGCGACCGATGGCGTCGGGCTTGAGCGCGATGGCGCGGTAAGTCGCCATGGCTTCTGCTGCGACAGGATCTGTGATGGTGCTCGCAAGATCGCTCTCGACGACCCCTGGGTGGATGCAGGTCACACGGAGCTTGTCGTTCTCCTGGCGAAGGCCGTCAGAGATCGCCCGCACAGCGTATTTTGTTGCACAGTAAACCGCGGCCGTTGGCACGACCTGAAGGGCACCGATCGACGCGATATTGATGATGTGGCCGGAGCCGCGCTCGGTCATATGCGGAAGCACCGCAGCGATGCCATAGAGGACGCCCTTGATGTTGACGTCGATCATCTGCTCCCATTCGTCGATCTTGAGCGATGCCATGGGTGACAGCGGCATTACGCCGGCATTGTTGACGATCACATCGACGCGGCCGAATTCCCTTTGAGCTTTCTCAACGAAGGCAGTGACACTTCCAAGGTTCGTGACGTCGAGTTGGCAGGTCTTGACCTTTCCGCCAGCCGAACGAAGCTCGTCCGCGACAGCTTCGAGGCGATCAGTGCGTCTTGCCCCGAGCATTACACTATTACCGGCTTCTGCCAATTCGCGGGCGATGCCGACTCCGATGCCGCTGGATGCGCCAGTAATGAGAACAACTTTTTCCATGACTTTCTCCTGTTGCTTTCGCTTTTGTCGATGCGCCAAAGATACGCACGGCGTATTGTCGTGATAAGCTGGAGAAATATGACCTTAAAGGTAAGCGGAGCTAACCAATGCAATCGGACTTCAATGCACTCGCTGTCTTTGCTCTTGTCGCACAGGAGAAGAGCTTCAGAGCTGCAGCAGATCGTCTGGGCGTGACGCGTTCAGCCGTGAGCCAGACCATTCGCAAGCTTGAAGAGGCGCTTGGCATCGCTCTGGTCAGCCGCACGACGCGCAGCGTTGCCTTAACCGAAGCCGGTGCGCGGCTCTATTCCGACGCACAGCCAGCACTGATCGAGATGCAAGCTGCGTGGGAGGCAGCCGCCAATCTTACCGGGCATCCGCAAGGGCGATTGACGCTTGCTGTATCATCAATTGCCGAGAGCTTTCTTTCCGGTCCCATGCTCGCGTCCTTTTTGGACGCCAATCCTGATGTGCAACTTCATGTGACCGTCACGGACGATGAGTTCGATATCGTCGCGCATGGATACGATGCCGGCGTAAGATTGGGGGAAGTGATTGCTCAGGACATGATCGCTGTGCCGGTGTCGGCTGAGCAGCGCCAAATTGCTGTCGCCTCGCCGGCGTATCTCAAAAAGTACGGGATACCTTCGCATCCAAGCGAGCTTGCAAGCCGCCGCTGCATCGGCTGGCAGATATCGGCGCACGTCGCGCCGTACAGATGGGAATTTGCGGAGAATGGCCGGGAATTTTCTGTGACGGTGGCCGACACTGTCACGACGACCGATATGGGGCTGATGATCAAGCTGGCCGTTGCAGGAGCAGGGATCAGCTTTGGAATGGAAGAGAGCTTCAAACCGGCGATAGAGCGTGGTGAACTCGTGCCGGTGCTGGAAGAATTCTGTCCGCACTTTCCCGGTTTTTATCTCTATTATCCCAGCCGCCGCAATATGGCGCCGAAGCTCCGAGCACTGGTGGACCACCTGCGAGACTATAGAAACTAGCAGCTTTCGTCAGCGAGCCTTCTTCCTGCCAGCGATACTGTTTTCGAAAAAACGCTCGCGCGCAAATCAACTCGCAGTCGGTCGTCGTTTCTCAAGGATCACGAGGCCGAATATGCCGGCAAGGGCCATGGCGACACCGAGCCATGCCGTGCCGGAGTAACCGAAAAGATGCGCTCCTGTGCCGAAGACGATCGCCGTCGAGCCGTTTCCGAGGAAGGAATTGATGGGGTTGAAGGAGGTGCCGAGGCCTGGTCTTCCCGGAAAGAGATCCTGAAAATAGGTGAGCGGCATGGAGAGCAGGGCAGCGGCGCCGGCCGCTGCCGGAATGGTCAGGACATAGAGGTGCCAGGGAGATGTCGCCAAAGTCAGCGTGGCCATGAAGGCGGCATAGAGCAAGCCGCCTATCGCCAGAATGACGAGGATGTTCAGTCGCTTCAGCAGACTGGCCCAGATGAGCATGAAGGGTATCTCAAATAGAGCAATCAGCCCGGCGACGATACCGACATCCCCGGTCTTGCCGCCAAGGTCGGAGATGAGTATCAACGGCCAGACTGTGCTGGCGAGCCTTATGGTTCCGGTCAGCAGCGCCATGGACACTGCGCGCGCCAACATCAACGGCGTTGCAAGCTCGCTGAGCGCAGAGAAGAACCCTGCGCGCGATTTTCCAGCAGTCCGATCAGGCGCGGGTCTTGCGGGCAGAAATGCAGACGAGAACGATATGAGAAGGGCACAAAGCGCCGCCACGCCCCAGGCGCCCATCATGTTTGCGGAACTGGCAAACGCAAACCCCACGGCTGCCGGCATAACGACCCAGGCGGCGGATACGAAAGCCCGGACGGTGGCGTTGATCGCGGCGCTGTCCCGGCTTGGAAGCCCGGCCGTTTCGGCGCGAACACTCACAAAAATGAGCGAACTCACCGACTGGAAAAACGGGATAATGATTGCAGTTGCCGCAATGAATACCGGGATCGACGGAAAAAGAAAAATCGCCCCGTAACCGATGGCACCCATCACCGCCATCACCATGATGATCGTCCTCCGGTCACCCATCAGGTCGGAGAGAATTCCCAGCGAAACGCTGATCGTTACCGCACACAATGATGTCACGAAGACCAGGACCGAATAGGCTTGGTCGCTCATCCCCAATTCTTGGATTGCCGTAATCGAAAGATAGGGAAGTGTTGAGCCATAGGCGGAGCCCTGAAGGAAAATCATCAAGGTCAGAAGCAGCAATTGCGGATGGGCGCGGATGTGGCGCAAGGAGTGAAGCACAGGATCATTCTCTAAGACCGCGCACTTGCCAATCAATGAAATGCACGGTGGGAAGGGTGTGCCCAAGCTTATGGACATTCCGCCAGCGATAACAAGCCATTTGATGGCCTCTCCGCCAGTCCGCCGGAGCGTCGATATCATTTTCCGATAGATATCGCCGGGTCCAGGCGCGCAAGTTTGTTCCTTCCCATGCAAAAGATATATTTGGGAACAGCCTTGCCGCCTTGTTGTTGGACTGGGGCAACAACAACGACGCTTGGAGGAAAGCAGATGAAAAAGATCCTTATGGGAGCGGTCTTCGCTTTGAGTTTTGCATCTTTGGCAATGGCGCAGGGTGCTGGGAGCGGATCTGGTGGCAGCGGAGGCGCGGGCACGGGTGGTGCTGGAGCTGGCGCCAGTTCAGGCGGTGCTGGGACGGGTACAGGTACCGGTGCCGGGACTGGCGGTGGCTCCGGCGCTGGTACGTCCGGTTCTGGCACCACCACAGCGCCCGGCACGACGACACCCGGTTCAGGCAACACGAGCGGCACCAATTCCCAGACGCCGAACGGTGACACCAACAACACCAACTGCCCGGCCGGCACCACCAGCAGCCAGGGTTCGATGAGCGGCAACACGAACTGCCCGGCCAACTAACGCCTGATTGCCAGGGATGAGAGGGGAGCGCGGACGATGCCAGCGCTCCCCTTTTTGTGGTCTTCCTGCGGAGGTGAGTGATCGCGGTCGTCGTCGTGGGGGCGCGCTGCCGAGTTGTAAATCACGCCAAAGCGCAGTGCGTCCTATTGGACGCACAAAGAACGCGTTACTTTTTCAACCGACGCGTCATGCTTTCCGAAAATCGAGTCCGATTTTCGTGCCTGTAGGGTTTAGCATGTACCTCATGCTAAGTTCGTCGTTAATCGGCGGATTACGACGTACCGCCTCGCGTGACAGAAGACATCCCAGAGAGCCTTGCCTGCGGTCAGCCACGTTCCGCCTGTCGCATCGGCATTCGGTCTATGACGTCAAAGAGCTCTACGTCGGGAACGACGGTGTCGCTCCGCAACTTGATGCCCCCGTCTTTTCCAACCAGGATGACCTTAAAGCTGCCTTTCTTGACGCCGGCCTCATCCCGCAAAGCAGCCGCATCAGGCTTAGCCGCATTTCCAAAAGCGGCAGACGCCTCGTCATTGATGACGCTGATCACGACAAGGTCTCGCTCTTCAAGCTCAGCGCGTTGATCGGTGAGGATTTTTACTTGCCGTTCCAGTCGCTTGTCGCCGGCATCTGCGAACACGATGATAACGCGCTTCTTCCAGGTCAGGTCGGATAGGCTGTTCATGGCAAATGCCTGCGATGATACGAGAACGAAGATCAGGGCGACGAGCAATCTTGTCATTGCAAGGTCTCCATTGTTGCGTTCGTAAACGTGGCCGATGCCGGATAGTTCAACGCGCTATACGTCGCGACGGCTCAGGCGACATGGATCGCGGTAAGCCCAGACAAATGCGTTCAGCGCGAGCCGTGGTGTCGATGGAAGCATGGGATGAGCGTCAGGGTTCACCAGCCTTGAGTGAGAGGCCGCTTTAAATCAATGCCCGAAGGAAAGCCCGATCAACTGTCGTCATCGGAAGAGAAAGGCGGCATGATAAAGGTGAAGCGCGTCTCACCATTCTGGGATGTCGCCGAGAGTGTACCACCATGGGCTCTCGCGATCTGCGATGCGATGTGTAATCCCAGTCCCAATCCCTTGTGATTTCGCGTGTCTCCACGAACGAAGGGCTCAAACAATCGCTCCATCCTGTCTGGCGAAATCTCTTTCCCTTTGTTCGTCACAGACAAAGTAAAGGTTCCGTCGTCCGCAAGTCTCGCATCGATGAAGATCGGGTGTTTGGCATCACCGTGGCTGATGGCGTTGCCGAGGAGGTTCGACACGAGTTGGCCAAGCCGGGCATGATCGGCATTGACCGGGTGCGGTATCAGCAAGGTCGAAAGAATGTCGCGACCGGGAGCATTGCTGCGCAGTTCTTCAATCACCTGTTCGATTACCGGAGCGATGGGAGACGTTGGATCTCTCATCAGATGGATACCGCCGCCCAGCCGGCCACGGGCAAAATCCAGCACGTTGTCGATCAGTCCCGACATCCGCGACACGCTGCCGGCCATCAGTTGAAGAACTCGCTTGCCGCGTTCGCTGGTGACTTCCGGGGCCAGAACACGTCCGGCAGCTGAGATGGAAGCAAGTGGGTTGCGAAGATCGTGGCCGAGGACGGCAACGAATTGCTCGCGCAGTTCGCCCGTCTCTTGCTCAGCAAGAAGCACGCGTTGCGCTTCACGTTTCTTGCCCACCGCCCGGCGGATGTTGGTGCGCAGCGACGCATTGGTGTTCGCCAACGCTTCCTTTGCGTTTTCAGCAGCCTGCCTGGCTTGCAGAAGGTCTCGTTCGAGCTGACGCCGCTTGACGGAGCGAAAGACCGTGACGAGCGTCACACCTGCCTCGTCGCCGCCAAGCCTGCCCCTTGCACTCACCGTCACGGGAAGCCGCTTGCCGCTCTTCGTCTTGAGATCGAAGGCGATCTCTTCGCAAAATCCCTGCAAGCGCAGGGTCGGCTCGAAATTCGTCTCGTAGAAGACGTTGCCCGCCACAGTCAGCAAGACCGTCATCCGTTTGCCCAGCAGCTCTTCTTTTTCCTCGCCGATCCACTCCGCGAGCGTCTGATTGACCCTCGCCATCATGCCTTGGGAGTTCAGCACCACATAGCCGCACGGCGCTCTCTCGAACAGATCGTCGGGATAATCCATGGCAGGGGCAGGGGGTAGCGACGCGTCGATTACACAAAACCCTTTATGGCGGATATAACGGCCTGCGGCGCGCTGAGGTTCGGGCAGTGCCCCGTGGCATCAAGCATGACGAACTGCGCATGCGGGATCGCGTCCGCGACGTAGCGCCCCACATTCTCTGAGGCGATGATATCGTCACGGCACTGCAAGACAAGCACCTGCGCCGTCACCTTGGGCAAATCTGCCCTGTTGTCGGAGGTAAACGTTACCCGGGCGAAGGTTCGGGCAATCTCAGGGTCCATCCGACAGAAGCTGTCGGCAAGTTCGCTGGCAAGCTCTGGACGGTCGCTGTTGCCCATGATTGTGGGCGCCATCGCATTGGACCAGGCAATATGATTTTCGGCAAGCGATGCAAGCAATTCGTCGATGTCTTCTTGTTCAAAACCGCCGATATAGGATCCGTCGTTGATGTAGCGCGGCGAAGGGCCGACCATCACGACGCTGGAGAACATCTCCGGCGCTTTGATGGAGGCCAGTGCTCCAATCATCGCGCTCACAGAATGACCAACGATGATGGCATCGTTGAAGTCGAGTTCGCGACCGATATCGACAATGTCGTCGGCGTAAGCGTCAATGCTTGAGTATCTCTGGCGATCGTAGGACGATAGATCGGAGCCTCCAGCGCCGACATGGTCGAACGTGACGACATTGAAACGATCCTCGAAAGCCGGCGCGACCAGTCGCCACATCTGCTGGTCGCATCCATAGCCATGAGCAAATATCATTGGCCGCCGTCCGTTGCCCGACTGCTTTACGTTGTTCTTCAAAATAGCTGACACACGGAAACCTCGACTGCTGACCGCGATCAGTCTGCAAAATGGCGACGATCCGTTGGGTGCGGAGCACCATACGACGCGGGAAGAAGCTTGTCGCTTAAATTCTTGACAATGGTCATTCCAGCGTGTCCCGCGCGATCCCAAGTATAGCGCCCAGCGTCTTCACCCCTTCAGCAGTAACTTCACGATTGAAAGCTTGTGCTTCTTTTGAAGCAGTCGCACTCGGGCAAAAGACCAGAGCCGCGTTTGCGGAGGCGGCTCCGGGTCCTTTCGTGCATGATCTCAACAAGCTGTGGCCTGTGAAAAGAGCCCACACCGAGCAGGCTTTTTAGAACCACGCACCTCCGTTACATCGCCAGTCCCTTTGTGAGTTCCAGCGCTTGCCGCTCGAAGAGGCGACGGTAGATTCCGTTTTTCAGTCGGACGAGCGACGTGTGGTCGCCTTCCTCGACGATCTTGCCCTTGTCGAACACGAGAAGACGGTCGAGTGCGCGGACCGTGGACAGGCGGTGAGCGATGACGAGCGTTGTGCGGCCCTCCATCAGGCGCTCCATCGCCTGCTGGATCTGCATTTCGCTCTCGCTGTCGAGGCTTGACGTCGCCTCGTCCAGGATCAACACGGGTGCATCGGCCAGGAAGGCGCGAGCGATGGCGACGCGCTGACGTTCCCCACCTGACAGCTTGACACCGCGCTCCCCCACCATCGTCTCGTAGCCTTTGGGCAAGCTGATGATGAAATCATGCGCGCTTGCCTGTTTTGCCGCGTTGACGATCTCGCGTCGCGATGCGTTCGGTCTGCCGTAGGCGATGTTTTCGGCAAGCGTCCGGTGGAAGAGGATCGGCTCCTGCTGGACAATGGCGATCTGGCCGCGCAGGCTTGCCTGGGTCACCTCTGCGATATTCTGCCCGTCGATCCGAATGGTGCCGGAGTTGACGTCGTAGAGCCGCTGGATGAGCTTGACGAAGGTCGTTTTGCCGGAGCCGGAATGACCGACCAAGCCAACCCGTTCGCCGGGCTTGATTGCGACGGAAAACGTGTCGTAGAGCGGGGTGGGGTGGGCGCCATACTGGAAGGTAACGCGGTCGAAGACAATCTCGCCATCGCCGATAGCAATCGGCTTTGCGCCGGGCCTGTCCTCTATGCCGAGCGGTGTCTTGTCGAGCAAAACCAATTCTTCCATATCGTTGACCGCACGCTGCAGGTTGCGGATGTCCTGCCCAACCGAACGCAGGTATCCTTGCAGGACGAAGAACATCGCCAGCACGAAGGTGATGTCGCCCGCGGACGCCAGTCCGCGCTCCCACATGATGAGGCCGGTGCCGAGGATGCCCGCCTGCATCGAGACCATCATAAAGCCCTGGATGGTGCCGTTCACGGTGCCGCGGCGCCATGTGCGCCGGGTGCGACTGTCCCATTTGGCCAGAACATGGCTCAGCCGCGATTCCTCGCGATCTTCCGCACCGAAGGCTTTGACCACGGAGTTGCAACTGATGGCATCGGCAAGCGCCCCGCCGAGCTTGGTATCCCAGGCATTGGCGAGCTTGGCGGCAGGCGACACGTAGCCCATCGAAAGCAAGACTGTGACGCCGATATAGATCAGCGAGCCCGCGGCCACGATCAGCCCCATGACGGGCCAGTAGCTGCCAAGCACGATGCTGGCGCCAATAAGCATGACGATGGATGGCAGCAGTGCGATGAGCAGCACATCGTTCAGTGAATCGAGCGCCCACATGCCACGCGTGATCTTGCGCACCGTCGAGCCGGCGAAGCTATTGGCATGCCAGTCGGTGGAAAAGCGCTGCACCTTGTGAAAGCCGCTATTGGCCACATCGACCATGATACGCAGCGTCAGCCGGATGATGCCATTATAGATGAACCAGCGCAGCACGACGCTGGTGAGACCGAGAGTCGTGACGACGAGGAAGGCGCGAAGAGCGCCATCGGCCGCGTTGCCACCGGCGATCGCATCGACGATCCGGCCGGAGAAGACCGGAACGAGAACCTCTGCCAGTGTGCTGGCAACAACCAGGACAATGATGCCCCCGACCAGGGCAGGACGGTGCGTCCATTGACGAAATACAAAGCCGAGCACGTTGCGATACGCATCGGCGCGGAAGTCGAGCTTCTTGCGAGCCATTGAAACAGTCCGGCCATCAGATGAAGCCGGCTCCATAATAGACAGTTGAAAGATGAAGCCGGAACAGGACACGACATAGTCCCGGCAGATCGGTGGTGTTTTAAAGGGCTTGTTGAAGCCGCCTGCCGCGAACCCTTAAGCGGGCCGCGAATTGAAATGACCTAACGTCGGATCATTCCGCACGGGAAGGTTTCGATGGATGTATATGTCATGCAACGCCTCCCTTTTTCGATCTGCAGCGGTGTCGATTTTGTAGCGGAGAAATCTTCCGCTGCCAACCGCCCTCGTGACAGTTTGCGGATGATGATGCTCAGAGGACACAATCGATAGCTGCAAACAGCAGACTTAGTCGATGATTATGGTGCGCCTCGACCGCCTTGTGCGACGACCGCAACCAGCATGACGGTTGTCAACATCCGCCTGTCTAGGCGCTTTGCCGGTCACGTTGAGGTAACGTTGCATGTGATGAAGACGATGTCGGGATTTGTCGCACATCACGAACTTTGCGACGCTTGCGGGTGGTCAACCCACTCCCATGATCGGATCGCTTTGTCTTTCGAGGCTCTGCCGCTTACCCTGAAAAGGCACGTCGCGAGCCATCGTTGTTCGTCATGCATTCCGCCCGGATAAGGTCCGCCACCTTCTGGACCCGATCGACCCGATCCTGCCGCTTGGTGACATGCAGGAATGTCAGGTCGCGCGCGATGGCCCTTGTGCCGGGCAGATCGCAGCGGACGAGTTCACCGGTTTCCAACTGCGGCGCGAGGACGCGGAGCGACTCCAGCGCGATGCCGAAGCCGGAGAGGGCCGCCGGTATGATCTGAGAGGCGCGATTGAATCTGAGCCAGTTCACCTTGGTCGTCGCGATGCCATTGAGTTCAAGCCAGTCGTTCCATGTGACAGCGTTTGTCTCGTTAACGATCAATGCGCAGTCGGCCAGATCGCTGGCGCTTTGCAGGCGCATCTTGAGGCTCGGAGCGCAAACAGGGGTGAAGACATCCGGCCCTAATGACTCCAGATCGTGGATTTTAGATGCTGGCTCCCCATAGAGGATGGCGACGTCGAAATCCCGGTAACGTTTGAAGTCCGGCGCCTCGTCCGCCACGATCCTGATGTCGCGGATTTTCTCGGCCAGAAGCGATTGTACGACGACGGGGAGAAGTTGGCTTGCCAGTCCCGGCGGGCTGGAGATCGAAATGGGCATATCCCGCGCGTCGGTGAGTGACTGCAGTCCAAGACGCATTTCATCGAAACCCTTCACCACATGCTTCAGCAGGTTTTCGCCTTCCACAGTCAGTTGCAGCCCGTTTCCGACGCGCCGAAACAGTGGACAAGCCAGGCGCTCTTCAAGTTTTCGGACCGCTTGGCTGACCGCGCTTGTCGACAGGGCGAGATGTTCAGCGGCAACTCGGAACGAGCATGTCTGGCCCGCCTCAGCGAAAATTTCGAGGGCGCTCAAGGGAACGCTGAGACGTGTCATTGTGAAGCTCCGCTTAACGGCCGAGAAACCAGAAGTCGTTTGCCCGCCGTTCGTCTCAATCCTAATCATTGTCTCGAGGAGACTGGGGCCTGGCGATGGTATCGCTGCCGGAGGAAGCATGCAACGAGAACTGAATGGGCGCGTGGCACTGATAACCGGTGCTGCACGGGGCATAGGCTTTGCCATTGCTGAGAGGCTTGCGGGGCAGGGTGCCCATGTCATCATTTCGGACATCGACCTTGCCGCCGGTGGGTATGGCGTCGCACGGATTGTCGGAACGGGCGGTTCGGCGAGCTTCGCTGCGGTCGATCTCGGTCAGCCAAGCGATGTCCTACGCTTGGCCGAGGATGTGAGGCATGAGCACGCACGCATCGACATTCTGGTGAACAATGCCGGTGTCGTGTCTACGGGTCCGGTCGAGACCGTAGAGCTTGAGGAATTCCAGCGGCTCGTGACCATCGATCTCACGGCGGTCTTTTTGCTGACGAAGGCTTTTTTACCGGACATGACCGCATCCGGTTGGGGCCGCATCATCAACATTGCGTCCATCGCTGGCCAACAGGGCGGCGGCATGTTCGGCAATAGCTGCTATGCCGCGGCAAAGGGAGGTGTCATCGCCTTTAGCAAGGGGATCGCCCGGGAGGCCGGCCGCTCCGGCGTGACCTGCAACACCATCTGTCCCGGTCTCACCGATACTGCGCTAACATCGACGCTGACCGATGCGCAGAGAGAGCAGATCATCTCGACGATACCCGTCGGAAGACCTGGCGAGCCACACGACATTGCCGGAGCGGTTGCCTTCCTGGCCTCGGATGAGGCGAGCTTCATAACGGGCGTCACATTGAATGTAGATGGCGGCTTCATGCGCTATTGAAAAAGTGGATCACCAACAGGCGGGTCAGGGAGGCCGGCCACGAAGAACAACAGGGGGAGGAGCAGACATGCAGAAGAATTTCACAACCAGCGACGGCGCCGTCCTGGCCTATACGGACGTGGGTCAAGGGCCAGCGCTTGTCATGCTGCCGGGCTGGTCGCAATCGGCCGCGATGTTTCGGCACCAGATCGAACACTTCTCGGCAAACCACCGCGTGGTCGCGGTAGATTTTCGTGGCCATGGGAGGTCGCCGGATGCCGCACGCGGCTTTCGTATCTTCCGCTTCGCAGCGGATATCATGGAGCTGATGAAACACGAGAAGATCGAAAGCGCCACGATGCTTGGCTGGTCGATGGGTGCTTCCGTCCTCTGGGCGATGATAGATATCTTTGGTACGTCCTTCATCAACAAGCTGATCCTCATTGACGAGCCAGCAACGGTTATGCGGCAGGCCGGCATGAGCGATGAGGATATCCTGAATGCCGGCGCCCTATTCGACGCAGCCACGATGGTCGCCATCGCAGAGCAGATCAAGGGTGCTGAAGGTGCTGCGGCGCGCGGCGCCTTCCTGGACGGCATGATCACCAAGGGCATCCCGGAGGATCTGAAGGCCTGGCTGCTGCGGGAGAACCTTCGCGTCAACGCCGTTCATATCGCAGATCTTTTCGTCGACCATTGTTCGATCGACTGGAGCGACATCTTCGCTCGCATCGACCGGCCGACGCTGGTAATTGGCGGGCGCGTCAGCCACGTCAATCCCCGCTCACAGGAATGGATTCACGCGCAGATCAAAGGGTCTCAACTTGTGATCTTCGAAGAAGCGGACGGAGGAGCCCATTTTTCCTTCATCGAGGCACCGGTGCGGTTCAACGAGGTTCTTGCCGGCTTTCTTGCGGAGCAATAGGCGCATCGCCTGTTAGACGATCGAGAGCAGGCACTCAGCTTCGCCGACATCAGGTGCCGGACAGGTATCCATCTCGCACCGATTGTCCAACAATGCTTGGGCCACTACGTTTTCAGACGTGCAGCGCCATGCCCAACCCCTTCAGCGCCGCCTCCTGTACCGCCTCCGATTGCGTCGGATGGGCCTGGATGGTCGCTGCAATATCGGTGAGTGTCGCGCCCATTTCGAGCGCCAGCGCAAACTGTCCGGCCATTTCCGATACGCCGGTGCCGACTGCCTGAATCCCCAGAACCAGTCCGCTTTCCCGGATGAAAACGATGCGGACGAAGCCGTCATCCCGGTCCCGCGTCATTGCGCGGCCATTGCCCGCGAAGGGAAAGACTGCGACACCTGCATTGCCTGCCTGCGAGGGCGACTGACCGACGACGATGATCTCCGGGTCGGTAAAGCAAACAGCCGGAATGGCACGCTTGTCCCAGACGACCGGTTCTCCGGCAATGACGCGTGCCACAAGATCCCCCTGCGCCATCGCCCGATGTGCAAGCATCGGTTCGCCAGTAACGTCGCCAACCGCATAAACACCGCGCATCGAGGTGCGGCAGTGCTGGTCGACAGCGAGATATTTTCCGTTGCGGTCGAGCCCGAGCGTTTCCAGCCCGAAGCCGTCGATGTTCGGTACGCGACCGACCGTGACGAGAACCTTGTCTGCAGCAATGAGCTTGCGCGTCTCTCCCACCATCACTTCAAGCTGCCCGTCGGCGTAGTTTTGCGCGCGTGCCTGGGTGAGAACTTGGACATTGAGCGCAGCCAGCCGCCTGGCGACAGGCTTGATGAGATCGTCGTCATAAAGCGGCAGAAGTTGCGGGGCCGCCTCGACAATCGTCACCTGCGCGCCAAGCTTGGCCATGGCAGTGCCGATTTCCAACCCGATATAGCCGCCACCCACCACGCAAAGGCGCTTCGGTACCGTTTCGAGCGCCAGCACCTTGGTCGAGGACAGGATGTCGCCGCCGAAGGGCAGAGTGGGTATGGTCTGGGCGCGCGCGCCTGTGGCGATCACGAGGTTTTCGCAGCGGAGCGTCTCGACCGTGCCGTCCGTTGCCGTCACCCCGACGGTCTTGCCGTCCATGATCTGGGCTCGTCCCTGCAAGACATTGACCCGCGCCTTACGCAGGAGTGTTGCAACGCCCCCCGTGAGGCGCGAAACGATCCCGTCCTTCCAGGCGACCGCGCGGGCGAGATCTATTTGAGGCGCGACTGAGGTGATACCGAACGGGTTGTCGACTGCCAGCGCGCTTGCGCCGGAAAACACCTCAGCGGTGTGGATGAGCGCCTTGGAGGGAATGCACCCGACATTCAGGCATGTACCGCCAACCGCACCTTCCTCGACGAGAACCGTATCGAGACCCAGTGACCGGCGCGGATGGCCGCAACATAGCCGCCGGGCCCGCCGCCAATGATCAGCACCTTGCAGGCTCTCGCTGTCATGCGTCATCCTCCATGAAGATCAGCGCCGGCGTCTGCAGCAAGGCACGAAGCCGCTGGATGAAAGTTGCGGCATTCCAGCCATCGATGACCCGATGATCGAAGCTTGCCGAAATGTTCATCATCCGCCGGGGCACGAATTGCGTGCCGTCCCACATCGG
The DNA here is from genome assembly GCF_028674915.1 of Agrobacterium sp. CNPSo 3708. Taxonomy (NCBI): domain Bacteria; kingdom Pseudomonadati; phylum Pseudomonadota; class Alphaproteobacteria; order Hyphomicrobiales; family Rhizobiaceae; genus Agrobacterium; species Agrobacterium sp. CNPSo 3708. The sequence continues at coordinate 27,369 of NZ_JAQZSF010000005.1, forward strand.
CCGGACCGCCATTCGGTTCACTCCGAGGATTGCCACTTCCGGATGGTTGATGATCGGCGTCGTGGCGAGAGCGCCGAGCGGTCCCAGCGAGGTGATCGTGAAGGTGGAGCCGGACAGCTCCTCGCGCGTCGCCTTGCCCTGGCGCGCGGCGTCTGCCAGTCGGGCGATTTCACTTGCTGCGCCGAAAAGGCCATATGTTTCTGCGTTGCGCAGCACCGGCACGACGAGCCCGTTCGGCGTCATCGTTGCAATGCCGAGGTGAATGGCGTTGTGCCGTTCGATGATGCCTTCATCATCGAGAAAATGCGCGTTCATCTCCGGATGATCGATGAAGGCGCGCTTCAACGCCGCGGCCAGGAAGGGAAGCAGGGTCAGCTTCGGTCGCTTGCCTCGCTCATCGTTCATCGTTGCGCGCAGATCCTCCAGCGCACTGACATCAACCTCTTCGATCACGGTGATATGGGGAATGCGGGCATTGGCCAAAGCCATGCGGTCGGCAATCTTGCGCCGAAGACCGATCACGGGAATGCGCTCCGTGCCCTCCTTCCGCTGCCGCGTGGAAGCAGAGGATGGCGGCGTTGAGCTTGCGGCAAAGACGGCGTCGAGATCGGCATCCGTAATCCGGCCTGCAGGGCCGCTGCCCGGTACCGTCCGCAGATCGATGCCGGCGCGGCGGGCTCGATCGCGCACCGCGGGCGAGGCGAGGGGTGCTTGGCCTTCCGGGCGTGGGGCGCTTGGTATTCCGGCTGGAGGTTTTTGGGCGGTAGGCGGTTCGGCTTTCGCGGGCTTTAAGATGTCCGGCGTGGGTTCCTGCTTGGGCTTTACCAGGCTCAGCTCCAAGGCGGTTTCGGCGCTCTCTCCAGCATTTACGGCGTTCCTGACTTCGGGCTCAACACCCGTGCCCGCGTGTTCTATCCGGCAAAGAACGCCGCCCACCGCCAAGGTTTCGCCAACCGCTCCGCCGAGATCGACAACCGTTCCGGCAAAGAGGCTGGGAATTTCCACCGTTGCCTTGTCCGTCATCACGTCAGCGAGCAGATCGTCCTCACGGACGAGGTCGCCTGGCTTGACGTGCCAAACGACGATTTCGACTTCTGCGACGCCCTCGCCGACATCTGGCACCTTGATGCTGCTGATCGTCATCTATGCCTCCATGACCTGTTTCAACGCGCGCGCGATCCGCTCAGGACCAGGGAAGTAATCCCATTCCAGCGCATGCGGATAAGGTGCATCCCAGCCGGCGACGCGCAGCACAGGCGCGCGCAGGTGCCAGAAGCAGGCCTCCTGAACTTCGGCGATCAGTTCTGCGCCAAAGCCGCTGGTCCGGGTCGCTTCATGGATGACGACGCAGCGGCCGGTCTTTTCGACGGATGAACGCACGGTGGCGAGATCGAGTGGCAGAAGTGTGCGCAGATCGATGATTTCCGCGTCGATGCCAGTCTGATCGACGGTCGCTTGCGCCACATGGACCATGGTTCCATAGGCCAGCACGGTGACATCCGAACCGTGCCGGCAAATGGCGGCCCTGCCGAGGGGAATGCTGTAATGATCTTCCGGCACGTCGCCCGCCGGATGTGCCGCCCAAGACATCGACTTGGCATGCGGATCACCGGAAAAGGGGCCGTTATAGATGCGCTTCGGCTCCAGGAAGATCACCGGATCCGGGTCTTCGATGGCTGCGATCAAAAGGCCCTTGGCGTCGTAGGGATTTGAGGGGATGACGACTTTGAGCCCTGCCACGTGGGTGAACAGGGCTTCCGGACTTTGGCTATGAGTCTGGCCACCGAAAATACCGCCGCCTGTCGGCATCCGCACCACGAGCGGACAGGTGAATTGCCCGTTGGAGCGGTGTCTCAGGCGTGCGGCCTCCTGGGTAATCTGGTCGTAGGCTGGATACATATAGTCGGCGAACTGGATTTCGACGCAGGGGCGCATTCCCTGTGCCGCCATGCCCACCGCAAGACCGACAATGGCGCTTTCGTTGATCGGCGTATCGAACACGCGCTCTTCGCCGTAACGAGCCTGAAGCCCGGAGGTGCAGCGAAACACGCCGCCGAAATAGCCGACATCCTCGCCGAACAGGATGACGGAGGGATCGTCGGCCAGTTTCACATCCATGGCGCTCCTCAACGCCTCGATCATCGTCATGCGGGCCATGTCAGTACCCCATTTCTTGGCGCTGTCGTCGCAGATGCTCCGGCATCTCCGCGTAGACGTTCAGGAAAATCTCGGACGGGGAAATCGGCTGCGGATCGACGAATGTGCCGTGCGCCTCGACAGCCTTTTGGACGGCAATCACCTCATCCAGGATTTCGGCTTCTGCCTGCACATGACGCTCCTCCGACCAGTCGCCGCGCGATATCAGATACGTCTTCAGGCGGTCGACGGGGTCTCCGAGAGGCCAGGCGCGCGCCTCGTCGCGGGGGCGGTAGGCGCTCGGATCATCGGAAGTCGAATGGGCCCCCACGCGGTAGGTGAACCACTCGATGAGGACCGGTCCATGTCCCTGGCGCGCTCGTTCGATTGCCCAACGCGAGACCGCCATCACCGCCAGGTAATCGTTGCCATCGACGCGAAGTGCTGGAATGCCGTAACCCAGTGCGCGGGCGGCATATGTCTCGCTTTTGCCGGCAGCCACGCCGGTGAAGGTGGAGATTGCCCATTGGTTATTGACGACATTGAGGACGACGGGCGGTAGATAGACAGAGGCCGTGAGCAGCGCGCTGTGAAAGTCGTTGGAAGCGGTAGCGCCATCGCCAATCCACGCCGCGGCGATCTTGCCCGTTCCGGTCAGCGCCGCGGCCATTGCCCAACCGACGGCTTGAACATATTGCGTGCCAAGATTGCCTGAGATCGAGAAGAAGCCATAATCCCTGGCAGAGTGCATGACCGGCAATTGCCGACCTTTCAGCGGGTCCAGTGGATTGGAATAAAGCTGGCCCATCAGCTGCTCCAGCGGGTACTCCGCCGCGACAAGAAGCGTCTGCTGGCGGTAGGTCGGAAAATTCATGTCGCCTTGGGAAAGCGCTCGCTGGAAGGAGCATCCTATAGCTTCCTCGCCAGTGCATTGCACATAGAAGGACGTCTTACCCTGTCGCTGCGCGTTGAGCATCCGCTTGTCGATCGCGCGCATCTTGAGCATGTCGCGCAAACCCTGCCGCAGCCTGTCGGCAGAAACCTCGCCAAGATAGTCGGCCCATGGGCCGACAGGCCTATTGTTCTCGTCCAGGATACGGACCATTCCGAGAGCAAGATCGCGACAGCCACTGGCGCTGATATTCAGAGGCGGCACCGGCAAGATGCCCGCGGGCGGAACGACGATCGCCGAAAAATCCGCAGGCTGGTCTGGCCGTGCAGGTGGATGCGGGAACTGAAGCCGGCTCCGCTTGGCTGCGTCCTGAGCAGGCACAGCGGGATGTTCACCGTCGGTTGTCGTCGAGATGTCAGGCATGGCCGTTTCCTCCCTAAGCCATTGTTCCAGGCTAACCGGGATTCAGGAGATGGTGTTTGCTTTCTGACCTCACTTCGGCTTCACTATTGGCTGAACTAGCTAACTGTCTTGGCTTTTGAGAGTTTTTCATGCCGAAAATCGATGAAACCGATTTGAGAATCCTGCGGGCGATCCAAACGGACGGCAATCTCACGGTCACGGAAGTCGCCGAACGCGCGGGCCTTTCCCAGTCTCCGTGCTCAAGGCGGATAGCGGCACTGGAAGAGGCCGGCGTGATCAAGGGCAAGAGGACGATCCTCGATCCCAAAAGTCTCGGCTTCGATACACTCGTGATCGTGAGGATCAAACTACAGGCGCATGAACCTCAAGCGCTGGAGGCGTTCAAGCGGGCAGTGCGCGCCATCCCGGAGATTCAAATCGCGCTCCTCGTCTTGGGAGACTTCGACTTTCTGCTGCGGGTGGTGGTGCGCGATATCGAGCATTATCAGCATCTGATGCAGAGCAAGCTCGTCAGTCTGCCCGGTGTCAGGGAGATGCAGAGCTCTGTGATCATCGAGGTGGTGAAGAACGAGGACGTCCTTCCCATCTAATCGTCGACCGTTGAGCGCCCGTCACGGTCGATCTCGTCGTTGTGCCCTCCCAATGCAGACTTCCGAAAAGCAGCGGGCGTCATCCCGGACCACTTTATAAAGGCGCGGTGGAAGGCGCTCGGTTCCGCATAGCCCAGCCGCGCTGCAGTCTCAGCCACACTCAAGGTCTGAAGACCCATCAGATCGCGCGCACGCTTGTAACGAATATCGTCACGAATGGCGAGGAAGCTTTGCCCCTCGCTTTTCAGCCTTCGTCGCAAAGTTACGGGTGACAGCTTCATCTCACGGGCGAAGGTATCGAAGTCGGGCCAGTCCTCGGTACTCGACATTTCAAAGCGTGTCCGCAATCGTGTGGCCAGACCCTGGTCGTGACGATATCGCAGCAGGATATTGGCAGGCGCCCCGCGCAAGAAGCTCCTCAGCGATTTTTCATCCCGGATCGTCGGCAGCGCAAGGTAGCTTGCATTGAAGACGAGCCGTGTCACCGACGTGTCAAAATGCACCGGCGCGCCGAAGAACTGGAGATAGTCACGACGGTTTACCGGGGCAGCGCAGGCGAAATCCACACGCCGTAGCGGGATCCGTCGCCCGATCAGCCAGCAAAGAACGCCGAGCAGGATAAGCCAGTAGGTTCGATAGGCAAATGCCGGACGCGGTGCATCAGCGCTCACGACAATGATTTCCGCTTGCCCATCCTGATAGCGAAGTTCACCGGTCGGGTGATCAAGCACGATGTTGAGAAACATCAGCGCGCGCTTGAGAGCACGCTCCAGCGTCCCCGCATGCAAAACAGCATGACATAGGAGCTTGAAGCTGCCAGGCCGCATGGGCCGAGCGCCCAGGCCGAAAAACTCGTCCTGACACTGAGCCGCGACCTCAAGCCACAGCGTGCCATATTGCTCATTCGACACATCGGCGGCGTTGTCGAGTGAAATATTCGCCCGCGCCAGGGTGGGGGATGGGTCGATGTTTCGCTGCCGCAAGCAGTCAAGGGCATCTTCGACGAAGCCTGACGAGATCATGCGGCGCTCAAGCATGGGATATGCCCAACATTGTATTTTCGATCATTCATGATGTTCATGACTGCCATTGTTTGCAAGTCTCGATTTGCTAGATTTTTCCTTTACCCGGAGGAGACGCTTTATGCGGCGGGTCGATAGAGGAGGAGGATGCCGTGCTGCAGTCACATGGCGATAAGACGAAGTGCAGCTATGCTGCCGAGGCATCGGCGTTTCAGCTGAGCGAGGCCACCGGGCGACTAGCCGGGGATATCGAGACTGCCATCAACGCCTGCGTGGAGTGCTGTGACAGGCATGTTGGCAGCAACAGAATCGCGCTTCGCTGCGTCTCGACCAAGGGTGTGCTCAGCGAATATACTTTCGAGCAATTGCGCGACATGTCGGCGCGCGCAGCGAATTTCTTCGTTTCCCAAGGGCTGAGAAAGGGAGATGTGCTCGCCGGCATGCTGCCGCGCACCGTCGACTTGATCACGGTTATCCTTGGCGCATGGCGTATGGGTGCCGTCTACCAGCCGCTCTTCACAGCCTTCGGGCCGAAGGCGATCGAACACCGTTTGAAGATGAGCAGTGCCCGGCTGGTGGTGACCAATCCGGCCAACGCTTCGAAGTTTTCCGAGATACCGAACCATCCTCTCCTTGCGATCGCGCGGGATAAAGAGGAGCCGAGCATCGACGGCACAATTGATTTTCGGGGTGCTCTGGCAGCCTGCAGTTCCACTTTCGATCCCGTGATCGGACGGGGCGACGATCTTTTCATGATGATGTCGACGTCCGGCACGACGGGGCTTCCCAAGGGTGTTCCGGTTTCGATGCGCGCCCTTGCCTCCTTCTCCGCCTATATGCGCTACGCCATCGATCTGCGCGAGGACGATGTCTTCTGGAATATCGCCGATCCAGGCTGGGCCTACGGCATGTATTATGCCGTTGCCGGGCCGTTGATGTTGGGGTGCGCGACGATATTGTACGAGGGCGGTTTTACCGCAGAGAGCACCTACACCATCATCAACCGGCTCGGCGTGACAAGCCTCGCGGGATCGCCAACCGCCTTCCGTCTCCTCATCGCGGCAGGCGAGGAAGCCGCAACGGCTGCGAAAGGGCAGTTGCGTGTGGTCAGCAGCGCTGGCGAACCCTTGAACCCGGAGATCATCCGCTGGTTTAAGACACACTTGGCCGCACCCATTTACGATCATTACGGGCAGACCGAGACGGGAATGGTGGTCAACAATCACCACGGGCTGGACCATGCCGTACGTCCCGGTTCAGCGGGTTTCGCCATGCCGGGCTATCGCGTTGCCGTGCTTGACGACGCGGGTCGCGAAGTTGGTCCCAATCAACCGGGCGTGCTTGCGGTGGACATCGCCAATTCTCCGTTGATGTGGTTCAAGGGCTACTTTCAACAGGACACACCGGCTATCTCCGGTGGCTTCTATCGAACAGGCGATACGGTAGAAGCGGAAGCTGACGGCTCGATCAGCTTCATCGGCCGTGAAGACGATCTGATAACCTCATCCGGATACCGCATCGGGCCTTTCGATGTCGAAAGCGCCTTGATCGAGCACAGTGCCGTGGTCGAGGCGGCGGTGATTGGGGTGCCCGATCCGGAGCGGACGGAAATCGTCAAAGCGTTCGTCGTGCTCGGCAAAAATGCAGAGGCGACGCCCGATCTTGCCGAGGAACTGGCGCAATACGTCAAGAGGCGATTGTCTGCCCACGCTTATCCGCGCCTGGTGGATTTCGTCTCTGAACTGCCCAAGACGCCAAGCGGCAAGATCCAGCGGTTCTTGCTCCGCAAGGCGGAGATCGAAAAAATCAATGCACATCAAAAGCAGGATCATTCAGCATGAAGCTTGAAGACAGCGTTTTCCTGATCAGCGGGGCTGGCTCCGGGCTCGGCGCCGCCGTAGCCGCCATGGCGGTGGAGGCCGGTGCGCGCGCGGTACTACTGGATGTCAACGCCGACCGCGGGGAGGCGCTGGCGGCTCAATTGGGTGATGCTGCCCGTTTCGCTCTCACCGACGTGGCTAACCCCAAAGACGGTGAGAGGGCAGTGAGCACGGCTATCGACGCGTTCGGCCGTATCGATGTTCTCGTCAATTGCGCAGGCGTCGCGCCCGGTGAGAAGATCGTCGGCCGCGAAGGGCCGCACAGCCTGGAGAGCTTTGCCAGAACGGTCACAGTCAACCTTGTCGGTACGTTCAACATGCTGCGACTTGCAGCCGATGCCATGGCCAGGCAACAGCCCGGTCGAACCGGTGAGCGTGGCGTCATCGTCAACACCGCGTCGGTCGCGGCCTTCGAGGGGCAGATCGGGCAGGCGGGATACGCAGCGTCCAAGGGCGGCGTGGCAGCGCTGACTTTGCCCGCGGCTCGAGAACTGGCTCGTCATGCAATCAGGGTCATGGCCATTGCACCTGGGATATTCGAGACGCCGATGATGGCTGGCATGCCGCAAGACGTTCAGGATGCTCTCGGCGCTTCCGTTCCCTTTCCGCCGCGGCTTGGGCGACCTTCGGAATATGCGGCACTGGTGCGTCACATTGTCGAAAACCCGATGCTGAACGGGGAAGTCATCCGTCTCGATGGCGCGCTGAGAATGCCGCCGCGGTGACGCAAAATCATCAGGAGAAAACAGATGACTGAACAAGACCCAATCGTGATCGTCGGCTCCGCCAGAACACCCATGGGTGGTTTCCAGGGGGATTTTGCTGGCGTTCCTGCCGCGACACTCGGCGCAACCGCCATTGAAGCGTCGCTTGCGCGCGCCGGATTGGCAAAGGATGCTGTCCAGGAAATTCTCATGGGCTGCGTGCTCTCCGCAGGGCAGGGTCAGGCGCCTGCGCGGCAAGCGGCGATTGCCGCCGGTCTGCCGCTTTCAGCTGGTGCTACGACCCTGAACAAGATGTGCGGGTCCGGCATGAAGGCCGTGATGCTGGCCCATGATCTCATTCACGCGGGCTCTTCGGATGTCGTCGTTGCCGGCGGCATGGAGAGCATGTCGAATGCACCTTATCTCTTGCCGAAGGGGCGCACGGGTCATCGCATGGGACATGGACAGGTTCTCGACCACATGTTTCTCGACGGCTTGGAGGATGCCTATGAGAAAGGTCGCCTGATGGGCACGTTCGCGGAGGATTGTGCCGAGGCCTACCAGTTTACGCGCGACGCCCAGGACGCCTACGCAATGGCGTCGTTGGAGCGAGCCAGGCGGGCGACGATCGAAGGCCGTTTCGTGTCGGAGATTGCTCCGGTGCTGGTTTCGGCGAGCAAGACTGAGACACGCGTTTCGATCGATGAGCAGCCGGGAAAGGCGCAGCCGGAAAAGATACCGAAGCTTCGCCCTGCATTTCGGGAAGGCGGTACCGTCACCGCCGCCAATGCCTCATCCATTTCGGATGGCGCCGCAGCGCTCGTCCTGATGCGGGCATCGGAAGCCGAGCGGCGTGGTCTAACACCAAAGGCGCGCATTGTCGGTCACGCCAGCTACGCCAACGAGCCTTCGCTCTTTGCAACCGCCCCCATCGGCGCGCTGCGTCGGCTCTCGGAGCGGACGGGTTGGGCGTTGTCCGATGTCGATCTGTTTGAGATCAACGAGGCATTCGCGGTGGTGGCCATGGCCGCCATGCGCGACCTCGATCTGCCGCATGATAAGGTCAACATCAACGGTGGCGCCTGCGCGCTCGGCCATCCCATCGGCGCCTCGGGTGCGCGGGTTATCGTCACGCTTCTTGCAGCACTGCAGGATAAGCGGCTTGATCGCGGCATGGCGTCAGTCTGCATCGGCGGAGGCGAAGCCACTGCCATCGCAATCGAGAGGATAAACTGATGTTGCTTGACGACGTACAGGAACAGATCCGCGAGACGGCACGCGAGTTTGCCGTCGATCGACTGGCCCCTGGCGCTGCCGCGCGGGATCGCGATCATACTTTCCCCCGGCAAGAGCTGACAGAGATGGGAGAACTTGGATTTCTCGGCATGCTCGTGTCGGAAGATTATGGCGGCTCGCAAACCGGAACGGTCGCCTATGCGCTGGCATTGGAAGAAATTGCCGCGGCAGATGGAGCATGCTCGACGATCCTGTCTGTTCACTCCTCCGTCGGCTGCGTGCCGATCTTACGTTTTGGCACGGAGGAGCAGAAGTCTCGCTTTCTTCCGAAAATGGCATCCGGCGCGTGGATCGGCGGCTTCGCCCTGACGGAAGCGCATGCCGGATCAGATGCATCTGCATTGCGTAGCCGCGCGCGGCTCGATGGCGGTCATTACGTTATCGACGGTTCGAAACAATTCATCACTTCGGGCAAAAACGGCAACGTCATCATCGTGTTCGCGGTCACCGATCCTGAGGCCGGCAAAAAGGGCATATCTGCCTTCATCGTGCCCACCGACACACCGGGCTACAATGTCGTTTCCGTCGAGCACAAGATGGGCCTCCATGGTTCCGACACCTGTGCGCTGGCATTCGACGGAATGCGTGTCCCGGTCGAAAACCGGTTGGGTGGCGAGGGCGATGGCTATCGCATTGCGCTCGCCAATCTTGAGGGTGGACGCATTGGGATTGCGGCTCAGGCGGTCGGCATGGCGCGTGCGGCGTTTGAGGCTGCGACGGCCTATGCCAAGGAGCGCCAGAGTTTTGGCAAACCAATCATTGAGCATCAGGCTGTGGGCTTCAGCCTGGCGGACATGGCAACGCAGATCGAGGCGGCGCGCCAGCTCGTGCTGCATGCGGCCAGCCTGCGGGACGCCGGACGGCCATGCCTGACGGAGGCCTCTATGGCCAAGTTGTTTGCTTCGGAAATGGCAGAGAAAGTCTGTTCCGCCGCAATCCAAGTGCATGGCGGTTATGGCTATCTTGCAGACTATCCTGTCGAGAGGATTTACCGAGATGTGCGTATTTGCCAGATTTACGAAGGCACCAGCGAGGTGCAGCGCTTGGTCATCGCAAGACAGCTCTAAGAGCCTCTGAGAACGGTACGCCTGGAAAGAAACGGGAGAGCGCTATGTCAGAATGTATCGAGATCAGCCGGGAGGGCCGTGTTGCCCTGATCAGGCTCAATCGTCCGGCGCAGCTCAACGCGTTGAATTCGCAGCTTGCACGCGACATGGTTTGCGCGGTGGAAGAACTCGAATCCGACAAGGACGTCGGGGCACTGGTCGTCACCGGCTCGGACAGAGCGTTCGCGGCGGGAGCAGACATCGCCGAAATGGCGGACAAGAGCGCACAGCAGATGATCGAGGAGGATTTCTTCGCGATCTGGGATCGCTTCGCCGGTAGTCGGTTGCCGAAGATTGCCGCCGTAAACGGTTATGCGTTGGGTGGCGGATGTGAGTTGATGATGATGTGCGATTTTGCCATCGCGGGCGAAAGCGCGAAGTTCGGCCAACCCGAAATCAAGCTCGGCGTCATCGCAGGCATGGGTGGAACGCAGCGCATGACGAAGCAGATCGGCCGGTCGTTGTCGATGGATCTGCATTTGACCGGGCGCATGATGGGAGCGGACGAGGCCCTGCGTGCTGGTCTCATTTCGCGCGTCGTTCCCGACGCCGATGTGGTGCCGACTGCCATGGCGGCTGCGACACAGATAGCGGACTATTCGCGTTCTGCGGTGCGTCTTGCAAGAGAGACCGTGATGAAGGCCGAAGAGCTATCGCTGCATGAGGGCATTCTTTACGAGCGCGCCATGTTTCATCGCCTGTTCGGTACGCCTGATCAGCGCGAAGGCATGGCCGCATTTGTCGAGAAGCGCAAAGCCAATTTTCAAAGGGAGCAATAGCATGTCCGGAGAGACCTCAACCGGCATCACACCCAATGAGACGGTTGTCGTCAGTCTGGACGGCGCGTTGGGGCGCATCCATCTCAACCGTCCCGAAGCGCTCAACAGCCTTAACCTCGATATGGTCCGTAAAATCTCAGACGGGATCGACGCGCTGGAGAGCAATCCCGCGGTTCGCGCGATTACCCTGACCGGGGAGGGACGGGCCCTGTGCGCGGGCGGCGACATCAAGATGATTTGGCAAGTGGGTCGAACCGCTCCGCAAGAGGCTCTCGCGTTCTGGGCTGAGGAATATCGCCTGAATGCCAGGATCAGCCACCTGCGCAAGCCCTGGCTGGCTGTTATGGACGGCATCTGCATGGGCGGTGGCGTTGGCTTGTCGGTTCATGGCAGCCATCGTATCGTCACGGAGAAAACGCGCTTTGCGATGCCGGAAACCGGTATCGGCTACTTCCCCGATGTCGGCGGCACATGGGCATTGTCGCGCGCGCCGCAACACCTTGGTTTCTGGATCGGTCTTACCGGCGCGACGATCGGCGCTGCAGATACGATTGCTGCTGGTCTTGCCGACGCCATGGTCCAGTCAGAAGCCCTCCCGGGTCTTTTGGCTGATGTCGCATCGGGACCGACGGTGGAAAGCGCGATCAAGGCGCATGCTGTCGAAGTCGGTGTTTCGATGCTGAAAGATAATGCGGTCCTGATCGACAGCGTGTTCGCTTCGGAAGACATGGAGGAAATTTTTGCCGCCCTGCAGGCGAACGGGTCAGACTTTGCGAAAAGCACCCTGGCACTGCTCGAGGCGAAATCCCCTACAAGCCTGGTCTTGACCTTGCATTTGCTGCGCGCAGCGCAGAGCTCAGCCTCACTCGAAACCTGCCTCGATCGGGAATACGCCGCCGACGCATTGATCCTCGATGGCCACGATTTCTACGAGGGCGTGCGAGCCGCCGTCATCGACAAGGATCGCGATCCCATCTGGTCGCCCGCACGATTGGGAGAGGTCGATCAAGAGGGGCTCGTTTCTGCCATCAAGCCGCTCGCCTCGCTGTTTCCAATTGCAGTTGCGGACGATCTTTGAGGCAAGGAGAATAGATATGGTCCAGTCGATCGCCTTTATCGGTCTTGGTAATATGGGTGCGCCGATGGCCGGAAATCTGGTCAAGGCGGGTTACACCGTCACCGGTTTCGATGTCGCTGAGCCTGCGCGCAAAAACGCGACGGAGCGAGGCGTCCGGGTGGTTGAAACCATCGGTGGGGCGGTCGGCGGCGCGGATGCCGTCATTACCATGCTTCCGAATGGCGAACTGGTGCTGGATGTCTGGAGGCAGCTTGTCGGCATTCTCTCACCCGGAACGCTCGTGATCGACAGTTCGACGATCGATGTGGAAGGTGCTCGGGCCGCGCATGGATTGCTGCCGGAATGCCTCACGATCGACGCGCCGGTTTCTGGTGGAACGGGCGGTGCCGAAGCCGGAACGCTAAGCTTCATGCTGGGTGGAGACGCCGCTGCAATCGAGGCCGCGCGTCCGGTTCTGGAACCGATGGCTGGACGCATCATCCCTTGTGGAGCGGCAGGTGCGGGCCAGGCGGCGAAGCTCTGCAACAATATGCTGCTTGGCATTTCGATGATTGGCGCGGCTGAAGCCTTCGTGCTTGGAGAGAAACTCGGTCTGAAACATCAGGCACTCTTTGATGTGATATCCACCTCATCCGGTCAATGCTGGTCGGTCAACACCTACTGCCCGGTGCCGGGTCCCGTTCCGACCTCGCCGGCGAACCGTGATTATGCCCCCGGATTTGCGAGCGCGTTGATGCTCAAGGACCTGCGCCTGGCAAACCAGGCCGCAACGGACTCCATGGCGATGACTCCGCTCGGTGCGCATGCCCTAAAACTCTATGAGGCTTTCGTTGCATCAGGCCATGCCCACGAGGATTTCTCGGCGATTATTGCGCTTCTGAGGGCCGCCAGGTCAGTCGATGATGGGAAGACCGGCTGATGGCAGCAAGCCTGCCGGCTCCTCGGGGTAAGATTGACGCCTGAGCGTTTCTTACTCTCCGCGTGGATAGCGCTGGTTTTCCTCAAGCACATTAAGGTCCATGTGATTGCGCATGTATCGCTCCGACGCTTTTTGCAGCGGCTGGTAGTCCCAAGGATAATAGGCGCCGTTGCGCAGCGCCTTGTAGACCACCCAGCGCCGTGCCTGGCTTTCGCGGACTGCCTCGTCAAAGGCGGGCAGTTCCCATCGTCGGTCGATCTCTGCTGATAGCGCCGAAAGCACGTCGCGAAAGGCGGGATCGCTGGCAAGGTTGGTACGCTCTTCGGGGTCTGTCTCCAGATCGTAGAGCAGTGGTGGATCAGCGTCGCAAACCGAAAGCTTGTAGCGCCCGTCACGAAGCGCGACGAGTGGCGCAATCGAGCCTTCGGCCGCATATTCCATCGGCACGGGACCACGTGTGCCGCCCCCTGCGGCCAGGGATGCCAAGTCCTCGCCATCCGTCCAGCGCTTCAACGAGGTGATGTTGAGCCCGGCCAATCCGCACAGCGTCGGTGTGACATCGAGGGTCGAGACAGGTGCGTCGATCTTCGCAGGCATCCAACCCGGCGCTGCGATCATCAACGGCACGCGCGCGGAGCCTTCGAAGAAGCACATTTTGAACCATAGCCCGCGTTCACCGAGCATATCGCCATGGTCGGACAAAAACAGGATGATGGTGTCCTCCTCCATCCGGGTGGCTTTCAGGACTTCCAGAATCTCGCCGATCTTCTCGTCGATGTAGGAGATGTTGGCGAAGTAGCCGCGTCGTGCGCGCCTGATCTGCTCCGGTGTAATGTCGAACGCCTTGTGATCGCATGCTTCCAACAGGCGTTTCGAATGCGGGTCCTGATCCTCAAAGGCGATCGCTTCCGACCGCGGATCGAGTGCTGGGCACTCCTCGTAGAGGTCCCAAAACTTCCTTCGGGCCACGTAGGGATCATGCGGATGGGTGAAGCTGACCGTCAGGCACCATGGCCGTTCATCGAGGCGGCGTGACAGATCATAGAGTTTGCGCGTGGCGTTATAGGCAACTTCGTCGTCATACTCCATCTGGTTGGTGATCTCGGCAACGCCCGCACCGGTGACGGAACCGAGATTGTGATACCACCAGTCGATGCGCTCGCCGGGCTTGGTGTAATCAGGCGTCCAGCCGAAATCCGCCGGATAGATATCCGTCGTCAGGCGTTCCTCAAAGCCGTGCAGTTGGTCGGGCCCGACGAAGTGCATTTTTCCTGAAAGGCCCGTGTAATAGCCTGCCGCCCGCAGATGATGGGCATAGGTCGGTATGTCGGATGCGAATTCGGCAGCGTTGTCATAGACCCTTGTTCGACTGGGCAATTGACCGGACATGAAGGAGGCACGGGCCGGCGCGCAAAGCGGGCTTGCCGTGTAGGTATTGGCAAAGCGGACGGACCGCTCTGCCAATGCTTTCAGATGGCGCGCGTGCAGGAAATCCGCGGGTCCGTCGGGAAAAAACGTTCCGTTGAACTGGTCGGCCATCAGGATGAGAATATTGGGACGGGCCATGTCGGATTTCCGGCTTCAGAGCCCAAGCTTTGCCTTGACGGCGGTATCGCCCGGTTTGCCGTCCAATGTCGTTACCCCTTGCAGCCAACCGTCGATTGATTTCGGGTTTGCCTTCAGCCAAGCCGCAGCCGCTGCTTTGGAGTCCTCGCCACCGAGAATCGAGCCCATCAGGCTGTTTTCCATGTCGATATCGAACGTCAGGTTTTTGAAAAGCTTCGCCGCATTCGGGCACTGCTGAGGCCAGCCGGTGCGCGCAAGCGTGTAGACTTCCGCGCCGCCGAAATTGGGACCGAAATAGGCGTCGCCGCCGGAAAGATAGGTGATGTCGATCTTCTTGTTCATTGGATGCGGAGCCCAGGCGAGGAAGACCACCGCCTTCTTGTCGCGACCTGCCCGCTCCACCTGCGCCAGCATGGCCTGCTCGCCGGATTCCACCAATTGCCAGCCTTTGAGACCGAAGTCGTTGGCATCGATGATTTTCTGAATGTTCTGGTTCGCAGGCGCGCCCGGCTCGATCCCGTAGATCTTGCTTTCGAACTCGTCTGCATGCTTGGAGAGATCGGCGAAATCCTTAACGCCCTTCTCCGCCATATAGGCTGGCACCGCCAGCGTGAACTTGGCGCCTTCGAGATTCTTCGTCATCACCTCGGCGGCCTTGGCGGCTTTCAGGTCATCGACGAAGGATTTCTGCGCTGGCATCCAGTTGCCAAGGAAGACGTCGATCTCGCCGTTTTTCATCGCCTGATAGCCGATCGGAACGGACAGGGTTTTCACGTCCGCCTCATAGCCCAGCGCATCGAGCAGAACGGAAGCCACACCATTCGTGGCGGTGATGTCAGTCCAGCCCGGATCGCTGAGGCGGACCGTCTTGCAGGCCGCATCGTCGGCGGCCTGAAGTGGAGTGGAGAAGGCTGCCACCGATAAAAACAGACCAGCGGCGATGCGATGCAGGCGATAATCGATTTTCATTGTGGCTCCCCTTTATTAGTTTCGTTTATTGAACGCAGCATTGTTTTTGCCTGTAAAGCAGGTATTTTTCGATAGTTGGCATAAGGAATTTTAATGTCAGAGCGACCGCTCGATCTTGGCTGGATGCGCATTTTTACCGAAGTGGCTCGTCGCGGCAACCTGACGGCAGCGGCTGCATCGCTCAGGCTGACCCAGCCGGCTGTCAGCTACCAGATCCGCAGGCTCGAGGATGAACTTGGTGTTGCCCTGATCCGCCGCAAACATCGTGGGATAGAACTCACCGCAGAAGGGCAGCGGCTCTTCGAGGTTGCATCGCGCAGTGTCGACGCCATCGACCTTGTGGCGGGCCAACTGCGCAAAACCGACGAGCGTCAGACGATCCGCCTGCACACGGACTATGCATTTTCGTCTCTGTGGTTGATCCCGCGCATGCACGGCTTTCGTATCCTCAATCCCGATATCAATATCCAGATCGTCGCGACACAGGACCCGCTGGGGCAGGGTAAGCACGACAGCGACGTGATGGTGATCTTCGGGACAAAGCAGGATGCAGGCGAAGGAGCGGTCCTGCTGCTTTCTGAAAAGGTCACTCCGGTGTGCGCGCCCGCCTTGCTGGCGGATAGATCCGCAACCGCGAGCATCGCGGATTTCTCCAGACGTAAGCTCATTCATCTCGAAAACAATTCCCAGACGCATTGGTACGATTGGGCCGACTACCTGACCCAATTCGGCGTGGAGCGAGCACCCGAACACAGCGGCGGCGACATCAGCTTCAACAACTACGCGATGGTCGTGCAGGCAAGCATCTGCGAACAGGGTTTCGCGCTCGGCTGGGCGGGATTGATTGATCCTCTGCTGGAGGCAGGTGTGCTGGTAACTGCGGGTCCGAGCCTCGATGCACCGAACCGCGGCTACTGGTTGATGCGACCCAAGAGCAAAGACGTGGCGGTGGGTAAGCTGACAGATTGGCTTATTGGCGAGCGGCACTAAAATCTCTGGCGAGGCTTGTGGCAGAGAGGCTCAATGCATTCCGCCACCTCCAGCCTTTGTATCGACGTTGCGCAGGATCAATGCCAGCGGCACCGCGAGTATGGAAATGACCGCCAGGACAAAAAACACATCGATATAGGCAAGGAAGCTCGCCTGAGCGCCGACCTGCTGGCCGATGAGCGCCATGGCCTGGTTTTGTGCGTCCACCACAGAGGAGCCACGCTCCGCGAAGAAGCCCTGCAGGTTCTGCATGGTTTGATGATAGGCCGGATCCGCGGGATTGACGTGTTCGACCAATCTGCTCTGGTGCCACTGCTGGCGGTGAGCCAGTACGTTTGAGGCGATGGAGACGCCGATCGAGCCGCCGGTGTTGCGGGCTGCGTTGATCAGGGCGGAGGCCTGGTCGGTCTGGTCTGGTCGCAGACCGTGGTAGGAGGCGGCGGTTATCGGGATGAAGATCAGCGGCAGGCCGAGACCCAGAATGCAGCGCGACCAGACGAAGAAGCTGAAATCCGCATCGGGGCTGAGGCGCGTCAGGTCGTACATGGACAGTGCAACCATCGTTGCGCCAACGGCAATCAGATATTTTGGTTGGATGCGGGACGTCAACTGGCCTGCCATGAACATCATGAACATGGTCACCAGACCGCCTGGGGATAGCGCCAGGCCCGCCCATGTGGCGGTATAGCCATAATTTTCCTGCAGCACCTGCGGCACGAACTGGGTGGTGGCGATGAGGATGGCGCCAATTGCCAGCATCACGATCATGCACGAGCCGAACTGTCGGGTTGCGATGAGACGCACATCGAGTACCGGGTTCTTCGTCGTCAGTAGCCAGGGAATCGATGCTGCCAGTGCGGCAATACAGATGACCGCTGTGACGATGATGAAGGTCGAGTCGAACCAATCCTCGATCTGGCCGCGGTCGAGCATGAGTTCCAGCGATCCGAGGAACGTCGCGACCAGCAAGAAACCGATAATATCGAAACGGATGCCGCGTTGGCGCATCTCTTCGCGCTTTTTCTTCTGGTCGTCGGAATCGTTGACCAGGAAATAGACGAGCAGGAAAGCAAAAATGCCGACAGGCCCGTTGATCAGGAAACACCAATGCCAGGAGAGATTGTCGGACAGCCAGCCGCCAAGTGTCGGGCCGACGACGGGTGCGACCACCACGGCGATGCCGAAAATCGCAAAGGCCTGGCCGCGTTTTGCCGGAGGAAAAGCGTCGGTGAGGATCGATTGCGACACCGGCACCATGCCGCCGCCGGCAAAACCCTGGATCATGCGGAAGACGAGAAGCGACGGCAAATCCCATGCCAGCCCGCACATGACGGAGGCGACCGTGAACATGGCAAGGCAGACGAGGTAGAATCGTTTGCGACCATAGCGCTGGGCAATGAAGCTCGAAGCGATCAGCGCGATGGCGTTGGAGACGAGATAGGTGGTCACCACCCAGGACGCCTCGTCGGAACTGACGGCCAACCCGCCGGAAATATAGCGTAGCGCGACGTTGGCGATGGTGGTGTCGAGCACCTCCATGAACACGGCGAGCGCCACGACGACCGCCACCAACCAGGGATTGGTGCTTCGGCCACTCGCCATTTCGCCGGTTCCGCCTGTCGCTGTCGCGGTTGCCATATCCGGTCCTCGGTCCTGATGTCTGGATTAGCCTCTGGGGCGAACGGTCACGGTGGGTTCGACCGACATGCCCGGACCGATGGAGACATCCTTCGGCCAATTATCAACCGTGATCTTCACCGGCACGCGCTGGGTAACCTTCACATAGTTGCCTGTGGCGTTCTCTGCCGGGAGCAGCGAGAAGGCGGTGCCGGAACCCGGCTGCACGGAGTCGACCTTGCCGTGCAGAAGGTGATCCGGATAGGCGTCGATCGTGAGGTCCACCGGCTGGCCGGGGCGCATATCGGCCAGTTGCGTTTCCTTGAAATTGGCCGTGACCCAAATTTCATCCGGCACGAACATGGCGATGGCCTGGCCCGCCTGGACAAATTGCCCCTTTGCACCACTAATCTTCACCACGCGACCAGGCTGTGCAGCGGTGAGCGTCGTGTAGTCGAGGTTCTGGTCGGCGCTTTCCTTCTGGGCCTCTGCCTGCTTCAGGCTTGCCTCAGCGCTGGTGCGCTGCGCTTCTGCGGCGACCTTGTTCTTCATTGCCGAACTGATGTTGGCCTGGGCTTCCGCATATGCCGCCTGAGCCTGGCGCAAGTTTGATTCTGCCTGCTGGGATGTCTGCAGGCTGCCGGCGCCGCCCTGCTGCAATTGGCGCTGTCGGTTGGCCTCGTCTTTCGCAAACTGCAGAGCGGCGCCCGATGAGGCCTCGCGCGCCTTTGCTTCATCGATCGCAGCCGACGCGACATCGATCTGTGCCGTCGCATTGATAATCGATGCCTTGGCCGCTTCCACCTGCGCCTCGGCCTGATCCACGGCGATCTGATAATCGCGCGGGGCTATTTTGGCGATCACGGCGCCAGCCGCGACATGGGCGTTGTCGGTAACGGCGACATCTTCAAGATAACCGGAGACCTTCGTCGCGAGCGCAAAACTGCGCGCATCGACAAAGGCGTCGTCCGTCGTCTCGTAAGGATAGAAATAGACGAGCCAGACGAAATAAGTAGCAATCCCGAGCCCAATAAGACCAGCAATGATGAGCGCCGTCCAATATGGATGTCGGCGTATCACTGATGGCTTCTTGTCTTCCTGCTTTGGTTGTTGACCGTCGGTTGCTGTCTGAAGCTCGCGATCCTGCGGATCGCCGTTTTGCTTCGCTTCGTTCTCGGAAACGGCGCGCTGAGCTTGAACCACGATATGCCTCTAAAAATAAGCTGAATATTCGACGTCAACGCAAGACTTACTTAAAAGTTCCGGGCAAAGTTGCACCGCAAAAAAATCCTGAGAGTGCCTCGTTTTCTATGACGCGACGTCCTCTCAGATGACGCTTTCGTGGTCAGAAACGCACTGAGATTTCACGGGCTGGTGGTGTCCTTGCCGGCGTTGTGGAACTTGTTCTCGCGGCGTTTGCCGAAGAGCCGCAACGTTTCAAGATGCTCGCGCTGCGCGACGTAGAAGGCATTCAAAAACTCCAGTTCCTTGCCTGGCGTCACAGCTTCGGGGTAACCGATCTTTTTGATGATCGCCTGGGCGATCTCAGTGGCCTGCTTGTCGCGCAGACGCGTGTTTGGATCTCTGAGCAGGCCTTCCAGGGTCTGCAACTCATAGCTTCCGTAAATATCCAGATGTTCCGGCCTGAACTCGAACCCCGCCTGGGTCGCCTTGATGGTGGATGTGGCGGCTGCAAGATCGGGCAGGAGGACTGAGCGGGGATTTTCAATGACGAGGGTCCCGGCCATGAGATCGCCGAGCCGTTGCCGCCGATTGCTGGATAAAGTGACGGCCACCACGATGACGAGCCAGAAGAGGGTTGTCCATGTCAGCCAGACGGGTGATTCTGAAAATAACAGGCCCAAAGGCGTGAATATTTCCACCTCCTTCATCAGATTTCGTGTGGCAATCTGATGCGGCGTCAGGCGGCGGCCTTCGACATTCACGACGCGGATACCAGCGATCCGTTTTCCCAGCGTGCGGCCATTCCAGATCAGTTCTGACAAAATGTAATAGGGCGTCCGCAACAGGAATCCCAAAAGCGCAATCGCCGTTGCTCTGGCGCTCTCCTCCAATGTGCCACTCAGCGAAAGCACAATGATGCAGATGAGCGCGATGACGAAGGTCATCACGAAGTCGATGAACTGCGCGCCGAGCCGCGATGCGACAGACGCGATGTCAAGTTGAAGCGCAACGCCTTCCGGCGGCATCAGTTCTTCTACACGCTTGCCGTCGCGAAAGATCAGGCTCATCGCTCGGTCTCTTTCGATGGCGTCCTGTCGCGGCCCGACAAGGTCAGCCAGGCCACCCACAGAGCCCCCACACCCCACCCGATTGCGATCCGCCACAATGGGTCTTGAATGGTCTGACGCAAGAAACCTTCCAGAAAAGCGGCAGCAATCAGCATGATGGCCGCAAGGAAGGCGAGCTTGACGGCATCGTGGGCCTGTTGCCGCAAGGCGTCCCTGCGGCGCAACGCGCCGGGCAGGAGGACGGCGAGCCCGAGACGCGCGCCACCCGCGCAAGCAATCGCAATCGCCGCAAGTTCCGTGACGCCGTGGATGGAAAGCCACGCGAACACGTCGTAACCCAGGCCATGTTGAGAGAACATTGCGAAAAATACGCCCAATATCATGCCATTGTAAAAGGTCAGTGCGAAGCTTGGAATGGCTGCGAAGATGCCAAGGGTGAAAATCAAAACGGCAATCGTCGTGTTGTGGGAAAAAAGGTAAGCCATAAAGGCCGCCAACTCGTCCGTGGCGTGACCCTCATTTCCATAGATCGTCGATCGAAGCAGATCCGCCGAGGCGGAGGGCGTGCGATCACCCGCCAGATCGGCCGGCACAAGCGCATAAAACCAGCTGTGATCGTCGAGATAGAGTTTGTACCCAACGGCGGCCCCGAGGATCATTGCGAAAAAGCCGATGAACAAGGGGAGGTAGGACCGTCGTACGGCCTGCGGGATACCACGGATCAACAGCCGGCTTATCAGGCCACTCACGCTTTCCTGCGGTGCATAGACCACGAGATAGGCGCGGGCGCACAGGCTCTCGAGATAGGATATCAGCGCCTTGTCCAGCGATATGTCGCGCGCGACGCTGAGCGAATTCATCGCCTGCCTGTAGCCAGAGGTGAGCGTGCGCACCTCATCATAGTTGAGTGTGACCACGCCGCGCTTTTCGACCCGTGTCACAAGCTGGTCGAGCACCCGCCATTGTGCCTCCCGCTCGGCTCGAAACCGGGCAGAGCGCAGCATGTCCAACGGTGCCGGTGTCTGCGTCGGCACGCTCGGCATCGCTACATTAAGGTCGACATTTGGCCCGGTCATAGCATCTCGCGAGATTTGATTTCGATGTAGCGGCCAATCAGATCGGATGTGAGCGCTTCAGGCGTGCTGTCGAGGCACATGACGCCGAGGCGGGAAAGCGTTTCCAGGACGGTTCGACGCTCCTGCGAAATCTGGCGGGCGGCAACCGATCGTGCGACACTGTCCAGCGTCAGGATGTCCGGTTCGATCAGCGTCTTTATACTGGAGTCACTCAGGGCGATGTAGACGATGAAATGCTGCTTCGCCAAGGTGCGGATCGTTTCTACCATCAGTTCGGCCGTCGTACTGTCCACGAAGTCGGAAAAGATGATGATGAGCGAGCGCCGCTTCAATTGACCGGCGAGATAGGTAAGGCCGAGCGTATGGTTGGTTTCATGTGCCTCATAGCGCAATGTCGCACAGGCTGATTGCACCCTAGTGAAAGCGGCACGCCCAGGCGTGGCGGGCAGGAACAGGCGAGGCCGGCTGTCGAAATTGTAGAAGCCGACCAGATCACCCGCCTGTCCGGCTGCCCAACACGTTGCCAGTGCGGCATTGATGGCGCGGTCGAGCTTTGCGATACCGGCAATTTTCTCGGCCATCAGGCGCCCGGAATCGACGCATAGAATGATTTGCTGATTGCGCTCGGCCGTCAGGTCCCGCACGACAAGGCTACGCATGCGGGCGGAGCGCTTCCAGTCGATGCTGCGCGTATCCATGCCAACTGCAAATTCGCGCAGCTGGTGAAACTCAGATCCTTGTCCACTCAGCCTCATGTCTTTGCTGCCAGCCTCAAGCGGCAGGATCTGAGCGTTGATCGCTCCGGACAGCACGGGCGAAATGTCGGGCGCGACGGTGATCTCGCGGGCAATGGGCGCGCGAACAACGACTTCAAGCAGCTTTAGCCGTGAAGCCCATTTCAACCAGATCGTCTCGACCTTGAACACCCCGCGGCGCGTCAGGCGGATATCCATGGACGACGTGGTTGTCGCTTTTCGGTTGGCTCCGTGATCGAAAGTGGTGACGTCCTGCGCCACAAGCTCGAGCGGCAGATCAAGCCGGGCTTCCATCTTCAAGGGCAAGGCGCCGCGATGCGGCGAAAGCTCCACAGACAATTGCACATTGTGGCCGACGAAACCTCGGCCCGGCAGATCAAAGGCGATCTCGATCCGCTTCGACCAAACCGAGAGCGCAATATCGAGCAAGACCGCTATTCCCACGATGCCCCAAAGACCCATGATCACGATATCGACGCCGGGCCACCACACGGCCGTCAGCACCGTCAGCGCGGTCATGATCAGAACGAGAGCAATGAGGGAGGAAGAGGGGCGCATTTATCGCGGTGCATCCATACGGTTCAGGATGGTGCGAAGCACGTCTTCAGTCGTCCGGCCATCGATTTCCGCTGCGGGAGAGAGGATGATGCGATGGCGCAAGGCTGGCACCAGCAGTGCCTGAACGTCGTCGGGTAGGCCGTATTGACGTCCCCCGAAAGCTGCCCGCACGCGCACCGCTGCCGATAGCGCGTCGGCTGCGCGTGTCGAGGCGCCTTGAAGGATCTCCGGATCGGAGCGCGTCGCCCGGACGAGATCGACAATATAGGTGAGGATGCTGTCGTCGAGATGAATGCTGTCGATCAGCGCCCGGCCCTCGGCAAGAATGGAGCTGGTGACGAGCGGACGAATGCCCACTTCGTTCAGTTTCGTCTGGATCGGTTGACCCGCATGACGTTTCAGGATGTCGATTTCTGTCTCGCGATTGGGAAAATCGATGACGAGTTTGAAGAGGAAGCGATCGAGCTGCGCTTCCGGCAGGGGGTAGGTGCCATGCTGCTCGATGGGGTTCTGCGTGGCGAGCACGAAGAAGTCCAGGCCAAGCGGATAATCGGTGCCGTCGATCGTCACCATGCGCTCATTCATGGCCTGCAAAAGGGCGGACTGCGTCTTTGGAGGCGCGCGGTTGATTTCATCGGCAAGCAGGATGTTGGTGAAGACCGGGCCTTTGGTTAGATGGAATTGACTGGTCTGGAAGTTGAAGAGGTTCACGCCCAGAACATCGCTCGGCATCAGGTCCGGCGTGAATTGAATGCGCCGGTACTGCAGGTCCATGACGGCCGAGACCGAACGCGCGAGCAAGGTCTTGGCGGTGCCGGGTGGTCCTTCGAGAAGGCAGTGGCCGCGCGCAAAGATCGAGATCAGGATCATGTCGATAAGGGCGTCCTGCCCCTGCACGGTCTTGGCGATCTCGCCGCGTATCGCGACAACCAGATTGCGAAACTCATCTAGATTCAAGCTTGATGCTCCCTAGTTGTTTTTTAAATGTTTCAAGATGCCGATGCAGATCGGGCTGGGTCATGGATTTGCCGCGGTTCATAAGCTCTTTCGATATCGCTTCGAAAGCCTCGGCACTGGAACGATCGCGCAAGGCAAGATGGCGAAACATTCGTTCGATACCGGTATCGTTGGCTGCATGGGGTCCAAACAAGAGGCCGGCTTTGTCGGCCAGCAGGTTGTGAACAAATTGCGCGGTCATGCGTCCGTCATTGCCGGATAGGTGCAAAAGCCGCGCGGTCGCTTCTGTGGCCGCAGCTTTTGACAGATCGGATGTCGCCTCGTTCGTCAACGGTTTGCCGAAACGGACCGCGCCTCTCCAGAAACAGACAGCAGCCACGAGGATGATGGCACCCCAGATGAACCATAAGTGATGTGCGAGAAAACGGTCGGGATCAGCGGCGTTGGACGCAACTGCGTCAGCTGTCGCAAGATAGACGGGGCGCCTGCCGAAAAGGCCGCGCAACTCGTCGATCATGGAGATGGCAAAATCGGCATTTTCGCCGAGCGCCAGCCCATGATTATTGAGGAGATCGGGATCAGAAAGAACATAGAACTCAAAGTCGAAAGTACATTTTAGCAGCAGCGGGCCCGCTTGAAGCCCAGCCATTTCCTCGCAGTTCGAGGGGGTTTGGTCGCGGGAAAAGACCTGTGCTTGATAGATCCTAATCGTCTCGACACGGTGTCTTAGAATGGATTGTTGGGCCTGCCTGAAACGCGGTCCCGTCCTTTTGATGTGAAGATTGGGGATACCGATCCGGGCGAGGGCGTCGTCGATGTCGGATGACGGTATGAGAGCGTCTTCACGGGCAACGCCCTGCTCAAGACGATCGGCTCGCCATTTTGGTAATACGATCAGGGTTGGGGTGATGCTGGGTTTGTCGCCGAAGACCGCTGAATGCGTACTTCTGTCGCCATCGCCTATTATCCGACCGGCTCTAGACCAAGGCAGCGGCACGATGCGGAGCGAGGCGCGCGAGACTGGCGAATTGGTCGACGGGTCGGTGCGCGCAACCTGGATGCCCGAGGACCGCAGCCAGACTTCCAGTCCCATATAGCCGGTGGGGGAGCGATCGAAGTCTGCGTTCTCCTGAGTCAATCCTGTGCCGGCATGCGTCAGTGCGCTGAACAGTACGACCAAAAGGAGGATCAAGCGGGACCTAAACACGAGACGAATTTCCACTGAAAAGCAGAGGCTGTGCTACCTGCAACAGTTCCGAAAAATCGCTTTCCGCAGGGACCTTTCCACCATAATGGGCGAGTTCAGTCTGTAAAAGCAGACGCCGCAACTCATCCCGATGCTCCATCTTCTTGGGCAGTCTAACAAACACTGTCCGTTCGGTATCCGAACGTAAGACATGCGTTCCCGTCCGCTTGGCCGATTGAAGCAGGCATTGCCTCAGCAATTGCACAAGCGCCTCCCTTCGATCCGGCATTGCGGCGATGTGTGCCAGGAAATCGCGCGGCTTTTCGTTGGCGTCACGTGTGGTGCTTTGCCAGTTTTCCGGTTTCTCGCTTCGGTTCGGCTGCGTCGCCATCGGTGCGCGCGACAACAAGACACCGCCGCTGCCGAAAAACATCCACAGGACGATAATGGCAACGAGGACGATGAGGACGATAAGCACACCCAGAAAGCCGCCGAGGGCAGGCGGGCTCGACACCGCCGGTGGCACCTCGGAAGGCCTAGGGGCCTCCGGCTTTGCCTGGGTCGGCCCCTCGGGATAGGTCAGCGTACAGCGCACTCCATTTTGTAGGCACTGTGCCTTGTAATTTTCGGCGCTCCCCAACGGCTCTTGAGCCACCGCTCCCACCGGAGCGGTCGCAACCGACCATAAGACAGCCAGCCACAACGATGGCTTCAACTGGCGTTTCAGGCAAACACCTCTGCGGATGACTGCGGGCTCAGAGGGTCTAGGCCAAACTTGTTGGGACCTTTTGTTCCGGGAAGGATAAAGATCACGAGCATTGCAATAGGCGCTAGTAAGCCAACAATAGGCACGAAGGTCACAACAGAAAGGCCGAGAAACCACCAACCGGAAATGTTGCGGTCATGGAAGCGGCGAACGGCCACAGATATCGTCGGTAGAAACATTCCGAGAGTTATTAACGTCGAAACGATCCCTGTAACGATTACCCATGGTGGGAGATCTTGTCCGGGCTCGCGACCTACGGAGAAAAATCCAACAACAAACGACCAGCCGAATGATACCAAGTATATGAAAACCTGAAACCACCAAAATTCAGATCGGCTGGATCTGCCAGAGAAGGTCGCATATTTCTCCTTGAGAACCGTCCGAACCGCTTCTTTAAAACCCATTTTACACCCCGTTCTGCCCCATGCTGATTATCTGCGATCTTTCAAGAGTTCAATTTTCGACGCTTCTGTACCATGCCGAAGTCTCTAACTCAGTTTGCGCTTGTCGTCATCGAGTGCCGCAGAGCAAATGTAAGCCGCAAGCTTGATCTACTTCTTCAACCCCGTGACGAACGAAACCGACCTCTGCTCCGATCTTGCAAGGCTGCACGTCAAGACACGTTCAGATTGCATTGAAGGCACTTCGATCATTCTACACTACGGTTTACTGCCAAGAGGGTTTGCCTGCCCGGCGTGTCTTCAATCATTAGTGCAAAATCGTGATACTGCAACAGGAAGATGCGTTATTTTCCAACGAAAACACAGGATTAGCTGGGCGAAATATAAGTGTAATCTCACGATATTTCTGCGTAATAGCGGTCATCGCCGAAGAATAAAATCATCAAAGATTATCAATTTCGGGTTGATATCAATAAAGGTCGGAATCGAAGAATTGAATTGTTTGCCTGTATTACCATGCGCCAACTTTTGTTAAATTATTTATATTTGCTTCCCAAAGTTTTGAGACGGATTTGCATGGTTCGCTGAGCCTTCATCCATCGTAACCTCTGCACGCCCTGCCACGACCTTCCATTGGTTCGAAAGGGTACGAAAACGCCTGATAGCGAATATCATGGTTGATGAAGTGGAACCGACCTTCGCTGGGTCCATTGTAGCTTTGAGCTTGGCTTCGCCAACGCCTCTGCAGCGCGCATGCGTGCAGTTCTTCCATTCATCAAACCACAAAGGATTTGGCTATGACCGAGCGTAAGCAAGGGAACCATTCGCCGAGCACTGACAATTCTCTTCATGAGGTAACGCCCGGCTCCGGCCAGGCAAGCTTTGAAGAGCAGCGTGGCAAAGGCGACGAACTGCAGCAGACGATCGGGGCGGGTAGTGGAGAAGGCGCAGACTATCTGACCGACAACTTCGGCCATCGTATTTCGGACAATCAGAACAGCCTCAAAGCGGGGAGTCGAGGTCCCACCCTGCTGGAGGATTTTGTCCTTCGCGAAAAGATCTTTCATTTCGACCACGAGCGGATCCCTGAGCGGATCGTGCATGCCAGAGGGTCGGGCGCGCATGGCGTCTTCGAATGCACCAAGGCCATACCACACTTGACCAAGGCGTCTATCTTCCAGGAGGAAGGGAAGAGCTGTCCTGTTTTTGTGCGTTTTTCGACGGTCGCCGGTGGTGCCGGCTCTGTAGACACGCCACGTGATGTCAGAGGCTTCGCGGTGAAGCTCTACACCGAAAGCGGCAATTGGGATCTGGTGGGCAACAACATCCCGGTCTTCTTTATCCAGGACGCCATCAAGTTTCCGGATCTTATCCACAGTGTCAAAATGGAAGCGGACCGGGGTTACCCCCAAGCGGCTTCGGCTCATGACACGTTTTGGGATTTCGTCAGCCTGATGCCGGAATCGATGCACATGATCATGTGGGCAATGTCGGATCGCACCATCCCCAGATCGTTCCGCCATATTGAAGGCTTCGGCGTTCACACCTTCCGTCTGGTGAACGCTGAAGGCGAGAGCAAGTTCGTCAAGTTCCACTGGAAGCCCAATCTTGGTCTGGCATCCACCACTTGGGACGAAGCCGTAAAGATTGCCGGTGCCGACCCGGATTTCCAACGCCGCGATCTTTTCGAATCCATCGACCAGGGTGACTTCCCGTCATGGGATCTCGGGATCCAGGCGTTTGATGAAGAATGGGCTCAGAAGCAGCCCTATGACGTGCTGGACGCCACCAAACTTATTCCGGAAGAGGACATTCCTGTCGAGATCATCGGTCGGATGACGCTCAACAGAAACGTCGACAACTTCTTTGCTGAGACCGAGCAGGTCGCGTTTCTGCCAAGCAATATCATTCCTGGTATCGACTTCAGCAACGATCCACTGCTTCAGGGCCGACTGTTCTCCTATCTCGACACGCAGAAGTCCCGGCTCGGCACGACGAACTTCCATCAAATCCCTGTCAACGCGCCGAAGTGCCCTTTCCATAACTTCCAGCGCGACGGCATGATGCAGACGCTGGCTCCCAAGGGCAGGGCAAACTACGAGCCAAATAGCCTGAGCCAGGCAGGCGAAGACAGCGGACCACGCGCGTCTGTCGCGACCGGCTTCTCGACATTCGAGACCAATGACGAGCGAAACAATCCGGCCCAGAAGCTTCGCCAGCGTGACGAACTTTTTGCCGATCACTACAGCCAGGCTCGCATGTTCTTCCGTTCGCAGACGGAGAGCGAGAGAACGCACATCGTCTCCGCGATCGTGTTCGAACTCTCGAAAGTGCAGCTCGCGCATGTGCGGCAAAACGTCGTGTCGAATCTGCGTAACATCGAGGAAGACTTGGCGCGTCGGGTCGCTGATGGTTTGGGCATCGATCTTCCCGCAAAGTCCTCGCCGAAAAAAGAGCCGATCGACATGCCGGTCTCAGACGCCTTGTCGATCCAGAAGAACGCTCTGGAGACCCTGGAAGGGCGAAAGATTGGCGTGCTGATCGATGATGGCTCCAACAAGAGCGCGGTCGACAAACTCCTGAATGACATCAAGCAGCAAGGTGGAACACCCTTTGTTGTTGCCAGGAAAGTTGGCGGCGTCAAACTTAATGGCGGTACGATGCCCGCAGACGGTCAGCTTGCAGGATCGCCTTCCTTCCTGTTCGACGCGGTCGTTTCCATTCTCGCTCCGGAGGCTGCACAAAAGCTGACGAAAGAGGCTGCGGCAATCCAGTGGTTCATGGATGCCTATGGTCACTGCAAGACGATCGGCTACTGTCCTGCCACCAAGGCACTGCTCGACAAAGCAAATGTCGAAATGGATGAAGGTGTCGTCCCAGTCGATGATTTTCTGAAGGTCGGCGCCAAGCGCCACTGGGATCGTGAACCGCTGGTGCGCGATCTTCCCTGACAGATGCATGAGAGGGGTGGCGTTGCTTCACGCCACTCCTCTAACGTTTTTTCGCTCTTTTATCTTTCGGGCAAGTCGTCCAACAGACGAAAAACTTAAAGTGCCGCTCGCACAGAGGCGCGTTCAACGATCTCGGTTTTCAGGACAACCTTACGCGCAGTTTCCGTCGCCCCATTCAAGCGCTTGACGAGAAGTTCCGCCGCCGTCGCGCCGAGATCGTACACAGGCTGGCGCACCACCGTCACTGGCGGCGACGTCACCGATGTCCAGTCCGCATCGTGGAAGGACACAAGCGACACGTCGTCCGGGATTGTAAGACCCAACTCGCGGTGGACTTTGAACGCTTCGAGCGCGATCATGCTGTCCGAGGCAATAATGGCCGTTGGGCGTTGCGGCGATTGAAGCATGTCGGTGACGATCCGCCGGGTTTGGTCCGGTGTCACGGCACCAACGCGCACCCATTTCCCCATATCGCTCAGGCCGGCCTCTTCGCAGACACGGAGGTACCCTTCTATGCGCCGTCGCACGGAAGCGGTGCTGATATCCTGAAGCGTGCGGAAGCTATGGTCCGGTGTGTCGCAGGCGGTAACATAGGCAATGCGGCGGTGGCCGAGTGAAACCAGCTGTCGCGTAATGCTCTCTGCAGCATGCCGGTCATCTGCAATCACGGTGTCAACAGCAAGAGTATCGCTGCCGCGGTCGAGCAACACGAGCGGCAACCCCGAACGTACAGCCTCGTGCAAATGCTCGACGTCATCATCCTTGGCTGGCGAAACGATGAGACCATCCACCCGCTTGGAGAGCAAAGTGCGAATGGCTGCCTTCTCCGCGTCGATGTCCTCACCGGAGTTGCTGAGAATGACAGTAAAGCCAGCCTGCCGTGCGACGTCGGTGATACCGCGAACGGCAAGGCTGAAAAACGGGTTTTCGATATCGCCGACCACGACACCAATCGAACCCGAGCGGCCGGTGGTCATGCTGCGGGCAAGCTCGTTCGTTCGATAACCAAGGGCGCGGGCCGCCGCCGTGACGACCTCACGCACGCGATCGCTGACGGTTCCGTATCCGCCCAGAACACGCGCGGCCGTTGCCTTCGAGACGCCGGCTTTGCGCGCGACGTCGGCCACGGTGACGGAAGAGTTCTTGGGCGGGCTTTTGTCCATAAATGACAGCCTTACAAGAGAACTTGACGACTGGCAAATGCGAAGCTAACAATTGCTAAATATGAAAGAGACCGGTCTCTTTTTAAATGAGACCGGTATCAATCCAATAAAAAGACTTTCAGCATGCGAAACTGCATGGGCCGGGATTGGTGGCTTCGCGCCGTCTTCCGGATGGGACCCACGCGCCTTGACGACATCGCAAACAACAACTCCAGAGGACACGACGCCAATGCGACTGACTGAAGCTTTTACATCTCCACTGACCAAGATGCGTGCCGCGGCCGTCGCGCTCACCTTCGGTTTGATCGCCGCCGCCACGCCAGCGCTTGCCGATAATCCGCTCGGCCTGATCGACGAAAATACCATCAGCGTCGGAACCATGGGTGACGCCAAGCCCTATGCCTTCACCACGGCAGACGGCAATTTTACTGGTTTCGACATCGAGTTGTTTCTCAATATTGCCGAGCGCTTGGGCTTCAAAAAAGACCAGGTGATCTTCACGGGCCAGGAATTCTCGGCATTGATGCCGTCAGTGGCGAACGGCCGCTTCGACGTCGCTGCAGCCGCGATCGGTACAACGGCCAAGCGCAAGGAGACCGTTGATTTCTCTGACGGTTATCTTGCCGGCTTCCTCAGTGTCCTGACCTCCGAGGATATCAAGGATGCTGCGGGTCTCAAGGGCAAGCGCCTCGGCGTCGTCCAGGGCACGCTTCAGGAAATCTATGCCGAGAAGAACTTCGCCGGCACCGATCTCGTGAAATTCCCGGACAACAACTCCGCCGTTTCGGCCCTGAATAACGGCACGGTCGATGCCCATTTCCTCGATTTCGAGGCGGCAAAGGATTATTCCACCCGCTATCCGGCACTGAAGATCGCCGTCAACATTCCAAGCTTCGATGCGCCTGCTGGCTTCGTCATCCGCAAGGGTAACGACGCCCTGCGCGAGGCGATCAACAAGGCGCTGAAAGAGGCGATGCAGGACGGAACCTGGAAGAAGCTCCACGAAAAGTGGTTCCCGGGAACGCCCATGCCTGCGACATATCTTCCCAAGCAGTAATGCCACCTTCCGGTTCGGCCTTTACCGGTCGAACCGGCTTTTCTTTCTAAAGTGTGTGGCGATCATTTGAATTCGCTCCTTCCGCTTTAGGTCCTTCTTCTGTCGCATGTCGTTACCGCAAAACCGGTGGCCACTTTTGGGCGACATGCTCTAGGGATTTCTGATGAATTGGCTTGAAAACCTGCGCCGCAGCTTCCTTGACTGGAACGCCATGGCCGAAGTGCTGCCAACCATGATCACGGTTGGTTTGAAAAATACGCTGATCCTTGCTGCGACCTCGACGGTGCTTGGGGTGGTCATTGGCATGATGCTTGCCATCATGGGCATTTCCCGCTCGCCTTGGCTGCGAATTCCCGCCCGGCTCTACACCGACATCTTTCGTGGCCTTCCGGCGATCGTTACCATCCTGTTGATCGGGCAGGGCTTTGCCCGCATCGGCCGCGAACTTTTCGGTCCATCCCCTTATCCGCTAGGCATCTTGGCGCTCAGCCTGATCGCCGGCGCTTATATCGGCGAGATTTTCCGCTCCGGTATTCAGAGCGTTGATCGTGGCCAGATGGAAGCGTGCCGCGCCCTGTCGATGAGTTATGGCCAGGGCATGCGCATCATCGTCGTGCCGCAGGGTGTTCGCCGTGTGCTGCCGGCACTGGTCAATCAGTTCATCGGTAACGTCAAGGATTCGAGCCTTGTCTACTTCCTCGGCCTTCTGGCCTCCGAGCGCGAGATTTTTCGTGTCGGACAGGACCAGGCGGTGGTGACTGGCAATCTTTCCCCCTTGCTGCTGGCCGGTGTGTTCTACCTGATCGTGACCGTACCGCTTACCCACGTCGTCAATATGATCGATAATCGGCTGCGGCTTGGCAAGCAGCGTCCTTCGACCATCACCAGTGGCCTTGAGGAAGTGAGTGAGCTCGATGGTGCGTCCCGCGCCACCGGCACCGTCTTCAAGGGCGGTGGCCTTGATGTGCGCAATCTTGGGATGGCGTATGGCGATCTCGATGTGCTGAAGGGCGTCGATCTTTCGGTAAAGCCGGGCAGCGTCACCTGCATCATCGGTCCCTCTGGCTCAGGGAAATCCACCCTGTTGCGTGGGATCAACCGGCTTGTCGAGCCGAAGAGCGGCGATATTCTCCTCGACGGAGAAAGCATTCTGGGCATGAAGCCGGAGAGACTGCGCCGTCGGGTTGGCATGGTCTTCCAGCACTTCAATCTTTTTCCCGATCACACGGCGCTGGAAAACGTCATGTTGTCTCTGACGAAGATCAAGGGTCTGCCCGCAGCCGAGGCCGAGCGTATCGCCAAGGCGAAGCTCGCCGAGGTCGGCCTTGCAAGCCGCCAGCATCATCGCCCGGGCGGTCTGTCCGGTGGGCAGCAGCAGCGCGTCGCCATTGCGCGTGCGCTGGCCATGGAACCTGAAGTTATCCTTTTTGATGAGGTGACGAGTGCGCTTGATCCGGAACTGGTCAAGGGCGTTCTCAATCTCATGGCAGATCTTGGCACGCGTGGCATGACCATGGTCGTCGTGACGCATGAGATGGGGTTTGCCCGCCGCGTCGCTGATCAGGTTGTCTTCATGGATGAGGGACGTGTGGTAGAGGCAGGCACGCCGGAGGCAATATTCGACAACCCACAGAGCCCGCGCCTTCAGCGCTTCCTCGCGGAAGTGCTCTGAGTATCAGGAGAAAATGAGATGACACAAATGATCAGATGGGGCGTGCTGGGCTGCGCAGGGATCGCTGCCAAGGCCGTTATTCCCGCCATCCAGTCCAGCCGTTTAGGGCGCGTTGCAGCCATTGCCTCACGGGATGCCGAAAAGGCAAGCGCAATGGCGACGCGCTTCGGTATCGAGAAATCCTATGGCAGCTATGAGGATCTGCTGTCCGATCCGGACATTGACGCCATTTACAACCCTTTGCCCAATCATCTCCACGTTCCCATGACCATCAAGGCGTTGGAGCATGGCAAGCCGGTGCTGTGCGAGAAGCCGATCGCGCTCAATGCAGCGCAGGCGAGCGAACTGGCGGAGGCGCAAAAGGCCGCCAACCTACCGGTCGCAGAAGCCTTCATGGTTCGTCACCATCCCCAATGGAAGAAGGCGAGGGCGATGGTTGCGGAAGGACGCCTTGGCGATGTCAGAGCCATCCAGACGATCTTTGCCTATTATCTCGACGACCCGAAGAATGTCCGCAACCAGGCCGATATTGGCGGCGGTGGCCTGTTCGATGTCGGTTGTTACGCCATCAACACGGCGCGCTTCCTGTTTGATGCCGAGCCGCTACGGGCTATTGCGATGATGGAGAACGATCCCGTTTTCGACACGGATCGGTTGACCAGCGGATTACTGGCATTTCCGGAAGGAAGGCAGCTTGCCTTCACTTGCTCCACGCAATTGTCGCTTACGCAGAAGGTGACGGTCCTTGGAACGCGCGGTCGTCTGGAAATCCCCATCCCCTTCAATGCACCGGCCGATCAACAAACCGTGCTGATCTTCGACGACGGGCGGGACCTCGCAGGCGGCGGTCGCCAGGAGATCGTGATTGAGCCTGTCGATCAGTACCGCGAACAGGTCGATGCCTTTGCCGAAGCGGTCCTCTCCGGCACGCCACTCGAGACGGGACTCGACGACGCGATCGCAAACATGAAGGCGATCGATGCGCTCTTCCGATCCGCGACCAGCGGTCGTTGGGAAGACGCGTGAGGCGGTTCTTCCACCCATCATCACAATCGAATGAAAGCCTATCCCATGACTGACAATATCATTTCGACAGCCGTTATTATCGGCGCTGGTATCTTTGGCGTTTCCACAGCTGTCCAGCTGGCGCGCCGCGGCGTCAATGTGACGATCCTCAATGACGGCCCACCTGCCAACGGCGCCTCCGGCCGCTCGCTCTCCTGGCTGAATTCAGCGCGCATGCGCTCCGAGCCGTATCACCGGTTGCGCGTGGCGGGTATCGATCGCTATCGCACGCTCGCCGCAAGGAACCCGGACGCAGACTGGCTGCGCTTTGACGGTGGAATGACCTGGGATGCCGATGACGAGCGAAACGAAATCGACGCCGCCTATCGCCACGAGGTTTCAATTGGCTATGACGCACAGCGGCTTTCGGCGCAGGACGTCTCCCGCGTCGTGCCCGGTCTCGACACCAGCGGCATTACCCCGCAAGGCGCGATCTTCAATCCTGGTGAAGGCTGGGTCGACCTGCCGACGCTGATCGGTTTGCTGCTGAAGGAGTTTTCCGAACTCGGCGGCGTTGTCGTCACGGATCAAGGTGCTGCCAAGGTGGTGATCGAAGGTGGGCGCGCAATCGGGGCGCAAACCGCCAAGGGCGATTTACACCGCGCGGACGCCGTTGTTCTCGCGACCGGTCCGGCGGTGCCGAAAATGGCTGCTGAGAATGGCCAGACCATCGGCGACGACACACCTATCGCCCTTCTCGTTCAGACCAAGCCGCTGGCTCATCCCTTGCGTGCCGTGCTGAACACACCGCGTGTTGCTGTTCGTCCAGCGCCTGGCGGCACATTTTCGCTCGATGCAGACTGGGCGGCCGATGAAGGTGTGAGCGTTAGCGCAGACGGTAGCTACCAGATCCACGAGAGCGTGATTGCCGAGTTGCTGACCGAAGCTGCCAAAGTGATGGAGGGTAACCCCCAACTCGAGGTCGCTTCCGTTGGTGTCGGCGGAAAGCCGATCCCAGGCGATGGCGAGCCGGTAATCGGGGCGATGAACGACATACCAGGCTACTATGTCGCCTTCAGCCACAGCGGCGCAACCCTCGGTCTCATCGTCGGCGAGTTGCTGGCCTATGAGGTCGCGAGCGGCGCCGAACATCCAATGCTGGCGACCTTCCGGCCCGGGCGCTTTAAGCCCGTCTGAGCATGGATTGGCGCTGTTGAGATAATCAGCCTGCCACGATGTGGCGGGCTGAAGCAGATGAAGTCAGGCGAGCGGTCGCCAATCAAACGCGAGCGTTTCCTTGAATGCGAAACGCTCGATATGACGTTGGACGACATCCTGGAGAACCGTCAGGTCTTCGCTTTTGTGCGCAGCGACCTCGATGACCAACTGTGTATCGTTTGCACTGAGGCGCGCGTCACCGAGCGGCAGAGCGATCTTCGATGAAACCGGCGTGAACTCGGTCTCAAATTTGTGCGCCCAGTGCTTAGACAATTGCTGCAGGTAGCGGCTCGCGTGCTGGGTGGTGACTTCGACTCGACTGCTAGACATGAATGCATACTCCTTAAGAGCGTCCCGCCATTCTGTGCCGAAAGCAATAACGAACGCACCTTCGAAATCTCAAAGATGAGTATAATAGTCAAGTCATTATCCATGCTCAAGGCGGATACGCCTGCGGGATGATAGCCGTGTGCGATGGAGCGCAACGAAGCCTACTCAGCAAGTCTGTGAGCAGACCACACGACGTCTCGACCTCCCTCTGTCAGATCCCTTGAATATCGGCCAAGAGCTCGGCATTCTTCGAGTTCTTGCGATAGAAAACCGGCGGTTGGCCGAGTGGCGCTTCCACTGTCACCTCCTGACCGCCATCATGCGCCGAGCCGGTCCACACATGCACCCACTCAGCGTTTCTCGGCAGGTAGACGGTGCGCTCGCTTTGCCCCGCCTGCCAGACCGGTGCAACGAGAAGGTCTTCTCCGTAGAGATAGGCGTCCTGAATGTCATATGTTCTGCGGTCGTCCTCGTGATGTAGGAAAAGCGGACGTTGCACGGGCAGGCCGGTTTCGGCCGCTTGTCTGGAGAGAGACTTCAGGTAGGGGGCTAGGTGAACATAGATCGCTGTCATGCGGGCAAAGTGTGTGAGCACAGTTTCGTCCTGGTCGATCTGTAGATTGTCGCGCGGGCGGTTGCCCTCATGGGTGCGCATGACCGGGGTGAAGGCGGCCATTTCGGCCCAGCGCATCAGGAGTTCTGCTGTGCGGACATTGCCGAAGAGGCTGGTATAGCCGCCGATATCCGAGTGGTGGTAGGCATTGCCGAGCAGGCCTGAGGAAAGCGCGCCTGACATAACCGTAACGAGGCCATCATGCCTTGTGAAATCCACCGACTGGTCTCCGCCCCATAGCAACGGGCAATGCGCCTGGACCCCGGTGAACCCCGCGCGCATGAAAAACAGTGCCTCGCCGGTCTTGCCACGACTTGCGACTGCCTTCGCGTTCACCTCGGCCCAGATGGTCGGCCAGGCATTGTGCATCCGCTTGGCATCTACTCTGTTGGAGAGGTGAATGTCGATCGGAAGGTACTCGCCGAAATCTGCCATCCAACCGGAGAGGCCATAATCGAGCATGTTCTGGCCGATGATCGTTTCGGCAAACCAGTCCATCGCTTCCGGGTTGGTAAAATCCACCACGCCGCAGTCGAACTCGCCGAAATCGACCAGCGCCGTTTCGCCGGCGTCGTTCTTGGCAAAGTAACCCTTCGCCTCGGCCTCCGGGAAGAAGGAGCCATCGGCGCAAAGATAGGGGTTCACATAGCCGAGGAAACGGATGTCGTTATCGGCAAGCTCGGCGATCTTCTGGCGGAGTGCTGGATAGCGTTCCTCGTTGGCCTTCCAGTCCCAAAAAAGCCGCGCGCCGAAAGAGGTGTGGCGCAGGCCAACCCAGTCTTCGCACCACAGTCCGGAGACTTTCACACCGGCCGCACGGATTTTCTCGAGCCGCGCAAAAGACTGCTCGCCATCCTTGAGGCCGATGATCGCGCCATTATAGATCCACTCGGGAAGCTCCGGTTGACGGCCGAAGCGCAGAGACAGCTGACCGACCAGCGCTTTGAAGCTGTCTGCTGCGAAAAACTCCAGGCGCTCCGGTACGGCCCAGGCCTCGATCTCGTGGAAGCCATCACGGCGAAAGTCGAAGACAGAATAGGCCGTTGTTTCCACATGCAGCGCGTAGCGACGCGAGGAGACATAGGTCGGTTGCGGATAGTTAGTGTGGTAGTAGTCGCCGCCCGCCTTGCTCGTGACGTCCGCTTTGAAGGTGAGCTCCGTTGTCTTGTCGCGGCCGACGCCCGGCTCCGATGTCCAGAGTGGGAACTTGCGCCCGCGCATATTGAAGTAGGACATCTGCTCGCCACCGCCCCAGACGCATTCGTCCTTTTCGGCGGCGACTCGCAACCAGAAGCGATTGATGGATGGATCGAGTGCTTCGATCTCGACGCTGTTGTCTACTACGCTTAAGCGAAGCCTCGGCGGCTGGCCTTTCGCAGTGGACAGCGTGATGCGGTCGCCTTCCAATTCTGCGTGAGCCAGTGCGACGCGCTCCACCACGTAATCTTCGATATCGAAATTGCCGCGATACATATCCATACGCTCTTCGCCCTTGCCGACAAAGAAGCATGGAGCATCGGCCGAATGGTGCAGAATGGCGGTTCCGTTTATGGCCAGTTCGAAGCCGTCGGCTGTCTTTTTGAAATGCATGGCAAACTCTCTCGATGTGGAGCGCTA
This sequence comes from Agrobacterium sp. CNPSo 3708, assembly GCF_028674915.1. Taxonomy (NCBI): domain Bacteria; kingdom Pseudomonadati; phylum Pseudomonadota; class Alphaproteobacteria; order Hyphomicrobiales; family Rhizobiaceae; genus Agrobacterium; species Agrobacterium sp. CNPSo 3708. The sequence continues at coordinate 64,913 of NZ_JAQZSF010000005.1, forward strand.
GCGGCGCTGGAGAGAGCGCTTGCATGCGCTCTCTCGGATGACATTGCGGCAACTAGCCCTTGATACCGCCCGCGGTCAGGCCGGAGACGACGCGTTCCTGGAAAATCACGATGAGGATCGCAACGGGAACGATACCGACGACGAGCGCTGCGGAAATAACCGGCCACGGGAATGCGAACTCGCCTTGATAGAGCTGGATACCCACCGGCAGGGTTCGAAGCGACGGATTCGAGTTAAAAGACAGCGCCAACAGGAACTCGTCCCACGCATTGACGAAGGCGAGAATGCCTGCGGTGAAAACCCCCGGCGCGCAGAGCGGAACGACAATCTTGAACAGTGCGCCGATGCGGGTGCAGCCATCGATCATCGCTGCGTTTTCGAGGTCACGCGGGATACCCTCGAAGAAAGAGACCAACATCAGGGTGCAAACGGGTAGCGACAACACGGTGTAGGGAAGAACAAGCGCAATCCAGGTGTTCAACAGATTCAGCGTGCGCATGATTTCGAAGAGCGGCACCAAGAGCGTCACCAGAGGAAAGGTGGAGACAGCAATGATGGCAGAGAGGATCAGGCCGCGATAACGCAGGTTCAGCCGCGCAAGCGCGTAGGCCGCCAGCACCGAGATGAAGAGCGTTAGGCAGGTGGAGAGCAGCGCGACCATGAAGCTGTTAAAGAGGAAGATGTGCAATGGCTGGTCGGAAAACGCCTGCATATAGTTTGCAAGTGTTGGCGCGTGCGGCAACCACGTGATCGGCTTGGCCGTCAGTTCCGCTTCGTTCTTCAGTGAGGTGAAGAGAATCCATAGCGCCGGGAACATGCCATTGATGAGAAGTGCGGCTGCAGCGAACAGCCGAAGCGGTTGGCCCGCGAGCAAGGAGGAAAGACCGGGAGATGTTACAGTGCTCATGGCTCAGTCCTTCGTCCTGATGGCGCGCAGATAGATGACGGTCACCACCATGGAAAGTGCAAACATCACGACAGCCAATGCCGATCCATAACCGAGATCGAGGAACGACACCGTGTTCTGGTGGATATACATGGCCAGCGTTGCCGTCGACGTGCCTGGGCCGCCGCCTGTCATCATGTATGGAATGTCGAAGGTCTGGAGGGCCGTGATGGTTCTGAAGATCAGCGCAACGACGATGGCTGGCTTCAAGAGGGGCAGGGTGATTTCAAAGAACTGACGAATTCTGCCTGCACCGTCCACGTCGGCTGCCTCGTAGAGCGAGCGCGGAATCGTCTGTAGGCCGGCAAGAATGATCAACGCCATGAAGGACGACGTCTTCCAGATGATCGTCAGGCAAATGGCCGCGAACGCCCAGTTGGGCGAGTTGAACCAGATAATCCCTTCGAAACCAAGGCGGTTGAGCACATCATTGACGACACCATACTCGGAATGGAAGAACCACGCGAAGATGAGACCTGCGAAGGAAAGTGGCAGCGCCCAAGGGATGAGAAGCGAAAGGCGAACAGGCCATTGCGTGCGGAAGGGCAGATTGGCAAGCAGCGCCAGTGCCAGTCCCATCAGCAGCGCACCTGGAACGGTGATCAGGGTGATCAGCACCGTGTTCCAGGTCGTTTCCCAGAAGACCGGATCTTCGAGCATTAGACGATAGTTATCGAGGCCGACAAACTCAGCCGGCAGGCCGGACGTCAGGGAAAGGCTGAACAAACTCGTGTAGCCGAGTTTCAGCACCGGATAGACGATGATGAGCGCAAGCAGGATGCCTGCAGGCGCTAGCAAGAGGACGGCAAGTGCGCGATCGCCAAGATCGAGCCAGTTCGTCCAGCGAGGAGCGGGTTTTTCCGCACCATGCGTGACGTGCAGAGACGAGGTCATCACCGTCGCATCTCCCAAACGAATGTGAATTGATGTCTAAGGGAGTGCCGGCAACTGCGCGGCACTCCCCAAAACCTTAGCGGATGATACGCTTCAGGCGCGCTTCGATTTGCGCAGCGCCATCTTCAGGCGTGGTAACGCCAGCAAGGACGGCATTGACAGTCGTACGAATGACTTCGCTTACCTCGTTGTAGCGCGGGGTGACCGGGCGAGGCTTGGCGGTCTCGACCACCTGCAGCGCATCGGCGAACCAGGGTGCCGCCTTCAGCACGGCTTCGTCCTTATAGGCAGCAGGGTATGTTGGCAGCAGCGAGCCGTTGACCGCCATGAAGGTGGACGTTCCCTGGCTTGAGAGGTACTCGACTAGCTTCTGTGCCTCGTCCTTGTGGTTGGAATAGGCTGAAACGCCCCATTCCCAGCCGCCAAGGCAGGTGGCCTGTTCGCCACCGGCGACAGCTGGGAGGCGGGCAACGCCGACCTTGCCGACGACCGCCGAATCCTTGCTCTGAGACTGGGCCCAGGCGTAGGACCAGTTGACGGCGAAGACGACGTTACCGGCCTGGAATTCCTTGCGCGTATCGTCCGTCGCGACTTCGGCGATATTCTTCTTCGCTACACCCTGATCCACGAAGCTCTTCCAGAGCTTGAGCGAATTGACCGCTGCCGTCTTGTCGAAGGTCAGCTTGCCGTTCTCCACAAGGTTCTTGCCCTGGCTCCAATAGGGCAGAAGGAAGGTGCAGACGGCGCCTTCGATTGCCTTGCCCTGGAAGGAGAGGCCCTGGAGATCCGGATTCTTTTCGCCTTCAGCGATCTTCTTGGCCGCAGCCGTCAGTTCATCCCATGTCTTTGGCGGGGCGATGCCGTATTTGTCCAGCAGGTCCTTGCGATAATAGAGGAACATGGAGTCAGCGAAGGCGGGCAACGCGACGACCTTTCCATTCACGGTATTGGCCTCCGCATAGGCAGGCAGATAGGCCGACATGTCCTTGCCCTCGAACGGCACAGTCCAGCCTGCGGCAGCGAATTGCGCCGGGCGGATGACGTCGAGGATCAGCACGTCTAGCGACGGGTCCTTGGCTGACATGATGGTGTTGAGATACTGCGCCTGGGCTTCCGACGTGTTGCCGCCTGTTTCGATCGCGACCTTCGTGCCCGGGTTGGCCGCCTCGAATTTGTCGAGCACCTGGCGCCAGACCTGCGGTTGATGCTGGCTTGAAATATAGACCTTGAGATCTGCGGCAGATGCCAGAGATGTCGTCAGGCCGAGCGCCAGCAGTGCACCCGTGATAATCTTGATTGTCATTCCATCCTCCCGTTGAACCTTGAATGCGCGGACCTTTTTATCGTCCTGCTTTTAATTGATGACCCGCTCGCTTTGTGCATCGAACAGATGAATTCGCGATGGATCGACGCCGATGCGCATCGTCTCGCCCACTGTGGGTCGTGCGTCGGGCGCCATGCGCGCCGTCAGTATATCGTCGCCGATCTTGAAGTGGACGAGCGTGTCGGAACCCAGCGGTTCTACCACCTGGACTTCCGCCGACATCACGGCAGCATCATCGACGACGCCGCCAAAGTGCTCTGGACGGATACCGACCAGTATCTCCTGCCCATCCAGCGCACCTGCCTTGCCGAGATTAAGTCCATTGCTGAAGAGGCTGTCGCCGTTGCCGAAGAGAACCTTGCCTCCCGACATGCGGGCGCGGGCAAAATTCATCGCCGGCGAGCCGACGAACCCGCCGACGAAGGCGCTCTGCGGCTTGTTGTAAACCTCATCCGGCGTGCCGACCTGCTCGATCTCCCCACCCTTCAGAATGACGATCCGGTCGGCGAGGGTCATCGCCTCCACCTGGTCGTGGGTGACGTAGATGATCGTCGTGCCGATCTGCTGGTGCAGACGCTTGATCTCGGTGCGAACCTGACCGCGCAGTTTGGCATCGAGGTTCGATAGAGGCTCATCGAAAAGGAAGACCTGCGGCCGGCGGACGATCGCCCGGCCCATGGCCACGCGCTGGCGCTGGCCGCCGGAAAGCTGGCCGGGGCGCCGGTCGAGCAGATGTGCGATGCCAAGCATTTCCGCAACTTCATTGATCCGCTTATCTGCGTCACTCAGTGCAACGCCGCGAACCTTCAGGCTGAAACCCATATTCTCGCGCACGGTCTTATGCGGGTAAAGCGCATAGTCCTGAAAGACCATGGCGATGTCGCGTCCGCGCGGCGGCAGATTGTTCACAACCGTGTTGCCAATGCGGATTTCACCGCCGCTGATGCTCTCGAGCCCGGCCACCATACGAAGCGTCGTGGACTTGCCGCAACCGGATGGACCCACGAAGACCACGAATTCGCCATCGGCAATCTCCAGATCGATGCCCTTGACGATGCGAAGCGAGCCATAGCTCTTTTCCAGTTTGCGCAGGCTTACCGAAGCCATTCATTCCTCCCAAGCTCGCCATTGCCGACGAGTTCCTTGACAAAAATCATAGCTGCGAAAAAAAAGAAATCAATAGTGTATCAATTTTATTCCCGTGCGGATGTTTCGTTCCAGTTTTCGTTGATTTTGCGAGATAATTTTCGCTATGCCGGTGCAGCATAGGCATATCGGTCTTTACCGGAGTTCTCACCGCAATCTGCTGACATAGCGGGCAACGGTATGGTCATACCATGTGTGAGACACCTCGGCCTTTTCTCCATTGTGCGAGTGGCTGATGCGCAGGACATGCGGCAACAGATCGCCGCTTGCAGGGCGGAAGGTGGCAGGCGACCAATCAGGGACGTGGCCAAGATCGATATGGTCCTCCGCCTTGGCGATCCAGAGGTTCAATCTCGTGCGGTAATAGAGGTAGAGCGATTCGGACAGATCTTCCGGTACGATCGAATCGACATAGGAACCGTCGAGCCAAATCTCCTCGATGGCGGCAACCTTGCCCCCAATCTTTCGCAGGCGGCGAATGCGATGCCCCTGCAATGACCTGCCGAAGGGAGGAAGGCTTGGATCTTTCGTCTCAAGGCTGACGCTTAGAATCTCGGCGGTTGGCAAGCCGCCACCTTCGATCAACTCCAGCCGGAACAGGGCATAGACACTCTGCGGATCGTTGATTGCGCGGATGTAATTGCCTGAGCCTTGAATGCGCTCCAGCAGGCCACGGCTCTCCAGTTCGGCCAGCGTTTTGCGCAAGGTGCCGACGGCAATCCCCAGCTCTTTTGCCATGTCTCTTTCCGGCGGAAGTTTCTCGCCATCGATCAAACGCCCCGCCGCAATATCACGCACCAATGTCTCGGCGATCTGGAGATACATGGGCAGACTTCCCTTGGAGCTCTTCATTTTCAACGCCTTTCCTCCTGCGACATAAAAAATTGATACATCATTGATTTACATCAAGGCCGATGATATTCAAATAGGCATTGGACGTTTTGGGAGGATTTTTATGACCGTTGTGCCCGTAACCTCAGCTGACCTCGATGCTGCCGAGGTGTCCTGGTTTTCGGCTCTTTGTTCCGATGACTATGAGTTTCTTGGTGTGCCAGATGGCCGCCTGCGCTCCAGTTGGGATCATTGCTCCTCCATCGTCAAGAAGGCCGAAGAGCTCGGCTTTCGCAACATTCTTTGCCCGTCTTCTTATCAGGTAGGACAGGATACGCTGAGTTTCGTTGCCGGTTGTGCGCCGATCACTGAGGAGATCAACTTCCTCGCCGCAATCCGCTGTGGTGAAATGCAGCCCATCATGCTGGCGCGCACCGTCGCGACGCTTGATCACATGTTGAAAGGTCGCTTGACGCTGAACGTCATCAGTTCGGATTTTCCAGGCGAAGTCGCCGACAGTGCCTATCGCTACAAGCGTAGCCGCGAGGTGGTGGAAATCCTGCGTCAGGCCTGGACGCGTGATGAAATCAATCACGATGGCGAAGTCTACCAGTTCAAGAATGTCACGACCGAACCCGCGCGCCCTTATCAGCAGAATGGTGGACCGCTGCTCTATTTCGGGGGCTATTCGCCGGATGCGCTGGAACTCTGCGGTGCCCAATGCGACGTCTACCTGATGTGGCCTGAGGTGAAGGAACAACTGGCCGAGCGCATGCGCGCCGTGCATGCGCGTGCCGAAGCCCATGGCCGCACCCTCGATTACGGTCTGCGTGTACATATGATCGTTCGCGACACGGAAGCCGAAGCGCATGAATACGCCGAACATCTCGTCTCGAAGCTCGATGACGAATATGGCCGTCAAATCCGTGCCCGCGCGCATGACAGCATCTCGCTTGGAGTGGCCCATCAGGCAAAGGCTCGCGAACAGGCTGACCAGTTCGGCTACACCGAGCCGCATCTTTGGACCGGTGTCGGACGCGCACGTTCGGGATGTGGTGCAGCACTTGTCGGTTCCACCGATCAGGTCCTGACGAAGCTTGAGGAATATCAGAAGATGGGCATTCGCGCCTTCATCTTCTCCGGTTATCCGCATCTTGACGAGGCCGAGCATTTTGGCCGTAAGGTTCTGCCGCAAATGAAGACCTGCTCGCTGCCGCATGCGCGCGGCCGGGTTCCTGCAGAAACCCCTGCAACACCTCTTGGCAATGGAGAGCGCCACTAATGCAACGCATCGATATCACCACTGGCCTTTCCTTCAGCCGCATCGTTTACGGCATGTGGCGGATCGGCGATGACACCGACACCTCGCCGCGTCACGTGCAGGCGAAGATCGAGGCATGCCTGGAACAGGGCATCACCACCATGGATCAGGCCGATATTTATGGCGGCTACACTGCGGAAGCCATTCTGGGCAATGGGCTTAGAGAGGCGCCATCGCTGCGCGACAGAATCGAAATCGTCACGAAATGCGGCATCGTTGCTCCCGCCGGCCGCCATTCGGCTGCCCGCGTCAAGCACTACGATACGGGTGCGAAGCACATCAACGCGTCCGTCGAAGCCTCGCTGCGCGACATGAACACGGATCGGATCGATCTGCTCCTGATCCACCGCCCGGACCCGATGATGGATCCGGAAGAGACCGGTGAGACGCTCGATGCGCTGGTGGCCTCCGGCAAGGTGAGAAGTGTCGGCGTATCGAATTTCCGGCCTTGGGATTTTTCGCTGCTGCAATCCAACATGACGGAAGAGCTGGTCACCAACCAGATCGAGATCAGCCTTGCTGAAACGTCGGCTTTCACCAACGGCGATCTTGCCTATCTCCAGGAGCGCGCCCTGCCAGTCATGGCCTGGTCGCCTCTTGGTGGCGGGTCGCTAATGGGGAAGGAAGGCCCGCTTTCCGATGCACTAGAGCGGGTCGCCAAGGAAAATAATGTCGATGCGGCCGCCGTTGCTGTGGCCTGGCTGCTGGCCCATCCGGCGAAGATCCTGCCGGTGATGGGAACCAACAATCTGGCCCGTATCGCTTCCATTTCGGATGCCGAAAAGGTCGAAATGGACCGCCAGACATGGTTCGAACTCTACACGCTGGCAAATGGTCGTGAGGTGCCCTGATGACATCGATGAGCAGTGTGAACACGCAGACCGAGCATCTCTTTGTTCCAGACGCGACGACCGCGCGAAGCTTCCGGAATGCGCTTGGAAACTTTCCAACGGGTGTGACGGTGGTGACGGCCGATACGGCCAACGGGCCGCTTGGCATGACGGTCAACAGTTTCTCGTCTGTCTCGCTTGACCCGCCACTGGTGCTCTGGTCTCCAGCAAAGACCTCAACCCGCCACGACTTCTTCATCGGCGCGACAAATTTCGCTATCCACGTTCTGGACGCCGAACAGGATGCTCTTTGCTCGCGCTTTACCCGCGGCGGCCGCGGCTTTGAGGAACTGGACTGGGAGCGAAATTCAGAAGGCGTGCCGATCATTCCGGGGACGTTGAGCCGCTTCGAATGCGCCCAGGCGTCAGTTCACGATGCGGGCGACCATTCGATCATCATCGGTCGCGTTCTTCGCGCCGCCCACCGTGAAGGCGACCCCTTGTGCTTCGCACGCGGCGCCTTCGGACGCTTCACCGTTAACGCGTGACACTGTCGGCACTCAGCCGTGAAACAGCGCCAAAACCGCCGAAATCACCGTCGCGCCGCCAATCGGCGCGACGAGCGCCAACACGGCGTTGAAGACCAGCACCCAAATCAGAACCTTCTGCTCGCGCTCGGAAAGTTGCCGATACTCCTGTTTCCGTGGCGGCGGTTCGGGTTGCTGTCGATAGTAGCCTTCCAAATCACGATACATGCCGTTTCCCTCGCATCGTATTCATAACTATACTACCAATGGCTCGGTCTGGATCACAAGATGGACCGACAAATCGAAGATCTCTGAGGCGCACCTCTTCCTTGTTGTCGATGCACCAAGTGGTGCATGAAGACCATACGCCTGTCGGATGGTAAGCGGCGCTTGCGACGCCACTCACCTTGCCTATTTGTGGCCTAGAACAGGTCTTGAGGAATGGGAAGACGGTCGTTTTTCGGCGCGGGTCCGAGCTTCGACGTTGGTAGGCGCACGGGCCTTGCCCATTCCCGCCGCGCGTCTTCCGAGAGAACGAGGCCGTGGCCGGGGCGATTGGGTGCGTAAGCATAGCCATCGCGAATTTCGATCGGCGTTTCCACCAGATGATCGTAGTTCTGGAAGGAGTATTCCAGCCATTCCACTTCAGGCAGAGCTGCCGCCATATGGATGCCGACTTCCAGGAACGTATTGCCAAGGCTGACGGGGATGCCCATTTCGGCGGCGAGCCAGCCGATACGCATGACATCCGTGACCTGGCCATGAACATTCAGAAGGTCGGTACCGTGGTTCTCCAGAAGGATGCGCTTTCCCGGCATGTCGAGGTACTCGCCGCTATTGATTTGAGTCCAGTTGACGGCGTGGCGTAGCGTCCGCAATCCCTCAAAGTCATGACGCAAAATCGGGTCTTCGACCCAAAGAAGATCGTGGCCCGCATCTCGAATGGCTGTCAATTTGACCAGAGCCTCTTTTGAATTCCAGGCTTCGTTGGGATCGATCATGACCAGCGACCCGGCCGGTACCGATTCCCTCAAAAGCTCCAGTCGTCTCAGGTCCCGCTGAAAGTCCGGGTGGCCGACCTTGATCTTGAAGGCTGTGTATCCAATGCTGGCCGCATAGGAGAATAGAGCGCGAAAGGCTTCGTCGCTGAGGTGAAAATCAAGTCCGCTTGCATAGGCGCGCACGCGGTCTCGTCTGCTTCCAAGAAGCTGGTGAAGCGGTAGGCCCGCTTCTTTTGCTGCAAGGTCCCATAGAGCAACCTGCAGCGCTTCGTGGAATGGTAAGGAAAAGGCGCGCTGATTTCCGCCACGAGGTCTATTGACGCGATGCACGATACCTACGGCCTTTTGCCCCTTAATCGTCGGCCAAACTTCGGTTTCGAAGACCGTTTCAATCTCTGCCTGATCGGGCAGGGGATAAAACAGCGACTGAATGAACCCCAGTCCGACCTCACCGCTTTCGGAGACTAGTTCCAGGGCGGCGACATTGGTATCGTCGATACGAACCTGACTATCGCCAATTACTCTGTCGCGGGCAAACTGAAATCGCGTTATACGGAATTGAGAAATAGACATGATGCGCTCTTTGATCGTTTAATAACGTATACTGATCTATCAGAAGGAAAAATTTTGTCATCATGAAAAACATGCCGGAGCGAAGAAGTGCGACTTCGAACGGAGCGACGTCGGGTGCTCCGCGCCTGAGCGATGTCGCTTATGAGCGTATCCTCGAAAGCCTCTTCGAACGAAGGGTGCCGGTGGGAGCGTTCATTTCGCAAAATGAACTATGTGCGATCGTGGATGTGCCGGTCGCCCCGCTGCGTGACGCGCTGCGGGTGCTGGAGACGGAAGGCATTCTGACAATCCATCCCCGGTCTGGCATCCAGTTCATCCGGCCTGGACTTGAATTGACACGCTCCACCTATCAATTCCGATCGATCGTAGAGCGCGCCGCCGTGCGGGTCTTTGCCGAGGAGGGGGATGAGAATGTCACAAACGCCCTGGAAGTCCGGCATTCCAGGCTTTTGCGCCGTGTCGAGCGCGACGGGATAGGGCCGGAGCAGATACAGGAGATGGATGCTCTGGAAATGGAATTGCATGGGCAGATCATCCAGGCGTTGCGCAATCCGTTGATCGAGAGCGCGTATAGACGCATGCACAATTATCTCAGATTGCTGCGTCTGGAACGAAAGGTCACGCCACCTATCATGACCCGAACGCTCAAGGAGCATCTCGATATTCTCGAGGCTTGCGGCACGAGAAATCCAGATGCTGCGGAGAAAGCTCTTTATGCCCATTTCCAGGCAGCCATGCAGCGTAACCTCGGCTTGGTCTGATTTGCAATCGCGAAATAAGGGCGGTGGAGACTGTCCCGTGTTGCTTACCTCAAAGAAGGGTGCTAGGTTCGACTGATAGATCAGGAAGGGAGTCTGATCTTTTGGGAGGTTTTCATGCAACTTAGCAAACGTGAATTCTTGGCCGCGAGCGCGGCGCTGGCCCTGGCCGCAGGCCTGCGTAACGCCAACGCCGCCACATCCATCAGCTACTGGCATCATTTCGCCAGTCAGTCAGAGATGGCAGGGCTGGCCAAAATCATTCAACTCTTTGCAGCAGCACATCCGGATGTGTCGGTCACGCAGGAGAACATCCCCAATTCCGAATACATGGCGAAAGTGTCTTCGGCCGTTGTTGCCGGCGGCCGCCCGGATACCGGCATGGTGATCGCCGAACGTATTGCCGACTTGACGGCGATGGACGCCCTCGTCGATATTTCCGATCGCGTCAATACGTGGGATGGTAAAGCCAATCTCCCGGACAACCGCTGGGCGGGCATGTCGCATGAAGGCTCGATTTACGCGGTTCCAGCCTACGCATTTGTTGACTGGATGTATTACCGCAAGGACTATTTCGAGGAGGCGGGCATTGCCGGTCCTCCGAAGACCTTCGAGGAATTTCTGACGGTTAGCCGCAAGCTGACGGACCCTTCCAAGAACCGCTATGCATTCGGTATGCGCGGTGGTGCGGGTGCGTTCAAATACGTCATCGACGTGATGGAGGCCTTCGGCTCGCCGATCGTCAAGAACGGTCAGGCGGCCATCGACAAGCCGGCTGCCGTGGAGGCAATCACCTTCTATGCCGATCTGTTCCGTAAGGAAAAAGTTGCGCCGCCAAGTGCGCCGAACGATAGCTACCGCCAGATCATGGAAGGTTTTAGAACCGGTCAGACGGCGATGATCTGGCATCATACGGGCTCGCTGATCGAGATTTCGACCGCCCTCAAGCCCGGCGTGCAGTTCAGCACGGCGCCCATGCCAGCGGGGCCGAAGGCGCACATCGCACGCGTAGCCTATGCGGGTAACGGCATCTTCAAGGAAGACAATATCGAGGCCGCGTGGAAGTGGATCAGTTTCTGGGGTCAGACCGACGCGGCAATCGCCCTTCTTGAAGCCACCGGCTATTTTCCCGCATCCACAGCCGCGCTGAAGGATGAGCGAATAACAGGAAATCCGATCTATGGCGCAGCAACACAGACGCTTGATTTCGGCCGTCTGCCGAACGGTTTCGTGGGTGCTGCGGGATGGTCTGAGAACGTCGTCAATCCCACCTTCCAGGCGGTTCTGACGGGGCAACTGCAGCCAGATCAGGCTGTCGATCGCATGATAGAAGGGCTTGAAACCGCCCTCCGCTAATCGCCTTCAGGCGCGGTACGCCCAAGCGTACCGCGCGCCAAGCAGGGACGGCGTCCAGCCGCATGTTCATGACCTCACATTCCAGACGCCCGTTTCTCAGCGGCCTCGGAGAACTCTCGGAGACGCGATACTGGGTGTATCTTCTTCTTCTGCCGAGCCTTCTGCTACTCTTTCTCGTCGTCGCCTATCCGACGATTTATGGCTTCTTCATCAGTGTGCGCGAGATGCGTCTGACACGACCAGGCCTTAACGGCTGGGTGGGGATGAAGCACTATGTTGCGATGATGTCGGACCGCGTTTTCTGGATTTCGCTGAAGAATACGGCGATCTGGGTGGTCGCAGCGGTGACGATCGAAATGGCTCTGGGCTTCGTTGCAGCCCTCGCGTTGAACCGCAACCTGCCGGGAACGAAGATTTTCGGCATCCTCATTCTTCTCCCCTATTTTCTTCCCAATGTTGTTGCCGGACATATGTGGGCGCTGCTTCTCGACCCGCGTCTTGGTGTCATCAACGATATTCTGGTCCGGCTCGGTATTTTGAGCACCTATAAGGCGTGGTTTGCAGATCCGAATACCGCATTGGCCGCAACGATCCTCGTCGAGGCCTGGCACGGTTTCCCGTTCTTCGCGCTTCTCTTTCTCGCTGGCCTTAAAGGTATTCCGGAAGACTTGTACAAGGCAGCCGCGGTGGACGGCGCAGGCGCTTTTACCAAGTTCAGATTGATCACTGTGCCGATGTTGAAGACGGTCATCACAGCTGCCGTGATCCTGCGTGTCATCAGCCTTGTGAACTCGCCTGATCTTCTGCTGGTTCTGACCGGCGGAGGGCCTGGCAATTCCACGCAAGTCCTTTCGCTCTACGCTTTCCAGACAGCGTATCGCGACTTCAATTTTGGCTATGCGGGTGCTCTGTCCGTGGTGATGTTCTTCATCCTCATGGTCTTTGCCACGATTTACATCCGCCTGGCGCGCGTCACGAAGGAATGAGCGATGTTTAAAAGCAAACGCCAACGGCGCGTGGCGGGCGACATTCTGACCTATGTCGTTCTGTTTACACTGGCAGGGTTTTGTCTTGGGCCGATGGTCTGGATGTTCCTGACGTCTTTGAAGCCGGAGGCCGATATCGTTACCTCTGAGATGCAGTATGTTCCTCGGCACGTCACATTCGAAAACTACGTGGCGATCTGGACCCAGTCGAATTTTCCAGTGCTGATTACCAACAGCTTGATCGTCACCACCATTACGGTCGCGATCTGTGTGGTGGCGGGAACGCTCGCGGCCTATGCCTTCGCGCGCCTCACCTTCCGCGGGCGCAACAACATTATGCTGGGATATCTGCTGGTCCGCATGTTTCCCGCAGTGATGATGATCATTCCGCTTTACGTCATGATGAGGACGGTGGGGTTGGTCGACAGCAGGTTTGGCCTGGCGCTGGCCTATACGAGCTTCCTGCTGCCGCTGTTTGTCTGGATGCTGAAAGGCTTCTTCGATGCCGCGCCCAAGGAGCTTGAAAGCGCAGCGCGTATCGACGGTTCGACGCGTCTTGGCGCCATGGTCCGCATCGTTCTGCCGCTGGCGCGAAACGGTCTTGTCGCAAGCTCGGTTTTCATCGCCATCGCTGCGTGGAATGAATTCATCTTCGCGTTGATGCTGACCACGGGGCAGGGGTCTCGAACCTGGCCTGTCGGCCTTCAATTGATGGTCGGGGAATTCCAATTGCCCTGGGGCGTTCTGGCCGCAGGCGGCATTCTCAGCATTCTTCCCGTCATGCTCCTCTTTGCAATCGTTCAGCGCGCAATGGTTCAAGGCCTGACGGCCGGGGCCATCAAGGGCTAAAGGAACTGTTTCATGGCCACACTTTCCCTCAACAACGTCCGCAAATCCTACGGTGCACTCGAAGTCCTGCATGGCATAGATATTGAGCTGGAGGATGGCGGGTTTCTGGTGCTTCTTGGCCCGTCCGGCTGCGGCAAATCCACCTTGCTCAACATCATTGCCGGACTTGATGAAACGTCCAGCGGTGACATCGCGATAGGCGGGCAGTCGGTCTCCGACCTACCGCCGAAGGACCGTAACATCGCTATGGTCTTTCAGTCTTATGCCCTTTATCCGACCATGTCGGTGGAGCGGAATATCGGCTTTGGTCTGGAGATGCGCGGAACGCCGGCAGATCAGCGCCTTGAAGCGGTGAAACGTGCGGCAGAGATGCTGCAGGTCAGCCACCTCCTGGACCGCAAGCCCGCGAATCTCTCAGGCGGCCAGCGCCAACGCGTAGCGATGGGCCGCGCCATCGTCCGCGATCCGGATTTGTTCCTGTTCGACGAGCCGCTCTCCAACCTCGATGCGAAGCTTAGGGTCGAGATGAGAACCGAAATCAAACGGCTTCATGAGCGATTGGGAACGAGCATCGTCTACGTGACCCACGACCAGATCGAAGCCATGACGCTCGCGACAAAAGTGGCGGTCATGAAAGGTGGACATATCCAGCAACTGGCAGATCCGCGGACGATCTATGAGCGCCCTGCCAATATGTTCGTTGCTGGGTTCATTGGCTCGCCAGCCATGAACTTCATCAATGGTCGCCTGGTAAAGCATGGCTCAGGCTGGCGGTTCGAGGCGCAAGGCGTTGCGCTTGATTTGGGTCCCACCGATAGCGATTGGTCTGAGAAAGACGTCATTCTCGGCGTGCGACCCGAAGAGTTCAAGATTGCGCGCGGCGATGAGGCGGCACCATTTTCCGGCAGGATCGATGTGGTGGAACCCACAGGACCGGATACGATGCTGACCGCTCTAATTGGTGATCAGACGGTTGTTGCGCGTGTAGAGCCCCGCTTTTCAGGGAAGCGAGGAGACGGCATCCGCTTTGCTGTCGATGTCGCGAGTCTCAATCTCTTCGATCCGCAAACACAGCTGAGACTGGATTGGCGATGATGTCCTTCTACAGTCGCCTCCATCGGCTTGTTGAATAACAGAAGCGCTTGTTGAAGGCATTGGAGAAATACTGGCTGCAATTGAAGCTGCAACTCAGCGCAATGTCGGTCGCGCCGGTCGTGCTGAGGTTCTGCATGAGGCAGGATCAAGAAAATGCACATAGCCGTCTCGGACCAACATACGGGTGGCCGGTCGAGTGTAATTGCCAGGGCCGGCTGACGATGCGTTGGGGCAGATATAAGTAAAAAGCGGACCGGCAGAAGGGGACTTCGAAATGGTCCCCTTTGCCTGTTACGGTAAATCATGTGATAGAGCGGATGGGGCGTGAATTACTTGACCCCGCCCGAGATGAAGGCCTGCAATTCGGGCGTCTTCGGTTGCTCGAACAATTCCTTTGACGGTCCCATCTCCCAAATCTTGCCTTGGTGCATGAACACGGTCACATCTGCCACACTCCGTGCGAAGTTCATTTCGTGTGTCACAAGCAGCATTGTCATCCCCTCCTTCGCGAGTTGCTCCATCACCAGCAAAACTTCACCGGTCAGTTCCGGATCGAGAGCCGAAGTCACCTCATCGAAGAGCATGACCTTTGGCCGCATCGCCAGAGATCTCGCAATCGCCACGCGTTGCTGCTGCCCTCCAGATAGCATGTCGGGATAGGCATCGAATTTCTCGGAAAGTCCGACCTGGGCAAGCACCTTGCGGGCCAGCGCTTCCGCTTCCTCATGTCCGACGCCCTGCGTGATCCTGGGTGAGAGCGTGATGTTCTGACCGACCGTTAGGTGAGGAAAAAGATTGTAGCTCTGGAAGACGATGCCGACATCTTTGCGAAGCTCTCTGAGCTTTGCCTGATCCTGTTCGACTTTGTGGCCAGCGACTGTGATGCTGCCTGCTTGAAACTGTTCAAGCCCATTGATGCAGCGAAGCATGGTGCTTTTGCCAGAGCCACTCCGGCCGATCACGGCGACAACCTGTCCGGCGTCGACGGTAAGTGAAACGCCCTTCAATACCTCGAGCGCACCATATCGCTTGTGAACCTGATCAATTGCTACGACCGACATGAAGGACCCTTTCAAGATAGCGGCTGAGACGCGACAGCGGGAAGCAGATCGCGAAATAGAGGATGGCAACCACGAGGAAGACCTGAAACGGTCTGAACGTCGCGTTGTTGACGAGCTGTCCAGCACGAGAAAGCTCCACGAAGCCGACGACGGAAACGATGGACGTATTTTTAACGAGTTGGACGAGAAAGCCGACCGTTGGCGGCAGCGAGATGCGCAGTGCTTGTGGAAGGATGATGTAGCGGTACTGCTGGAAACGCGTCAGCGCCAGAGATGCTGAAGCCTCCCACTGCTGCTGGGGGACGGCCTGGATGGAGCCGCGCCAGATTTCCGCGAGATAGGCGGAGACGTAGATCGACAAAGACAGGGAAGCTGCAAGCAGCGGTGGAAGTTCAAAGCCGAAAAGGGTCAGTCCATAATAGGACATGAAAAGGATCATCAAGACCGGAATGGACTGGATGACGGTAATGTAACCCGCAGCGATGCTCCGAAGCACCCAGTTTTGCGCCAGCCGCATGATGGCAAAGACACCACCTGCAAGAGACCCGATTGCAAAGGCGATGCCTGTCAGAAGCACCGTCCAGCCAGCGGCACGAAGAAGAAACAGAAATTCAGGCCAACCAAATGTCGACATCAGGCGATCCCCTCCTTGACGGTCACTGGCGGGGTGACTTTCACGCGGCGGCGAAACAGCCATTGGCCGAGCCACGCTAGAATTAGTTTCAGCGTCAGTGCAAGGACGAGATAGATGACCGTGACCACGATATAGGTTTCGAAGCTGCGGAAGGTGCGTTGTTCAATGATGGAGGCAGCGCCTGAGAGTTCCGGCACCGAGATGAAGGAGCATATGCTGGAGGCCAGCAGCATGAGGACAAACTGGCTCGACAAGGCGGGCCAGATCTTGGCAAAGGCTGGTTTCAGCATCACGTAGCGAAACACTTGGATGCGGCTGAGAGCCAGCGACATTCCAGCCTCCACCTGCGAGCGATGGATCGAATCCACACCGGCGCGGATAATCTCGGTCGCATAGGCGGAGAGGTTGAGCGTCATGGCAAAGAGCGCTGCCTGGGTGCCGGACATGCGAAAGCCGATCAGCGGCAGGCCGAAGAAGATCATGAACAGCTGAACGAGGAAGGGCGTGTTGCGCAACAGTTCGACATAGGAATCGACGCCGAAGCGGACTGGTCCGTTGCCGAGCGTTCGAAGCCCTACGAGGATGACTGCCACCAAAGTGCCGAGAACGATTGCCGTTGCCGACAGGCCGATCGTCAAGACGATACCGCGCAGGATGAGATCGGATTCGGCAAAGACCGATTCGAAGTGAAGTGTAAAATTCATGAGATGATGTCCTCCCGAGCATCCTTTGCCGGCGCGCACCCTTCAATGAGGCGCGCCGGGGATTTTCCGGTCCGGATGGGAGCGTTTAAGGTGAAATGGCGCTTCACCTCGCTGCACTCCACTATTGCCATCTGGCATGTCCGGACGCGTCGCCGCTTCAAACGGTTGCCGGAAGCTGCTTAGAACGTCGGAAGCGTTGGCAGAGGAGTGCCGACCCACTTGCGAGCAATGGCATCCAGTTCACCATTCTGCTTGATGTAGTAGATGGTGTTGTTGAGCCACTGATGCAGGTCATAGGCATCTTTGCGAACGGTCATGGAGTTTGGCTGCATGCCGAAAAAGAACTTCACTTCCGTTGTGGTATCGCCACGTGCGCGGATGGCGGCATTGGCCTGTGCGTCCGGCCCGGCGATTGCCTGAACCTGCCCGGAGAACAGCGCCTGCATGGTCGTGGCATCGTCATCGAAGCGGAGGATGGTCAGGCCAAGCTCTTTCTCGCGGTTGACGAATTCGCGTTCGACGCTCGAGCCTCGGTTTACGCCGACCGTCATGCCCTTGAGATCGTCCCACTTTTCGATCTTGGTATCTTTGTTGGAATAGATGCCAACCTGGAAGGCACTGTAGGGAATGGTGAACATCACGGCTTTCGCGCGTTCAGGCGTGGGGGCCAAGGTCGCGATCAGAAAATCCACCTTGCCGGACTCCAGCGCAGGAATACGGGCAGGAGGAGTGAGCTGAACCATGGTGACTGAGACACCGAGATATTTGCCCACGAGCGTTGCGACATCGGCGTCATATCCGATGGGATTGCCTTGGGCGTCCACCGAGCCGAAGGGTGGTGCGCCGACGAGGACACCAATCTTCACCGAGCCGCGCTTGACGATCTCATCGACGCTTTGCGCGCTCGCTGAAAAGCTCGTGAACATTCCGGCGCAAACGGCAATCGCAGCCGCTGCAATTTTAAAAGATTTCAAGAAGCTCATCACTCTCTCCCTTGTTTGATTGAGCTGTCATTCCCGGGCGGCTTTCGACGACCGGACGTCCTTGCCCTTAGCGGGCGGCCTCCTTTACGATGTTGACGCAGTCGCGGCCTTGCAGCCGGCGATTGACGTTTTCTGCAATAGTATGCTGACGGCGTTTGATCGTGCCGTTGGTCCAGCCCGACATGTGCGGCGTCATGACCACATTATCGAGTTCGTGAAAGGGAAGCGCTGAAGGCTGTTTCGTCCGCTGGTCAGACGTCGGGTAGGCATACCAGGTGTCGATGACGGCGCCGCCGATCTTGTGGGTCTTCAAGGCGTCGTAAAGTGCCTGTTCATCGATAGTCGGACCGCGTCCGACATTGATGATGACGGCATCGGGCTTCATGGCGGCGAAAGCACTCGCACCAACGATGCCACGTGTGGCGTCGATCAACGGGACCGAGACGACGATGAAATCCGCGGTCCCCCAAAAATTGTCCAACTGGTCCAGCGTGAATGACTGAACCACCAGATCCGACACATCCACGGGACTGCGATTGGCAACGCTGACCTGCATTTCGAAGGCTTTGGCGCGCTTGGCAACAGCTTTGCCAATATGGCCGAAGCCAAGCAGGCCGATCGTTTTACCGCATATCTCGCCGTGTAGGCGGTCGCTGGAGCCGGACCAATATGCCCATTCACCGCGACGCAATTTCTCGTCCGCATCACGCAAAGGTACGTGACGATTGAGGATGGCACTGAAGATATATTCGGCGATGGCGGGGTCGTGGCCGAAGCAGTTGCAGACAACGGCTCCCTTCGGCATCAGATCGAGATTGACCGCGTCATACCCTGCGCCTGGAACATGAAACAGGCTCAATCGCTCCGGTTTCGGTAAAGAGGCATCGTATTTCACGCCGACAATCATGTCGGCTTGGCGATAGGTTTCCTTTTCGGCCTCGCTCGTGAGGACATCCGGCAGGATCACAATCTCTGCTCCATCCTGCACCAGCTTTTCAAAATCATTGCTGAAACACGCGGCGTTCTCACCGTGAAAAACGATCCGTGGCGACATATCTGCTCCTCCCACACCTATGTCTTCAATTCAAAAACCGGCAACGCCGACAAACCGCATTGGCTTATGTGCGAATGCGCTCCCCCGTTTTTGCTGCAAAAAATATCGCCTGACCGAGGTCGATGGTTGCCCATACCGGCTGCCCGATCGAAAGATCGCAGTAACCTGGAACGGTCACCATCACCGCATCAAGGTCGCCATCCTCGTCATGAGCGGTACGACCATCCTTCAGACGAACGGCTATGATGGAATCCGCGCCAACGTGCTCGACCATAACCACGTCGCCACTCAGGGCGCCTTCGACAGGTGCGCTCGACACTGTAACGGCGTTGGGTCTGACGCCCAGCAGGACATCGGATGCGGTCTGTGTCGCAGGCGGTGTGAGTGGCAGAATGGTCGAACCAACGGTAAGTTCGTTGCCTCGTCTGTTGGTGACGATCAGGTTCATGGGCGGTGTGCCAATGAAACGCGCGACGTAAGTGTTGGCTGGGTCGGTGTATATTTCCCGGGCAGTACCGAATTGCTGGATGACGCCGTCCCGCATCAGAGCGATTTTCGTGCCCATCGTCATTGCTTCAACCTGATCATGCGTGACGTAAACGAAGGTTCCACCGATCTCCTTGTGAAGCCGCGAGATCTCCGAACGCATGGATGTCCGCAATTTGGCATCGAGGTTGGACAAAGGTTCGTCCATCAAGAACACTTCAGGCTCGCGTACCATGGCGCGCCCAAGTGCAACGCGCTGGCGCTGCCCACCCGAGAGCGTACGCGGAAAGCGATCCAGCATCTCCGTCAGGCCAAGGATCTTGGATATCTTCGTCACCTTTTCGACGACGCGAGGAGAGTTTTCGATCCGGCGTTTCGCCATCCCGCCGATGACCGGCAAGTGATGCCAAAGACGAAACTCTTGCATCAGCAGGGGAAACGACATGTTTCGGCGAACGGAAAGATGGGGGTAAAGCGCGTAGGACTGGAAGACGAAGGCGATATCACGGTCTCCCGGCGGCAACTGATCGACCCTCTTGCCGCCAATGACAATCTCGCCTCCCGAGATGCTCTCCAGTCCAGCCAGCATCCGAAGCAATGTCGACTTGCCGCAACCGGACGGTCCCAGCAGGACGAGGAAATCCCCTTCATCGATGGAGACGTTGATGTCGCGAATGACTTCCTTCGCACCGAATTTTTTCGAAATATTGTTGAGTTCAATAGCAGACATGACGTGCTCCCATCAGCCTTTGACGCTACCAGCGGTCATTCCCGAGACCACATAGCGTTGGGCGAAGAGGTAAAAGACGATGGCTGGCAGGGTGTAGATGACGCCAACTGCCATGACCGAGTGAATGGGTGTGGAGAGTTCACCAACGAAACTTGCAAGACCGACCGATGCCGTCCGCAGGGCCTCGCTGCTGACGAGAGTCTGCGCAAAGACGTACTCGTTCCAGCCGTGGAAAAAGGAGATCACGGCAGCTGCAGCAAGGGTCGGGGCAATCAATGGAATGACGATGCCCAGCACGATATCCAGTCTGGAACATCCATCAACGCGTGCCGCTTCTTCAATCTCGAGGGGAATACCATCGATCGCGCCCTTGATGATCCAGGTGATGACGGGCACGACGAAGGCTGTGTTGGCAAGGATCAGCCCCGTGATCGAGTTCAACATGCCGAGGTCTCCAAAGATCGAATAGAGTGGCACGACCAGCATGGCTTCCGGCAGCATCTGTGTGGCAAACAAGGCAAAGCCAAGCAGCGCCAAACCCGCAAAGCGGAAGCGTGACAAGGCATAGGCCGGCAAGACGGCGAGCAAAATGCTGAGGACCGTGGTGCCTGCTGCAACAAGAAAGCTATTCTTCAGCCAGGTGGCGACGGGGATCGTATTGAAGACATCGACATAGGTGCCGAGTTGCGACCAGTCGGGTAGCAGGCGAGAGGAGGATGCGAACAGCTCCGACGAGGGCGTCGTAGAGGTGACGAACATCCAGTAGATCGGAAAGGCCGCGAAACCCAGCATGAACAGAACTGAGAGGATACGCAGGTGCTGACCGTTTCGTAGCGTCGTCATCAGCGTTTTCCCTGTGCCTGTTCGGTCATCTGCGTGACCTTGAAATAGATGACCGTCACGAGCAGGGCGATGGAAAGACCGATCATGCCGATGGACGCTGCCGCTCCGAGATCGCGATAGACGAAGCCCTGCCGATACAATTCTATGACGAGCGTATTGGTCGCGCCGATCGGGCCGCCCTGGGTCATCAGCCAGATCAAGTCGAAACGGCGCAAGGACCAGATGGTAACGAAAAGCGTCAGCATCAGCACAGTCGGCTGGATGGTTGGCCAGGTTGCCGTCTTGAAAATGTTCAGGCGATCTGCCCCGTCAATGACCGCAGCTTCCTTAAGTTCCTGGGGGACACCCTGCAACGCAGCGAGAATGACAACCGAAGAGAACGGAAATATCTGCCAAATTGTCGTCAGCAGGATCGCGGGGAGCGCGAGCTTTGGATCATCCAACCAGTTTTCGCCGCCGAAGGGCAGACCGAGGCCCGTCAGCACGCGGTTGAAAATGCCGTATTGCGAATTGAATATCCAGGTGAAGACGAGGGCTACGGCAACCGACGGCGCTGCCCAGGGAATTGTTATCAGCGCGCGCGCAATACCGCGACCAAAGAAAGGCGAATCGAGAAGAAGGGCTGACCCCAGTCCGACGCCGATGGCGAAGACGACGCAGGCCACGGTATAGATCGCCGTCACCGACAGGACTTTCCAGAGTTCACCGTCTTCGATCAGGAACCGATAGTTGTCAAAACCCACAAACGGATTGACGCCCGGTGTCAAAAGGTCGGTTGCGGTGAAGCTCATATAGAACTGCTGAACCAGCGGATAGTACTGGAAAAGCAGCAGATAGATGCCGACGGGTGCAGCAAAGAGGTAGGGCGTCCACGGATGGCCGTCGAGCCTTGCTCGCACGATTTGGGCGCGTTTCATCATTGACCTCGATCAGGAAACGAGTGGGTTTGCGGAGGCTTGATGGGAAGCCTCTGCATGTCACGTCACCGCAGTACACGCCGCTCGACCAGCGACTGCGCACGATCCATCGCTTCTTTCGGGTCCGCGTTTTCAAGAAGGACCTTCAAAACCTGTTCGAGCACGATTTGCTGGATTTCCGGTGTCTTTCCCTCGTGGCCCATGACGAGTTGCGGAAGAGCATTTTGCATCTGCTCCTCATAGACTTTCAGCCATGGTTGTTTGGCTTGCTCTTCAGCAGACATGGCAAGCTTCGTGCCGACGCCGGTTCCCATCGCGGCCTGAAGGCTCTTCTGGTTCTCCGGCGCGTAGGCCCACTTGATGAAAGTGCCGGCCGCATCCTTGTGCTTCGTATTGGCATTGACGACGAGTGCCGTCATGATGAGGCCCTGTGCTTTGTCCGGAAAGGGCGAAGGAGCGGCGGCAAAGGGCAGTTGCGGCGCATTCTGATGGAAGATGGCCGCTACGCCGCCATTGTCGATGTTCATGGCAATCTTGCCTTCCCAGAACATGCGACGATATGTGGCGGCATCGGCGCCCTTCGGGGTAACGCCTGCGTCATAAACCTGCTTGTAAGCGGTGACGCCCTTGATGACGTCGCGACTGTTGAGCGTCAGTTTCCCGTCCTTGTCGCTCCAGCGTCCGCCGAAGCCAAAAACATAATTGCAGAGGTCCTGCCAAAAACCCGCACGCTCCGCCATCGTGGCGCGATAGGCGTAGCCGAAAGTCCCGTCTTTGGTTTTTTCCTTGGCTGCTGCCAGGAAGCTGTCGAAATCCTTCGGCGGTTCGGGGAGGATGTCCTTGTTGTAGAGCAGGGCGTAGCCTGTCGTATCGAACAACAGACCGTAACGAACGTCCTTGACCTTCATGAAGCGATCCGGACCAAGAAAATCATAGGCCTTGTCGTCGATCATATCGTTGAGCGGCATGAGTCGCCCCGACGGGATGGCCGCGAAAAAATCCGTCTGATCGAAGCGAATGAGGTCCGGGCCGCCGCCTCCGCCCATCTGCGTGAAGACAGTGTTGGCGAGGCTGGAGAAGGGGATCGCAATGGGTTCGACTTCGACCTGATCCTGACTCGTGTTGAATGACTGTATCCACGCCTTCACGCGGTCGCCGCGTCCTGCTTCGGCAAAGACGGCGGCGGCGAAGGTGATCTTATCCTTCGCGAATGCCGGAGCCGCCCATGGAGCGATGACTGCCATCATACTGGCCGCGAGAAGTGCCTTTGCTGCTCTTTTCATTTGTGTTCCTCCCTGAGTGATCTGCGGCACCTCCCAGCACCGCATTTGCAATAACATTTTGTGAAATTTCAATGGACTGGGTAAAGTTACGCTGTCCTCTGGCCAGTATCGACCCCGCACTCGCTCCTTCAGATCTCGCTCAAATCTTAAAAATCGGCTCAATGCTACAATCAAGCAGCCTTGGATCGATACCGGCTTCCATCTCAATGAACATGGAATCGACAAAGCCGATCAGGGCATCGGTGGCAGAAAGAGCTGTATCCAGATGCCGGTTCGCCACCGCATTCAGCACGGACAAATGGCAGTCGATCGTCGTCGACAGATCGGCTTGCCCATGGGTGATCGTATGATGAATGAAACCGATGCGGCGGTAGATCGTGTGCAGGGGCCGCAATGTGTGCTCGAGAAAGGGTTCGTCTGCTGCGGCCAGTAAGATCTGGTCGATACGACGATCCAGCACGTTGAATTCACCGAGCGTGATCTCGTCGCGACGTTCGCGCAAGGCACGTTCTATGTGTAGCATCTGGTTGCGATGAGACAGGCTTGCGCGCTCGATTGCCAGTCTTACCACGAAACGTTCCATGTCTCTGCGCAACTGCAGCAGAAGACGCTCTCGTGCGAGATCGATGGGCGCTACTCTTAGTCCGTGACGTGGAAGGACGATCAAAAGGGTGTCCGCTGCAAGGCGGCTAACGGCATTGTGGACAGGCGTGCGACCGAGGCCAGTGGCATCCTGGAGCTCCTGCAAGGTCAACTGCCTGCCGGGCTTCAACTCGCAATTGATCAGGAGTTCCTCGATGCGCTCATAGGCAAGGTCGAAGAAATTGACTCTGTTTGCCCGCTTCGGCTTAGCGCCTTCGGTCACGAGCGCGGGTTTGGTCTGCTTGCGTGCCATCTCCGGTCTCCTCCCCGTCGCGGTCATGAAAGTCAGCGTATCAGTCGTATAAAACATGTTGTGAAATTTCACAAGCGATATTATTGTCCATTCAGAGGCTGGCTGGGAGGCTCGCCTTCTTGTCGGAATGAGATCGGGCGCGCAGCGGCGCGGCACGGGAGGAACGAATGAAAATTACGTCTATCGAGACGTTGCGAACCGAAGAGTTCGCAAACGTGCTGTGGGTTCGCGTCCATACCGATGCGGGAATCATCGGACTTGGAGAGACCTTTTATGGTGCAGGCTCGGTCGAGGCCCACATCCATGATGTGCTTGCAGGACGCCTGCTCGGTCGCGATCCCCTGAGAATCGAGGCACATGCGCGCGAGCTCGTGAACCTGCCGATGGCGCAGGCCTCCACTGGTGCTGAATACCGTGCGGCATCCGCGATCGATCTTGCTCTCTGGGATATATTCGGGAAAGTGTGCGACCAACCGGTGCATCAGATGCTAGGTGGTCTCTGCCATGATCGAATCCCGGTCTACAACACCTGCGCGGGTTACGGTTATGTCCGCTCGAACAAGATCAAGCCGGTCGATACCTGGAATTTCCGCGACAATTCAGAGGGGCCTTATGAAGACCTCAAGGGCTTCATGACCGATGCGGGAGCGCTCGCGGAGAACCTTCTGGAGCAGGGTATTTCCGCCATGAAGATATGGCCGTTTGACCCTGCCGCCATCGAGAATGATGGCCGTTACATCACAGCGGACCAGCTTCGAGCGGCCATCAAGCCGTTTGAGCAGATTCGCGCCCGGGTCGGTGATAAGATGCGGATCATGGTGGAGTTTCATAGTCTGTGGAACCTGCCCACCATCAAGAGGATTGCCCGTGAACTGGAAGCATTCGACCCGACCTGGTACGAAGACCCAATTCGAATGAACTCGGTATCGGCTCTATCAGAGCTTGCAGCGTCAACGAGCGTACCGATTTGCGCCTCCGAAACGCTGGGTTCACGCTTCCCTTATAAGGACATGCTTGAGTCCGGCGCCATCGGCATCGTCATGACCGATCTCGTCTGGACTGGTGGCCTGACGGAGGGCCGAAAGATCGCTTCCCTTGCCGATACATACCACCGGCCCTATGCACCCCATGACTGCACGGGCCCGGTCGCCTATGCCGCTGCCGTTCATTCATCTTTCTCACAGACCAACACGATGATTCAGGAATCGGTCCGGGCTTTCTACACGGGCTGGTATAAAGAGCTTGTCACCCATGTTCCTGTCATCGAGAACGGATTTGTCTTGCCAATGGAAGGACCAGGCCTCGGCACCGAATTGTTGCCGCAGGTTTTCGAACGTTCGGACCTGACGGTTCGCCGCAGCACGCTTTGAGGAGGAAACGATGAGCAACCATTCCATTTTTGATCTTACGGGTCGTACAGCACTGATAACGGGCTCTTCACGCGGGCTCGGCCGGGCCATGGCGGAAGGCCTTGCCGTGGCGGGTGCCCGTGTTCTCATTAACGGCACTGACCCGTCCCGCGTGACGGAAGCGGTGGCCGAATTTCGCAATGCGGGGCACGAGGCGGAGGCGGCGGCCTTCAACGTGACGGCTGAGGATGAGGTGAAGGCGGCGTTTGACGGGTTCGACGCGGCAGGAATTGCCGTGGACATTCTCGTCAACAATGCCGGTATCCAATATCGCAAGCCTATGGTTGAGCTTGAAACAGTGGACTGGCAGAGAGTCATCGATACCAACCTCACAAGCGCCTTCGTCATCGGGCGCGAAGCGGCAAAGCGGATGATCCCCCGCGGTTACGGCAAGATCGTCAATATCGGCTCGCTGACCAGCGAGCTCGCACGCGCGACTGTTGCGCCCTACACAGTGGCCAAAGGTGGCATCAAGATGCTGACGCGGGCCATGGCAGCGGAATGGGCACAGCATGGCATTCAGGCCAATGCCATCGGTCCCGGCTACATGCTGACCGACATGAATCAGGCGCTGATCGATAATCCCGAATTCGACGCCTGGGTGAAGGGTCGCACGCCATCGAAGCGCTGGGGCAAGCCGGAGGAGCTGATCGGCACTGCAGTCTTCCTGTCTTCATCGGCCTCCGATTACGTCAATGGCCAGATCATTTATGTCGACGGCGGAATGTTGGCCGTTCTCTAGAGCGCGGTGCGTCCCTTTGGATGCGCCAAGGACGCTTTATCTCTTTAAATCTACGCGTCGTCTTTTCCGAAATGGAGTCCGATTTCCGGGGGGCGATGCTGGAGCAGCACGGGTATTCAAGGGAGGAGAAGACCATGCGAGGAGTCGTAATCCACGCACCGAAAGATTTGCGCGTTGAAGATGTTGGCGTACCGCTCCTCGGCGCAGATGAGGTTCTGGTGCGGGTCGCTGTCGGTGGAATTTGCGGGTCGGATCTGCATTACTATCATCATGGCGGTTTCGGCACAGTCCGCGTGCGTGAGCCCATGGCGCTTGGCCACGAATCCTCCGGTGTCGTGCAAGAGGCCGGCGGGGATGTATCCCATCTCGTGCCGGGCATGCGCGTTGCGGTTAATCCCAGTCGGCCCTGTGGCCATTGCCGCTATTGTGCCGAGGGGATGCAGAACCAGTGCCTTGACATGCGCTTCATGGGAAGCGCCATGCGCATGCCGCATGTGCAAGGAGGGTTTCGCGAAAGCGTCACGGTTCACGCGTCACAGCTTGTACCGATAGACGACGCGTTGTCGATGGCAGAGGCGGCCATGGCCGAGCCTCTGGCGGTATGCCTTCACGCGGCGCGGCAGGCCGGATCATTGCTCGGCAAGCAGGTCCTCATCACCGGGGCTGGACCGATCGGCATGCTGAGCGTGCTGGTGGCGAGACGATCGGGCGCAGCGCGCATCGTCATTACCGATGTCGTCGATGCGCCTCTCGACCTGGCAAGGCGCCTCGGTGCTGACGAAGCGATCAACGTTTCGAGCAGTCCGGCGGCACTCGAGCCTTACTGTATCGAAAAGGGCACATTCGATGTGCTGTTTGAAGCGTCCGGAAATCAAGCGGCGCTCGTCTCGTCTCTGGATGTGCTGCGTCCCGGCGGCGTCATCGTACAGCTTGGTCTCGGCGGCGAGATGACGCTTCCGGTCAACACAATCGTTGCCAAGGAACTGCAGCTTAGAGGCACCTTCCGCTTCCACGAAGAATTTCAGCTCGCGGTGGATATGATGGGACGGGGCCTGATCGACGTCAAATCTCTCATCAGCAGCAGCTTCCCCTTTGAGCAGGCACGGGATGCGTTCGAGCGCGCCAGCGATCGCTCACAGAGCATGAAGGTTCAACTCGTCTTTCGAGGAGCAGACACATGAAGCCTATTGTTGCGACGCCGCTGACAGCAGAGAGTTTCGAATTCTTCGGCAACGTTTTCGACATATCCTCGCTGAAAGGCTCAGCCTTTGCGACTGGCACGTTCGATGCGACGAGCGAGGCGAAATTGCCGGTCTTGCAGATCGTTACGGTGGAGACGATCGCGCCAGAGTTGACGATCCGTCAGCTTGAAACGCACCCGTATTCCTCTCAGACATTTATCGCTTTGGATCAGGCGACGTCCCTCATCGTTGTTTGCAAGCCTGGCGCGGACGGTCGACCGGATGTCTCGACCTTGCAGGCCTTCATTTCAGCGCCGGGCCAGATCGTCACCTACAGACGAAACGTTTTGCATCACAAACTCATCCCTTTGAAGGCGCCTGCGTCCTTTGCGATGACGATGTGCCACACGGGCGTTGGCGGAGACACGGTCCTGCATGATCTGCCAGAAGCCATCACTCTGGACGTCAGTGCGGCTGCCCGGTAACCGAGCCCTTCCGGTGCGATGCTGCACCGCATGAAGGGGTGTCTAAAAAGCAAATTGCGCGCACGTCCTGCACCGGATTGATCTCAAAGCTGATCAAAAGGCTTTCCAGCCATGGGCGCTGTTTTGGTGAAGAGCAGATCCTGGTGTTGCCATTGCTCCTCGAAATCAGCGATGGAACGTGCGCTCATCTCCGGGTTGAGCGCACCCAATTCTGCAGAGATGGCCTCCGCAAGCCCGATGCCTGGAACGACGGTTGCGTAGAAAGACGTGCTCTCTGCCGGTGCCAGCAGCAGATAATCGGCATTTTTTGCCAGTGCATCTACGGCTGCGTCGGTGATCACGCAGGTGGTTGCGCCCTTGGCCTTGGCCTGAGCGGCAGCCCTGATCGCGGAGTTATAGAGGCGCCAGAAGGTGAAGATGATGACGACATCGTTTTCCTTCACATCGCCCAGAGCATTGGCGATCATCACCCCGTCGGTTGCCAGTTCCATGCGATAGCCGCAGAGCGTGGCGTGGTGTGCGAGGATGTTGGCAATCGATGCGAAACTGCCCGATCCAAGAACGATTCGGCGTTTTGCCCCTGCAATAAGTTTTGCAATCTCCTTGACGGAGTTGCGGTCGGTACGCCGGCGTAGAGCCGTCAGTTGCTCCATCTGCCGATTCATGGCCGCGTCGAAGGGGCGCTCATTGCCGGTCTCCTGCTGATGGACGACGCTGACCTCAGGTGCCGAAAGCTTGCTCATGAAGCGTGTACGGATTTCCTGCCGCAGCTCAGGCCATCCTGAAAAACCAAGGCTTTGCGCGGTTCTGGTGATCGTCGCGACGTTGACGTCGGCCTTTTGCGCGAGTTCGGCAGCGGATGCAAAAGAGGCGTGCCGTGGATCGTTGATGACGGCTTGCACGACTTCATGCGCGGCTGGCGTCAGAGAAAATTTCTCATCGAGATGACGCAGCCAGTCTTCAAGCGTGCCTGCAAAATTACCTGCAGCGTTTTTTGCATATTGCATTCACAAATCTTCCTGTGCAAAAAATGTTGCGCGACGAAACGACGCGCACACCATCCGCAAAGCGGCGGAGGTGACACACTATAATGATGGGGACTGCGAATGTATAATACTGCTGCAAGACTGGAGAGGCTGCCCGTCGGGCGCTTTCAATACAAGCTGCTGATGATGGGCGGGCTGGGCTACATGTTCGAGGCCTGGGACGCGGGCATCATCGCGTTTCTGCTTCCCGCGCTTCGGGCGCAGTGGCAACTGACCAGCCTTCAGGTCGGCTATCTCGCCAGCAGCACCTATGTCGGCTTCCTCATCGGCGCGCTCATTGCCGGGGCGATCGGCGACCGTTATGGCCGCAAGAACGTCATGCTCTGGGCACTCGTGCTCTTCTGCCTGGCGAGTCTCGGTGGCGCTGCCGTCAATGACTGGCACCAGTTCTTCGCGCTGCGTGTCGTTGGTGGTATCGGTATGGGGGCCGAAGCAGCGATCATCGCGCCGTTCCTTTCGGAATTTGTCGGCGCGAAGTATCGTGGCCGCTTCACGGCCTCGCTCGCAGCCTTTTTCTCCTTCGGCTTCGTCATCTCCGCGGTTCTCGGATATCTGCTTGTGCCTGCCTCCGACGACGGATGGCGTTATGCATTGATCATTACCGCCATGCCGGTCGTGGTAGTTTTGTGGTGGCGCCGTGGCCTGACGGAATCGCCGCGTTGGCTGGAGAGCCAGGGCCGCCATCAGGAAGCAAATGACATCGTCACCGGCATCGAAAAGCAATACGAGGCCCGCGGCGTCGTTCTGCCCGCGCCGGAACCGACTGCGCAGGTCTCTGCAACGCCGAATACCTCGCTGATGGCAAATTTTAAAACGCTGCTGTCGCCGCGCTTTCTGCGCATCACCATCATGACCTGGCTCCTCTGGGTGTCGGTGACCTTCAGTATTTACGCCTTCATGACATGGATCCCGAGCCTGCTTGTCGAGCGCGGCATGACCATGACGAAAAGCTTCTCTTTCTCGATCCTGATCTATGCGGCGCAAATCCCAGGTTACTTCACAGCCGCCTGGTTCTGCGAGAAGATTGGCCGTCCCTATACCATCGTGCTCTATATGGCGCTGGCCGCTGTCTCGGCTCTCTCGCTTGCTTTCGCTACCGGTGACACGCAGGTTATCGCACTTGCCATGACGCTCTCCTTCTTCATCAATGGCGTTGCAGCCGGAGAATACGCCTATACGCCGGAGGTGTTTCCGACACGCATTCGTGCGACCGGCGTCGGCACGGCCTCGGCAATTGGCCGCATCGGCGGGATTGCCGCACCGATCCTCGTGGGTGCTGTCTATCCGATCGGCGGTTTCGCTGGTGTGTTCGGCATGACGACCGTCATCCTGTTCATCGGCGCCACGTCCGTTCTCTTCCTCGGCATTCCGACAAAGAACCGGTCGCTCGAGGAGATCGAGGCGGAGGAGTTTGCCGCGCGCTGACATCCAGGCCCATCAGGGAGCGGCAACTGCTGCTCCCTTATCAGCAAAAGGATCGACACATGCACAATGAGATCAGCCTTTACGAAGCCATGAAGCAGCCCGATCAGCCGGCACCCTTCTTTCAGGCTCTCGATGAGCTGTTGCAGCGCGAGATCGGGCACGTCCTCTTTACCCTGTTGGCGGTCGATGGGGGTGAGGTCGTTCGCATCTACTCCTCAGACCCCGAGCATTATCCGGTGTCCGGCTGCAAGCCTATGACCGACACGCCCTGGGGCCGCCATGTCATTGGTCAACATAAAAGCTTTCTCGCCAAGGATATGGACGGCATCAAATGGGCCTTCTTCGATCATGAGCTCATCGCAAGTCTTGGTGGCGGCACGCAGATCAATGTGCCCGTCGTCTTCGACGGAGTCTGCATAGGGACGATCAATCTCACCCATCGCGCCGGTGTTTATGACGAACGCCATCTCGACCGCGCCGAGGCTTTGGCACCGTGGTTGGTGCCTTACTTCCTGCTTGCCGCCAAACAAAGTTGAATCTTGGCGTACGCCTTTAAAAACATCGACTGAAAGTGAATGCCATGAGTTCAATTCTTCTCAAAAACGCCCGCATCGTTGATGGATCGCAGGGCGAACCGACCGCTCCAACGGATGTGCTCATCCGTGACGATCTGATCGGCAAAGTGGGCAAGTCGATCTCGGAGACTGCCGACCGGGTGGTCGATCTGGATGGCAAGATCCTGATGCCAGGACTGATTGATGGGCATGTGCATGTCATCGCCACCAAGCTTGATCTGGGGGCGAATGCCGATCTGCCCAACTCTCTTGTTGCGCTGCGCTCAGCCAACATCATGAAGGCAATGCTGATGCGCGGCTTCACCACGGTCCGTGACCTTGGCGGTGCCGATCACGGTCTGGTCGAAGCGCTTCAGGAAGGGACGATTATCGGCCCGCGGTTGATCATCTGTGGCAAGGCGCTGTCGCAAACCGGGGGCCATACCGATTACCGTGGCCGGTTCAACCGCCGTTCCGTCGAGCATTATCCCGATCAACTGGGTGCGCTCGGTCGAATTTGTGATGGCGTCGACGCCGTTCGCCAGGCATGTCGTGAGGAGGTCAAGGGCGGCGCGCAATTCATCAAGCTCATGGCCAATGGTGGTGTATCGTCGCCGACCGATCCGATTGCCAATCTCGGCTTTTCGAGAGAAGAGGTGCTCGCAGCTGTCGAAGAGGCGGAAAATGCGCAGACCTATGTGGCCGCGCATCTTTATACCGATGCCGCAATCCGCCGCGCGATCGAGTGCGGCGTCAAGTCGATTGAGCATGGCAACCTGATCACGCCGGAAACCGCTGAGCTTGCCAAGGAACGCGGTGCCTTCGTCGTGCCGACCAACATCGTCTATGACCGCCTGGCAAAGGATGGCGCTTCGCTCGGCCTGCCGCCAGTCTCTGTCGCGAAGATCGAGGATGTGCGCAGCGCGGGTTTCGAGGCGCTGAAAGTGCTCCACAAGGCGGGCGTGACCATGGTCTATGGTACCGATTTGCTGGGTGAGATGCATGAGCACCAGTCGGAGGAATTCGTTCTTCGCGGGCAGCATCTACCGGCCGCAGATGTGATCCGTTCCGCAACGCTGGATGCGGCCAAGGCATTTGGTTTTGAGGGCAAATTGGGAACCGTGGCCCCGGGCGCTTATGCCGATCTGATCGTCGTAGACGGCAATCCTCTCGACGATCTCTCGGTCTTGACGGGGCAGGGCAAGCACATGCCGTACATCATCAAGGGCGGTGAATTCGTCAAGCAGAGCTGAAGCTATAAGAGGGGCGGGGTGTGTCGGGTTTCACTCCGCCGTTTCCCGCCACCTTTTGGCGTAGGTGTTCAGGTCCGTAATCTTCTCGGTCACCAGCTCGACAGGAACATTCGATTTCGTGCCGGTGAGAAAGCTGGCGCCAAGCGATGTGCCTGTGTGAGAGGCGGAGGCATACACGTCTCGGCCGGACAGGGTGGAGAGCGCTGCCCGGAAGACTTTGTTTGCGGCGAAGGGGCCTTCCACCACGATCGGCCCGCGTGATCCGATCAGGTCGAGGCAGGTCATGGTCATCAAGGCCTGGTAGAGGCTGGCAGCCGCGCGCCGGCCTTCATCCGTTTGTGGCTCGTTGCGCCAGCCGCCCGTGGCGCCGGGAAACGGGCCGGTGCCGCTGACGACGCTTGGCAGCAGCATCTGGCCTTTGGCTATGACATCTTCTACGGCGATCCATTCCGCGTCCGGTGCAACCTGCTCCAGACCCTTGGTAATGATCTCCCATTCTCGGCCGCCCATGTAACGGGCGGAAGGCACGGGTTTGCCGAATGCGTCGACATTGACCAAGGTGTCGCGGTTCTCATCAAGATCGTCTGCCTGTCCGCCTGCGGCAAAGCACACGACCCACGTGCCGGTCGATACGACCGTGCAAGAAAGGCCAAAGCCGACGAGGTGCGGGAGCAACGACGCATTGGAATCATGGATCCCGCAATAGACAGGAACGGGTGAAGCGAGGCCGAGTTGGCGAGTGATAGTCGGCGTCGTTTCCCCCAGAACGTCGAAGGCAGAGCGGATGGGTGCCATGAGATCGGCAATATCGAGACACGCGACGAGGCTTGAATAGTCGCCTTCAAAGGGGCGCCACAGATCCGTGTGGCAGCCGAGAGAGGTGGCCTCATTCGCAGCGATACCGGTTAAGCGGTGCGCCCAATATTGCGGGTAGGTCAGGATGGTCGAGACGGAGGCGAACGCCTCGGGAAAGCACGCACGCTGATAATGGAGTTGCGCACCGAGATTAAGTCCACCCGTCAGGCGTGGTGAAAAAGTCTCTGCAAACTCCGGGCGGATTGCCTCGTAGGCTTCTACGATCTGACCCGGGAATGTGAACTCGTAATCGAGAACGGGCATCGCCAACTCGCCCGACGCATTCAGGAGTGCTGCACTTGCGCCATGTGTGGTGATCGAGATTGCCTGATAGCCCGGCACATTGTTGAGTTCGGCAAGCCCTTCCTGAATGAACCGCCACAGCGCATCCGTATCATAATGCGGATAGGGTGCGCCGCCTACGACCCTGTTGGCAATCTTGCGTGACGCCAATTCCTTGCCGCTCTCAGCATCGACAACGATCAGTTTGGCATGTGTCTTGCCGATATCGATGACGGCAACGGTCCGGATCGGCTTGCTCATGGGAGATGAAAGACGGTGATGAGATCGGTTGCGACGGGGGAATGATCCGGATTACTCTCCATGATATCGGCCATATGCGCCCACCATTTCTTCATCACGGGATGATCGGGCAGCGCCGCCATGCCGTGGTCTTTCGGACGCGTGAGGACGCCGAAGAGTGTGTTGGTCTCAGGATCGAGGTGGATCGAGTAGTCGGTCACGCCGGCCTCGTGCAGCAGGTCGACGAGCTCCGGCCAAATCTCGTCGTGGCGCTTCTTGTACTCCGCCTGCTTTTCCGCAAAGAGCTTCATCTTGAAGGCGTGTTTTTCAAGCTCTGGCATGATTTACCTCATCGCTTTCAGGCGGCGCACGACGATTGGAATGGCAATGGTGATGATCAGCAGGAGGCCGACAAAGATCGACATGACGATGCCCGGAACGTTGAGAAGACCAAGACCGAAAGTGACGAGCCCCATGACAAAGGCGGCAATCACCACGCCGCCGATCGTGCCCGAGCCGCCGAGGATAGACACACCGCCGAGAACGACCATGGTCACGACCTCCAGCTCCCACCCTTGAGCAATCGACGGGCGCGTGGAGCCGAGCCGCGAGGTGAGGCATACGGCGGCGATGCCGCTCATCAGGCCCGTGAGGAGGAACAGGATGAACTTGACGCGCTCCACGGGCACGCCGGAAAAACGGGCGGCAAATGGATTGTTGCCGATGACATAGACCTGTCGTCCAAAATTCGTCGCATGCAGGAGGATTGCAAAGACGATCGCCATCATCACGAAGAGAACGAATTCGAAGGAGATCACCCAGAAGACATAGCCCTGGCCGAAATAGGCGAAGTCTGCTGGATATTTGCCATAGGCCTGGTCACCCAGCACCATATAGGAAATGCCGCGAAACAGGCTCATCGTGCCGATGGTGACGACGATAGAAGGGAGCTTCAGCCCTGCGACGAGAAAGCCATTGAAAGCGCCGCAGGCAAGGCCGACGCTAATACCGATCGCCACAAGTCCAGGCGTTCCCACACCCATCTGCACGGCATAACCCATTGCGGTCGAGGCGAGTGCGATGATGGCTGCAACCGAAAGGTCGATTTCACCGGCGATGATCAGAAGCGCCATGGCAAAGGCGATCATCGCCTTTTCGGTGAAGTTGAAAGTGGCGTCAGAGAGGTTCCAGGCGTCAAGAAAGTATGGGGAGGCCAGCGAGTTGGCGATGAAGATCAGGATTGCGACGCCAAGCAGCAGAACTTCCCAGCTTGCCATGATGCGGCGGAAAGGCGTGCCGAGCTTGTCAGGAATGATGCGGGGTGACGTCTGCGGTTGGGATTGATCCATGCTCATGCCGCAGCCCCTTTGCTCTGTTCTGTAGCGGCTCTGTCACGCAGGATGATGCGCCCTTTGCGCGCTTCTGCGCGCGCATTGAAGACGACGGCCAATACGATGACGATGCCGGAGATCGCCATCTGCGCGAATGGAGAGATCCCGATCACCGGAAGCGCGTTCTTGATGACGCCGAGGAAGATCGCGCCAAGCACGGCGCCAAGCACCGAGCCGATGCCCCCTGCAATCGAGATGCCGCCGATCACATTTGCCGCGACGCTGTCCAGTTCGAACCCTTGAGCAATATCCACATAGGCGACGGCGTAACGCGACACCCATAGATAGCTCGCAAGTCCGGCAAGCGCGCCGGAGAGGACGAAGGCGAGGAAGCGCGTGTGGCCGACATCGATGCCGGCATAGATCGCGGCACTCGGGTTTCCGCCGGAAGCATAGGCGGAACGACCAAAGGCGGTTCGCTTGAGAATGATCCATGCAGCGATGATAACGAGGATCGCGACCCAGGACAGAACCGGCATGCCGAGGATGGACGTGCGGGGCACGTTGAGAAATGTCGGAGACATCTGGTGCGCGTTGACCCAAGCGCCGCCCGACAGAACAAAGGCCATGCCGCGATAGATGGTGAGGGTACCAAGTGTCACCACGATTGAAGGAAGGCCAAGCCACCACACGAGAATACCGTTGATCGAACCGAGCAGTGCACCAATTCCAACAGCCATTGCGACGAGGAGGGGAAGCGGCACATCGGGGAATGCGGCATTGGTCATCGCCACTGCCATTCCGGTAAAGGCGAGATTGGCTGCCACCGACAGATCGATCGACTTGGTGAGGATGACCGTCATCTGCCCCAGCGCCAGAATGATCAGGATCGACGTATCGTTGAAGATGTTCACGAGATTGGCAGGGCGCTCAAAGCCCGGCGACCGTAATGAGAAGCCGATGATGAGAAGAATAATGATGCCGGCCAGCAGCCATTCGCGGTTCTTCAGAAGTGTCTTCATGCGCATTTCCTCTCACGCATTTCCGGTGGCGGCGCGCACCAGCTTTTCCGGCGAGAATTCCGCCCGCTCGAACCGGCCTGCCACCAAACCCTCGCGCATCACGATCGCGCGGTCGGACATGCCGAGAATTTCCGGCAGTTCGGATGAGATCATGATGATGGACAGACCTTCCGCCGCCAGTTCGCTGATGAAACCATGGACCGCAGCTTTCGAGCCGATATCGATACCCTTTGTCGGCTCGTCCAGAATGATGACCCGCGGCTTTGTCGCCAGCCACTTGCCGATCACGACCTTCTGTTGGTTGCCGCCAGACAACGTTCCTACGGGCACGGAAAGTGCCGCCGCACGCAGATCAAGGCGCGTTGCATATGTGCGCGCCAATGCGAATTCGTTTGCAGCTTTCAGGAAACCCTTGCGCGATGTGTGGGAGAGAGAGGGCAGGGACATGTTCTGGTAGATCGGCATTTCCAGTGCCAGACCATGACGCCCCCGCTCTTCCGGCACATAGGCGATCCCGGCCCGAATTGCGTCTTCCGGTGAGTGGATCGTTACCGCCTTGCCGTTCAGCTTCAGTGTTCCGGATGCGGGCCGGGTCATGCCAAAAAGGGACTGGCAGAACTCTGACCGTCCGGCGCCGATCAGACCATAGAGCCCGAGAATTTCGCCCTGTCGCAAATCGAAGGAGATGCCGCGAAACTCCGTCTCGTGGCAGTAATCCTCCACCGACAGCACGGTGCCGCCAATGTTCACGGCCTGCTTGGGGAAGGCGTCCTTTACATCGCGGCCGACCATCAACCGGACAATCTCGTCCTGGGGCGTGGCAGTCAGCTTGCCCGCGCCGACCATGCGTCCGTCGCGAAAGACGGCATAATTCTCCGCAATTTCATAGACTTCGTCGAACTTGTGGCTGATGAACAGGATCGCCTTGCCCTGCCGCTTCAGGTTCTCGACGATGCGGAAAAGATCGTCGATTTCCTTGCGTGATAAAGCTGCCGTCGGCTCGTCCATAATGACGATGCGCGCCTCGACCGAAAGTGCACGGGCAATTGCGACCAGATGGCGCTGTGCAATGGAGAGATCCTTCAGCCGGATTGTGGGGTCGATCTTGCTTTCCAGCCGCTCCAAGAGGGCGCGGGATTTATCATTGATCGTTTTCCAATCGATCAGCCCGAAGCGGCCCTTCGGCGCATGCCCGAGAAAGATGTTCTCGCCAACCGAAAGCTCGTCGAACAGAACGGTTTCCTGATGAATGGCAGTGACGCCTGCATCGATTGCATCCTGCGCGCTTTGAAAATGAACCGGTGTGCCGTCCAGCAGGATTTCGCCCTCATTGGGGCGATAAATACCGGTCAGGATTTTCACCAGCGTGGATTTACCCGCGCCATTTTCTCCGATGAGTGCCGTCACCTGGCCGGAATAGAGCTGGATGTCGACATTATCCAGTGCCTTCACGCCTGGAAAAATCTGACTGATGCCGCGCATTTCCAGAACGGGGTTTGAGCGGTCCTCTTGTCGTGCGTAAAGCGCCGCCGTTTCGGTCATTGTCTCTACCGCCATTTTTTTCTTACGAACCTGCGTGCTCTTTATCGAGCAGAAGAAGGAAAGCCTTCACTCGACGGCATCCTGATGCGTTTGCCGATGAAACCATCCGGCAAGCATGATCGATGCTTGGTTCAAGCTCGACGATGACGTCGACTGAGGGAATGTTGGAAACATCTCCCGGCGGCTGTTGTCGCCGGGAGATGAAGTCGAAGATCAGAAAATCTTGGAGAACTGATCGATGTTCTTCGCGTCATAGACGAACGGATCGGCCATTGCGGCTTCGCTGTTTTCGCCGACCTTGATCTTGCCCATGCGGCCGGCTTCGATTTCCGAGCCCGGCTTGCCGTCGGCATCACCCTTGACGAGGTGGTAGGCGATCTGGGTCGCAGAATAGCCCAGGTCGATCGGATTCCAGATGGCGAATTCCTTCGTCGCACCGGACTTGATGGCGCCGGCCATTTCAGACGGAAGGCCAAGGCCCGTGACATAGACCTGACCGATCTTGCCAGCATCCTTCACAGCCTGAGACGCCGCCAGGACGCCAACGGTCGTCGGGGCAACGATCACCTTGACGTTCGGCTGAGAGGTCAGGAGACCTTGCGCTTCACGGTAGCTCTTGTCGGCCAAGTCGTCGCCGTAGACGGTGCTGACCAGGTTGAGGCCGGGGAAGTCCTTCAGCTGCTTCTTCATCTCCTCGATCCAGATATTCTGGTTCGTGGAGGTGGTTGTGGCCGAAAGGATGGCGAAGTCGCCCTTGCCGCCTTCGAGATGATCAGCGGCAAGCTGCAGGCACATTTTGCCGATCAGCGCATTGGAGGACGGGTTGAGCTGCAGAATGCGGCCCGCCGGTGCGACACCCGAATCCCAGGAGATAACCTTGATGCCGCGCTGTGCGGCCTTCTTCAGTGCCGGAACCACGGCGTCCGGATCGTTTGCCGAGATCGCAATCGCATCGACGCCCTGGGCGATCAGCGAATTGATGACCTCGATCTGGCCTTCCGCGGTTGTCGTTGTCGGACCGGTATAGATGATCTCGACGCCGCCAAGTTCCTTGGCTGCTTCCTGCGCACCCTTATTGGCAGCCTCGAAGAAGCCATTGCCGAGCGACTTGACCACGAGCGCGATTTTCATGTCTTTCGCCTGGGCGACGCTGCCGATACCGGCAACACTAAGCGCTACACCGAGCGCAAGCGCGCGGGTGAGTTTTCTGCGTGTAAGTTTCATTCCCTTTTCCTCCCGTTAAAACCTTCCCTTCGGCGCTCCTCAAGCAACCGAAGCGGAATCCTCCTCTGTTGGCGGTTTGTCCTCCGCCTGCGCGGCCGCCGCTCCGGCGATGACCAGCGTCACTCCCGCGGCCTCCACCATGCGTGCGGCCTCGTCTGAAATGTCTTCGTCGGTGATGATCGTCGAAACCGTATCCAGGGGTGTCAGGATAAGGCTGGAGCGTTTGCGAAACTTGGAGGAGTCGACCATGACGATCAGCTCTTCTGCCTGCCGCATCAGCTTCTGTTCGCTCTGGATCACCATTGCGTCGGATTCCATGATGCCAAGCGCGCCCACTCCCTGTGCTCCGATGAAGATGCGCCGCGCATAGAAATTGCGGATCGCGTCATTTTCGAAAGGAGACAGGATGAGGCTCTGGTCGCGATAGATCGCGCCACCGGGTACGCTGACATTGC
Source organism: Agrobacterium sp. CNPSo 3708 (assembly GCF_028674915.1). NCBI lineage: Bacteria > Pseudomonadati > Pseudomonadota > Alphaproteobacteria > Hyphomicrobiales > Rhizobiaceae > Agrobacterium > Agrobacterium sp. CNPSo 3708. The sequence goes on from NZ_JAQZSF010000005.1 coordinate 103,986, forward strand.
ATTTCGAGTGCTTCACCAGATGCTCAGCAATGGCGAAAGAGTTGGTCATTACCTGCAGACGCCGGGCCGACATGAAATGCACCATCTGGAAGGTGGTCGTACCGCCATTGATAATGATGGCGTCACCTTCCTCGCACAAATCGACGGCCTTGCGTGCAATTGCGCGTTTCTTATCGATATTGACCGATTCCGAGACGCGAAAGGGACGTGCGGCCAGGTTGCCGAGCTGTGGCGGATGCACCGCCTCGGCTCCGCCGCGCACACGGCGCAGTTTCCCCTGTACGTGAAGAGATGCGATATCACGCCTGATCGTTGCCTCGGACGCATCGGTCAGTTCGGCAATGTCCTGCACCGTCACCACAGGCTTTTCCTGAATGGCGCTCAAGATGATGCGATGGCGTTCGCTCTCGTACATGGGGTCCTCCTGACCGCAATCTTTCGTAAACTTCGATTGTTGTCAATCAAGTTCGATCAAAAATATCAATGTTGCGGCGCACAATGAAAATTTATGATCGTTTGTGATTGACAGGGTGCTTTTAGATGCGCGATATCTGCTCTCAATGGGAGGCGAGTTCACCTGGGACTCGCAATAATTGCCGTGGGAGGATACTGCGATGGGACAATCCCGTCTTCTCGAAAATCGCTGGGACGACGCTTACGCAGCAACGCTGGACGAGCCGGGGAAGCTGCTCTATCGCTCCAACCTTCTGGGCGCCGACAAACGGATCACCAATTACGGTGGTGGCAACACCTCTGCCAAAGTCTGGGAAACCGACCCGCTCACCGGCAACAAGGTCCGCGTCATGTGGGTCAAGGGATCTGGCGGCGATGTCGGTACCATCAAGCTAGACGGCTTCGCCACCCTCTATATGGAAAAGCTTGAAGCGCTCAAGGGCATCTATCGCGGTGTGGAAGACGAAGACCGCATGGTCGGTTTTCTTCCCCATTGCACATTCAATCTCAACCCGCGCGCGGCCTCCATCGACACGCCACTGCACGGTTTCGTGCCCTTCGATCATGTCGATCACATGCATCCGGACGCAATCATTGCCATTGCCGCTTCGAAGAATTCACGGGAACTGACGAAAGACGTGTTCGGCAGTGAGATTGGCTGGCTGCCTTGGCGCCGCCCGGGCTTCCAGCTCGGTCTCGACCTTGAAGCCTTCGTCAAGGCAAACCCCGATGCCAAGGGCGTTGTGTTGGAAAGCCATGGTCTCTTCACCTGGGATAACGATGCCAAGGCCTGTTACGAGCTGACGCTTGCGATCATCAACAAGGCGATTGAATGGTTTGCGGCCAAGACTGAAGGCAAGACTATTTTTGGCGGTGCCGTCGCCAATACCTTGCCCAGGGAAGATCGCCGGGCAATTGCTGCGCGGCTGATGCCCGAAATTCGCGGACGCATCGGGAAAGACGAGCGCAAGCTTGGTCATTTCGACGATCAGGATGCCGTATTGGAGTTCGTCAACTCGAAGGAATTGAAGCCGCTCGGCGCGCTTGGCACATCCTGCCCTGACCACTTTCTGCGCACCAAGATCCGTCCCCTGATCCTCGATCTGGATACGTCGAAACCGGATGTTGACGCATTGCTTGCGGGCCTCGATCAGGCGCTTGAAGACTACCGCACCGACTACACCCGATACTACGAGAGCTGCAAGCACGCCAATTCGCCGAAGATGCGTGATCCTAACCCGGTCATCTTCCTCATTCCCGGCGTCGGCATGTTCTCTTTCGCCAAGGACAAGGCAACGGCGCGTATCGCAGGTGAGTTCTACGTCAACGCCATCAATGTGATGCGCGGTGCATCGGCGGTGTCGGAGTATCAAGGTCTGCCGGAACAGGAGGCCTTCGACATCGAATATTGGCTGCTGGAGGAAGCGAAGCTTCAGCGCATGCCGAAGCCGAAGAGCCTTGCCGGGCGGGTTGCATTCATTACCGGTGGTGCAGGAGGTATCGGACGCGCTACAGCGGAGCGGCTGGCAAGCGAGGGCGCTTGCGTCGTGCTTGCCGATATTGATGAGGCCGCACTCGGAAACACAAAGGGTGATTTCGAAAAGAGGTTCAGCGCGGATGCTGTCCGCACCGTCAAGCTCGATGTCACCCAGGAAGACGCCGTCCTTCGTGCGTTTTCCGAGGCGAGCGCCGAGTTTGGCGGCATTGATATCCTCGTTTCCAATGCGGGCATTGCGTCATCTGCACCGGTCGAAGACACCACGCTTGCCATGTGGAACAAGAATATCGACATTCTGGCGACGGGCTATTTCCTCGTGTCGCGGGAAGCCTTCCGCCTGTTCCGACGTCAGAAGCTCGGCGGCAATGTCGTCTTCGTCGCATCCAAAAACGGCCTGGCGTCTTCGCCCAATGCATCTGCCTATTGCACTGCGAAGGCTGCTGAGATCCATCTCGCTCGTTGCCTGGCCCTTGAAGGTGCCGATGCCGGTATTCGCGTCAACACCGTCAATCCCGATGCGGTTCTGCGCGGCTCCAAGATATGGAACGGTGAGTGGCGCGAACAGCGCGCGGCATCCTCCAAAATCGAAGTGGACGATCTTGAGGAACATTACCGCAAGCGTTCCATGCTGAAGCTAAACGTCTTCCCGGAAGATATTGCCGAAGCAATCTTCTTCTTGGCGTCAGACGCATCTGCCAAGTCGACGGGGAATATCATCAACGTCGACGCCGGCAACGCGCAGAGCTTCACACGCTGAGGCACAAACCGCCCGTGCGTTCAGCCGTGGGCGGTTTGCAGGTCAGGTGCTCGTGATTGCAAAATGAGAAAGATCGCCACGATCAAGCCCTTCTTCCGCTCACGATGAGTTGGTTACAGAACGGCTTGAAGAGGACGTGGTGCAGAGGGAGGATGACATGACGGAATTGAGAATTGCGGCGGATCTGGTCGATTGCGAGAATGAAAAGCGCGCAAAGGCGCATGAAGCAGACTATGCGGCCCTCGGTGAACATCTGTCACGCCGCAACATCGATATCGATGCGATCACGGCCAAGGTTGCCGCGTTCCATGTGGCCGTCCCATCCTGGGGTGTTGGAACCGGCGGCACACGCTTTGCCCGCTTTCCGGGCCTCGGCGAGCCACGCGGTATTTTCGACAAGCTGGACGACTGCGCTGTCATCAACCAGCTAACGGCTGCCACGCCCACTGTCTCTCTTCATATTCCGTGGGATAAGGAAGATTCTGCAAGGCTGAAGGCACACGCCGACGCGCTCGGCCTTGGCTTCGACGCTATGAATTCCAACACCTTTTCGGATGCTGCAGATCAGCAGCATTCCTACAAATACGGCTCCTTGAGCCATACGGATGCTGCAACGCGCAAACAGGCGGTCGATCACAACATCGAATGCATCGAGATCGGAAAGGCACTCGGCTCCAAAGCCTTGACGGTCTGGATCGGGGATGGCTCCAATTTCCCTGGGCAGAGCAACTTTACCAAAAGCTTCGAGCGCTACCTCGCCGGTATGGCGGATATCTATAAGGCACTGCCGGATGATTGGCGGCTGTTCTCCGAACACAAGATGTACGAGCCAGCTTTCTACTCCACCGTTGTACAGGACTGGGGCACCAATTACCTGATCGCCAACACGCTCGGTGAGAAGGCTTTCTGCCTCGTCGATCTTGGTCATCACGCACCCAACACCAACATCGAAATGATCGTCGCTCGCTTGATCCAGTTCGGCAAGCTTGGCGGCTTCCACTTCAACGACAGCAAATATGGCGATGACGATCTTGATGCCGGCGCCATCGAGCCGTATCGCCTTTTCCTCGTTTTCAACGAATTGGTGGATGCAGAGTACCGCGGCGTGAAGCAGTTCCATCCTGCGCATATGATCGACCAGTCGCATAACGTCACCGACCCGATCGAAAGCCTGATTTCCAGCGCCAACGAAATCCGCCGGGCCTACGCACAGGCATTGCTTGTCGATCGCCCCGCGCTTGAAAATTTCCAGCAGGAAAACGACGCACTGATGGCGTCGGACACGCTGAAGCGCGCCTATCGCACGGATGTCGAGGCCATTCTTGCGCAAGCCCGCAAAAAGGCTGGTGCGGCAATAGATCCAATCGCAACTTACCGAGCCAGCGGCTATCGCAAGCAGGTCGCGGCTGAGCGCCCTTCACAGCGTGGCGGCTCGGGCGGGATCGTCTAAGAAGCAGCAGAAACCTGTGTCGTTTGTTCGGATAAGGCAAGCCGGACAACCCGTGAACAAAACGTGGTTCAGCCGGTTAGACAACGGTTGCTGGCCGATGTGTCAGCGGCACGTCGTGCCGCTTACGAGCGAGATTGCAAGAGCGATCTGCAGATAACCGCAGGAGATCCCAATAACATTGCTGGCGTTCTTATCAAGCAGATGGTGCTGTCGGCGATACTGGGGTTCTAAGCTTCGGAGCTAGATACGCTTCTTCATGAAGCGCCGATTGCGAGCAAGTTATCTGAGCTTGTAACAGCAACGACGCCACTTATCGACGACAAGCCACTGCCATCGCACCGCCCGCAAAACCCGCACGGCGTTGCGGTATTGCCGCATTACGCAGTGGCTTACTCTGCAGCATTTCGGCTCTATATCGATAATTGCCGTCAGCTCGCGAAAGCAGATCCCCCACCTCACCGTTATTCTGACGCCTGCCAAAGCATGACGCATCACAAATAATCTCGCTTGACAGGGAAAACGTTTTCCCTATTTTGAGAAAACGTTTTCTCATTAGGTTCTCTTCGATGATCGAGAGTGGAATAGGCGCAGTAGCTGACGTATTGGCGGACGGACAGGATGCCTCTTTGCGCGTCACCATCAAGGATGTTGCTGCGGCAGCTGGCGTGTCGATTTCTACGGCATCCAAGGCATTGAATGAGCGCGGCCGAATGTCTGGAGAAACGCGCGAACGCATTCAGGCCGTCGCACAAAAGATGGGATTTCGTCCAAACGCCATGGCACGCGCGCTTGTCGGGCAGCGATCTTTCACCCTCGGCCTTCTAACCAACGATACATATGGCCGCTTCACCTTGCCGATTGCCGCAGGCCTTTCCGTCGCGATGGCGGATCGCGGAGTGTCGGTTTTCCTTTGCGCCATTGATGACGATCCGGAACGTGTTCGTTCCAATATTGAAGCGATGGAAGATAAGCGTGTCGATGGTTTGGTGGTATCCGGCAAGCGCGTTGACCGAGTTCTACCAGTGGATCTTCCCACTGTGCATATGCCGGTTGTGTATGTGAACGCTGCGTGTCCCGACGGTGCGATCGGCTTTGTTCCGGACGATGAGGGTGGTGCTTACGCAGCTGTCTCTCATCTCGTCGAGCTGGGTCGCCGGCGTATCGCACATATCACCGGCCCCAGGAGCTTCAGTGCCGTCGGCCTGAGAGAGCAAGGCTGGGAACGAGCATTATCCGAGGCAGCGCTCCCCTGCTTCGAGGAAGCGCTGTCCGGCGAATGGTCCGAAAGATTCGGATATGAAGCCGGGCAGCGCTTCGTAACCATGGCGAGCGCCGATCGACCAGATGCCGTCTTCTGCGGCAATGACCAGATCGCGCGAGGTCTTATCGATGCACTAACCCTGTCCGGCATTCGCGTTCCGCAAGACATCGCTGTCGTCGGCTTCGATAATTGGGAGATCTTTGCCGCAGCGACGCGGCCTCCGCTAACGACGGTCGATATGGCTCTCAAGGAGCTTGGCCGTCAGGCGGGAATAACTTTGCTTGATTTGATCGACGGGAAGCCGGTGGAGGCCGGTCAACGTCGGCTCGCCTGCCGCCTGATGGTCCGGGAGTCATGCGGAGCGTCTATCAGCAGTTCTGATTGAGAATTCAACAGCGCCGGATCGGCGCATTTCGGGAGGAGAATGGACATGAGACATTGGATATTTGGGTTGAGCGGTCTTGTGGCTGCCGCACTTGCCTTGCCCGCAACAGTCAACGCCGAGAATTTTTCGCTGTGGACCCGCTCCGACAGCTCGACCTTCATGCCGAAGCTCGTCGATGCATTCAACGCCAGTCAGAAAGAACACCACGCGGACTTGCAGATCGTTCCCGTAAACGAACTGGTCCAGAAATACGCCGTTGCGACCGCGGGCGGCACCGCGCCGGATGCCCTCTCCCTCGACCTGATCTACACCCCGGCTTTCGCTGCGGCAGGACAATTGGAGGACCTCACTGATTTCGCAAAATCGCTCCCCTATTTCAACGCGTTGTCGAAGGCGCACATCTCGGTCGGAACCTATCAGGATCATATCTATGGTCTGCCGTTCTCGGCTGATGGCTCCGTTCTCATCTGGAACAAGAAGTTATTCAAACAGGCGGGTTTGGATCCCGAAAAGGGACCGAAAACATGGGCGGAAATTCGCTCCGCAGCCGAGAAGGTCAATGCGCTGGGAGGCGACATCAAGGGCTTTTACTTTTCCGGTAATTGCGGCGGCTGCAACATCTTCACCTTCACGCCTCTGATCTGGGCGTCCGGCGCAGATATCTTCTCGGCAGATGGCCGTCAGGTCACGCTCGATACGCCGCAAATGCGCGACGCTATCGCGTTCTATCAGGGCATGGTGCGTGACAAGCTCGTCCCTGCCGGTGCGCAGACCGATACCGGCTCGAATTTTTTCGCAGCCTTCGCTACGGGCAAGATCGGCATCACGCCGTCAGGCTCCTTCGCGATCGGCGCTCTTGCAACACAAAGTCCCGACCTTGAATATGGCGTGACGCCGCTTCCTGGCAAGGACGGCGGTTCCTCTTCCTTCGCAGGAGGCGACAACTTCGTGGTGTCGAAAGGCACAAAGAAAATGGAAGCGGTGAAGGCGTTCCTGCAATTCTCCTATTCGCTGGAAGGTCAGAAACTTCTCGCGCGCAATGGTTCGCTGCCAATCCGCAGTGACATCGCCAAGGACGCCCTCGAGGGTCTGGATTCCCGCTACCTCATTGCCGCCGAAGCGATGGCGAAAGGCAAGACGCCTTACACGACCGTTTTCAACGATCTGTTCAACTCTGCCAACGGGCCATGGATCACCATGTTGAACACGGCATTCTTCGGAACGCCGGACTCCATCGAGCCGGCCATCCAGACGGCCCAAAGCACCATGCAGTCCATCGTTGACACCGCCCCTTAATCGCAGCGGACGATCAAGAGGCGGAGGTTTCCTCCGCCTCGTTAATGCCATTGGAGGAAACATTCATGTCGGACCAAATAGCGGCGCCTGCTAGAGGTGCGCCGAACGCTCATCTGCGCCCTCGGCGCAAGCGTCGCCGCGACTGGAAGGGTCTGCTTTACGTTGCGCCTGCGCTTGCACTTGTGCTGGTGTTCTTCCTATTGCCGCTTTGCATGACGGCGTGGATGTCGCTTCACAACTGGCCGCTCCTGGGGTTGCCCCGTTGGATTGGATTTGGAAACTACAAGGCTCTCTGGAACGATAGAAACTTCTGGAACGCGCTTGCCTTCACCATCCGCTACACCATCGCTGCGACGATCGGACTTCTGGCTCTCGGTCTATCGCTGGCTCTGCTGGTAGAAAAGGACCGGCCCTTCTCAGGCGTCTACCGCACAGCCTTCTTCATGCCGGTGGTCATCGGTTTTGCCTCGGCAAGTCTATTATGGAGCTGGCTTTCCAATGTCGATACCGGCCTTTTTTCGCCTCTGGCCGAAGAGCTGGGATTGACTCAAGGTCGCGTCAACCTGCTCGCCACATTCACGCCAGCCTTCTGGTCCGTCACCGCGATGGTGCTGTGGAAAATGGCCGGCTTCTACATGGTCATCTTGATGAGCGGCCTGCAGGCCATCCCCACCGATTTCATCGAAGCAGCTCGAATTGATGGTGCCAATGCCTTTCAGAGGTTCCGCTTCATCGTCGTGCCGCTCTTGCGTCGGCCTTTCGCACTGGCGCTCATCCTATGCGTCTCGGGCTCAATGCTGGCTTTCGATCAATTCTACATCATCCTAGCAGGAGGACCACAGAACAGCACGGTAACAGCAGTCTACTGGATTTTCAGTCAGTCATTTGTTTCCTTCCGCCTCGGTTACGGTGCAGCGCTTTCCATGGTGCTGCTGGTGATCCTGCTCGTGCTGAGTGCCATCCAGCTCAGGCTCTTGCGTGAGGACGAACCAAGATGACGGTGCTAGACGCAATGACAACGAAGCCTGCTTATCGCCGCAGGGCGGGCCAGACGAGGCTCTACAAAATCCTATTCCATGTGACCTGCATTCTGATCGCGCTGCTCTTTCTCGCGCCTATCGTGCTTGTTTTGATTGCGTCTTTCCACGCCCAACCATCCGCAGGAAGCGGCTTGTTTTCCTTAAGTGGGCTTTGCCTGTGCAGTTATCAAAGACTGGAAGATTTCGGTTCGGGTATACTGCACTATGCGGGCAACAGCCTTTTCGTGGCGGCGGGAACGGCAATCCTCACGATTTTGATCTCGGTCTTCGCCGGTTACGGCTTTTCCAGGTTCCGTTTTCCACTGAAGTCACTTGCTTTCCTGCTGGTCCTCTCGACCATGATGGTACCGTTTCAGTCGATTTTGACGCCACTTTTCTTGATTTTGGCGAAGCTCGGCCTGCAGAATACGCTGAGCGGCCTCGTTCTGATCTATGTCACCCTCCAACTGCCTTTCTCAGTCTTCATGATGCGCAACGCTTTCGACGCCGTGCCAAAAGAGATCGAGGAGGCGGCACGCGTCGATGGCGTCAAGGGCCTACGTTCGCTCATTTACGTGTCAGGACCGCTCGTCCTTCCCGGCATCGTCTCGGTTGGCATCTTTGCCTTTCTCAATGCTTGGAACGAGTTTCTTGCCGCGCTTGTCTTTCTCACGGATCAGGATCGCTACACGCTTCCCGTTCTCGTTACTGCCGTACGATCAGGTCACTATGGCTCGGTCGATTGGGGCGCCGTGCAAGCCGGCGTCACCGTAATGATGATCCCTTGCCTCCTACTCTTTGTCACCTTGCAGCGCTTTTACATCCGCGGCCTGACGGCCGGCGCGGTGAAGTGAGCCTCCTCTCAATTCCTCGAAGGAAACCAACATGAACACTTCAGTTTCACGCGCCGACAATACATCCGCCAATTCGCTCTTCCGCCCACCGGCAGTGGACCGGGTTCGCGTGGGAGGGTTCTTCGGCCCGCGCATCCAGACGATTGCTGACAAGACGGCTCACACATTGCTCGATCGATGCATAGAGGCGGGCATGCTGGATCAGGTGGACCCAGACCGACCTAATCCCGGTCTGCGCATCCCGTACCAACAGGGGAATGACACAGTTAGCACGCAAATGTTCTGGGATTCAGACTTCGGCAAGAGTATCGAGGCTGCCGCCTATACGCTGTTGTACAAACCAGATGCCGCACTCGAAGCCCGCATTGATGAGATTGTGGAGGCCTATGGCAGGCTACAGGACAGCAATGGCTATCTTAATTCGTGGTATCAGCGTATCGAGCCGGGCAAGCGCTGGACCAATCTGCGCGATTGCCATGAACTCTACAATGCCGGCCACCTCATGGAAGGTGCCGTTGCCTATTTTTATGCTACCGGTAAACGCAGATTCCTGGATATTCTGGCGCGTTACGCGGATCATATTGGGGACGTCTTCGGTCCGGGTGAGGGACAAAAGCCCGGATATTGCGGGCACCCGGAAATCGAACTGGCATTGATCAAGCTCGGACGTGCCACCGGCGAGCAACGCTATATCGATCTTGCACGCTTCTTCGTAGACGAACGTGGGCAGCGGCCCGGCGGAGAACACTATTACGACCGTGAAGCGCGAGAGCGTGGCAAAGATCCCTCGGACTATCATTTTGGAACATATGAATACTCCCAGAGTCATGAGCCGGTGCGCAATCAGCGTCACGTGGTGGGCCATGCGGTTCGTGCTGCCTACCTCTATTCCGGCATGGCCGATGTTTCCACGGAATATGGCGACGACAGCCTGAAACCGGCGCTCGAGGCCATATGGGGTCATCTCACCCGCAAGAACATGTATGTCACGGGAGGCTTCGGCCCTTCGGCACACAATGAAGGGCTCACCTTCGACTATGATCTGCCAAATGAGACGGCCTACGCCGAGACCTGTGCCGCAGTTGCTCTGGTCTTCTGGGCCAATCGCATGCTCGGCCTTGGCCCTGATCGCGCCTACGCGGATGTTATGGAGCGGGCTCTCTACAATGGCGCCCTCGTCGGCCTGTCGCTCGACGGCACTCAGTTCTTCTATGACAACCCCTTGGAAAGCCGCGGCGCGCACCACCGCTGGAATTGGCACCGGTGCCCTTGCTGCCCTCCCAACATCGCGAGGCTCGTCTCTTCTGTTGGCACCTACATGTACGGAGAGGCAGATGACGAAATTGCGGTCCATCTTTACTGCGATAGCGCGGCCGATCTGCAAGTGGCAGGGCAACCAATCAATATCCGGCAGGAAACGATTTACCCCCTCGGCGGCAATATTCGGCTGACATTGAAGCCGGAAGAGGCGATGCAGTTCACGTTGGCCTTGCGGGTTCCCGGCTGGACGCCAAACGCGACTATCCGTGTCAACGGTCAACCGGTCGAGATCGCCGCCATCGAAGATAAAGGATATGCAAGGCTCAATCGCCTTTGGCAGGCTGGCGACGTCGTTGAACTGGACTTGGAAATGCCGGTACAGGAGGTACAAGCCCATCCAAAGGTCGGTAACGACCAGGGACGGGTGGCGCTTCAGCGCGGGCCACTCGTTTACTGCCTGGAAGGTGTCGACAATGGCGACGATTTAAATTCCGTGTTGCTGCGTCCAGAAAGCGCGTTCCACTGCGAGGCGGTGGAAGAGCTTGGTGGCGTTCCGGCCTTGGTGACCGACGGGGTTCGAGAAAGCACCGGCGACGATCAGCTTTATTCCATCGCTGCGCCGCGGCGGCAGGAGGTGGAGATCCGCGCAGTGCCCTATCATCTTTGGGACAACCGTGCGCCCGGCGAAATGCTGGTCTGGATCCGCAAGGAGGGCTTGTGATGAATGTGAACAATACGCAACCGGCCGCCGCGGCTTCAGTCCGCACAAGCGGGGTCGAACTGAAGGGGGTCTCCAAGAGCTTCGGCGCGGTGGATGTCATACATGATATCGACCTGAAAATTGCCGCAGGCGAATTCGTGGTCTTTGTCGGCCCATCCGGTTGTGGAAAGTCGACACTTCTGCGGCTGATCGCAGGCCTCGAGGATACCAGCCAGGGAGAGATTCTCATTGGCGGGCGGGATGTGACGGAAGCCGATCCCTCAGACCGCGGCATCGCCATGGTGTTTCAGTCCTATGCGCTTTATCCGCACATGACCGTGGCGCAGAACATGGGGTTCGGCCTTAAAATGGCGCATCGCCCGAAAGACGAAGTTCAACGATTGGTTCAGGGCGCGGCTGAGGTTCTGCATCTTACGCCTCTGCTCGATCGGCGACCGGGTCAGCTATCCGGTGGCCAGCGCCAGCGTGTGGCTATCGGCCGCGCCATCGTCCGTAATCCTGAAGTCTTTCTGTTCGACGAGCCCTTGTCAAACTTGGACGCGGAGCTCCGCGTCGGCATGCGCATTGAGATTGCCAAGCTCCACAAGCAGCTCGGCAACACGATGATCTACGTCACGCATGATCAGACCGAAGCCATGACACTTGCGGACAAGATCGTCGTCCTGAGATCTGGTCGTATCGAACAGGTGGGATCTCCCTTCGATCTCTATCACGATCCGGATAATCTCTTCGTTGCTGGCTTCATCGGTAGCCCGAAGATGAATATCATCAGTGCCAAGTTCGAGGAGGGGGCGCTAGTCATTGGTGAGCAGCGCATGCCAACTTCGGTTCCTCAAGCCTTGCCAGCTCGAGGCGAGTTGCAGCTCGGAATCCGACCTGAACATATACGGCCTGCTCGAACTGGCGAGCCTGCGCTCGAAATGACGGTTGACTTTACCGAGTTTCTCGGGGGCGCCACTTACCTCTATGGACATCTTGGCCGTGGCCTCCCGCTTGTCGTCCAGGGCGGAACCGGTCCGGTGGCAAATATCGGTCAAACGATCTCCGTATCATTCGATCCTGACGACGCTAGATTCTTCGATAAGCAGGGGCTTCGCATTCGCGCGAGCAGCGGCCACATTTGATCTGAAACCGCCTTTGAGTCAGGCGATGAGCTTCTTGTCCCTCCAAAGGCGAAAACCGCCTTCGAAGGCAAGGGTATTGTCGCCTTTACGACACTTGGGCGGCAGTGAATCGAGTTTCTCCACATTGCCGCCACCGATGACCACATAGTCCGGCTCAAGGGCGTCAGTCAGAGCTTCGACCACGTCGAAGACCCGCTTCTGCCACTTCTTGTGGCCCTTCTTCTCGCGGTAGGCTTCGCTGACGTAATGCTCGTAGCTCTTGCGCTTGCGATAGGGCAGGTGGGCGATCTCCATCGGCTGCGCGACGTTTTCCACGATCATCGCCGCTCCAAGCCCGGTGCCGAGGCCAAGAAACAGCATACGGCCACCTTTATAGGAGCCGATCGCCTGCATCATGGCGTCGTTGACGATGCGAACGGGATGACCAAAGGCTGCCTCGTAGTCGAACCCAACCCAGCCATCGCCAAGGTTTGCAGGGTCGCGAAGCGGCTTGTTATGAACAACGGGGCCGGGATAACCCATCGAGATGACGTCGTATTTCATGCCCTTCGCCATGGCCTTCACGGCCTCGACCATGTCGGAGGCGGTCATGGTCTTTCCGCTTTCCGCCTTCTTTTCCTCACCACCTGCGCTGGAAAGGATTTTGACGTGGCTGCCGCCGATATCGATGGACAGGACAACGCGATCTTTGGTCTCTGAAATATCTTGTGTCATATATATTTTCTCCAATGGTCAGGCGGGGTCCACCCAGCCTCCAGGCGGCGCGAAATTCTCCATCTCGGTTGGTCCCCATGTCCCCGGCTTGTAAGTCGGTGGAATGGTCTTGTCGTCCAGGATCGGCTCGACAATCTTCCATGCCAATTCCGCGGCATCCTGCCGGGTGAACAGTTGCCGATCACCGGCCATGGCGTCGCCGATCAACCGCTCATATGGGGCCATGTCGCCGATGCCGTCATCAAGCGCCGTGAGTTCGACCGCCTCACCCTTCATTTTTTCGCCGGCCGCCTTGCGGCGCGCTCCCACGCCGATGGAGATATCCGGGCCGAGGCGGAAGCGGATGTAGTTGGCCGGTGTATCAGTAACGTCATCGAAGAGCGCCACGGGAGGGCGCTTGAAGCGGACGACCACTTCGGTGGCGTGGGCGGGCAGGTTCTTGCCGGCGCGTATGAAGAACGGCACCCCATTCCAGCGCCACGTCGCAACCCGGAAGCGAACGGCAGCGAAGGTTTCCGTCGGCGATGACGGGGCCACGCCGGGCTCGTCGGTATAGCCTTCGAACTGGCCGCGCACCACGTCTTCTTTCGACAGCGGCGGCATGGCTTTCAGCACCTGCACCTTCTCGTCCACGAGATCGTCGGAGGCACCCGACGCCGGCGGCTCCATGGTGAGGAGCAGGAGGACGTTGACGAGATGGTTCTGGATCACATCGCGGATGCAGCCCACTTCGTCATAAAATTTGCCTCGCCCTTTAATGCCGAAATCCTCGGCCATGGTGATCTGCACGCTCTCCACATGATCTCGGTTCCAGACGGGCTCAAGGAAGCTGTTGGCAAAGCGAAAATACAGAAGATTCTGAATGGCTTCCTTGCCGAGGAAGTGGTCGATGCGAAAAATCGCATCTTCCTCGAACACCTTGTGCAGCACGTCGTTCAGCTTCTTGGCCGAAGCAAGGTCGCGCCCAAACGGCTTTTCCACCATAAGCCGGGCGTTCTTGGCGATGCCGGCCTGATCAAGACCATCGGCGACTGTCTCGAACAGGGACGGAGGGATTGCGAGATAATAAAGCGGGTTTTGATGTCCTGCCAGCGCCTGCTTCAGTTTGTCAAATGTCGACTGGCTGCGGTAATCGCCGGAGACGTAGGACAACTTTTCCGCCATCTTTGAGAAAGCAGCCTCATCGATGGTGTCAACGTGTTTCGACACAGCGTCTTTGGCACGCGCGATCAGCTGATCGCGCGTCCAGTCGTCAAAGGCCACGCCGATGATGGGCGTGTTGAGTGCGCCGCGCTTCACCATCGCATAGAGCGAGGGAAAGATCATCTTGTGCGCGAGATCACCGGTGGCACCGAACACCACCAATACGTCGGACTGTTCCTGTGCCATGGCTTTTTTTCCCGCCTTACTTGGCTTTTTCCAGATGGCCGCCAAAGGCGTGGCGCATGGCCGATAGCACCTTGCCAGCAAACTGTGCCTCACCGCGCGAGGAAAAGCGTTCAAAGAGCGCCGAGGCGAGAACCGGGGCGGGTACACCCGTTTCTACGGCGGCCTGCAACGTCCAACGGCCTTCGCCGGAATCCGATACGCGGCCGTCATAGTGTTCGAGATGCGGATCCTGTTTCAGAGCCTCAGCCGTCAGATCCAGCAGCCATGAACCAATGACCGAACCGTGTCTCCAAACTTCTGTCACAGCGGGCAGATCGACATCGAAACGATAATATTGTGGATTGGCGAGCGGCGCCGTTTCTGCATCGACCTCGCGCTCGCTATTCCCGGCGTTGGCGGCTTTCAGGATGTTCAAGCCTTCGGCATAAGCTGCCATGACTCCATATTCGATGCCGTTATGCACCATCTTGACGAAGTGGCCGGCGCCGGCCGGACCGCAATGAAGATAGCCTCTTGGAGCTGTGCCGGTTTCCGGATCCTCCGCAATGTTCTGCCCGGCACCCGGTGCGAGAGAAGCAAAGATCGGATCGAGACGCTGTACGGCGGCCTTCGGGCCCCCGATCATCAGCGAGTAACCACGCTCCAGGCCCCAGACGCCACCCGATGTCCCGACGTCGATGAAGTCGATGCCCAACGGTGCGAACTCCGCGGAGAGATTGATCGCCTCATGATAAAGCGAGTTGCCGCCATCGATAATGGCGTCTCCGTTCTCGAGCTTTGAAGCAAAATCCCGCGCGATCTTCGGGGTGATGGCTGCCGGCAGCATCAGCCACACGGCGCGCGGCTTTTCGAGTTTGGAGATGAGATCCTCAGCCGAGGAAGCGCCCTTCGCGCCTTCTTTGACGAGCGCCGCGACATTGTCCGCATTAACGTCGAAGACGACGCAGTCATGACCCTGTTTGAGGAGGCGGCGAACCATGTTGGCGCCCATACGGCCGAGGCCTACCATTGCAATTTGCATCTCATTCTCCATTTTCGATGCGGGCTGAATCACCTGATTCATCCACGACGTGAACGGTAAAGTTGGTGTTTTCCCACGTTCCGCTGTCTGGCCAATAGAAGGTAAAGACAATCGTTTTTCCTGCGTCTTCATGCTGGACAGGCAGGTCGGCGCAATAGGTGCCAAGTCCCGATGGTACCATTGGCGTATCGGAAGTGCTGACCCAGTCGTCCGCGCTCCAATGCACCAACGCGTTCGTCTCGGTTTCCAGTCGAAGCATCTTGCCAACGGGGACCGATGACAGGCGGTTGTTGAAACGCCAGATGCGTAACTGCGACCCTGTCTTGTTCTTGATGTAGCGCTCGACGCCCTGTGGCGGCATATCGAACACGGTGCCATCCTTCAGCGATCGCAGAAGCTTGATATGCTCGGAGTGGGCCCAGACGAGTGGCATGGCGCTCCCCGACGGGCGACCGAGAAAGAGCTCCTTCTCGGGCAGATCCGGTCCATCCCAGACCTGCTCAGGGAAAAGCCCGCCATAGCCCGCCGATTTCTCGAGCGTTCCCAGAAGCGCTTCGGCGGCTTCACGCCGGCCTGCAGCAAGTTCGTAATGCGCGCGTTCGCCAGCCAATAGCGGCCAAGGCCGGCCCTTGCCTGTACCATCGAAGGGGGCGCCATCTTCATGCTCGCCATAGCCATCGCCGGTGTAGCGATACCAGAGCGATCCCTGTGGCAGATCGGCGCGCAGGCTGTGATCGATGGCTTGGATGGTGTCGAGAATATGCGGATCGTCGGGCGCGCGCAGGCCGAAACGGACGAGAGCCAAGGCATCCGGACTGAGCACGTCGGCTGTCGGCAACAGTGCCCGGTCGGGCGTCTGATTGCGGATTTCCGTGTTGCCTGAGGCTCTTGCCTCATCCGTCGTGCCTAGCGGCGCGATGCGGACATAATGACCTGAGATTCCAAGGGCTTCGCAGAAATTTTTCTCGCCGGCAAAGGTCCATTGTTCGATCTGTTCGTTCCAGCAGTCAGCGGTTTCGCGCAGATGATTGGCAGCCACATCGTCGCCGTCAAGCGAGAGCAAATCGGCCGCTGCAAGCAGCGCGGCGATTTCGACGGCAAGAGTGAAGGGACTATAGCCTGCATCCTCTTCCCACCGATCCTCGCAGGTTGTGGGACCGTTTGTCAGGATGTAGTTCGCCGCGTTTCGCACCATTGGCATGAAGCGCTTCTGTGCCTTGGCATCAAGATGACCCAGCCGTCGCAGCATGTCGGTGAGCAGGATAGGAAAGGCGCACTCATCCATCTGTATGCCTGGCCAATAGGGTTTCCCATCGAGCCATAGATTCTGCGGCCAGCGACCGGAAGGCTGTTGAACATGGCGCAGATAGTCGAGGATTGCGATCGCTTCCTCCGCATCACCTGCTGCCAGAAATCCGCCAGCCGTCTCTACCAGATCACGGGGCCAGACGAGATGGTAGCCGCCAAGGTCGTCATCGCCTTTGGAGAAGCCCCACGGAATGGAGAGGCTGGCAACCACGGCGCCCGCCCGATCCGCTGCCCTGTGCGAGGCGAGAACGGCGGTTGATACGCGGTAGGCATTCACGCCGGCCTGCTCCTGGCGATCCAGCGGGATGAGCTTTTGCTGCCAGGCCTGCCAGTTGGCAACATAGTGCTGTTGTGCCTTTTCAAACCCGTCCTTGAGGCTGCCCGCTGCTGCTGCGGCTGCCTCGAATTCCGTTTGACCGAAACCGATGGCCATCGTCGCTTCCTGGCACGCACCGGTGAAATCGATCTCACCTGCCAGTGCCACGTTGCCGTCATCGGCACGCTGGTATTGATCGGCAATGCGCCCATGTTGTTTCAACTGCCGCCAGCCATCCGAAACGCCGACAAAACCTGCGCTGACAGCGCGCCATGGCGTGTCGGAGATGAGCGCCAGATAACGTGAGCGGCCGGTGGCGAACAGCACGGCCTTGTCCTCGAACTCGCTAATCCATGCCGAGTTCAGTTGTCCGGCATTGACCAGATGGGGAGCGAGCAGGGCGGTGACCCTGTAGTCACCCACCTCGCCCTTGAGTGCCGTGAAGCGGACACGCTGCAGCACGCAGGCACGAGACGGATCTGTCACCACCTGCTTCTCGATCCTATAGCGCCCATCTCGCGCGGTGTTGATGATGGAGAAGGCAGGAATCCCAGGGGCGATTGTCCTGGTTTCGGTTTCGCAATCGCGCTTTTCCTCGGAAAAGTAACCGTCATTGCCGGTGACGACGAAACCGAAATCGCGTGTGCAGGCGCTGTCGACGCGGGGATAGTAAATTTCGTTGAGAACGCCGTGGCTCAAGGTGAACCAGACACGCGAATGTTTGGAGAGTGCGGTGCCAATGCCGTTTTTAGCACTTGATGTCCAGCGCGCGTCGATGCCGGGCGCTCCAGGAGCAGCGTCCACCATTTTGCTCAAATGAGGTGTGCCGGTATCTGACTTGCTTTTCGTTGTCGGGATGGAAGGTTCAGGAAGGGAACTCGTCATTTCAAGAATGCCTTGATGCGCTGCAAAATGAATAGCTTAAGTTCAAAACAAGAGAGGATCGGCTGTCACCCCAACCGGAATATTTCAGTTCATACTCAGATACCACAATGGTACTTGGCAACTTACATTTTCGTAATTGTTAAACAAACTTCGATGCTTCTGTCGCCTTATCCAGCGCAGTTGTCGTCGAAGCCTTTCAAATCCATGCGAACAACGAGATTGACCAGCTTTCGGTTGCACCGGTGGAAAATTTCTTATGACGATCCAGTTCGGGAGACCGGAAGCGTTACAATGGCCTGAAAACCGTTTTTGCTGTTCTGGAGCGTAACAGTACCGCCATAGAGTTCGACAATTTCCTTTGATATCCCCAAACCGAAGCCGCTGCCCTGTACACTCTCATCCAGCCGCATACCCGGCTGGAAAGCCTCGTTGATCCTGTCTTCGGCAATGCCCGGGCCGTCGTCGGTAATCGTGATCGCGACAAGGCCGCCTGTTCGCGTGGAAGTGACTGTTACGGCGGTAGAAGCCCATTTGAACGCATTGTCCAGCAGGTTGCCAAGAATTTCGTCCACGTCCTCCGGATCGCAGCGAATGCCCGCGCGGTCCTCGACTTCGCAACGAACCGACAAAGCCTTGTCGCGATAAATGTTCGAGAGAACGAGGATGAGGTCGTCGAGACGGGGGCGAAGCAAGACGTGCCGATCGGAAGGCTGCCCTGCCGTGGACTTTCGCGCGTCGGCAAGATGATGCCGGATTCGACGATCGATACGCAGGACGAGATTTCTCAAGCCGCCACTCGCGTCGTTGTCGTCGTTCAATCCAAGCGTCAGGCTGGCGACGGGCGTTTTCAGCCCGTGCGCCATATTGGCAAAATGGATCCGCGCCTCCTCAAGTCGCCTTTCGTTCAACGCGATCAGCCGGTTGATCTCTGTCGCGACGGGCTTCAACTCTTCGACTTCTCCCTCGGGCAGAGTTGAGCGATTGCCGGCTGATACCTCTGCGATATCGGTCGTCAGGCGCTTGAGCGGCTTGAGGCCGAACCGCACCTGTAGATACGTTCCGATGAGGAGAGTTATACCGAGCAGCGCCATAGCCGGCACGAGCCACATGAGGGACCGGAACGCCGGATCGGTCAACGCAGCCTCAGGCGCAGACGCCGTGATCTGCACCAGCTGGCCGTCAATGCGTGTCGACAGGGTGCGCGTGTAAAGCCCGCGTCCATTGCCGTCTTCCGTCTCACCTGGCCGCGGTCGTGCCGACGCAAGATCGCGCCAATCCGCCTGGCGACCGCCGGGTTTGAGTGCGCGACGCTCCAGAGAACGGGACGACAGCGTCGATGTCTCTGATCTCACCTGCCAGTACCATCCGGAATTCGGTCGATCAAAGGGCGGTCCGTCCAGTTGAGAAGCCATTGTCAACTGGCCGTTTTCACTGACGGTCAAGCTGCTGCGCACACCTTCGATCTGGGTATCCAGTCGCTGATCAATCTGCTCGCGGACGACTCCGGCAACGATGAACCAGAGAATAACGGATGCAAGGAGAATAGCACCCGCCACAAAGGCGGCGGAGAACGCCGTCAGGCGTCCAGCAATCGAGGTGGGGCGGGAAAGGCACGGCCATCTCATGATGCGGCCGTCATCATGTAACCCCTGCCACGCACGGTTTCGATATATTCGGCGCCGATCTTCCGGCGCAGTCTTGCGACGATGACTTCGATGGAGTTGGAATCCACTTCGGCGTCGCCATCATAGACGCGCTCCATCAACTCGCTCCGGTCCACGATGATCTCCTTGCGCAAGATCAGGCAGGAGAGCACACGCCACTCCAGTGCGGTGAGCTTCAAGGGAACGCCGTCCTTCTCGAATGTTCCAAGCTGGGCGTTGAAGGTAATCGATCCACAGGTCACAGTCGCGCTGGCATGGTTGTTGGCGCGCCGAACCAAAGCGCGCAGTCGCAACACCAGTTCCTCGACCTTGAAAGGTTTGGTGAGAAAGTCATCGGCTCCCGCTTTGAAGCTCGCCACCTTGTCTGGCCAGCCGTCTCTTGCCGTCAGTACGAGTACGGGAAACGTCTTGCCTGCATCTCGCCAGGAGGCAAGCACCGAAACGCCATCGATCTTGGGGAGGCCGAGATCGAGAACCGCGACATCGAAGGCTTCTGTCAGGCCCGCGTGCTGACCGTCTTCGCCATTGCGTGCGACATCGACCACGAAGTTTTCGTTTCTGAGACTGCCGGCAATGCGGCCTGCAAGGTCGGTATCGTCTTCGACAAGAAGAACACGCATGAGGGAATTCTACTCCGTGGGATCGGGCTTTCTTATGGTGTTGGACGCTTAACTCAAGCTGAACGGGATGGTTCAGGCTGGCGGTGGTGGGGCTTTGATAGAAAGGCGTCATTCCAATCACAAAGGAGACCAGACATGTCTATTACACCTGAACTCGAAACCAAGCACCACGACGACAACAACCACGTCCACCCGCATCCGAAGAAGCGGTCTGTGGCGGCCTTCGCGGTCGGCGCCATTGCCATTCTGGCCGTCGGCGTTGCCGGTGGTGCCGGCGCCATGAAGCTGACGCAGCCCAAAGCAGAGCTTGCGCCGATTGTCCCCGTCGCCATTTCCGCCATGCCGGATGACAGCCTGACCAGCATCAAGGGCAAGGTGGTCGAGATCTTTGGCAACAAGTTCATCATTCAGGATGAAAGTGGCCGTGCTCTCGTAGAAACGGGACGGGAGGGCAGGGGCGGTACCCTCGTCAACAAGGACGAAGTCGTTACCGTTCAGGGCCGCTTCGATGACGGCTTCCTTCACGGTAGCTACATCGTTCATGAAGATGGAAAGACCAACCCACTCGGCCCGGCCGGCAAGCCGCCGCGCGGCCCGGAAGGTGGTCCCCGTGGACCGGAAGGCGGTCCTCACAAGCCTTGATATTTGAGGTTCGCACCATAGCTGGAAAAACACACGGCCGCTCGGATACGAGGCGGCCGTGTCGTCATGGTTTGAGCGAGGCAGCGCTGGTGGATGAGAGCAGCGGCTAATTCGACTGCTTTCGCCGCAATGCGTCTTGCAGGCCCGAAACGAGATATCCAAGACCGCTCTCGAAGACGTCTTCCGTGTTGACCGTTCCAACCTGCCGAAAGGTTTCCAAGGCTTCGGTCAACAGAGGGAGGGGAGCAAGTTCTGCATCGAAGTCGACTTTGGCGCCGTTTTGCTCGATCCGTTCTCGCTCTTGCTCGCCCTGTTCTTCAAGAACATACCCCACCACATAGCGCGTCACGCAGATGGCGATGCCAAACGCCTCCTTGGTTGAAAAGCCCGCATCGACATAGAGCTGCAACACCTTTTCGGTATCGGCAAAATCGGTGACCGATGGCCGCGTGCCTGCGGTCAATCGCGCGCCATCACGCACGCTGAGCAGCGCCTTGCGGACGCTGCGGGCGTTGGAAAGCGTAAACGACACCCATTCCTGTCCAGGTTTTGGCACGCGGACGTCATGATAGCGCAGCAGCATTTCTGAATTGATCGCATCCAGCAGCTGAGACTTGTTGCGAAAATGCCAATAGAGCGCCGGCTGCTGAACGCCAAGCCGTTCTGCAAGCTTCCGGGTGGATAGCTTGTCTATCCCCACTTCATTCAACAGCAGCAAAGCCTCATCGATGATGCGCTCTCGTCCTATCGCCATGGAAAACACCTCTTGACTTATCAGCGATAAGGGAGCTTATCACTGATAAATTTATCGTTGATAAAGTCTATGAGGATATCTCTTCATGAACAAGGCTCTCATCGTCATTCTCTCCACCGTTGCGCTCGACGCGATTGGCGCCGGTCTGATCTTTCCCATCCTGCCGGGTCTGTTGCGCGAGGTGACGGGCGGAGACGACTTCGGCTTCCTGTACGGGCTCATGCTGTCTGTGTTTGCGATCATGCAATTCGTCTTCTCACCCGTTCTCGGCGCACTCAGCGATCGGTTCGGGCGGCGTCCCGTTTTGCTGCTCTCTCTTGCGGGCACACTCATCGATTATCTTGTCATGGGCCTTTCGCCGCTCGGCTGGGTGCTTGTTGTGGGAAGAGCGGTTGCGGGAATAACCAGCGCCAATATGGCCGTCGCGAGCGCCTACATAACCGATATTACGCCAGCCTCTCAGCGTGCGCAGCGGTTTGGCACAATCGGCGCGGTGATGAGCACGGGCTTCATCATCGGCCCGGTGATTGGCGGTGTCATGGGTGCCTGGTGGCTTCGCGCACCCTTCCTGGCGGCGGCGCTGTTCAATGGTCTCAATCTTCTCGTTGCGCTTTTCGCACTGCCGGAAAGCCGGTCGACGAGCCAAGACAGGTTCGAGCTGAAAGAACTCAACCCGTTGCGACCTCTGCTCTGGCTGTGGAATTTTAAAGACCTTCTGCCGCTTGTCACAGTCTTCGTAGTCTTCGGCCTGGTTGCGGCAATACCCGGGACGATATGGGTTCTTTACGGGGCCGAGCGGTTCGGTTGGGATTCCGTTCATCTCGGGCTGTCATTGTCGGTTTTCGGTGTCAGTGGCGCGCTCGCTCAAGCCTTTCTCGTTGGGCCGTTGTCGCGCCGCTTCGGCGATCTTGGCACGTTGATGATCGGCGTCGCCTTCGACATGCTCGCCTATATGCTGATGGCCTTCGCCACTCAAAGCTGGATGGGTTATGCCGTAGCGCCGCTCTTCGCACTCGGCGGTGTCGCGATGCCAGCGCTCCAGTCGCTTGCAACAAGCCGGGTGAGCGATGAGCAACAGGGTCAGTTGCAAGGGGTACTGGCGAGCCTGATGAGCCTCGCCGGTATCGTCGGACCCGTCCTCACCACTGCCTTGTTCTTCTCGACCAAGGCGAGCTGGATCGGTATCACATGGCTGGTGGGAGCCGGACTTTATCTGCTGGCGTCCCCGCTTTTCACGACGGTGAGAGCACCCAAGCGTGTCTAGGGCGAGTTGTCAGGTCGTCCCAGCCATGATCGTTGAAATGCGAGATCGACGATTAGCGCTTCACGCGACCGTTCTCGGCAACCAGACGCCCTTGTTTGAAGACCTTGTGACGCGTTGGGAAGGCAATCACAGCCTCAGGCACGTGGTCCGCCGCCAGAGAAACGAAGTCTGCCTTCGCGCCCACTTCGATGCCATATCCCTCAAGCCGCAAGGCTTTCGCACCCGCTGCTGTCACAATGTCGAATGCGGCTGCCAGTTCATCGTCGGTGTAGAAGCCTGATCTGTAGCCAATGATCTCGGCCCGGTGCAGCATATCGCCATCACCATAGGGCCACCAGGAATCGCGGATATTGTCGCTGCCGCTGAAAACGGTGACGCCCTCGCGGCGCAGCAGGGCGACCGGTGGGAAATTGTGGTTGCCGGGGGCATTGGTCATGATCGAGACGCCGCTTCGTGCGATCCGGGCTGCAATCTTCTTCGCCGCGTCGGGTGCGAGGTCGCCGAGACCGTAGGCATGACTGACGGCGACATGTCCTTGCATGCCGAGTGCGACGGTGCGGTCGCAAATTTCCTCGATGGTGAAAGCACCCATCGAACCTGCATCATGAAGATGGATGTCGATATCGACGCCGTGCTTCTCGGCCACGCCGAAGACCACGTCGAGATGGCCATTGACGTCGCGGTCGAAGCTTGCAGGATCAAGACCACCGACAAGGTCTGCGCCAAGGCCGATGGCCTCATCAAGAAGCTCAGGCGTGCCCGGGCTTTTCAGGATGCCGCTTTGTGGAAAGGCGACCAGCTGGATGTCGATCATGTCCTGATATTCCTCGCGCACAGCGAGGATGGTTTCCAAAGACTTTAGCCCAACCGAGCCATCGACCATGACGTGGCTGCGCATCTGGGTCGTGCCTTTGGAAATGCAAAGATCGAGTTGATTGCGCGCGCGTTCCGCCATCGGCTCGGCTTTCGCCATGTTCTCGGCCTGGAAGGCGACGCGCTCGTGCACATCAAAGCCATTGGTGCATGGGCGATGCGGCACCCACTTGCCGCCATAAAAGCTGGTATCGAGATGGATATGTCCTTCGACGAAGCCAGGAAGCAGCAGATCGCCGGAAAGGTCGATCGACGGGGGCGATGCCGCGCCGGGAGGCGTTGAACTCGCCGCTGTTTCAATGGCTGTGATCCGACCATGTTCCACGGTGATGTTGCGCAGTGAGCCGTCGGCCAGCTTGGCATTGGTGAAGATTGTTGTGGTGGTCATTGGGATTCCTTTTCGTATTCACTCTCGTGAGGCGCCAGCCTGCGCTTGCTCATCACGGCATGTGTTTATAGTGGCGCCAGGTGGCAGGCGATCTTGCCGCCGCCATCCCGGTTGCGGACCTCGGGGGCCACCTTGGTGCAGAGCTCTGTTGCGATGGGACAGCGCGGATGGAAGGCACAGCCCTTCGGCGGATCGAGCGGGCTTGGCGGTTCACCGCCCATCAGCGCACGATCACGATTGGGAGCTGCGACATCCGGGATCGTTTGCAGCAGAAGCCTCGTATAAGGGTGTTGCGGATTGGCGAAGAGCGCCTCGGTCTCTGCCTCCTCTACGATACGGCCGAGATACATCACCGCGATGCGGTCGGCCATGTGGCGGACGACTGCGAGATTGTGGCTGATGAAGAGATAGGTCAGGCCAAGCTCATCCTGTAACCTCCGCATGAGATTGAGAATTTGCGCCTGGACGGAGACATCGAGTGCCGAGGTCGGTTCGTCGCAGACGAGAAATTCGGGCTCGCTGGCTAGCGCTCTTGCAATCGATATGCGCTGTCTCTGTCCGCCGGAAAATTCATGCGGGAAACGATTGGCGTCGTCGGGCGACAGGCCGACGGTACGCAACAGTTCGGCCACGCGTGCGTCGATCGCTTGTCTGCCATCTCGCAATCCGAACACCTCGATCGGCTCGGCAATGATGCTGCCGACGCGCCAGCGCGGATTGAGGCTGGCGTGCGGATCCTGAAAGATCATCTGGGCTTCGAGCGGCTTGCCGCGGTTTGCGCCCTTTTCGGCTGGGGCAAAGACGATGGCACCTTCGCTGGGATCGTAAAGTCCCGTCACCAGCCTTGCGACTGTTGACTTGCCGCAACCGGATTCGCCGACGAGCGCGAGGCATTTTCCCTTCTGCACCGTGAATGTCACATCCTGCACGGCGCGAAGATAGCGCTTCGGCTTGCGGTCGATGACGCGGTTTAGCCATGGCGCGGAAACGTCGAAGACGCGCGTCAATTGATCCACTTCGAGCGCGTTGTCAGGGCTTCTCATGCGACGCCTCCATCGTGAATGAGGCAGGCGACGCTGCCGTGATCATTGCGTACCAGCGCCGGTTTGACCTCTCGGCAGCGGGAGCCGACATCCGGGCAGCGCGGATTGAAGGCGCAGCCTTCCGGAATGGCATTGAGGCGGGGCATGGCACCGTCAATTTGTGTCAATCGCTCGACGCGGGCGCCAAGGGCTGGAATGGAGCCCATCAAGCCACGCGTATAAGGGTGCTTCGGGTTGCGCAGCACCTCGTCCACCGGGCCAACCTCGATCACCCGCCCGGCATACATGACGGCCACGCGGTCGGCTGTCTCGGCAATCACGCCCATGTCGTGGGTGACGAGCATGACGCCGGCGCCTTTCTCGCGGCAAAGCTTGCGCAGCAAGGTGGTGATCTGTGCCTGAATGGACACGTCGAGCGCCGTTGTCGGCTCGTCGGCAATAATCAATTGCGGATCGCCAGCCAGTGCGAGCGCTATGACGACGCGCTGGCGCATGCCGCCGGAAAACTGATGCGGATAATGGTCGATACGCTCGTCTGCGCCCGGAATACCAACCTGTTTCAACAGGTCGATCGCGTGAGCGCGTGCTTCTGCGCGGCTGCGATCGGAGTGCAGGCGGATCGTCTCGGTCAATTGCTGCCCAACAGAGAAGAGCGGGTTGAGCGATGTGAGAGGGTCTTGAAAGATGGCGCCGACCATACGTCCGCGTACCATACTCATCTCAAGCTCGCTGAGAGTGTCGGTACGCGTTCCACCGATACGAATCTCGCCCGCCGCAATCCGGCCCGGCGGTTCGAGCAGGCCCAGCACCGCCATGCCGGTCATTGACTTGCCAGCGCCGGATTCACCAACGACGCCCAGGATTTCGCCACGCTCGACGGTGAGCGAAACATCGGACAGAGCAGTGAGAATGCCCTTGCGTGTCGGGAATTCGACGGACAGTCCTTTGACCTCCAGGGCCGGGATCGCGGCCGATGTCTGGTTGGGGGTGATCATCGCGATACCTCGCTGGCGTGATCCGGGAGCGGATAGCTCGGCGGGAAAATGTCTTCGACCGGCGGATGGCGGAATGTTCGTTCCGGATATTTGGCGACAAGCCCATCGAATTGGCGCTGCGCCTGCTCTCGTGCGGCGAAGAGATCGATACCCGCAACCGCGCCGTCGCGCATCGAAATCCGGCCATCGACGATGGTGGCGCGGGTGACACGACCGGTGGCTCCGTAAACAAGGGTCTGGATCGGGTCGATCCGTGGCGCGATCATGCTGTCGGCCATGTCGAAGACGGCGATGTCTGCCTTCGCGCCCGAAGAGATGCGGCCGAGATCACGGCGCTTCATCGCATCGGCGCCGGCAATGGTGGCGGCATCGTAGAAATCGGCGGCAGAACCGGCATCCCCGTGGCCCTCGGCAAGCCGGTTCATCATCAGACCGACCGACATGTTGAGAACCATATCGGGAGGGGCGGTATCGGTGCCCATGCCGATGCGGATCCCCATCGCCTTCAAGCGGGAGAAGGATTTGAGCGTCGAGCCATGGCGAGCCGAAACGAGTGGACAGTGAGCGACGGTCACGCCATGGTCGGCATAGCGTGCGAGATCGTCCTCCGTCGCGACGGTCGCATGCGGCGCGATCAGGCGAGGCGAAAGAAGGCTAAGGCGGTCCAGCCATTCAGGTGCCGTGACCCCATGCAGGCGGCGCATGGTTTGCAATTCCATCTCGCCCTGCGCCATATGCAGGCGAACAGGCATCTCCATATCATCGGCATGGGCGAAGGTCTGGCGGAGCAGCGTTTCGGTACAGGTTTCCACGCGGTCGGGCGCGAACATGCCGGAAATAAGGCCGTTGGCTCTGCCGTGAATGCGTTTGGCAAAAGACGCTGCTTCAGCCAACTCGACCAATCCCCGCTCTTCATCGAAGACAGGTTTCATGGCGCCGTTCTCATCAAGGATGACCCCACCGCTGCGATAGGCGGGACCGAGCCACACGCGGATGCCGAGGTCTTCGGCTGCATCTGCTGCTGCTTCGAACTCTGCGACGGTCTCGCCCCAGGCACGGTAAAACAGTGAGGCGATGGGAAGTGCTGAGGTAATGCCGTTCAAGAGAAGCTGCGCAAAGGCGTAGCGCTTCTGGAAGGCAAGTTCGGCCTGGCTATACATCTCATAGGCGCGGGGTGCGTAATCTGCGGCCCAGACGCGGCCCTTTTTCCAGCCGGGCTGGTTGTCCATGGCAAGTACGGTCGTATCGAGATCGGAAAGGGCGTCGAGATCGACAAAGCCCGGACCGATCAGAGCGTCGCCCATGTCATACCGAGCCGAAACGTCGCCCTCGAAAGCGCGCCCAACCCAGAGAATTGTGTCGTTCTCGATGACGATTTCGCCATCCGGAATAAGGCATCGTCCTTCCGGCAGATCGGCAACAACGAAGCGGGCCTTGAGCGCCCAGCGCCCTGACGGCCTCTTGCCAAGGGCAAGCATCGACCAGGATGACGGCGCGTTCATGGACGCTCCCTCAGGCTCTCGCCATCTCGCGCGACAACATTGCCAGCGGTAACCACAAGCTTGCGAGGTTGATGCGTGACGATCGCTTCGCCGACGGTCTCGCCTTCGACGATCACGACATCCCCGCGACCGCCAATCGTCAGCGAATGTTCTGCACGATCCATCGCGCTAGCACCGCCAGTGGTACAGACATCCAGCGCCCAGAGGAGCTCATCGTCGCGGCGCAGGTTATTCTTCATGCCGAGTAACATGGACCGCTCAAGCATGTCGCCATTGCCATAGGGTCCCCAGGTATCGCGAAAGCCATCGACACCTGCACCGAAGCGCACTCCGGCGGAGCGCAGGCGGCGCAGGGACGGCACTTCGCGGGAGGGCGGGGCTGTTGTCAGGATCGGCACGTCGAGTTCGGCGCAGGTGTCGATCAGCGCCTGCGTCAGGTTCCAGTCCGGATCGCCAAGGCAGAAGGCGTGGCTGACGGCGACCTTGCCTTGCATGCCGAGCGCACGGATACGCTCGAAGATCAGTTCCATCGAGAAAGCACCGAGTTCTCCGCTTTCATGCAGATGGATATCGATGCCCTTGGCGTGTTTCTCGGCAATGGCGAAGATCGTATCGAGATGAGCCTTCGGATCGCGATCCATGCCGCAGGGGTCGAGACCGCCGACGAGATCAGCCCCCATCGCCATGCCGGCATCGATCAATTCCGCTGTGCCGGGGCGGCGCATCAGTCCCGATTGGGGGAAGGCGACAATCTCGATTTCGACAATGCCGGCCAGCTGGCGGCGGGTCTCCATTACGCCTTCCAGGGCGATCAGTCCTTGGTCCGTGTCGATATCCACATGGCTGCGGATCAGCGTCGTGCCGTAGCCGACCGATTGCAGCGCCTGGCGCATGGACTGGACATGCGCGTCCAACCCATAGTCGCGCTTGACCTTGCGCTCATTGTCGATCTTGTCGATCAGACGCGGGCCGACTTCATTGACGTACCAGGGGTAGCCCAGCAGAGATTTGTCGAGATGGGTATGGGCATCGACAAGGCCCGGAATGGCGATACGTCCGCCGGCATCCTCGACAGGCAGGCCCGCTGCTTCAAGACCCTTCCCGATCTCGGCAATACGACCGTCGCGGATCAGGATATCGGCGGTGTCGCCGCCCATCGGTCTTGCGTTGGTAATCAGAAGATCGCTCATGTGAAAATGTCTCCGCACGGTTTCAGCGCAGTTTGGGATTAAGGGCGTCGCGCAGCCAGTCGCCGAGCACGTTGATCGAAACAACGAGCAGACAGAGCTGCAGTCCAGGAAAGAGCACGATCCACCAGAGCCCAGAGAAGAGATACTGGTTGCCGATGCGGATCAGCGTGCCGAGCGACGGTTGCTCGGGCGGCATGCCGACACCGAGGAAGGAGAGCGTCGCCTCGATGAGGATGCCGAGGCCGAAGTTCAATGTTGCCGTGACGAGCAGCGGCGTCGTGGTGTTGGGAAGAATATGCTTCAGCATGATCTTCCATTTCGACAGGCGGATCAGCCGGGCGGCCTGAACATATTCCTTGTTGCGCTCCACCATGGTTTGCGCGCGCACGGTACGGGCATATTGGACCCAAGCCGATAGCGAGATCGCAAGTACGATGACGCCGGAGGCGCCAGCTTCCCGCAGCGACGGCGGGAGCGCCTGTCTGGCGAGCGCGGAGACGAGGATGGCGATCAGCATCGTCGGCATGGAAAGGAGAACATCGCCCGTGCGCATCAGCAGACCGTCGGCCCATTTGCCGTGATAGCCGGCGACGAGGCCAAGCATCGTGCCGATGACGAGCGACACGAGAACCGAGCTTGCGCCGATGATGATCGAGGCACGCGAGCCATAGAGAATGGCCGAGAGCACATCACGGCCCTGCACGTCGGTGCCCAGAATGAAGGGCCATTGTCCCTCCGGCATCCAGATCGGTGGGATCTCTGCATTCAGCAGATCGAGCGACGCGAGATCATAGGGGTTCTGCACCGTGATCAGCGGAGAGAAGAAGGCCGTGCAGATGAGGATCAGAAGCAGGATGGCTGCAGCAATCGCAGAAGGATGTCGCTTGAAGCTCCACCACAGATCGGATTGGAGAGCTCTCGACAGGCGAGATGGACGGGAAACGGTGGCGGTCTGTTCGATGGCGGTCATGATGGTCTCCCGGTCATGCTGCACGCAGACGTGGATCGATGACCGCGTAGGCGATGTCCACGAACGTGTTCAGCGTGACGAAGATGAAGGATACGATGCAGAGATAGGCCGCCATGACGGGGATATCGACGAAGGTCACGGACTGCATGAAGAGCATGCCCATTCCGGGCCATTGAAAGACAGTTTCGGTGACGAGCGCAAAGGCAATGAGATTGCCGACCTGCATGGCCGTCAGCGTGACCACGGGCATCAGACAGTTCTTCAACGCATGGCGAAACCAGAGTGCGCGTCTTTTGACGCCGCGGGCCCGGGCGAACTTGATGAAATCGGTCCGCAGCGTTTCCAGCATTTCGGCACGCACCAGACGCATCACCAGGGTGATCTGGAAGAGCGACAGCGACAGTGCCGGCAAGACGATGGCCGCGCGTCCCGAGGGGGTCAGAAGGCCGGTGGACCACCAGCCGATGCGCACCACATCGCCGCGACCGTAACCCGGCAACCAGCCGAGGGTAACGGAAAAGGTGAGGATCAGCAGGATGCCCACCAGAAAGCTTGGCAGGGAAACGCCGACGATCGATGAGAACTGCAAGGCCTCGGCCCACCAGCGCCCGCGACCGATGGCGGTAAAGACGCCAAGCGGAATGCCGATGGCAAGCGACAGGAAGGTGGCGATGAGCACCAGTTCGAACGTGGCCGGGAAACGCTCTGCGATCAGCGTCAGCACGGATTGCTGGTTGCGCCAGGACAGGCCGAATTCGCCCTGCGCTGCGTTGGTGACGAAGCGGACATATTGAACGAGAAATCCGTCATTGAGACCGAGCCTGGCGCGCAGCTCGTCGCGTTCGACCCGGGTGGCGCTTTCATTGACCATGATCTCCACCGGATCGCCAAGGAAACGGAAGATGAGGAAGGCGAAGAAAGCAACTGTGAGCATCACGAGAACGGCATTGCCGATCCGCTTGATGAGGAAGGCGAGCATGACACCCTGTCCTTTGTCGGAAGAAAGAAAGCTGGCCCCCGCGACGGCTTTGCGCGGCGAGGGCCGTGCGCTGTTACATTTTCACCAGCCAGAGGCGTGGAAGGTTATCCGAGAAGAGCGGGAAATCCTTGACTTTCGCGCTGGTTGCCCAGGCCAGCGGCTGCTGGTGCAACGGGATCATCAGGGCATGGTCCTTGGCAATCTTCAGGGCGTCGGCCGAAAGGGCCAGGCGCTTAGTCCGGTCCAGTTCCACAGCCGAGGCTTCCGTCACCTTGTCGAACTCCTTGTCGGACCATCCACCCCAGTTGAAGATGCCGAAGGAACCTTCCTTGGTGTGGAGAACCTGCGAGGTGAGGCTGTAGGCATCGAGCATCGGAAGCGTTGCCCAACCGAGCGTGTAGACATCGACCTTGCCGGACGAGCGCTTCGGTGTCTGCACGGCGCGAGGCCCCTGGTCGAGCTTTGGCTTGAGACCGACGCGTGACCACATGGAGGCAACCGCCTGACAGACCTGCTCTTCATTCACCAGCGTGTCGGAGCAGTTGAAATCGAATTCGAAGCCTTCTGCACCGGCTTCCTTCAGAAGGGCCTTGGCCTTTTCTGGATCAGCCTTGACCGGCGTGTCGAGTGCCGCGTCATAGCCGGGGATCTGCGGCGCGACCAATGTGCCGGCGTTGCGCGACTTGCCGCGCATGACGCGTTTTTGGATGAGGTCCAGATCGATTGCAAGCTGCATGGCTTGGCGGACGCGCAGATCCTTCATCGGGTTCGGGGCGCCGGACAGCAGAGTGTCGCGCTGGCTGAAGCCGATCATCACGGTGCGAAGATCAGTGCCTTCCAGAAGCTTCACCTGCGAGGCGGCTGCTTCCAAGCGTGGCAGGTCCTGGACCGGCGCCTGATCGGTAAAATCGATATCGCCGGAGAGCAGTGCTGCGACACGGGTTGCGCTGGAGGCAATCGGCGTCAATTCGATCCGGTCGATATTGTGCTCAGGCTTGTCCCACCAGCCGTCATATTTCACGAAGACCGTCTTGGCGTCGGGCTGCCGGCTTTCGACCTTGAACGGGCCTGTGCCATTTTCATTGTAGGTCGCGTAACCTTCGGTGCCGGAGCCGACATCCGTCGGCGCTTCCGCCTTGTTGTCCTTCAGCCATTTGGCGTTGAAGATGTAGATGGTTGTCAGGTCGTTCAGGAGCAGCGGGTAGTTGGCCGTGACATCGATCTCGATTGTGTGTGGATCAATGACGCGCGACCCTTTGTAGGCCGGAATGTTGCCGCGCAGTGGCGACTTCGGGTCGGTAGCGCGCAAAAGCGAAGCCTGGACATCGTCAGCGGTGAACTCGGCGCCGTTGTGGAATTTGACGCCCTCACGAAGTTTGAAACGCCATGTGGTGGGCGAGATGATTTCGTATGAGGTGGCAAGCGCCGGTTCCAGCGTAAGATCGCGGTTGTAGCGCATCAAGCCTTCATAGGCGTGATTGAGCACGCCGAGCGCGAAACTGTCTCCATAGGAGTATGGGTCGAGGGAGCTGATGTCTCGCGAAGCGCCCCATTTTAGCGTGTTGGCCATGGCGGGCATGGTGAGCGAAAGAAGCGCCAATCCAGTCCCGAACAGTATGCGTTTGCTTATCATTATGATCCCCTTTTATTGAATGCAATCCGCGCAAAATTACGCTTGGTATTGCATGCGATTTTCTCAAGTGCGGCCGAGTTTGGCGACATCAAGCATGTCGAGAGGCCGTTCTAGGCGGCTTTTGAGGGAGCCTAGGCAACTTCGTATGCAATATCAAGTCAAAAATTGTATGCAATAAAATCGACTGGTTAAAATACAAATTCTGTGCAATATGCCTCTAAAATGTATACGAACAGGATCTCGCAGCGATGTCCACCAATCTGACCAGAAGCGATGCGATCTACGCCTCGCTCCGTCGCGCCATTCTCGAGCAGGCGTTGAAGCCAGGCACCAAGCTGCCGGAAGATTCGATTGGCGATACCTTCGGCGTCAGCCGCACGAGCGCGCGCAACGCCCTTGTCCGGCTGTCTTCGGATGGGCTTGTCGAGATCAAACCGAACCGCGGCGCTGCCGTCGCCATGCCGACG
Organism: Agrobacterium sp. CNPSo 3708; assembly: GCF_028674915.1. Classification (NCBI taxonomy): domain Bacteria; kingdom Pseudomonadati; phylum Pseudomonadota; class Alphaproteobacteria; order Hyphomicrobiales; family Rhizobiaceae; genus Agrobacterium; species Agrobacterium sp. CNPSo 3708. Next base: position 136,681 of record NZ_JAQZSF010000005.1, read on the forward strand.
CTGGAGGAGGCGGTGGAAGTCTTTGCGCTTCGACGGTGCCTGGAGCGAGAGGTGATCGACAGGCTCTGCAAGCGTATGCCGAAGGATGGCATCGATGCCTTGGTCAGCCATGTGCGTGAAGAAGAGCGAGCCTTGCGGGCATCCTCGCCGCGGTCCATCCGATTGGCTGGCGAGTTTCACATTCTGCTGGCGGAACTCACCGGCTCGAAGCTCTTGATCGAATTCATCATCCAGGTCGTCTCCCGGTCTTCTCTCATCCTTGCGCGTTTCGGCAGGCCGCACTCGGCCGAATGCGGTATCGACGAGCACATTCAACTGATCGAGGCGCTGAAAAACCTCGACGTGAAAGCTGCGACCGACATCATGGATCATCATCTGCATGCGGTTGAAGATCGCGCGAAGGCGGATGACGAGGATGACGGTCCGGATATCAGCGAGATCCTCAGCCGTTACATCTCGGCCTCCGAGTAAGGGCTGTACGGAATGGCGACGAACGAGAACACTCTTTTGCCGCAGAGCACGCATGCCGCGAGATCGCGTCATGGCATGGTCACGACGCCGCATCGCGCGGCAAGCGAAGCCGGTGCCAAGGTGTTGCGGCGGGGCGGCACGGCGATTGAGGCCATGATTGCGGCGGGGGCGGCACTGACGGTTCTCTATCCGCATTTTTGCGGGCTGGGCGGAGATGCCATCTGGATCGTGGCCGATAGCCAAGGGCGACGCGACGCGATCATGGGGATCGGGCAAGCGGCTGAGGCGCTGCCGAAGCTCGATGTTATCCCGACCCGTGGCCCGCTCTCCACCTTGACGACCGCGGCACTGGTCGACAGTTGGGGTAAGGCGCTTGACTATTCTCGTACCCATTGGGGTGGCAGCGAAAGCTTTGCCAGCCTGCTTGGAGATGCCATAGAATTTGCGGCGGGCGGCTTTCCCGTCAGCCAGTCGCAGGCGCATTGGCATGCGTTTCGCAAAGACGAGATCGATGGATGGCCGGGCGTTTCCCGGTTCTTCGTGAAGGAAGGTGTCCAGCATCAGCGGCAATTGGCCGCTGTTCTGGAAGAGATCGCCCTTCATGGCTACAGGACATTTTACGAGGGAGACGTGGCTGACCGGATTGCAAGCGGGCTTGAGGCCGCCGGAAGCCCGATCAGAAAGCGCGATCTGGAAAAGACATTCGCGACACTGGCCGCGCCCCTGTCGCTCGCCTATCGCGATGTCGAGCTTCTGGCCCCACCGCCGCCCAGCCAGGGCGTTACGACCCTATCGATCATGGGCATCCTGTCGAACTTCGCAATGCAGGACATCGCTCCGGATACGTCGCAGTTCTATCACCTTTGCGCGGAAGCCATCAAACAGGCCTTTCTGGAGCGGGGCGGTATCGCCGATCCGGCGTTTATCGAGCAGGATTGCGCCGCCTGGCTGGGGCAGGATTTCCTCGCGACCAAGGCCCGGAAGATCGATCGCAATGTCGCCCTGCCTTGGCCTGCACCCTTCCGCAACGGCGACACGGTCTTTCTTGCGGCGACGGATGCGCAAGGCCGGTCCGCCAGCGTGCTGCAAAGCACCTATTACGATTGGGGCAGCGGCGTGCTGCTGGAGAATACCGGTATCCTCTGGCAGAACCGCGGCGCGGCATTCAGCACAGACCCCAAGAGCCCCAATGTGATCGCACCGGGCAAGCGGCCCTTTTACACGCTCAATCCCGGTATCGCGTTGCGCGATGGCAAACCGGCAATCCTCTACGGCACGCAAGGTGCTGATGGTCAGCCGCAGACGCTGACACTGCTCCTCAGCCGATTAATTGACCACGGCTTTGATCCGGTTTCGGCATTGTCGGCGCCGCGCTTTCTTCTTGGGCGCACCTTTTCCGACAGCCGGGACAATCTCAAGATCGAGCAATCCGTCGGCTCGGACGTGATCGATACGCTTTCAAGCTACGGCCATAGTGTCGTCGCCATTCCAGAACTCAGCGCGCTTGCGGGTCAGGCAGGGGTCATCAAGATCGGTGAGGATGGGTGGATCGATGGTGCGCATGATCCTCGCAGCGACGGTTGCGCAGTCGGAGTATAACCACGACATGCGGACCGATTTCCTACTGCGAAACGTTCAGACGAACACCCAGCCCGGGGCCATCGATATCGCGATTCGCGACGGGCTGATCGTCGACATGCGCCATGGCATTCGTTGCGACGCCGTCGAGGAGGAGGATTTCGACGGTCGATTTGCTTTTTCCGGCTTCGCAGATAGTCACGTCCATCTGGACAAGGCCTGCATTCTGGAGCGCTGCACGATATGTGAAGGCACTTTGGAGGAGGCCGTGCGGGAAACGGCGAAAGCCAAGGCGGACTTTACGCAGGAGGATGTGTTCGAGCGCGCAAGCTCCGTCGTGCGCCAAGCCATCATGCATGGCACGAACCGCATGCGAACCTTTGTCGAGATCGACCCACGCGCGGGGATGCGGTCATTCGAGGCGATCAAGCGGGTACGCGAACGCTATGCCTACGCCATCGATATCCAGATTTGCGCTTTCGCGCAGGAAGGATTGACGCAGGAGCCCGAGACGGAAGCCATGCTCGATGAAGCACTTCGCACCGGCGCGGATCTCGTTGGCGGATGTCCCTATACTGATCCTCGCCCGGAAGAGCATGTGCGTCGCATCTTCGATCTCGCAAGAAAGCATGACGTCGATGTCGACTTCCATCTGGATTTCAGCCTCAACCCCGCCAAGACGGATCTTCCGGCGGTGATTGCCGCAACCAAGGCCAACGCCTATGGAGGCCGCGTCACGATCGGGCATGTCACTAATCTCTCCGCTCTTGCTCCTGAGGATCGGTCACATATAGCTCGACAAATTGCCGAGGCCGGCATCGCGCTGGTCGTCCTGCCGGCGACGGATCTTTTTCTCATGGGGCGGGGGCAAACGACAAATATTCCGCGTGGTATCACCCCGGCTCATCTCCTTTCGGCAGATGGCGTCCGCACCGCGGTAGCCACCAATAATGTGCTCAACCCATTCACGCCTTTCGGCGATGCCTCGCTTGTGCGGATGGCCAATCTCTATGCCAATGTGATGCAGCTTTCGCGGGATGACGATATCGATCAGGTCTTCGCCATGGTCAGCTCTAGGGCAGCTTCTATTATGGGCGTGGATCATCAATTACGGATTGGGGGTCCCGCCGATATCGTCATTCTGGACGCTGACGATCCTCGCCATGCTGTCCGCTCTGTGGCGCCTGCGATTGCGGGCTGGAAGGCAGGACGAAGAACCTTCGTTCGTCCAAAGCCCATCATTTTCGACCCGGCATAAGCCGAGCAATCGTAAATCCAACTGGCGGCATCCACCGGCCTCGGCTAAACCGAATTGCGTGTTCGTGGAGGCAGCGTTGAGCGATTTGGACAGGATACGGGCGGAGCGGCTGACGCGCGAAGCCGGCCTTGATGCATTGGTTCTTTTCCAGCCGGAAGCGTTTCTATACGCGATCGGGGCGCCCGCGGGTGTCGCCACCATGTGGGGCAGGGCGGGGGCTGCGATTGCGCTGGTTCCAAGTGATGCACAGCAGTCGCTTGCGGCGATCGTCAGCGATCATGCGGCACCCGTGGTACTGCAGCGGGCTCCAGACGTTGACGTCCGCACACATCGCATCTGGATCGATGGGGTCGATCTGTCGGGCGTCAACGGCATTTCCGGCATCGATGGCGCGTATCGAGGTTCAGGCGTTGGAGGGCCAAGACCGGAAACCTTCGATCGGTCTGCGTGCTTCCATCTCTTGGCCGATCTGTTGGAGGAGAAGGGTCTCCGCCATGCGAGGATCGGGGTCGATCTCGAATTCATGCCCGCTGCCGATTTCGAGGCTTTGAAAACGTCTATTCCCTCGGTTCGGTGGGTTGACGGCTCCCTTGTGTTGAGGCGCCTGCGCGCCATAAAGACGCCCCGTGAAATCGAACGACTCCGGCGCGCAGCCATGGCAGCGGAGGCTGGGCTCACGCGCATGATGGAAGCCGTCTCGCTGGGAACTTCGGTCGCAAACCTCTCGGCTGCGTGGAAAGCGGGCGCGCAGGAAGCGGCGTCCATAGGTGGCTTCTCGTTGAGTGGACATTGGGATTACATCTCTGTCGGGCCGGACCTGTCGAATAGCGCTGCGAAGGTGACGCCGGGCGCGTTGATCAAGGCCGATGTCGGCACCCTCGTTGATGGATATTCGTCCGATGGCGCGCGCACCGTAACCTATGGTCCGGCATCGCCATTGGCGGACGATATCTTTAAGGCGTTTGAGACAGCATTTCACGCGGGGCTGGATGAGATCACCCCTGGCAAGACCTTCGGCGCGGTCCATGGCGCCATGCTCCGCTCAATGCGGCGCGATGGCTTCGACGAATATTATCGCGGACATTTCGGTCACTCCGTCGGTGGCGGTCTGGGTATTGAAGAATGGCCGTTCTTTTCCTCAGGCAATCCGGAGATCATCGAGGCGGATATGGTCGTCGCATTGGAAGCGCCCTTTTACGGCCAGAATTTTGGAGCGCTGATGATCGAGGATCAGTTTTTGGTCACGCCGAACGGCACGCAATGCATGAACAGCCTGCCGAGAGGTCTACGCGATCTTGCCAAAGGCAGTGTCTGAGCTGGGCGCTCAGACTATCGCTCGAAAGGCTCCCCAAGCGAGGCAACACCGTTCAGCTTCAACAACCGCTTGTTGGCGGAAATGATGCCGAGCACGATGATGGTGACGAGATAGGGCAGGCTGGAGAGGAACTGCGACGGCAGTTCCACACCGGTTGCCTGTGCCGCAAGGCTCATCAGCGACACTGCGCCGAACAGGCATGCTCCGAGGAAGATGCGTCCCGTCAGCCATGTGCCGAAGACAACGAGCGCGATCGCGATCCAGCCGCGTCCGGCAATCATGCCGTCCGCCCAAAGCGGCGTGTAGACCACAGAGGCATAGGCGCCGGCAAAGCCGGCCAGAAGACCGCCGAATGCGATCGCCGCGACCCGCACGCCAATGACCGAATAGCCGATCGCATGTGCGGCTTTCGGATTTTCCCCAACCGCGCGGATCACGAGTCCTGTCTTGCTGAAAGCAAATCCCGCCCAGATGGCAAGTGTCAGGAAAAGCGACAGCCAGACGACGATATCCTGAACGAAAAGCCCGCCAATGACGGGAAGATCGGACAGACCGGGAATGGCAAGTTTCGGCAGTCCCCTGACCGTCAGGCTCTCATAAGTCTTGCCGAAGAGCGCTGAGAGGCCTTGGCCCAGAATGCCGATGGCAAGGCCGGTTGCGACCTGGTTGGCGCGGAAGCCAAGCGCAACCAGTGCGAAGATGAGGGACAGCAACACGCTGGCAAAGCCCGCCGCCATGAAAGCCAGCATGTGACCACCACCGTGATAGACGACGATAAAGGCGATGACGGCGCCAAGTGCCATCAAACCCTCGACGCCGAGATTAAGGACGCCTGCGCGTTCGACAACGAGTTCGCCCAGCGCGGCCAGCAAAAAGGGCGTTGCCGCCGCCAGCATGCCGGAGAGGATGAAATCGACCGCGTTCATGCCACTTTCCGATCTGCAGTTTTCGGCCATTCGAGGCGGTAGCGGACGAAGGCGACCGCGATGAGATAGGTGACGAGCAGGCTCCCCTGGAAGACGCGCACCGCGGCAATCGGCAGTTCGGCGGAGACCATGGCATTGTCGCCGCCAATATAGATCACCGCCATGACGAGCGACGACAGGATGATGCCGATCGGATGCAGTCCGCCGAGATAGGCGACGATGATGGCCGCATAGCCGTAGCCGGTGGAAATCGAGCGTTGCAACTGGCCGATCGGGCCTGCCACTTCTGCCGCTCCCGCAAGACCCGCTGCAAAGCCGCCAATCAGCAGCGAGAGCCAGATGGCGCGGCCCTGACTGAAGCCGGCATAGTCTGCCGCGCGCGGGGCAAGGCCGCCGACCTGCAGCTTGTAGCCGAGAAAGCTCTTCTGCATGAAGACATAAGCGGCCAGTGAAAAGAGGATGGTGAGCGGAAAGGACCAGTTGACGCGCGTGCCCTCGATCAGGGTCGGGACCATGGCGTCATATTGAAACATCACCGATTGCGGGAAGTTGAAGCCGTTTGGATCCTTCCATGGGCCAAGCAGCAGATAGTTGAGTACCTGTGCGGCAACCAGGCTCAGCATCAGGGACACGAGAATTTCGTTGGCGTTCAGCCGCACCCGCCAGAAAGCGGTAATCGCGGCCCAGAGCGCGCCGCCGATGGCGCCGCAGACAAGCATCGCCGGCCAGATCCAGCCGCCGGTCGCTTCCGGATAATAGATGGGGATTGCGGAGGCGAAGATCGCGCCGAGAATGAACTGTCCTTCGGCGCCGATATTGAAGACCTTGGCGCGAAAGCCGATGGCAAGTCCCTGCGCGATCACGAGCAGCGGTCCCATTTTCAAAAGCACTTCGGAGAAGGCTGACCAGGAGAGGAACGGCTCCAGCAGCATGGCGTAGAACACCGCAGCGGGGCTTTTGCCCATGACGGCGTAAAGCGCGAGATTGATGAGCGTGGCAACCCCGAGCGCCGCAAGCGGCGCCAGTATGGTCGCCTTCAGCGAGGCACGTTCGCGCCGAACGAAATGAGGGAAGGCGCTCATGCGGACAGCTTTCCAGCAGCGGGGTTTTCGGAAGGAGTGGCAGCGTCGGCGCCAATCATAAAGCGGCCGACATCTTCGACACGCGTTTCGGACGTCACGAGGGACGGGCTGAGCGTACCGGCATTCAGCACCTGAATGCGGTCGCAGATTTCGAAGAGCTCTTCGATTTCCTCGGAGATAACGAGGATCGCCATGCCGGCATTGCGCAATGCGATCAGTCTTTGCCGGATCGCCATGGCGGCACCGATATCCACGCCCCACGTTGGCTGGGCGACGAAGAGCAATTTCGGCCCCAGCATGATCTCACGGCCAACGATAAATTTCTGCAGATTGCCGCCTGAAAGCGCGCCGGCCTCTGCGTCTGGTCCAGGTGTCCGCACATCGAAATCGCGAATGCAGGCCTCAGCGAACGTCTTGGCACCGCTGTGGTCGATCAGACCGTGCTTCAGCAGGCCGAGCGGATGGGCGGTCAGGAGACCGTTCAAGGTGAGCGAAAGCTCTGGCACCGCACCACGGCCAAGACGATCTTCCGGCACGAAGGCAAAGTCAAGTTTGCGACGGGCAGCGGCATCGAGGCGACCGACATCCTCTCCCATCATGAAGATGCGGTCCTTCGCTTCACGACCCAGCCGCGTTTCGCCCGAAATGATAGACGAGAGTTCCGCTTGTCCGTTCCCAGAAATGCCGGCAAGCCCGACAATTTCTCCCGCTTTCACCTCCAGCGTGACGCGCTTCAGCGGCACAGCAAAGGGATCGTCCGGCTCATAGTCGAGGCCGATCAGTTCGAGGCGCTTTTCGCCGGTCGCCACAACCGTCGGAGCCTTGATCTCCGGCATGTCGCGCCCGATCATCATACGGGCAAGATCATGGGCATCGTGCTCACGCGGATCCACGTGGCCGGTCACTTTTCCGCCGCGCAAGATGGTGGCGCGGTCGCAGATCGCCCGGATTTCTTCAAGCTTGTGGGAAATGAAGAGGATGGAGACGCCGCGATCTCGTAGGCGCTTCAACGTCTCGAAAAGCTTCTCGACCGATTGCGGCGGCAGCACCGAGGTCGGTTCGTCGAGGATGATGAGCTTGGGGTCGGTCATCAGGCAGCGGATGATCTCGACCCGCTGTCGCTCGCCGACCGAGAGCGCATGGACATGGGCAAGCGGATCGACCTCAAGGCCGAAGTCGCGTCCCAATGAGCGCACCCGCTCGACAAGATCACTCTTCTTTCCTGGTACGACGAGCGAGATGTTCTCGACGACCGTCAGCGTCTCGAAAAGGGAGAAATGCTGAAAGACCATGCCGATGCCCTGGCGGCGGGCCTCGGCAGGCGAAGCAAGCCGGATCGGCTCGCCTCGCCAGGTTACAGTGCCCTCATCCGGCGTTTCCACACCATAGATCAGCTTCATCAGCGTGGATTTGCCCGCGCCGTTTTCGCCGAGAATGGCGTGGATCGAATGGTCCGCCACGTCCAGATCGATCGCCTGATTGGCGCGGATCTGGCCGTAGCTTTTCGACAGGCCACGCAGCGAAAGCAGGGGTGCCTTTCCCCGTTCACTGTCTGCCGATGCGGGCAGGGTCGTCTCAGCCATGAGGGATCACTTCGGCAGAGGCGTGGTGACGCCCTTGACGTGCCAATCCATGGCCATGATCTCCTTGTCCGTCAGCGTCTTGCCGGCTGCGACGCCTTCCGAGCCATCCGCCTTGGTGATGGGGCCGGTAAAGGGCGAGAAGCTGCCATCGGCGATTTTCGCTTCGGTCTCGTTGATTTTCGTCATGGTGTCGGCCGGAACGCTGGGGTTCCAGTCCACGACCTTGACCACTTCGTCCGACATGCCGAGGAAGGCATTCGCGCCCTTGAAAGTGCCGTCCATGTGCGCCTTAACCTGCGCCAGAAAGTAGGGGGACCAGTCGGTCGCAACGCAGCCGAGATAGGTCTTCTGCGCGTAGCTCTTCATCGAGGAGTTGAGGTTAAAGGCATAGACGCCGGCTTCCTCGCAGGCGGAGATGACGGATGGTGTGTCCTGTGCGTTGGAGAAGATCACATCGCAACCTTGCGACATCAGCGCCTTGGCGGCTTCCTGTTCCTTTGCTGGATCGAACCAGGAGTTCACCCAGACAACGGAAACTTCGATATCTGGTTTGACGGCCTGGGCACCCAGCGTAAACGCATTGATGGAGGTGATGAGTTCGGGGATGGCGAAGGCCGAGACCGAGCCGAGCTTGCCAGATTTCGTCAGCGCGGCAGCCGCCATGCCCATCAGATAGGTGCCTTGGAAATATTTGGCGGCGAAGGGCGAGAAGTTCGGCGCGACCTGAAAGCCGGACGCGTGCAGCACGCTGACGTCCTTGTTGCGACGAGCGATCTGCAGCGCACCGTTCTGATAGCCGAAGGAGCCGGCAATCAGGAACTTGTTTCCGTCGGCAACGGTCTTGGTCATGATACGGTCGGCATCGGGACCTTCCGGAATGTTTTCCAGAATGGTGATTTTCACCTTGTCGCCATAGGCCGCTTTGACCGGCTCAAGACCGGCGGCGAGCGCATGGCCCCAGCCCACGTCGCCAATGGGCGAAGGCACGACGAGTGCGATGCCGAGCGGCTTATCAGCTGCAAGTGTGGCACGCGCGCCAACGGCGCTGGCAAGACCGGTGAGTGCGACGCCCTTCAGCAGCGTGCGGCGATTGAGTGCGTTGATCATGCTGGTTCCCCTTGTCGGTTGTGTTGTTTCAGAAATCGATGGTGGCGAGCGCCGCTTCTGCGTCGGCGAAAAGTTTTCCTTCATCCAGGCCGGTAAACTCGCCCTTCGCCCACACCACACGGCCATTGATCATGGTCATGTCCGTCGGCGCGCCGATGCCGACCTTGGCGATCAGGCTCAAGGGATCATGTCGGGTGCCGACATAATCCATGCGGCGGGTATCGATGGCAAAAAGATCGGCTGCCATGCCCGGCGCAAGCCGACCGATGTCGGTGCGGCCCAGAAGCTGCGCCCCGCCTGTGGTCGCATAGCTGAGGAAGTCTGCTGGTGCAGGCACAGGATGAGCGCGTGTCGAGGCCGCCAGGCATTGCAGCATATAGGCGGAATGGATGCAGTGCATGAGATTGGAATTATCGTTGGAGGCAGCGCCATCGCAACCGAGACCAACCGGCACACCAAAGGCGTTCATGGCCGGGATGTCGGTCACTTCCGCGCCGACCAGATAGACCGGCTCGGGGCAATGGGCCACGCCCGTTCCTGAAGCCGCCATGGTGCGCAACTCGTCGTGGGTCAGTTCCCAGCAATGGGCGTAGAAGGTGTCCGGTCCGGCAAAACCCATCTCGTGTAGATAATCGACAGTGCGCAGCCCGTGGCGGGCAAGGATCACGTCGCTCTCACCCTCACCGACATGGGTGTGGAGCCGTACGCCCTTGTCGCGCGCAAGACGAACAGACTCCACGAAGGTCTCGCGATAGCTGTTGACGGGCTGGCAGGGTGCGACCACCACCTGGCGCACGCTGAAGGGCGAGGTGTCGTGATAGGTCTCGATCAGACGGGCGCAGTCGGCGATGAATTCGTCCGTCGTCTCGCGCATCTCGTCGGGTATGGTCGACCCTTCCGACTTGGGTAGCGAGTTCCCACCGCGACTGGCGTGGAAGCGCATGCCAAACAAATCGGCGGCCTCGAATTGCCGGTCGATCAGCCTTTTACCGGCATGACGCGGGAAATTATACTGATGATCGAAGGCCGTGGTGCAGCCGTGCTTGATCATCTCGGCCATGGCGGTGACGGAGGAATGATAAAAGCAGTCCTCCGTCAGCCGCGAGAAGATCGGGTAGATGCGATCGAGCCACTCGATCACCGAAAGCTTCGTCCAGTCGAGATCGGCGCGGTTGCGCACGAAGCACTGGAAGAAATGGTGGTGCGTGTTGACGAGCCCCGGATAAACGAACCAGCCGCTGGCATCGGTGATTTCCGTGCCCTCTGGGATTGGTCCGCTCGCAAGATCCTCGCCGATGGCCTTGATTGCGGGACCGTCCGTCAGGAGATCGACATTTCGGCGCACGGACATGCCGGTGCCGTCATTGACGATCACAGCAGCACAGTTTTTTAAAAGATGTCCGGCCATGCGCTTTACGCCTCTGCCGTTTCGGTCAGCGCTGGCGTCTCATGCGGGTCCGGCTTTAGCTCATGCAGACGGTGGATGCCGGGCATTTCGATAAAGCCTTCCAGCGATCTGATGGCACGCATCCACAGGCGGATGGAGGGGTAAAAATCGAGCGATACCCCGCCATCGGGTGCGAGCGCCACATAGGGGAAGCAGGCGATGTCGGCGACGGTTGCTGTGTTGCCGACAAGGAAAGCCTCTCCTTTCAGCCTTTGCTCGAAGAGGGAGGCTTCCAGTTCCCGAAGCGCAATCACGCCCGAGGCGCGCAAGGTGTCGATATCGCCCGGACGATGCAGCATCTCATGCAAGCGCGCGCCGCCAAGGCTGGCCGTCAGCCGGGCTGAGAAGGAGAGCCATTGTTGGATACGGGCCGCTGTGGAAGGCTCGCCGGTACCAAGCCATGCGGGTGCCACCTTGCTCGCAATATAGACGAGGATCGCAGAGGATTCCGTCAGGACCAGATCGCCGTCCACTAGGATTGGGATAGAGCCTGCCGGGTTCAGCGCCAGCAATTCCGGGCCGCGATGTTCTGCGCCCGGATGGAAATCGACGGCGCGCAGCGTCAGTTTGAGGCCGGTGAGTGCTGCCATCAGGCGCGCTTTGTAACAGCTTGGCGAGAGGATGTAGTCGTAAAGGATCATTGGGCTACCAGCTGTGCGCCATAGGTGAAGTCGTGGCGCTTCAGCCAGCGGCGGTAAGCGACGGAGGTGAGGTCCGCGCGGGTGGGAATTTCCATGCCGGGATCGAGCGGCAGACGGCGCGGGATCTGGTTTTCGAGGATCGAGCGATCCTGCAGGAAGATCATCTGTTGGAAGTGGATGAGATCGGTCATTGGCGTCTCCTCGTCGTAAAGCGCCATCCACGGCCATACATCGCAAAGCTCTTCCGTCAGCGGCTGGACGAAAAGCGTGATCACGTCCCATTCGCCGGGCTTCGGTGGGCAGGTCTTGTAGAGAACCGAACAAGTAGGTGCGGGCACGCGGTACATGTATTCCGTCGTGATGCCGCCGCTGGCCGACTTTGCTGCCTGCGGCTGATAGAATTTCACTTGCGTTGCCCAAACCTCGTCGGCGTCCTCGCGGATTTCGACCTTGTAGTTCTCCACTTCCGTATGGGGTTCGGAGCCAAGAATGTCGGTGTGGACGAAGGGAAAATGGGCGATGTCGAGAAAGTTCTCGACGGCGCGCAGCGGCGAGCAGCGAACGCGGACGACACCGACATCGACCAGACGACGGCCGGGCTGTTCGGCTTCCGGAATATCGAAGAGTGGTTTTTCAGGCACGCCTAGAGAAGACCAGACGTGACCATATCTTTCTGTTACGGGAAGAGCACGGCCATCGGTCGTCGCGACCTCGGCCTTGCCTTCGCCGTTGCGGGAGACACGGATCGTTTCGCCCATCAGCAACGTCTCTTGCCCGTCGGACAAGAGCCGGCTGATCAAGCCGACAGGATACCATTGGTCGATCATCGCGTCGCGGCTCATGCGGCTTCTCCCCGGTTGGCAGCGGCCTCGGCCTGACGACGCAGTGTTTCCAATGCGGTCGATGCGGCAATTTTCTGTGCTTTGGTCGCGCTGCTGTCGATCAATAGATGAACAAGCAGCGCGCCATCTTCTCCCGAAGGCGCAGTCAGCAGGCGTGCCCTCATTCCGTTGATCGCCCAATCGATGGCGTCCTCTATAAGGTCGGCGCCGATACAGGCAGCAAGCGTTTCGGCTGTCACTGACAGCGTGATACTGCGCAGCCCGACGAAGCCCTCATTCGACGGCATGTCGGCCGCGACCTCTTCTTCCGATACCCAAATCACGCCGTCAAGCTCGCCAGCCCGATAGGTCGCGACGCGGATTGCCTCAGGCGGCGTCAGGCTGGGATGGGCCGGAATGGCAAGACAGTTGCCGGATTTTCCGTAACGCCAGCCGTGATAGATACAAGACAAGGCTTCGCCACGAACGAAACCGTGCGAGAGCCGCATGCCGCGATGTGGACAGCGGTCGGCGACCGCAGAGACAGCGCCGCTTTGAGCGCGCCAAATCGCCAAGGACGCAGTTGTAAGACGAGCGGGAATGACCGATGCCACCGGCAAATCCGTCGACAACGCGACCGGTATCCAGGCGGGGGCAATATTCTGAGGCATTTCAAAGTTCCGAGTGATTTGAGAGGCTTGGCCCCTGCACAGAGAAGGCGTCGGCTGGCACAGCCGCGCGACATGTTGGGCACGTTTGCATAAAATTTTCGCACTTGCAACTGTGGCTGATATTTACGCAAACACTCTTTTTGATGCCTATCTCTGCTTTTCCATCACCGGCTGTTTAGACGGTATCGTCTACAGCTTCAGCGCGCTGAATATCCTCCACCCAGACGGTAATGGGTCCCAAGGAGCAGCCCATTTCCATAGCGTCGATCAGCTCTATAGGCCCTGCGAGGATCAGTTCGATGCGTGCCTGGTCGGCATGGGAGATGCGCTGCTCCAGTCCGAGCTTGGCGGCATGGCGGTCGATCCAGGGCAGAAAGCTTTTCGTGTCCAGGCTGCCGAGAATGGTCATGCGTTCCTTACGAATGGCGGGGCCGTTGTCCCAGGGATTTTCCGGCGCAGGGAACTGATGATGGGATATTGCCATGATGTACTCGACCTGTGGTGCCCTCTAACGGGGTGTCGATGGTGTTCTCCCAAGATAGAAGAAGGCGCGCAAGTGTGAAGTTGCGCGCCGTCATTGGCCGTGGGGCGTTGTCCGGTAGAGGGACTATAACGCCTTTGCCGCGACTGCCTCGTCTTTCGCCTGGTTCAGGGACAGAAAAACGACGATGGCGGTGATGGTGGTGATGGCCGACAACAGGATCAGCACCGACGAGAAAGCCTGGCTATAAAACGACTGGAGTTGGCTGACCGTGGAGCCGGGCAGTGCGGCAAGCGCGCCTTCGAGATTGCCGATGGCAAGGTTTTGGCCTGCCGTTTGTGCCGAACCTTGGAGACCTGCAGCACTGAGGCGTCCGGCGATCAACAATGAGAGAATGGCGCCGATGACGGCAAGGGCCACTCCTTCCCCGGCAACCCGGACGGTGGAGAAGATGCCCATCGCCATACCCGCACGCTCGCTAGGAACCACGTCAACGGCAAGACCGTCCATCAAACCCCATGGCAGGCCGATCCCCGTGCCGATCATCAACATCGGCAATAGGAGCAAAGCCGCCGGGGTGCCGGATGGCAAGGTGGAAAGCCAGCCCAGGCCGCAGGCTGTCAAGATCAGTCCGGTGCCGCATAAAGTGGCGGGACGCAGCCAGCGTGTTAGCCAACCAGCGACCATCGGCAGTATCAGAAGCGGCGCGGAGAGAGCGATCATCAATCCACCGCCCGCAATGGCTCCCATTCCCTCGATGCCGACGAAGCGCAGCGGCAGCAGAACCAAAAGAACCACAAAACCATAGGCAGGCGCTGCCGCGAGCAGTTGGACACCGACGAAACGGCGATAGCGGAAGAGCGAAAGATCAAGCATAGGCCGCGCTACCGTTCTTTCGATCTGGATGAACAGGACGAGGCAGACCGCAGAGCCAATTAATGCGCCGACGACCAGGCCGTCGCTCCAGTCGCGTTCGGGAACCAGCAGCATGCCGTAGGTAAACAGGGCGAGCATGGTGGTGAAGCCAAGCGCACCCCGCCAGTCCAATCTTCCCGCAGCCGGGTCACGGCTCTCTTTCAGGACCTTGTAGCCGATCAGGAAGGAAAGCGAGGTGAGGAGCACCACAGCGAGGAAGATACTGCGCCAGCCGAAGCTTTCAATCATCGCACCCGAAACCACCGGACCAAGGGAAAGACCGACGCCGAAACTTGTGCCGAGGACGCTGAAGGCCCGCATGCGGCTTGCTCCATTGAATTCCTGTGCAAGTGCTGCGGCGCCGCCGGCATAGGCGGCCGCGGCCGCAAGACCCTGGCCACCGCGAAGCAGATCGAAGAGTAAGATATCCGGCACCACGGTCAACGCCAGCGAGAAGAGCGCGAAACTTGCCGCACCCAACAAGAAGACGCGGCGGCGGCCGAGACTATCGGCCAGTGCGCCAGCCACCATAAGGGTTGAACCGAAGGTCAGCATGAAGGCGTTGGTAGCCCACGCGGTCGCCGCGGGCGAGGCATCAAGCGCTTGCGCGATCGATGGAAGCGCGACTGCCGTGCCGGTGAAAGTGAGTGGCATGGCTGCGGCTGCCAGGCAGACGGCAAGCAAAGCAAGGTAGGGATGCGTGTGAGGACGCGCAGAGATACGGGGCTGCATAAACTATCCTCCTGAAAAACAGGCGTCATTGATCACGGGTGAAACCGTCGCCAACCAATATACTTGCGCTCGAATGAGCGATAAGCTCCAATCATATCCGATCAATCAGGAATAAAAGTCTTGAATAGGAGTGTTTGATGGACCGTCTCGCGGGCCTCTCGGCCTTTGTTCGAACTGCCGATCTTGGCAGCTTTGCCGCAGCTGGTCGGGTACTGGGCCTGTCGCCCTCAGCCGTGGGGAAGGCTGTGAGTAAGCTGGAAGCTCAACTCCAGGTACGGCTTTTCCAGAGGACCACCCGCAGTCTTCGGCTGACGGAGGAGGGACGGGCCTTTCACGAACGATGTCGGCTTATTCTCGACGACCTCGACGATGCGCATGAAAGCCTGATGCGCACCCGCGAAGCGCCGCGCGGCGTCATCCGTATGTCCTGCCCGATCATCGCCTATCATCTGCTGTTGCCGGTGATCCCCGACTTCATGGCCCTCTATCCCGACATCACGCTCGATCTCGATTTCAATGACCGCATCGTTGACCTGATCGAGGAAGGGGTGGATGTCGTCATTCGCAGCGGCCAGTTGCCGGACAGCCGGTTGATGGTGCGCGCACTCCGGCCTTTCCGCCTGTTGCTGGCGGCGACGCCTGCCTATCTCGCCTGCCACGGCACACCTGGCTGTCCGCGTGATCTTGCCGCTCATGCCAGCATCGGCTTCCGCTACCCCAATAGCGGCAAGATACAGCCGTGGCCGCTGCGCCGGCCAGAAGGTGAACCGGAACCGAGGCTTCGCTACGTGCTGACCTGCAACAATATGGAAGCATTGCGTGGCGCAGTGATGCGCGATTTGGGGATTGGCTGCATGCCGGATTTTCTGGCGGAGGGTCCGGTCCGTTCCGGCGATCTCGTTCCCCTGCTTCTCGATCATCTCGACGCGCCCGGTCAGTTCAACCTGCTCTGGCCATCCAGTCGGCATTTGTCGCCGAAGGTGCGCGTTCTCGTCGATTTTCTTGCCGAACGCCTGTTCATGTCAGAGCCTTGCCTCTCCTATGGCAAGACCCCACATTTCGCTGGACGGACATCATAAAGCCCGGCCCGGCCAACGCGAAATCTTCGCTTTCGCGGCTTACTAAGACCCAGTGCACTTCAGAGGTCTCAAGCCTCGATGCGAACGGGTACGGCCTTCGAAGCTGGCGTTTTCGACATTTCGTCGTGATGGTCGATGGCAATAAGAACGTTGGCTTCCGGGTAATAGGCGCCGATCGTTCCCCGCGGGAGATTGTGTTCCCTGACCTTCAAGCCAGCGAGTTCACGGCGCACGCCGTCGTTGAAGTCGCTGACGAGTTTAACCTCCTGGCCTTCCGAAAGACCAGCTGAGCGGATGTCCTCACGACACATCAACAGCACGTCGCGCGTTCCTTCGATGCCGCGGAAGCGGTCCGAATAGCCGTAGATCGTGGTGTTGAACTGGTCGTTGGAGCGCATGGTGATCAGGCGGAAGCGGCCTTCAGCATCATCGAACGAAAGAGCATTGAGCTGGGTAGGCGTGGTGAAGACCGCTTTCTTTTCCTCCGTCTTCCAGATCCGGTTATGGGCCGAATTGCCACGATAAAAGCCGCTCGGTTCGAACATACGCTCGTTGTAAGCCCTGAACTGATCTGGATACGTGGCCTCGATGAGGTCTCGGACGAGGCTGTAGTCGGCGGTCCATTCGTCCCATTTTAGTTTCGGGTTGGGCGCGACAGCCGCCTTGGCGATGCTCGTCACAATCGCCAATTCGCTTTTCAGATGCTTCGACGCTGGCGTGCGTTTGCCGACGGAGCCCGAGATATGCGAGAAGCTGTCTTCTGTCGTCACCGATTGCGGACCGGATGCCTGCTCGTCTCGTTCCAGTCGCGAAAGGCAGGGCAGAATGTAAGCTTTTTTTCCCGGAAAGAGATGGCTTCGGTTCAGCTTGGTGGAAACGACGACTGTGAGATCCTGGCTCGCCCATGCCTCTTCCATGGCCTTCTGATCTGGAACAGCGCGCACAAGGTTGCCGCCAAGCGAGATCGTCGCTTTGATCTGGCCCGACATCATGCCCTTGACGGCGTCGACAATGGTCACCCCATCCTCTGTCGGCGGATCGAAGTCGAAGAGGGCCTTCAGCTTGTCCATCGGGATCAGCTTTGCCTTTTCAGCAATGCCCACGGTGCGCTGGCCCTGGACATTGGAGTGACCGCGTACAGGACAGCATCCTGCTCCCTCGCGACCGATATTGCCGCGCAGCAGCAGCAGGTTCACCACCATTGCAACGTTGAGTGCCCCTTGCGAATGCTGCGTCAGGCCCATGCCATAGACACCGATGACGCGTTCCGCCTGGATGTAGATTTCGCCCGCGCGGCGGATTGCCGTCTCGGTCAGGCCGCTTTCTTTCTCGATGACCGACCAGTCGGTGCTGCGCACGAGATCGATGAAACTTTCCAGGCCAACCGTATGCTCTTCGATAAATGCAATATCGAGGACCCTCGCTGCGCCCGCGCTGACGGCCGCATCGTCCGCTTCGATCACCACCTTGCAGAGGCCGAGGATGGCGGCGATGTCACCTCCAGCCTTCACCTGAAGATATTCGTCCGAGATCTGCGTTTCACGTCCCGTCAGCATGTCGACCGGGCTTTGCGGATTGACGAAGGAGACGAGCCCTTGCTCGACCACGGGATTGAAGGTGACAATCTTAGCACCGCGCTTTTTCCCCTCCTGCAGAGGATGAAGAAAGCGGGGGCTGTTCGACCCGGGGTTTTGGCCGAAGAAGAAGAAAGCATCGGCTTTCTCGAGGTCTTCCCAGACGACGGTGCCAACAGGCGAGCCGATGACCTTCTGCAGGCCGACCGAGGTCGTCTCGTGACACATGTTCGAGCTTTGGGGCAGGTTATTGTTGCCGTAGGTTCTGGCAAGCAGCGCGTAGAGATAGGAAGCCTCCAAGCCCGCATGTCCGGAGGAATAAAAGACGACACTCTCGCGTGGAAGGAACTTCAGGGTTTGGCCGATATCGTCGAAGGCCTGATCCCACGAGACTTCGACGTAGCGATCGCTGGCTTCGTCATAACGAAGTGGATGCGTCAGCCGACCCGTCTGTTCGAGATCGTAGTCCTTCCAGCCGCGAAGTGATTGGACAGTGTGATCGGACCAGAAATCCGGTGTGCATCGCGCGCTGGTCAGGTCGGAGATCGTTGCCTTCGCGCCGTTCTCGCAGAATTCGAAGGGATGATAATTGGCCGGTTTTGGCCAGGCACAGGAGACGCACATCACGCCGCCGGGCTTGTTTTGCCGTGCCAATTCCTCGAGCACCATGGGCGAGGGTTTGTCGTCACCCAGAATTCGCGCAATCGATTTTACCGATCCCCAACCGCCAGAGGGACCTTCAGATTCAGGGTTAGGGATGGTGTCGGTCATGATGTCTTCCATTCAAAAAAGGAGCAAGCGCCCCGCGGGAACGGAGCGCCTTCAGCAATCATTGGGCGCGCTTATGCGGCAGGCTCATGGAACGGACAGCCATTGAATTTCGCCCGGAACTCGGCTGAGTGGCGGTAGGTGTCCTTCCGCGCCCGGTTGATATTGCCGAGCGGCTGGTGATCGGTAAGACCTGTCCAGATGCTGAACCGCATCTCTTCATCCACCTTCTGCACCTTTTCATCACTCCAGCTATCCTGCGGATGTGCCGTGATGGTCGCGACGGTGACGAATGGTGCATCGTCTTCTTTCCACTCGACCGTAGGGTCTTCGATTGGCTGTTTTTCGAGATCGCGACAGAGCTGGACCTGAAACTCCCAAACACCATGGGTTTCCTGCATTTCTGCCTGGACCGATTCGCGAATGGCGTCTTCTCGCACACTGACGTCGATCTCTGTTCCGGTGCGTTTCGTTAGATCGGGCGAAACGGGTTTCAGCCGGAACTTGGCGACATAGTCGCCATAGCGGAAAGGCGTCACGCTGAAGTAGGTTTCACCCAGCGGATCGACATCGGGTGCGCCACCGAGCGACTGGACGGCGGGACTAGAGACCCCCACCGCTTCAAGACCCTTGTTGACGGTCTGAAGCACGCTCGACATCACCACCTTGGTGCCTTCCATCTTGTCGGTCGTCTTGGCAAGCAGCTTGAGGCTGGAGAGAAATTTCTCCGCATTCGGTGCCTGGAAGACTGGACCGTTGACCATGACGAAGTCCTGCGTCGAACCTTCCGCGTCGGGCAAGCGCTGCCCTTGGACATCCAGCACCTTCAACGCCATTCCCCGAGGAAGCGACACGGCATCGGGAAGGATATCGCCTGCATTTGTGGAGAGGCGCATGAAGGCCTTGTGAGTGCCGGGCGTGGCGAAGAGGCCCTGTGCCAGTTCCGGCGGCAGACCGGGTTTTACCACCATCTCCGCTTCGATGATGCCATGCGCTTTCGCGTGGACGGAGCGAACCGCGTGCCCGTAATTCTTGGCCGTGGTTTCGAGGATGGTATCGAACTGTTCGATGAGGCCTGAGATGGTTTCCGGCTCCTTGTCTCTCACGGTTTCCAGATCGGCGGAATAGCGGATGGGCTGGGCTGTCAAAGTTGCGCTCCTAAGCAAAAACGAGAAACGCCGTCCCGTGAACTAAGGTTCCTCAACAACAACTCCGTCATGGAAGCTGTCTGGGTGCGCTGGGCTGCATCGACAATCGCTTGGTCTGCCCGCAATTGCGCGAACTCGCTATCCGATTTCGTACAAAGCTCGCGCTTGTCGGCGCTCTATGGCATAGAGTGCCTTTAGCCTAACGAGCGATTCCATGCCGCAGTCCCACAGTCCTACCAAAAGTCTTTTTGCCGAGAGCGGAAGCGAAACGCCGCTTTCGCTGTTGAAACGCGTCTATGGCTACGCCTCCTTTAGAGGCCGACAGGAAGAGGTTGTCGACCATGTGATGGCGGGTGGCGATGCCGTTGTGCTGTTTCCAACCGGCGCGGGCAAATCGCTGTGTTTCCAGGTTCCAGCGCTTTGCAGGAATGGGCTTGGAATTGTGGTCTCGCCGTTGATCGCGCTGATGCGCGATCAGGTCGAAGCGCTGAAGCAACTCGGGGTTCGCGCAGCGGCGCTCAACTCGTCGCTATCGCGCGAAGAATTCATGGATGTGCGCAACGCGGTCCATAGCGGTGAGCTCGATCTACTCTATGTGACACCTGAGCGCATCGTCACGCCAGGCTTCAAGGATTTCATAGGGCGCGCGAAAATCGCGCTGTTTGCGATTGACGAAGCACATTGTGTTTCGCAATGGGGGCATGATTTCAGGCCTGAATATCGCGAACTTGGCCGTCTGGCAGAAGAGTATCCCGGCGTTCCGCGCATGGCGCTGACGGCGACTGCCGACCCTCATACCCGTGATGACATCATTGAACGGCTGCAACTCCAGTCCGCTGGTGTATTCACCACCTCCTTCGACCGGCCCAATATCGGCTATGAAATCGTCGAGCGGGATCAACCGAAGCAGCAATTGCTCCGCTTCCTGTCGCGTCACAAAGGGTCGAGCGGCATCGTCTATTGTCTTTCCCGCGCCAAGGTGGATGAAACGGCGGAGTGGCTGAACACGCAGGGCATCAGGGCACTTGGCTATCATGCCGGCATGGAGCGGGAGATGCGCGACCGCCATCAGGACGCGTTCCTGAAGGAGGAAGAACTTTGCCTCGTGGCGACGGTCGCCTTCGGCATGGGCATCGACAAGCCGAATGTGCGCTACGTCGCCCATCTGGATTTGCCCGGATCGGTTGAGGCCTATTATCAGGAAACCGGGCGTGCAGGACGCGATGGGCTGCCGTCCGATGTCTGGATGGCCTATGGCATGGCTGACGTCATCCAGCGCGGTCGCATGATCGATGAGGGGAATTCAAGCCCGGAAATCAAGCGTGTCGAGCGCGCCAAGCTCAATGCGCTGCTTGGCATTTGCGAGACGGCCGGCTGCCGCAGGCAGGCGATCCTCAAGCACTTCGGCGAAGCCCATGGTGGAAATTGCGGCAACTGCGATACCTGCCTGAAACCCGTGGAAACCTGGGATGGGACGGATGCCGCGATCAAGGCGATGGCGGCGATCTATCGAACGGGAGAGCGCTTCGGTACCGGACACCTCGTCGATGTTCTGCTCGGCAACGAGACTGACAAGACCACCCGCTTCGGCCACGTCGATATGCCGGTTTTCGGAGCTGGCAGGGATCTGCCCGCCAAGACCTGGCAATCGGTCTATCGCCAGCTCCTTGCCGCGGGACTGATTAGCGTCGATCATGGCGCTTATGGAGCTCTCAAGCTGGAGCCTGAATCGCGCGCCGTCTTCAAAAAGGAACGAGAGGTCCGTTTTCGCAAGGATCGGCCGACGACGGGCAAGGCGTCCCGATCGTCCTCGGCAAGTTCAGCAAATGCGAAGTCTGGATTGGAGGGCGCCGATCTCGAGCTCTTTCAGGCGTTACGCGCTGTCCGCATGGACATATCCAAGGATCTCGGCGTGCCACCCTATGTCGTTTTTCCCGACACGACGCTGGTTGCGCTTGCGACCGAACGGCCGTCCGACGAAGACGAGATGCTGGATATTTCCGGCGTCGGGCCTTCAAAGCTGGAGCGTTTCGGCGACGCCTTTCTTGAGGTCATCAACGCGCATTCGCGATGACCGTGACACTTTTGGCGCAGCCCCCAGCGTATATTAGTCCGATGCCATGGATGTGATCTTCTCCGGCTTGCCATGCGTTTTTCGATGGGCAAGAAGGAGGCGCAATTTCTATGGATTTCCCACATGACACTTCTTCAGCGCGTATCTCGTCGCAGCTTTATCTTCGGAACGCTTTCGGCAACGGCAGCGCTTGCGGGCTGCCAGACAAACTCCACACCCGCAGTGGTGCCGCAAGCCGCTCGGCGGCCTATCGTGCCGCCGGATGAGGCGGAGTTGCAGCAGCGCTACGCGGCGTTGGAGGATGGCGGACACAGCCTCCCCGCAATTCCATACCAGCAGATCGATCCGAAATATTACCGTCAGCGCGTGCTAGACCCGACAGGCGAGAAGCCCGGCACCGTGGTCGTCGATACGCCAAACCGCTTCCTCTATGTGGTCGAGCCTGGCGGAACGGCGATGCGTTACGGCGTTGGCCTTGGACGCGACGGCTTTGCCTGGGAAGGTGAGGGGATCGTTCATTGGCGCCAGCCTTGGCCACGCTGGAAGGTTCCGGCTGAGATGGTTGCTCGCCAGCCGAAACTGGCACGCTTCTCGGTCGAGAATGGCGGCATGGATCCGGGGATCAAGAACCCGCTTGGTGCCCGCGCGCTCTATATCTTCAAGGATGGCAAGGACACACTCTACCGTCTCCACGGCTCGCCGGAGTGGCAGTCGATCGGCAAGGCAACCTCTTCGGGCTGTGTTCGCTTGGTCAATCAGGACGTGATCGATCTTTACCAGCGCGTGCCATACCACGCTCGGATTGTCGTCCACCAAGGCCCGCTCGGCGCCCGCGCCACAGCGTAGCTCTGCGCTATCGAAGAAGGCCATCGCGGTCGAACTCTTCCCAACCGGAGAGTTCGGCCGAACTGCGCTCAGGCGGACGCGCCGATTTCGCCTTTTTCAGCGAACGTGTCAGCTTGGCTTGATGCGCCGCGCGCCGTCTGTTCTCTGCCTTCGCGGCGAGATCATGTTCTCGCCATTCGTCGATGGCGCCACTGTTGAGAAGCTCCTCGACCACCTTCGGCTCAAAGACGTGGAAGGTGATCCGTTTCGCCCGGCCACGCAGTCTTACCGTCCTGATGCCGCCGCTCGGCAGGCGACCATCTTCAAGCCAGCGTCGGCGCTCCGTGGTGGAGATGGTCAGGATATCCTCGATCTCGCGCGGCAGCACCGGCAGGCTTTCCATGGTTTCTAGCAATTTGGAGACCTTGGCGCGCGCCGCCGTGAAGTCGTCCTCGTCGTCTTCTGGTACCGCGAGGGTCAAAACCATGCCTGCGATATCCAGATCCCTGCGGACGGCTAAAGGCAATTTGGCACGCAACTCCATCAAGATGCCCTTGGCACGGACGGATGAGCCGAGCGTTGCCGCGGGCGGCAGCGTCCAGGACTCCTTCAGAAGCGGCACGGTGTTGGATTTCTTTTTCACCATAAACACTGAAGTGGTGGCGACGGCGGATATGGTCAACATGGGGACATGCAATTCATCATCTTGACGAAGCAAATCAGGACGTTATTGCCGCCAGCCGTCGTTGCGGGCGAATGTCAGCCCGACCGCCACGCCACAAATAGGTCTTGATAAAAAACCGGAAGCGGAGCCCAATAGGGACGAGATCGTATCTGGGGGGGGGGGGGTGGATGATGCGGGTAGTTCGGAGCGTGCTGACAAGCCTTGCTATCATGCTGGCATTGAGCGGTGTCGGTCGGGCTCAGGAGGTCAGTGAGGACATTGTGGACGCGACGGTAGGTGACTGGCTGATCGTGTCGGAGGATGGGAGCCTTGGCTGTCACATCACGCTGAAGAAAGACAAGACGATCGGCGGCCGAGCCGTGGCGGAAGGAAAGACGTGCGGCGCACCCTGGCATGATCAGATCGCTGCCTGGGATTTCGCCGGCCCAGGAATTGTCCTGCGCGACGCGACCAGAAAAGAGATCATCGGTTTCGGCGAACGGGAGGTTGGTCCATGGGTGACGGACATCGAGCGGTCACCCCGCATTTACTTCGTTCCTGAGCCTGGAAAGATGGACCGTGCTGCAACGGAGAAGGACGCTATCGGTAAATGGGTTTTAACCGACAAGAAGGGTAAAGCGCTCTGCCACCTGTCGTTGCTGGATACCGCTTCCACCAGGGGTGACGACACCAAGGGCCTGCAGATCAGAGGCGACTGTGCTGCCAATGTCAAAAATAAGAAAATCGACGGATGGCAGATCGATGAGATCAAGCTCGTATTCATCGGTGGCGAGGACTATGCTTACTCGCTGATTCCAACGATCGACGGTTTCGTCACAGATGACGACCGATATCAACTGAAGCGCGATAAATAGGCGTCTCTCGAGTTGAGGCCTCGACCAGGCTAGCCGGAGTTTATCAGGCGTTCCAGGCCAGCTGAACTCGACGGTAAAAGTCTAAAAGCGCCCGCCACATGTGACATCGCTGCTTAAATCTCTGATCGACACCATCTCGACAGTGGCGGAATCCCACTGTCCTTTGGCGAGGTTGCCGATCATTAAAGATCGCACTCGCGCACCAGCGAGAAATCCGACCCCGGTCAAACTCTATAACCCGTCATCTCGCCTCATCTAATTTCAGCCAAGCGTGCCGCTCCCCTCCAGTGGAAGGTGACAATGAATCGCCCTGCGTTTCAGCGCGTCCTAACTCACCATTAAGAACTCGATTGACAGCAACTCCCTTTACGATATTCTCTTATAAAATCTTATATAACATAATAACGGAACAATAAAGCTGGGAGTATGATATGAAACTGAAGCTCGCATTCCTTCTCGCCACGGCACTGATCGTCAGCCCGTCGGTTCTCTTTGCGCAGGATCGTGGTGGCGTGATCAATGTCGCAACCATCGGTGAGCCGCCAACGCTCGATCCAATGGCATCAACCGCGGATCTCGTCGGCATCGTCACGCAGCACATCTTCGAAACGCTTTATACCTTCGACAAGGAGTGGAAGACGACACCGCTTTTGGCGGAAAGTCTTCCGGAGATCAGCGCAGACGGAAAAACCTACACGATCAAGCTGCGCGCCGGCATCAAGTTCCACGACGGTTCCGACATGGCGTCGGATGATGTGGTTGCTTCCCTCGATCGGTGGATCAAAGTTGCATCGCGCGGCAAGCAGGCCGCGTCCTTTATCGACAAGATCGAAGCCACCGACCCGTTGACCGTCACGATCACGCTGAAGCAGCCTTATGCGCCGCTCGTTTCGCTTCTTGCCTTCAACAACTCCGCGGCGATCATTCTTCCTAAGGAAAAGCAGGAAGAGCCGATGAAGGAGTTTATCGGTACCGGCCCGTATATGCTGAAGGAGCGCAAAGCCGACCAATATATCCAGCTCGTCCGCTTCGACGGATATAAGTCCCGCGAAGGCGACAGCAATGGGTATGGTGGCGCGCGGCATCAGTATCTCGACGAGATCCGCTTCGTGCCCGTGCCTGACGCCAACACCCGTGTCGAGGCGGCGGTTTCCGGTCAATATGATTACATCGACTCGATCCCGGTCGAATCCTTCGACAAGATCAAGTCTTCTTCGGCGACAGAGCCGGTTGTCCTGAAGCCGTTCGGCTACCCGGTCTTCGTCTTCAATACGGCGGAGGGGCTTGCCAAGGATGTCGCCATGCGCAAGGCAATCCGCCAGGCGCTTAGCATGGAAGACATGCTGGCAGCCGCCTTTGGCAGCACGGATTTTTATGCGCTTGACGGTGATATCTATCCGAAGAACTTTATCTGGAACACGAATGCAGGTGTCGAGGGCAATTACAATATTGCCGATCCGGAAGGCGCTGCAAAAGCCGCTAAGGCCGCAGGCTATGACGGCGAAAAGCCCATCCGCATCCTCACAAGCCGGCAGTATGAGTTTCATTACAAGATGGCGCAGGTCGCTGCCGAGTACCTGAAGCTTGCAGGCTTCAAGGTGGACATGCAGGTAGTGGACTGGGCAACGCTTACCCAACGCCGCGCAGACAAGGCGCTATGGGACATCTACATTACCCATAGCCCATTCCTGCCAGAGCCAGCTCTGATCGGCTCTCTCGCGCCGACATCGCCAGGATGGTGGGATACGCCGCTGCGCAAGCAGACAGTTGAAGCGTTCTCGGCCGAATCCGATCCTGAAAAGCGTATCGCTCTCTGGGCTGATGTTCAAAAGGCCATGTATGAGGAGATCCCCTACATGAAGATCGGTGACTTCAATGCGGTCGCTGCCAAGTCGAAGAAGATCGAGGGTATCCAGGCGGCACCTTGGCCATACTTCTGGAACGCTTCCATCAAGAAGTAGTCCATCGAGCGAGCGTCGTCGCGCCATTGTTCATCTCATGTCCAACGGGACGCAGAGAGAGTTGGCGCAACCCTGATACTCAGTCCAGCAACGCATACCCAAGCAGACTCCTTTACCCTGCGGCAAGGGAACGCCAAGCCCATGATACGATATATTCTCCAGCGCCTCGCAGGCATGATCGTCGTGATGTTTCTCGTCGTCACGATCGTCTTCATCATCGTGCGCGTTACCCCTGGTGACCCGGCAGCCGTCATGCTCGGCCCGGATGCATCAGCGCAAGACATTGCTGATTTGAGAACGCGTTTGGGGCTCGATCAGTCGCTGGCCGTGCAATATTTCTACTACATCGGCCAGATGCTGAAAGGTGATCTTGGGCAGTCGATCTTCCTGAATATGCCCGTCACGACGGCGCTGCTTGATCGCGCTGAACCGACCTTCTTTCTCACACTGTTTTCGTTGCTGATTGCCAGTGTCATCGCCTTGCCCATTGGCATTTACGCCGCCTATCGCCGCGGATCTTTCGTGGACCAGGCTGCAACGACCGTTGCGATGCTTGCGGCCAGCATTCCGAGCTTCTGGCTTGGGCTTATCCTCATGCAGTTCTTTGCGGTGCGGCTCAATCTTTTCCCGGTCTCGGGCTATGGTGGTCCTGGCTCAAGCTTCCTTGATCGCATGTATCACCTCACGCTTCCGGCTTTCGCACTCGGATTGGTGTCGTCGGCATTGATCCTCCGCTTCACCCGCGCATCAATGCTCGATGTGCTTGGTGACGATTATATTCGCACTGCTCGGGCGAAGGGTGTGGTCGAACGGCGGGTGGTGATGAAACACGCGTTGAAGAACGCGCTCATTCCCATCCTCACCGTTCTCGGGTTGACGGCTGCTGTGCTTATTTCAGGCGCTGTCGTCACCGAGACGGTCTTCGGGCTTCCAGGCGTTGGCAGTCTCGTGGTTTCCGCGGTTCTGCGACGAGACTATCCGGTCATTCAAGGTGCGCTTCTCGTCATTGCAGCGCTCTACGTCCTCATCAATTTCGCGATCGACATGCTCTACCTGCTGATCGATCCGCGCGTGCGCTATTAAAGGGGGCGGGAACCGATGACGGATATTGCTACAACTACACCGACCCCTTCTAGCAGCGAAGGCATGAAGTTTTTCAAACGGTTTCTGAAACGAAAAACGGTGGCCTTCGGCCTGATCGTGCTTATCATCTTCGTACTTCTGGCCGCGCTCGCGCCCTGGATTGCACCTTACTCGCCATCCAAGCTGTCCATCGTCAATCGCCTCAAGCCGCCAAGCGAAACCTTCTGGTTCGGCACGGATGAATTTGGCCGCGACGTCTTCTCGCGCACCATTTATGCAGGCCGATTGTCGCTGCTTGTGGGCGCGTCCGTTGTTTCTTTGTCCGCGATCATCGGTGTGACGCTTGGTCTGCTGGCCGGTTTCTTCAAGCGGCTGGACACACCGATTGCACGCCTCATCGATGCAATGATGGCGTTCCCGGATATTCTTCTCGCCATTGCGCTCGTTGCAGCCCTTGGGCCATCGCTCACCACCGTGATCATCGCGCTTTCCATCGTCTATTCGCCGCGCCTCGCCCGCATCGTGCGCGCCTCGACCCTTGTCATCAGGGAGCTTCCCTATGTCGAGGCGGCCCAGGCGCTTGGGATATCGACCTTCCACATCATGACGCGCCATGTGCTGCGCAATCTGTTGTCGCCGATCCTGGTGCAGGCCTCCTTCGTGTTTGCCAGCGCCATGCTGGCGGAAGCAGGCCTCTCTTTTCTCGGGCTTGGTGTCAGCCCGGAAATTCCGACCTGGGGCACGATGATTGCCGCAGGCCGCCAATATATCGGGCAAGCCGACTGGATGACCTATTTCCCCGGCTTCGCCATCATTCTTTCCGTTCTCTCGCTGCAAATGGTCGGCGACGGGTTGCGGGACATGCTCGATCCAAGACTGCGAAGGGATTTGTAATATGACCGGCCAACAGGCAAAGCCACTGCTCATCAAGAACGTCAAGCCCATGGCTTTCGGCGAAAGCGGAAAAGATGCCGTTACCGACATTCTGGTGAACAGCGACGGCAACATTGCCGCCATCGGACAAGCGCTTGCGTCCGATGAGGCAACGGTGATCGATGGTAAAGGTGCCTGGATCTCGCCGGGCTGGGTGGATCTGCACGTCCATATCTGGCACGGCGGCACAGACATCTCGATCCGTCCGTCCGAATGCGGTGCCGAGCGCGGCGTCACGACGCTTGTCGATGCAGGATCTGCGGGCGAAGCGAACTTCCATGGCTTCCGCGAATATATCATTGAGCCGTCCAGAGAGCGGATCAAGGCATTCCTCAACCTTGGTTCGATCGGTCTTGTTGCCTGCAACCGCGTTGCGGAACTGCGCGACATCAGGGATATCGATCTCGACCGCATCTTGGAATGCTATGCGGAAAACAGCGAGCATATTGTCGGCATCAAGGTTCGTGCCAGCCATGTCATCACCGGATCCTGGGGCGTAACACCGGTCAAGCTCGGCAAGAAGATCGCCAAGATCCTCAAAGTTCCGATGATGGTTCATGTCGGCGAGCCACCGGCACTTTATGATGAAGTGCTGGAAATCCTAGGCCCCGGCGACGTCGTGACCCATTGCTTTAACGGCAAATCCGGTTCGTCGATCATGGAAGACGAGGACTTGTTCAATCTGGCCGAACGCTGCGCATCCGAAGGGGTCCGGCTCGATATCGGCCATGGCGGCGCGTCCTTCTCCTTCAAGGTGGCAGAGGCGGCGATTGCGCGTGGACTTCTGCCCCATTCCATCTCGACCGACCTGCACGGCCATTCGATGAACTTCCCGGTTTGGGATCTCGCAACGACCATGTCGAAGCTTCTGTCGGTCGGAATGCCTTTCGACAAGGTGGTGAATGCTGTGACGCATGCGCCGGCAGAAGTCATCAAGCTTGACATGCAGAGCCGGCTGTCCGTCGGAGCGCGCGCCGATTTCACCATTTTCGATCTGGTCGATTCCGATCTGGAGGCAACCGACTCCAACGGCGACGTCTCGGTGCTGAAGCAGCTCTTTGAGCCGCGCTATGCCGTCATCGGTGGGGAAGCCGTTGCCGCGAGCCGTTACATACCATGCGCTCGCAAGCTTGTGCGCCACAGCCACGGCTACTCGTACCGATAGAATGGCGGATCGCCGCTGGAATGAATGAAAAGATGACAGGAGTTTGCGTGACACAGTCCCCGATCAAGATCGAAGCGAAAGCAGAGACGCCGCGCGATCGGCTTGCCGCACTCGGCATAGACCTTCCACCGGCGCCACCGCCCATCGCCAATTTCGTCACCCACGTTGTCGAAGGTAACATGTTGTATCTTTCGGGGCAGGGGCCGCGCGAGGCGAATGGTTTCATGCATACCGGCAAGGTGGGCGTGGATGTCTCGGTCGAGCAGGCCTATGAAGATGCGCGGCTGACCGGCGTCAATCTTCTGGCGGTGATGAATGAGGCGCTCGGCGATCTATCCCGGGTCAAGCGGATCGTGAAGCTGCTGGGCATGGTCAATGCCTCACCGGACTTCAAGGACCACCCGCAGGTTATCAACGGCTGCTCGGACCTGTTCAACGCCGTCTTCGGCGAGGCTGGTAGGCATGCCCGCTCGGCTGTCGGGTTCGGCTCGCTTCCGGGAAACATCACCGTCGAAATCGAAGCGATCATTGCGTTGCAGGATTAACCGGCAAGGAGACGATTAGTGGTTGCGCCATCCCATCAGCTTTTCGATCCTTGCGGCCGACGCTTTCACGCGGTCTGCGTAGCCGGTCTTGTCGGCCATAACTTTCTGCTCGGGAAGGACGATGGAAATCGTCGCAACGCAGTCTCCGCGGTTGTCGACAATGGGCGAGGCGATGCAGGCGACCGAGTAGTCGGATTCCCCCGCCTGGATCGACAGACGTTCTTCGAAGGCCTTGCGCGCGGCGTCCGAAAGGCTCTTGGCGTCGATGGTAGCGCGGCCCGTCGGCGAGATGCGGGCTCCGCGCTTGAACAAATCGATGCGTTGCTCTTCCGGCATATGGCCCACAAGAAGGCGTCCAGACGCCGTCCAGTTCAGGGGTACGCGGGTACCAACCCGCGAGGCAACCTGAAAATGGCTGGGGCCATCGGCCATGGCGAGGACCAGCATATGCTCGTCGTCGCGTCCGCAAACCTGCACCGTTTCACCGGCCGCGCGGCAAAGATCATGCATTTCGTGCATCGCGACGCTCATGAAATCCAGCGAGCGAGCATAGGCGAGGCCGTAATGATAGAGGCGCGCACCAAGCCAGATACTGCCATCGTCGTTGCGCGCCAGCATGTTCTTTTCAACGAGGTCGTCAATGATCGCATAAATCGTCGAAAGCGGTGCCTTCACCGCCTTGGCAATGGCGTATGCACCGGCCGGAGCCCCCGTTTCGTACAGATGATCAATGATCTGAATGGCGCGGTCGATGCCGCTGACGCGCGAGCGCCGCGCCTTGCTGCCTTCCTCGGAAGACGAAAGCTCGAGGGCATCACCAGATGAAGACGTCATATCCAATTCACGCTCCCGCACATCAAAGAACCTATTGCGTTATTATGGCATAGCCAGGCGCGGGGCAACAGAAATCATGCGCCAGACAGGCTGGCAAACTGGAGAGATGAGAATGTCAGACGATATCCGCACGAAGATGGGCCTTCGGCCAGTCATCAACGTTTCCGGCACGATGACGAGCCTTGGCGCGTCCATCGTGGTTCCCGAAGCGATCGAGGCTATGGCGGCGATCCTCCCGCAATTCGTGGAGATCAATGATCTGCAGCGCAAGGCAAGTGCAGTCATTGCTCGGCTGACGGGCGGTGAAGCCGGCTTTGTTACTGCCTCCTGCTCCGCTGGTATTAGCCTCGCGGTGGCCGCCACCATCACTGGCCCCGACCTTCTGGCGATCGAAAAACTGCCGGAGACCTCGACCCCGAAAAACGAGGTTCTGGTGCAAATGGGGCATATGGTCAGCTATGGCGCGCCTGTCGATCAGTCGATCCGGCTTGCGGGCGGCAAGGTGGTGATGATTGGCCAGGCAACCTCCACCCATCGCTATCACATGGAAAACGCGATTACCGACAGAACTGCAGCGGCTGTCTATGTCGTTTCCCACCACGTTGTCGATTATGGTCTCCTCAATCTCAAGGAATTTGTCGAGATCGCGCATGCCAAGGGCGTGCCGGTTATCGTTGATGCTGCATCCGAATACGACCTGCGACTTTTCCTGGAACAGGGGGCCGATATCGCGCTTTATTCCGGCCACAAGTTTCTGGGCGGCCCTACCTCCGGCATCGTGGCCGGCAAGAAGGAACTCGTGCGCAATGCCTTTCTCCAGAACATGGGAATTGGTCGCGGCATGAAGGTGGGCAAGGAGAGCATCTTCGGTGTGATGGCGGCCTTGGAAGCTTGGGAAAAGCGTGACCATGTGGGGATACGCGAGCGCGAGACGGGTTATCTGAACCTGTGGAAGGAGACGCTTTCCGATCGGCCCGGCATCACCGCATTGATCGAGCCAGACCCGACGAACAACCCATTGGATCGTATGCGGGTGATTGTCTCTCCCCAGGAGGCTCACATCACTGCCTGGGATCTTGCCGCACGCCTTCGCAGCGGCCCGACACCGATCATCGTGCGCGACCATGAGGTAGAGCACCACTACTTCTACCTCGATCCCTGCAATCTTCACCCCGGCCAGGAGCGCATCGTCGCGGCACGGCTGGCGGAAGAACTGGATAAGGCGCGTGCCTCGAACGAAGTCATCGCCACGCCGTTCGAGGATCTGAGCCGCCATCGTTTCGATGGTGCGTTGCGCTGGCCCGACTGAGCAAGCGTGCGGCCCGGAGCGGTCGCATAGCCTGCCACTCCAACGAATTGACGAGGATCGACGATGATGATGTCCAACGCCCTGAACAAGACCGCGACTGCACCGGCCACCGGCCCGGTTCTTGCCGTTGAAAATCTCAGAACATCCTTCCTTGTCGATGGTGCCTGGAGGCCGGTGGTCCGCGATATCTCCTTTACGGTCATGCCTGGCGAGACGGTCGCGATCGTCGGCGAAAGCGGCTCCGGCAAATCGGTCACCTCGCTCTCCATCATGCGCTTGCTCCAACCTGACATGAGCAAGATCGAAGGCAAGGTCATGCTGGGAGGGCGTGATCTTCTTGCGCTGCCGGAGCACGAGATGCGCAAGGTGCGCGGAAATGATGTCGCGATGATCTTTCAGGAGCCGATGACGAGCCTGAACCCCTTGCTGACCATCGGCGACCAGATCTCCG
Organism: Agrobacterium sp. CNPSo 3708; assembly: GCF_028674915.1. Classification (NCBI taxonomy): domain Bacteria; kingdom Pseudomonadati; phylum Pseudomonadota; class Alphaproteobacteria; order Hyphomicrobiales; family Rhizobiaceae; genus Agrobacterium; species Agrobacterium sp. CNPSo 3708. The sequence goes on from NZ_JAQZSF010000005.1 coordinate 168,997, forward strand.
AAGCCTTGCTTTCTCATCTGCCGATGAGCAAGGCGGATGCGCGTGCCGAGACCATCCGCCTTCTGGAGAAGGTGCGCATTCCTTCCGCCGCCTCTCGTTTCGATGAGTATCCGCACCGATTTTCCGGCGGCATGCGCCAACGCGTCATGATTGCGATGGCGCTTGCAACCAAGCCTTCATTGCTGATCGCCGATGAGCCGACCACGGCACTCGACGTGACCATTCAGGGACAGATCCTCGACCTGATCAAAATGCTGCAGGAAGAGGAAGGAACGTCCGTCCTCTTCATCACCCACGACATGGGGGTAGTCGCCGAGATCGCCGACCGGACGGTCGTCATGTATCGGGGCGAGCAGGTGGAAACCGGGCAGACCGCCGATATCTTCCATCGTGGCCAACATCCCTATACCCGCGCGCTCTTGTCCGCTGTGCCAGTGCTTGGCTCGATGCAAAACCACCAGAGACCTTTGCGCTTTCCGGTGGTGGATGTCACGACAGGTCAGTCCGATGTGCCTGTGGAAGTGAAGGACACGGTCGTCGAAGGCCGGCCGGTGCTGGAAGTTCGCAATCTCACCAAGCGCTTCGATATTCATTCCGGCCTCTTTGGCACGCTCACCGGCCGCGTGCATGCCGTGGAAGACGTGTCTTTCGATCTTCAGGCGGGGGAGACGCTCTCCCTTGTCGGCGAGTCGGGATGTGGCAAGTCGACGACAGGCCGCGCCATCATGCGGCTTATCGAACCCGATAGCGGCTCCGTTATCGTTGAGGGCCGCGATGTGCTGGCACTGAGCAAGCACGATATGCGCGAGATGCGCAAATCCGTGCAGATGATCTTCCAGGATCCATTTGCCTCGCTCAATCCGCGCATGACAGTTGGCGCGGCCATCGCCGAGCCGTTTCTCGAGCACAGAATGGGAAGTGCGAAAGAGGCGAAAGATGTCGTGGCCGACATGCTGACGAAAGTGGGCCTAACACCCGATATGGCGGGTCGATACCCGCACGAGTTTTCCGGCGGGCAGAGACAGCGTGTCTGTATCGCACGTGCACTGGCGCTCCAGCCAAAGGTCATCGTTGCGGACGAAAGCGTCTCGGCACTGGATGTGTCGATCAAGGCGCAGGTGATCAATCTGATGCTCGACCTTCAGCAAAGCCTTGGCCTCGCATTCCTGTTCATCTCCCACGACATGGCCGTGGTCGAACGTGTCAGCCACCGCGTCGCCGTCATGTATCTGGGCGAGATTGTCGAGATTGGCCCTCGCGCTGCCGTCTTCGGGAACCCGCAGCATCCTTACACCAAGCGGCTTATGTCTGCCGTGCCGGTGCCAGACCCGGAACGCAGACGCGTAAAAAGCGCAGCTGTTGTCGAGGAACTGAAAAGTCCCATACGCCCGGTCGAGTACAAGGTGATGCCTGCTCGTTTTCGTGAAGTGTCTAAAGGCCACCTCGTGGCCGAGAGTTGACGTCCGTTGTGATGGCATCCAGCCGCGGAAAGTGACGGGCAGCGCATTTTTCCTGCTCTGGAACAACAACCGTCCCACTGTGTTAGCTTTAGCAACTTAGGAGATAAGCCATGACCAACACATCCAATGACGACAAAAAGGCGACACCGCAAACATGGTCGGCTGATCATGGCGGGGGTGTCTCTCCGCCGACATCGACCGGAACGATCGATAAAGAGCAGGTGCACGAGCCGTCCAATGACTGGCCCGCTGCGGACGGTGTCGCGCATGATCCGGTTGAACCGGTACAGTCTCCGGTGGAAGACTTCGATCCGCCAAAAGGTGACGGTCGCCGCACGTTCCAGAACGGTGATACCGATCGCGGTTGAGACGCCGGACGTTTAGAAACGGCGCCACACCGCACGCTCAGTTCGGCCGCGGATCACTAAATTTGAGATGACAAGATCGAGCTTCTTACGCTTGGTCTTTCGCCGTGGGCTCGTTCAAGTCCGCAGCGCCACCAGATCAGCCTGCCAACAGTTTAGATCGGATGCGCCGCTCCGTATTCGCGCGTCATCCACGGGGTCAACGCTTGAAAATTGCGACCTACAATGTCAACGGCGTGAACGGGCGACTGCCGAACCTTATCCGGTGGCTCGATGAAGCGTCGCCTGACATTCTGTGTCTTCAAGAGCTGAAAGCGCCGCAGAACAAGTTTCCGATCAAAGCAATAGAAGCGGCTGGCTACGGCGCTGTCTGGCTTGGGCAGAAATCCTGGAATGGTGTGGCGATCCTGGCTAAGGGGCAGGAACCTCATCTCACCAGACGTGCACTGCCAGGCGACAGCAAAGACGACCAGAGCCGCTACATCGAAGCAATTGTCGATGGAATACTGATCGGCTGTCTTTATGCCCCGAATGGCAACCCCTATCCAGGACCAAAATTCAACTACAAACTCAGATGGCTCAAACGGTTGCGCGCCTACGCAGCCGAGCTTCTCGAACTGAACATATCATCGATCCTTATCGGCGATTACAATGTCATGCCGACAGAGCTTGACGTTTACAAACCTGAGCGGTGGAAAGACGACGCACTCTTTCGCATCGAAGCGCGGAACGCCTTCAAAACGCTTGTTGAGCAGGGGTGGACGGATGCTTTGAGGCATCTTCATCCCGACGAGCAGATCTACACATTCTGGGACTATTTCAGAAACGCTTTTGGCCGAAATGCCGGGCTCAGGATCGACCACCTCCTTCTCAGTCCGGAAGCTGCCTGCGACCTTATCGCAGCTGATGTCGACAAGCACGTTCGAGCGTGGGATCACAGCAGCGACCATGCGCCGGTATGGATAGAGTTGAAAGAGTAAGCGGTTAAAGCGCATCTTCATCACCAATCCACGTCACCTACACGCCCGCTGTTTTTCGGTTTGAACGCGCAAAAACACGTGCACTACGAATGCACTCTAAGAATGCCGTTGGGGTTGAATCGAAGTGGCTGAAATCTATAGCGGCCGCGCTTACGCATTTTCTTGTCGATGAGTATATTTTCGGACTCATCATGTTCGCCTTGCCGGCAAGCTTTAAAATTGGAGTTGGCAACGTCCTCCCGGCGAAGCTCATTCCTCCTCTCGCGCTTCTCGTCCTCAACCGCGTGGCGAGCATTGAGCGTGTCCGCGAGGAGTCCATCGCGCTTCAAAAGGCACTGGACCGAAACCCCATCGGCCACAAATTCGATAGCCGCGAACTAAAAACGATGTGAGCGCGGCGATAGTCAGCCCTATCTGAAAACGTAGACTCGTTTTCTTCGTCGGCATTCTGGTAGTCATCGATTCGTGGCGATGCTGAGTGTCGCAGCGGTTCTCATCTGCAACTCCATCGAGTTAAGCTGTTAATGTCGTCCAACCGACCCATGCGTCACCCTCGATATGAAAAGGTTTTTCTCCTAGTTGGCTAGGATGCACGAAGCCGCCGGAGCGAACCTCGAGGACGGAGAAAGCCTTGAGGTGAGATCGAAGTCCGAACAATCTGACATCGCCTACTTGGTAAATTCCTGTGAGACTAGCTGTCCAGTCGTTATGTCAAAGCGTGATAGATAACCGTCCCAATGCTGAGCGCACAGTTTTCCGCCCTCAACCCACACACCTACAACCGGACTAGAGTTGGGCTCTAGTAGAGCATCTTGATTTGAAACCCTTACCGACGCGTGGCGCAATGATGCTAGGGGCAAAGTGAACGCCGATCCCTCTGGTCCAAGGATGATGAAGTTCAACGACCCTTCTGATCCAAGTCTATCCGCAGATTGTCCCACGTACAGATGAACGGAGTAGTCTCCAACGGCTACGTTTTTATGGAGGTCGTGCGACGAAACAACTGCATCTATATCATTACAAGGGTTTAACATCCGCCCGATCTTTTTCTACGCTGCCAAACAACTGAAACTTCTCCTCCCGGCCTCCCACAAATATTCGGTCGCTTTGCCGTGTCTGATTGGGGGATCGCAAACAGGTGTGCTGAAGTTATCTCCCGTTGGGAACTTATGTGATGGCGAACGCACTTGCGATCCCCACAATTGTCAAACCCAGAAGGCTTGACACCTCCACATCAAGCTCGTCTGCTCGTTAAGCTAAGGAACTTGACCCAGGTGTGTCTAGCTTCAATCATTCTACTGAAATCGATACCTACCCCCAGCCCGGTCTGGCATTGCGCCTTGTAATGTTGGACTGTTGATCAGGCATAGAGCTCAATCAACCAATTGAACAATTCGGATTTTGAATAAGTTTCTCTTCTCTCCGTTTCGATTTTTCTGTCCGTACCGACAATTGCGAAGCGACCATTGGCTTTGATCTCAAGATGCCTCCCCCCCCCAAAAAAATTGTCCGGCTTGGTCCCAAGTGGAAACTCATCGAAATCTGCCCCCCGTCTCCGGGCATAGAGAAAGAAATCGCTTTTCAAGGTTTCCAAATCTTCAAGCATCTATTACCTCACCTCCATGAGTCAGTGCTCAATGATGAAGTTGCAGTGCGGGCCGAAAAATGTCCCTGCATGGCCGTTATCTGCGAGCCTAGAAAGCGGTCTGTCGACGAAGGCTTGTCCACTGGGAGTGTCGAGCGACGCCGATGAATTCGACCGCTATGCCTAACGTCCTTCTGTCACCATCGCTTGAGCCCGAGCCCGAGCCCGAGCCCGCGGAGGTGGGGCGGGTCACTACATCCTTTCGAACATCGCCTTATACTCATTCAGCGCGTCGATTGTTTCTTCTATGTTCGTTTCGCTGTGAGGATTCTCGTCCTTGTATTCTTCCAAGAGTTGAATGCTTTCGTCGATGCGATATGCCGTACGGCACATCCCGTAAAATGTTTCAAAAATGTTTTTCAACCATATCTTCTCTTTGTATTTTGCGGTTTCAAACTCCTTAATGAGCACATCGCCCGCGAATGGAACACTGTCCCCGTAGAAAACGGCGGACAGGACGGCTGAAATCTTTTGGTCCGGGGTCGCTTTCTTATCAGAGAGGATCTCGGTGATCTCCCTTCTTGTACGGTGTTCCGGCGATCTATATTTCATTCGATGGGCCTGCCTTTCGATGTAAATGACCCTGACCTGCCACAGGTAGTTTCTTCGCGGGACCGTCGTAAGGAGGATGGAAAGTCTGGAGATAAAGTAAGCCAGATTGTGTGAATGTTACCGGATCAGGCGGGCTCTAGCATGCCGAGGCATGAAGCTCCACAACTTTACTTGACTACATCACCCTAGGGTTGCACTACAGACGCTTCGCTACGGCCTGCGATTTAAAAGGTGTTCATATCTTCGATCGCGGTACCACCATTCGAACTCAGGTAGTTCAGCCTGTAATCGAAAAAACAATTCCCAACCTAGGTCATAGAATTCACTATACTGTCGTTCGCTGCGAAATCCAATATTCGTGTGATCTACCAAATCGAGCGTCTCATCGAAAGCGCACTCCCATAGGTGCAGCCGCTGCTTCAGCTCACCCGAAATAGGTAACGTATCGGGGTTCACATTATCTGGATCATCCATGTCCCATACGCACCAGCACTGGTAGTCCGGCATCAGTTTCATCTTAGATTTTGATTTAGGCATCATTGCACCCCATGGTTATGACACCACTTGACTCCTCTATAGAGTATTTCGATTCGTTATTGTCAGGTCACCAAGGCTTAGGAAACGATTCGAACGCGGAATCGAGTTTGCCAATGAAATCAGCGTCGATCTCCGTTTCAAGTTGAACGTCGAGTTTCATAGAGTCCTTTCTGTTCACAGGCTCGTAAACTTTAATGTAGACCTCCACGCAATTGGGGGTTCGCTTTAAGGAAAGGATAAAATAATCGCTCATATCGGAAAACTTCATACTTACTTTGTTGGCTGACGAAAGTGCGGAAGCGAAATCATCCCACATTTGTGCTTCAAACCAGATATCGTTCGCCTCGTACGTGTAGTGCCCGGCAGAATGCAATAAGACCAGTTTCACACTCCACCGCGTCGATCCTCTGTCGTTTGGATCGCACCCAAGGTAGTTCATGTCGAGAAAAACGCCTTCAGCGGCGAAGCTTATGTCGCTCATGGTTTGTACAACGCGTGTTTGATTACAGGAACAAGATCGCTTGACCTTTTACTGAAAACGATCTCCCAACCGTTCGCATTATACAACTTACCAAACTCCAGGCTCTGGGACGACTGAATTTCTTTGACCGCGTCTGAGAAGCTCCGCAAGAGTACTTGATCGTTTATCGGATTGGAGGATTTCTGAAGGTATTCAGCCATGTGTTTTGTCGCGTTGGAGTTCACGTAAAATTCCATGTCTCCGATTTTCAACTTGAAAGTCGCAGGTATTTTTGTGTTGGGCAGGTCTCCCGCGGTTTTGGTGATATCATCCCAAACAGTACCGGTCTTCTCATCGTCTTTGTGCTTAACGATGCTTTCGGCCCCGGCTCCCAACAATTTCAATCTAGCGGCAATCGTGACCACTTGGGCGATAGCTGCCGGATCCCCGCTGTTTGCCTTCTCAATTATGTTAGGCAGCCCAAGGATCATCAGTGGATCGGTCAAAAGAAAATTTATGGTCTGGACAAGGGTCTCGGCTTGCGCGGCGGTGAGATCACCCGTGCCATTAGGTGCGAGAATTTTCCGGACTTGATCAAGTCCGCCAGTTGCATCAAGGTCATCAAAATTGGCTTGGCGTTCACTCTTCGAGGACCAATAAGAAACCGTGCCGGCGTAACTGGATAGAGAAGCAACCGCGTCCGCTAGAACAGCCGCACAATTTGCTCCGCTATATCCACCATTTCTGCAATTAATGTAGTCCTGTTGTTGCTTGTTGTCCTTGGCTTCAAGTCTCTCTTTCTCCGCACACGCTGACCGGTCGCCATTGGCGCAGGAGGCCCTTGCCTTGTTTAGCTTCTCATTGTCCGGGTGATTAAGGTAGTTGTAATTCACGTTATCAAGGGCAACCGCCGCACCCGCCTGTCCGCCTGCAGCAGCGCCAACCGCCGCTGCAATCCATTGAGTGATGGCGCTCTTCTGTGCATTTGAGAGACTCGGATCTGCCTCAAGCACATCCTGCAAAGCCCCGTTCGCGATCTCACTAAGTGCTCCAGCAAGAGCCGCCGAGCCGATATCGCCTCCTGTGGTTGCCGCAACAAAAGCCGCCGCGAACGTATGAAGTGACGTTTTGGCAAGAGATCCCTCTTCAAGGCCAAGCTTTTCGGAGAGATCTCCAATCCCGCTGTTGAGAAGTTCAGAAAGGGCCGCAGCACTCTGCTGCTTTGCTTTCAGCCGGGCGATATTGAGTGGATCCACCTGCGAATTGGCGTTCGACAAGTCGGTATTGAGCGACGCCAAATCCTGGTTCTGATTCGCAAGAGACAGATTGCCAGGCGTCAGCGTTGCACGCGCCACGCCATGATCTTCCTCCTCCACGGGTTGTCCCACCACTGGAACAGGAATGCCGGTCGGCCCAAGGTTAACGCCGACACGGGAGGCAGACGCCTTCGAGGTGTTTTCCACGTCGGAGTATGTCAGATGATCGGCGGTAAGGCTGTTTTTCTCCTTCTCCGCCGTCGATGCGATGACGCCGCCCTTGAGATCGATGCCCCCGCCGACCGAGACGTCATATCCGTCAGAGCCGGCGACGATTCCACTTTGCTCAGTGACATTGGCGTAATCGCCTTTCACGTTGCTTTTGCTCACGCCGCCGGAGAGACCGCCTGCACCGAAACCTGCACTGGCATTTACACCGGTCTCGCGATAGGTCGAGGTGTTCTGCGGGCTCTCTACCTTGAAATCACCTCCGACATTAGCAATCACGGTGCTGCCTGAGACGACAGCCCCCTTCAGCGTGGTGTCGTTGCCCGAGTTGAGCGCAACCGCACCTGTTCCACTTATATGGCTGTTGACCTCGAATGTAGTTTCGCTACCGATTTTGGTCTTGCCGTAGGCTGCGTTGCCAACCGGGCCACCGTTGGTGAGATCGATGCCGACGCCGACGCTTGCCGACGTCGAGTTGGCGTTGAAGGATTGCGACCCTTTCGCTCCCTTAAGTGAGATGTCCTTTCCAGCAGAAAGCAGCACGCTTCCCGATGAAGAGTTGGATAGGCCTGCCCCTGCTGCGATTTGGACGCCGTGGCCAGCAATCGAACCGTCCTTCGCCATAATCGACGTTGATGACCCGCTCTGTATCTCGGTGACGACAGGCGTCGAATTGGACGCGGTCTGAGTTGTCTTTTGCGAGGTCCCGCCGATAGTCAGAGAAATGGAAGGGGCTGCGCCTCCATTGTTCAACGCCTTGTAGGCTCGATAGGCCGCAAGTGCTGCCGGGGCTATGCTATAGGCGCCATTCTCTCCGCCCATGCTTTCGCCCGCCGCTACCAGGCTCTGGCCCACACCCAAGAGCTTGGACTGCAGGTTCAAGCTGATACCCGCGAAAAGCTCTTGATGAATGTGTTCGTAGTTCGTGGTGCCGATCGCTGAAAGAAGATTGACGTTGTTCTTGGCGTCGATGGCGACACTGCCTGCGGCAGTGGCTTTGGCAGCCTGAAGATTTGCGTCGCGATCGGCCGAAACGCTCACATCTCTGCCTGCAAACAGGACAGACTTCGCATTCGTTTCCGACGATTGCTGCGTCTGGTCGAGGGACTTGCCGTAACCCAGCCCGATCGACACACTTCCCTCACCTGAAGAGAAGGAAAAGCCGAAGCCAGAACGTCTTTGTTTTTCCAGAGACGCCGAGCTCTCAGCGCCCGGCGTTACGTTGACGTCGCGCGCTGCCTCAAGCGTGAGATCTCGACCCGTCATGATCGACGAACCGATGATGTTGACGTCGGTGTCCCTCGCCTTCAGAGTGACGTCCGTGCCTCCCATAACCCGCGTACCGCTGTTGAGCTCAGTAGCCTGACTTTGTTCCTTTTCGTTCTTGCCCCAGAGCGAGAAGAACCCGCCACCCGAGCCTGCAAACAGGCCGGACTTCTTGCTACTGCTTGCGGATGCGTGCTGCTCCTGCGCCCCCAGAAGGGCAAGGCTATCGCCCTCGATGCTGACCTTCTCCCCGGCGCTGACATCGGATCCAGAGATAACGGCGTTGCCATCCGCCTTTAGATTGATATTGCCGGAGGCAATGAGCTGCGATGCAGCGATGTCTTCATCGTAACGCTGCTGGCTGGAACTCTTCTTCGAGAAGAGGCCCTTGCTCGAAGAGCTCTCGTTATAGGAAGCCGTGTCCTTACCCGAGGCAACGATGATGTCGCCACCTGCTTTGATGTCGATGTCGGCCTTCTCTTCGTTTGTGCCGGCGACAAGGTTTGATGCGGAAATGGAGGTATCAGAGCCGGATTCAATCGAGATACCCTTGTCGCCCATAATAGATGAGCTAACGGTGGTGGAGGTTTCAGAATGGCTCTTGCTCTCCTTCCCCCCGAACAGGCCACCTTTCTTCCTCGATACGGAATCGATGGTCGTCAAGTTTTGAGCCTCGGCGATGGTGATGTAACCCGCCGCCTTCAGCCCGACTGTTCCGCGCGCATCGATGTCACTACCGAGGACATTCAGGTTGCCTCCCGATTGGGCGTTTACCGAACCGCCCGCCGAAATTTCTGACCCGAGGCTTGTCGTCCTGACCACGGTTGTGCTGCTGCGCTTGCCGCTGAACGAACTCGTCGTTGTGCGTTCGGCCGCGGAGATGTTGATGTCGCCATTCGACGTAATGGCAAGGTCGCCGCTGGCGTTCACCTTGGCATTGGCAAGCAGGACGGAGTCCTCGCCTCTGATCGACATGTTGCCGCCGGACGCAAATGTGCCACTGACAGATGAGACGGATGAAGCAGCAACCGCGAGGTTCTGGCTGGAAGCGACCATTCCAGAGTTGGCGAACAACCCGGCGTCAACCGAGACCTGATTGCCAGCGATCACGGCGCCTGCAGCGGTAGACTGGCGGTCAGCGTTTGAGGCGAGATAAAGGACGGGAGCCAAAACCTCCGCGCCGTTCACCGATTGCCGCACATAGATGACGATCGACTGCGTCAACTGGGCGATCTCTTCTGCCGTCAACGGTTCGCCGAAGGTGCGGGGGCGGTTGCTGAGATAAGAAGCTCCATTGTCGAGGAGCTGTTTGATCTCAGAGACGGAGTCTCTGCCTGTGAAGCCAGAGCCTGTTGCCAGCCTGTGCTGCTGCTCGATGTACTGGTTTTCGAAGTAGGCATCACCAAGGAAGGGGACTTTGCGGTCCGGCTGATAGCCAACGCGGTTCAGGAAGTAGCTCGAGCCATAGAATTTCGAGACGTCGACAAAGGCGGCACGGGTTTCATAGAGGAAACTCTGTCCGGGTATGGTTCCACCAAATCCGCCCGACTGGGGCGTAGGGATCGTGCCGAGTGTAAAGAGGGCGCCCGCGGCCGTCAGATTGTTCAGCACCGCGGTTGGGTTTGCGGATGGAGTGAATGCGTCAACTACAATATGGTCAGCTATGGAGCCCGCCATAGCGGAATTGTTGACAGTGGCGAATCCTTGAATATCGAGGGCGCCGCCTGAGCGGATTGTGGCAGGAAGGCCGCCGATCACTTCAACGCTCTGTATTGTGCGGCCAGGCCCGACGTTTTTAGACGGGTCACGAGTTCCGAATGGATTTGTAGCATAGCTGTGACCGACGATCCTAACGTCGCTACTTTCCCCTCCACGCGGGCGCGTTTCTTCCCAGCGGTAGTAGATCGGGGCATAGTGACCGCATCCTCCACCGTCGTTGCAAGTGACTGTTGAAGTTCGCTGTAACTGCATACCCGCATTTGTCATCGTGCCAAGGCCGGTCAGTTCAAGTCCGGTGCCTGCCTCAATACCGCTGTAGGAGTTGCTCAAATCGATCGTATCGATCGCAAGATTACCTCCAGCTCTTATAAGCGACTCGGCGCTTCCCGCTGAAGTGAGACGGTCCTCCGAGACCTCGCGATAGACGTGTGGCGACGCGAAGCCGATACCGTACTTCGTTTGGTTGTGCTGTATAAAGGGTCCGGATCCTCCGTAGGCTCCGACAGAATACGTGTTGTAGGCAGAATCCACCGCACTCGATATTCTGACGGTGCTATAGGTAGGAGCAGTGGCCCTCTCATTGATGAGATTTGAAGTAAGAATCGCAAAGTCATTCTCTGCCAATATCAAGCCGGAGCGGTTGATGACCTTGGAAGTGCGAGTGCCGTTACTGTCGCCAGCGATTGTAAGGTCGCCTCGCGAGATGATCGCCCCTTCTTCATTCGCGAGAACACCGCCAATATACAGTGCCGCATCGTCACCAGCGTAAATTAAACCCGTAGCTCTGTTCGTCAGGTTGCCGCTCGCGTTGATCCTGATACCGCCACCCGCTGCCAGTTGCCCGCTGTTCTGGATTTCCGGGATGGTCAGTGTCAGATCGTTTGCCGCCAGCAGTTTGGTCGCTGAATTTGTCACGACGCCGTTGGCCGATACAGAAACGTTTCCATTACCTGAGCCACCCGAGACGACTGCGTTAAGCAGGGTGCCGGTCAAGTCGGTTGCGTAAGTCGATGCCAGATCAAACCCGCCAAATGTCATGGTACTATTGGCGAGGTTGATGGTGTCGGCCCCGAGGAAGAGCGTACCCGAGGCGGCAAGATCGGCTCGGTTTGCTGAAAGATCGATGTTCTTCTGCTGGATTCGAAGATCGCCGCCAGCAGCGGTTCGCTTGTCCAGGCTGATGACACCTGCGAGCGTTGATAGCGCTACGTTTCCGTTTGCTTCCAGTCCGTTATACTGGATGCTAGTGCCAGCCGTCGCTTGCACGTTCCCTTCGGAGCGAACGAGGCCAGAGAAGCCGAGATCAAGGCCGGAAAGGAGGGCGATGTCGCCCTTGGAGAGAAGGTTGGTGCCGCTGACAGATCCTGATGATGCGGTCAGTGAAAGTTCCGCACCAGAGGTAACCGTGTCCGAGACGCTGATCGACCCGGCGCGCGACAGAAACTTCATTGATCCTGCAGCGGTTGCTTGTTGAAGCTGGAGCGTTCCATCAGCACGGATGTCGATACCGGCGCCTGAGGACAACATGCCAGTCGCATCGACAAAACTGATGCCACCATCGATCAGAATGCCTTCGTCTGCGTCTATCGTCTCAACCGCTACTCCGTTCTTTCCCTTCAGCGAAGCTGCCTTTCGGGAGGCGACCCGAGCTGCAGAGATCTTTTGGCCGGACGATACGCTGACGCCTTTGCCCGAGGCCTTGCCGATCGAAATCTTTCCGTCGGCAGATAAGGTAAGTTCGCCGGTATTCGCAGCCATGTCGCCGCGCATGCGCACACCAGCGCCCTTGTCTGTGACCACCATCTTGATCCGACCAGCCTGCATGGCGCCGAAAGCCGAGCCATCGATCGCGAACTCCGGACCTCCGGCATTTGGATCGAGTGGAGTTGCTTGGCCGGTGGCGTAGTCGAATTTGCTCTGGCCAGCGGTCAAGCGAAGATCCTGGCCATAGATCGTGCCGTCGATCTGGATCGTCCGTGACACCACGTCGAAGAGATCGACAGAGCCATCGCCGGAGGCGAAGTTCGCCCCGTTGCGTCCAAAGGTGACGTCTCCATTGCTGACGCGGAAGCCGTTGAGGCTGCCATCGGCTCCAATGTCAGGCGCACCGGTCGTCAGTGTCGCGCGAGGGGTGTTGATGAAACCGCAGCCATCGCAGGTAATCCCGTTGGGATTAGCGATGATAACATCGGCCCGACCACCAAAGACTTCCGTCGGTCCGTTCAACGCGGTGCGATTCTGGGATGTCACTTCGTTGAGGATGACGGTCGCCGAACCCTTGCCCGTCAGATTGGGGTTGCCGGGAGTAGCACCTCCGAGCTTCGATGTTCCGACCTCGCCGTCGAAGTTGTTGAGGATAACGCCGGGCGTTCCGACGTTGAAGTTGCCGTATTTGTTGTGCGACAGACCCTGGCTGTTCGGGGCAACGATATCGATGAGCGGAACGCCGTTTGGCGCAGCCCCTATGTTAGGACGATAGGATGGTGACCCACCAGCTTCCGGCGTGATGCTCTGCGCGTGCAGGAGAACAGGTTGAAGAACCAGAACCGAGCTCAGAAGGGTAGCAACTGCTTTCCTGATGAGCACTCGGCTACCGGGGAGATTTCTTTCAGCTACTTGTTGCGCCATACGCATGAACTGTGGTCGCATTACTATTCGCCTCTTACTCAGGAGGTGGATGGATTAACGGTCGTTTCTGCCTGTCTCGGAACGGGATGGCTTGCTGTCGAGCTTCTTGTAGACCTCGGTCAGCTTAGACTGTGGCACTGGGCAGCGCTTGGCTTTGGCGATCTCTGCCAGAACCTGATTGCGGTTTCGCAGAGCATCGATCTCCAGCTTCTCTGGCGATTTCGGATCCATGAAGAACAGGGCCGGGAAGAAAAGAAGAACGCCGGTGGCGCCGAGGATCACGTTCTTGCCCTGTGCGTCGGCGCGTTCTTTCACCGTCGCCAAGATCTGCCGCTCGTTGGCTTCGAACTCGCGCCGAATTCCTGCGCAATCGAAGGCGCTGTCGGTTGGATTGGTCGAAGCGACAGGATGAGCGGCGCGGCCACCGCAGCTTGAGACGACGACGGATACTGCGATGAGCACGGAAACCGACATCAATCTTGTGGCCTGAAAAAGGGATCGGATCATGAAATCTGCCTCTGGAGCTACCAGCGTGCTGTTACGCTGGCGAAAAAGAGATGTCCGCGCCCATTGCTGACGCTGCTTGAAAAAACCTGCGAATAGCCGATGTCGGCGCCGAGAGTTCCACCGACGAGCTTTGCCCCGATGGTCCAGCTTGCGAGATCGCCAGCGGAGATATCAAAACGCTGCTGCGCGAAGACGTGGCCGTAATCCAATCCCACATAGGGGCGCAGTTCTCCCAGAATCGGCGCGGCCCTCGTGCCTTCCCAGGGCATGGTGCGCCAGACCAGTTCATTGCGGTTGAAGAACCCGTTGTTGCCGAAGATGACGCCTTCTCGTAGGCCCCGGACATTGCTGGAGCCACCAAGCCCCATCTGCTCGCCGCCGAACATGTTGTCCGGCGAATACTGGGCGTTGAGGAGCGTGGTGAACTCGAACTGGTGACCCGCAGCTTCAAAGGGTCTGCTTATGCTGCTGGTGGCGGTGAAGCGCGTGAAGCGGGGATCGGCCGTGCCGGCCGCAGGCGCTCCCGTATCGACGGCGCCAAACAAATCCAGGCCTTGGTCTACGGCAAAATCGAGCGCGATGACGCCGCCCAGCGCTCTTTGTGATCGGGAGACGCCAAAGGTGCCGATCGTGTATCGGCGACTTCCGATTTCGATCCGACTCCCTAAAAGGAAGTTGTTAGTCTGCTTGTAGCTGAGGCCGCCCCTCAGCGTCGTGATCGAATCCTTGTCACGAAGGATCACACGATCGATGTTGAAGCCAATCTGTCCGGAGTCTCCGGAGGTGTTGATTGCCCCGAAGTTGCCAGGGATCGAGCTGTCGTAGGTGTACCAGGAACCGTTCGCCGAGTAGGTCCAGTAGCCGTAAGGAACGCTCGCATTGACGGAATAGCTGCTACTGTGTCCGCGTCCATCGCCGCCCCAAGGATAGTCCGGCCCGGTTCGTCCGTAAGAGAAGCCCCAGAGGTCGTTGACGCCCACAACGTCGTCGAAACCGAGCGTGACGTTGGTTTGCGAATAGCCAGTTGTCTCCTGACCCAGGTTGCTGTTGGACAGGCTGACATTCCACCGCCTCCCAGGCTTGTTTTCGACGTTGAGAATGGATGTGCCATCGTCATTGCCTGGCAGCATCGACGTCTTGGCGTCGTTGGAGGGCAGGCGGTTGATCTGCTCCAATCCCTGCTCAACGTTGCGAATGTTGGCGACGTCTCCCTTTACACCCGGAAAGGCCGTGGCGAGAGACATACTGCTCTCTGGCTTCTTCCCATTGATGTAGATGTCCGAGATCGTGCCTTCGACGACGACGAGGCGGAGCAGCCGTGTTCCGGCGATGTCCTGCGGGGGGACGTAGGCCCGCGACGTGACGAACCCCTTGTCGAGATAAAGGTCAGTGACGGCTTTCAGGAGTGCGGTGATATCTCCAACGCCAATGCACCGGTGTTCATAGCCACGCGTGATCTGTTGAAGCGAAAATGCGGAGAGTTTCGTCGCTCCTTCGATCTTCACCGCAGAGATATTGAAGCATGCACCCCCAGCGTTTGGCTCTGCGCCCGCTTCACGGCTTTGTCCGGTGTTGCCGCTCGGTGTCGACTGCTTCAGCTCCTCAATACGCTGGAACTGCTGTTGCTGCTCCCGGCGACGAAAAAAATCTTCTGATGGTGATTGGGCCGTTGCAGGCAGCACCGAAAGGATGCCCGTCAGTATTGAGGCTCCGCCGGTAACCCGCAAGACGTGTTTGGTTGCCGTGAAACCATCGACACTATGGACTTTGACCTGAGAAAAACTGCGGATGCGTAGTCGTTTAAAATCAAATGGAACAGCAATAGACAGCATGAGTAGGAACCTGCATTGAATGAAGTTTACCGCGGCTTGGCCGCTCATGCTTCACTTTGCAGCTATCCTTGCTGTTGATCCCTACCGGATAATTAGATCAGTTCATCTGATCATAGAAGCGTATAAGTAGTATATTTAGGTGCGGATTAATTCCGCGAATCGCTTAATCATAGGTCATCAGAAGTAAGATATACATCTGAAACCGCGAAATAGGATGAGTTCTATACCCTAACTTAGATAAGTTGCTCTCATTCCGCGAAATTACATAACCAGTCTCTCACTTCCAATGATGACGTCTTTACTCAAAAATGACAACCTTAAGTTACCGTAATCAAGGTTGTGTCGCAAGATGGAGACCTGCGCCAAGGTTAAGGGCAGCCTAAAACGGAAGCGACAATGTGGCTGTGGCATTGTGGCTATGACGCTTGCTGGCCTTCAATGCTATGACGATTCAGGGGCACTGGCATGAAAGCCAAAATGCGCCGCCAGCGATCACTTCAAACACCGGCTTTATCCGAACAGCGGTGTCCCGCGTTGCTTATGAGAACATCAAACTTCTGCTATCCGCCATCACCTGAACATCGCGGTCGCCGCCAATTCGCCTATTCTGCGACGTCGCGAAAGTCCGGGAAAAGTGTGCCATTTCAATTGAGAGTCAGGCGAGAAATGCGACCTAAAACGTGTTTTAGGTCGCCAAAGGCTCAACAAAGTGCAAAGGAAAATCTCAACTCTCCCACGTTCAACGTTTGGCTCGCATGCCCTTCCTTCCGCTATCATTTTTCGTCGCTTTCCTTCTCTTGATCCTGTTTGTCGGCGTGGTCAGGGCCGGCAACGACTGTGGTTCGAGAAACGTCCCGTTTCTTGCGCTTATCCTGCTGAGCGCGTTCCAGGCATTTCTGTCGGGGTTACGGTGGGGGTACGATATTGTCGAAGTGATGTATGTAGCGCCCGTGGGCGCCGCGTTCGTTCCCCCTCTTGTCTATTGTGGTGTCGAGCGGCTTGTCCAAAAAGACGATCGCGCCGTTGATTGGTCCATTGTCATGCACGCCCTTCCGGCGGTTGCCATCGTCACTCTGTTGACCGTGACGGGATGGCGAAATGCCATCGATGTGGTTCTGCCGGTAACATTTATCGGATATGCAGGAGCGATCCTCAATCTCATGCGTCGAGGACCCGATGCATTGAGGAAGACGCCCTTCGAAAGTGCGCTTCCTGTCTATCGGGCTCTCGTCTTTGCCGCTCTGGCCTTGCTGATGTCGGCGGCGCTCGACCTGCTGGTACTCCTCGATTTCTCTTGGACGCACGGAAGCCATGCGGCCGGCATGGTGGCGATTGGCAACCTCATTGCGCTGGTCGTTCTGTCGATTGCGGCTGCTGTCGCGGTCCAGGGGCGGGATTCCTCGGAGGTTGAAATCGAGGCTCCTGCTGCTGACGAGCCGAGCGACAAGGAGACGCTTGCTGCGATCCAATCGCTTATGGAAACGAAACATTCGTATCGAGACCCTGACCTCAACCTCGATAGGCTGGCACGCAAAGCCATTATCCCTGCACGGCAAATATCGAGTGCAATCAATCGGGCAACCGGCAAGAACGTCTCGCAATATGTCAACGAGTTTCGGATCGCGGCGGCTTGCAAGCTTTTGGCCGAAACAGAAAAATCGGTGACCGAGATCATGTTCGATGTAGGCTTCCAGACCAAATCCAATTTCAATCGGGAGTTTCGCAGGGTCACCGACATGACGCCTGTCCAATGGCGATCACGCCGCGCAAACATCGGCTGAGTTCGCTTTCATCACGTCCGAAATCGTGATTCAGGACGGTCTGAAACGTGTTCGAGGTCGCGGAGCGTCCATGGAGCCAGCATTGCTTGCGGCATGAACGCGCTCACCGAACACGACCGAAAGCTCTCCGAAACGCTCAAGTCTCTCTCCCTGAAGACGATGACCGATCCGTCGAAACCACGCCGTAAAGCGATCCTCGGGATCTTAGGCGTCCTGACTGCCGCAATGGTTTCTGCGGTTGTCGCCCTCATCTTCCTAAACTCTGCGATCGACATCAAGGCCGCTCTTTTCGGAGCGCTTGAACCTGCCACAACGGTCAACTCCATCTCGCTCCAAGAAGATGCGATTGAGAGCGGTAAACCGCCTGCTGGTGCAAATACGTCGCCGCCGGTCGCACGTGAGATTACCGGGTCCGGCTATGTCGTCGCACCGCAATCGACCTCAGTTTACGCTAAATATCAGGGCGAGATCACCGACATTGTCATCAACCTTGGGGACCGGGTCCAATTGGGCCAGCCGCTGATAATCCTGAAGGATCCGAGCGCAACGCTTGCTCTTGAACAGGCAAAGGCGGCGAAGGTCTCTGCCGATCTGGTCCTTTCTTCACGAGAAATCAGTCTTGCGCAGATGGAAGCTACTTTCCGTCGCGCTGAGACGCTTTCTCAGCAGAATGCGACGTCCAGAAAGGATATGGAGGCCGCGGACGCAGCTTGGAAGAGCGCCGCAAACAACGTCGATCAGGCTCGCCAGGATATCATCAAGGCCGAACTGGCAATTCGCATTGCGCAAGAGCAATTGGATTCACTCACAGTGCGCGCTCCCTTTGCAGGAACCGTGACGAAACTGACCGCCCATGTGGGCGACACGGTCCTTGCGCGTGCAGACAGCGTCCGGGAAAGCCAGAGCCTTCTAACGCTTACGGATCTGAACAGCATGAATATCGACGCCGATGTTGCCGAAAGCAATATCTCCCTGCTTCGACCTGGCTTGCACGGTGAGGCTGTCCTGGACGGCTTTCCCGATCAACCGTTCGCCGTAGAGATGCGGCGGATCGCGCCGGTCGCGTCCGCCGAAAAGGGCACGATCGGGATCCGGTTCTCACTCCTCAGTCCACCTACCGGCATCAGGCCCAACATGGCCGCACGGATCCGTCTCTTTGTCCCAGATCCCCAAGCACAATCTCAACCTTACGTTGGAGAAGCCCAGCCATGAACGATCGGCCAGCCGAAGCCACCTACATTCGTTTTCGCAATGTCAGAAAAGGATACCGTATCGGAGGAGAGGTAATCCCGATCTTCGACAATCTCGATCTGGACATTCCCCAAGGTGATTTTGTCGCCGTCATGGGGCCGTCGGGATCGGGTAAATCGACGTTGCTCAACATGCTGGCGGGCGTCGAAAGCCCTGACGCTGGCGAGATCGCCATTGGCGGCGCGAGGCTGGACCTGATGGGGGAAAGCGCTCGCTCGGCATGGCGCGCGCACAAGATGGGCATCGTCTTTCAGTTCTACAATCTGCTGCCGATGTTGACTGCTGCAGAGAATGTCGAACTGCCGCTCCTGCTCAAGCCTGTCTCGGCAAAAGAGCGGCACATCCGCGTCGGCAAGGTTCTCGATCTCGTGGGCCTTGCGGGGCGTGAGCGGCAGTATCCAGGCCTGATGTCCGGCGGCCAGCAACAACGGGTCGGCATTGCCCGCGCCATCGCGGCCGATCCCGATCTGCTGCTATGCGACGAGCCGACTGGTGATCTCGACCGCAAGTCAGCAGACGACGTTCTTGCGATGCTGCGTTTTCTCAATCGGGAACTGGGAAAGACTATCGTGATGGTGACCCACGATCCGCAGGCCGCACGTCATGCGCGCATGACCTTGCGTCTCGACAAGGGACAGTTCGTCGAAGAGAGGGAGGCCGCTTGATGAGCTTCTTTTGCCTTGCCAGACGCAATGCGTGGCGCAAGCCATTGCGAACGCTTCTGTTGATCTTTTGCGTGACGGTCGCCTTCCTCATCTACGGACTGACCGCAAGCTTCCTGAATGGCACACAGGGTACGACGGGCGCCAGTGACGATCTCTTGGGTGTCATGAGCGCGGCAGGGCCAACGCAAGCCTTGCCGATGGCTGCCATGACGCGCATCGCCTCCGAACCCGGTGTCGCCTCGGTCGCTTACATGACGCGCATGCGCGGCTACGTCAGTGTCGAGAAAAACGTGGTGGCCGTGAGCGCCATCAATCCGGCACTGATCGCCAAGGTGAACGGCGGGGAGCTTGGCCTGACGCCAGTGCTGCTTTCGGCGATCGGAACTGCGCGCGACAGGGTGCTGGTGGGCCGTGCGCTCGCGCAAGCACAGGGATGGTCGGTTGGCCAGCGCATCACGGTCACATCTTTCCAGACCGCGCGCAAAGACGGAAGCCGCGATTGGCGTTTCGACATCGCCGGGATTTTCGACGGCGAGACCGCCAGCACCGACACCTATTTCATGCTGGCGCATTACGATTACATCAATACAGCACGTGCGCGCGGCACCGATACCGTCGATGCCTTCATCGTGCGGCCACTGCCGGGCACTTCCGCTAGCGCGCTTGCAGCGCGTATCGATTCCCTCTTCGCCAATTCGGCGACACCGACCCGCACACAATCGGAAAAGCAGTTTCTGGAAGGCTTCCTGCGCCAATATGCCGATGTCGGGCTGATCACCAATCTGGTCGTTGGCGCGGCCTTCGTGACCCTGCTGATGATCGTCATCAACACAATGGTGTTTGCGGTGCGCGAACGCACTTACGAAATCGGTGTCCTTAAAACCCTGGGCTTCTCACGCAAGCGCATTCTCATTCTTGTCCTCGGCGAGACACTGTTTCTGTTTGCACTCGGCGGCACGCTCGGCCTCGTCATGGCAAAGCTTGCCACTGTGATGACCGGACCGGCGCTCGGCCTTGTCTTCTCGACGACGGTGCTGGCCAAGGCTGCCTTACTCGTCGCCGCACTTGGGCTCGTCACCGGTCTGATACCCGCCATAAACGCCATGCGCACGCCGATCACGGCTGCCTTCAGAGCGAGATAAGAAGATGTCATCGCAATTCAAGCAAGTGCTCGTCATGACCAGAGCAAATCTTCTGAGCCTGCCGCGTCGCTCAGCGATCGCGGCATCCATGGCCTTTTCCGTCGCGCTCGTCGTCTGCGTGCTGGCCGGCTTTCTCTCGATGGCCGCCGGCTTCGAGACGGCGTTGAAAAGCGCCGGTTCTCCGACCGTGGCCGTGATCCTTGGAGGCGGCACGAACCAGGAGACCGGCTCCGATGTGTCGGCCGGCGTCATCCGCACCATCGAGGCCATGCGGGGCGACATAGGCGCTGCACGGGGTTCGGCGGGTAACCTCATCGTGTCACGGGAAATCGTCGTGCCCGTCGAAAAGACCGACGACAAGACTGGCCAGGCAAAGATGCTGGCGCTGCGGGGCATGGACCCGACCGGCCCCGCCTTGAGGGATGGGATCACATTGACAACAGGGCGATTTGCGGGACCGGGTGCGCGCGAGATCGTCGTCGGAAAGCAGGTCGCTGCCGCGTTTCCTGCACTTGCGATCGGGCAATCGGTGCGGCTGGGCTCCGTCAATTGGACGGTGGTCGGTCAATTCTCCTCCGGTGGCAGTGCGTTCGAATCCGAAATATGGGGAGACCTCGACGCTGTTCGCGCCGCCTTCGACCGGCAAGGCGAAGTGCAGAGCCTTCGCCTGCGGCTTGAGACGATGGATGCGATCGGCAAACTGAAGACCGCCCTTGGGACCATCTCCGATACGCCTATGAATGTCGTGACCGAAGCAGATCTCTACGCGGCGCAATCCGCCGGAACAGCCAATCTCATTCGTCTGTTCGGGTGGCCGCTTGCTCTATTGATGGCGCTTGGTGCAACGGCGGGGGCGCTCAATACGATGATGAGTTCGGTGTCTGATCGGACGGTCGAAATCGCAACTGTGCGTGCCCTCGGCTTCAGCCGCCTGTCTGCTTTCATAGCCACATGGGTTGAGGCTGTTGCGCTTGCGGCGCTAGGGGTCATCATCGGCCTGATGGCATCCTGGCTGGTGTTCAACGGCTGGCAAGCCAGTACCATCAGCGCCAACAGTACGACCCTGTCGTTCCGGCTTACAATGGATGGCCATGTCATGCTGACAGCAGGTCTACTGGGCATGGCAATCGGTGTTGTCGGTGGGGCTTTGCCTGCTTTTTCGTCAACGCGATTGCCCTTGGCGGCCGCCTTGCGCGATCGCAGGTAATTAGTCGTGTCGCCCACAGAGTTCGTGGCGGATCTATGCCGTTGCGAACGACCTCTTCTGGACCGACGTGGTCATCTGCGCCGATTAGCTTACAACAGTTTTTCTATTGTCTGCCATGCTCTCTGGCCGAGTTCCGCGTCGGCTTCGTCAGTCCCGCCGTGTGAATGTAGGCTGGATCGCTGAGTTGATTCACCGGGGAATAATATCCGGTGACCAGCATCTTGATCGAAGATGAGTGTCGCCGACTTTCCGTGCGCCTGTCGCGATTGAACGATCTCATGAGCGAAATCGTCGGATGGCCAGAGCGCATCGTCGCCACCCGCCACGAGGATCAACTCGGCGACGGACAGTTCGACTGGAATTCTTGCGCGCTCGTTTGTTTGGACGTCGTTGACGAGACATTTCTCGAAAAATGAACGGTAGGAGATCAGGCCATCTCTGTAGTTTTTCTGCCAACTCAGGTCGGACGGAATGAAGTCTAATGGAGTACCTTTTAACGACCAAGATGATCGTTCGGGCCAGGCGATACCGTCAACACCTTCACCAATGTTACCCCAAACCACCGACGTTGGGCTGATTGCAACCACGGCTTTGATGCGCTGATCAATGGTTGATGCAAGTAGGGCCGCTTCAGCGCCCTTTGATGTTCCGACAACAATGATACGGTCACATCCCCTCGACATTAGGAGGTCCGTTGCATCAATGAAAGTCTCAAGCGGGATTTCGCAAATTCCTGGCGACTGACTGGGTCCTCCGAACCATTGCAACGCCAACGCATGTGCCCCGGCTTGTGCAAATAAACCAGCCCTCGGGATGTCAACTCTCCCACTGGAGCCGCCTAGAACGAGTACTCCCGTCCTGCTGTGTGCAGCGCCGGGAAGGAGAGACCCTCTAACTTTACCGTTCAAGTTCTCAACATCGTGGGCGAACATTTTTGCCTTAGATCAGTGGCCGATCTGGTAGATCAAGCGCCTGTGCGGTCCACATGTCAACGGCCGCTTTTGGCGCGAAGCAGCCCCAATTGTTCTCCTTGGGTCGATTAGCGGTTGAGCTTCCTGCCTCAAGATGTTTTGTTCTAGAAGTTGAATCCTCGCCCTCCGTTCCAACCAGAGTTCGAGCGACCATGTCAATTTCAGATGCAATCTACCGCCCATTTGAACAGCTGATTGAGCCACTGGAGATTCCTTATCGGCCGCTGCCGTCCAGCGGACCAGTGGCGGTCCTCTTGCATTTCATATCCATGTTCCGTGGGGTATTGATCGGCCTGGCGCTTTCCGCCATGGCCATGGAGGCCATCAATCTGTCGATCGTCTGGGGACTTACGGTCGTCGTTGATGGTGTTAGTCAACATGGTGCAAGTGCATTCCTCCAGAGCGAGTGGCCACTTCTCGCCTTTCTTGCTTTCCTGATATTTCCGGCAATGCCTATCGCGTCGTTCCTGCTCAACACGCTCCAGTCGCATACGCTTGGCATCGGCATGCCCGCCGCGATCCAATGGCAGGGCCACAAGGCGGTTGAGCGTCAGGATCTCGCGTTCTTCCACGACCTTTTTGCCGGTCAGGTCGCTTCACGACTGCAGCAGGTGGCATCCGCGGTCCAGCAGCAGATCATAGCTGCATTCCAGACCATCCCTCGTTTCATGCTGCAGATGGTTGGCTCTGTGATCCTCCTCAGTTCGCTGTCATGGCAACTCGCGCTGCCGGTTGTCATCTGGATAGCTCTCAATATCGCATACGCGGTGAGGATCGTCCCCATCTTTGCCGAAAGCGCTCGTCGGACTGCCAAGCAGCGGAGCCTGCTGGCAGGTGCTATTACCGACCTCTACACCAATATGCAGATGATCAAGCAATTCGCTGCCGAAGATAGCGAGGCTGGCGCGATTCGCCGTGCCATTCTGAAGACTGTGAAGACACAGCAGAGAGAACAACGCATATACCGCACCTCGGAAGCGACGGTGGTCATTCTCAACACGCTGCTCTGGGTGAGCATGCTGACGATCGGTTTTTCTGGCCTCCTTAAGGGCTTTCTTACAGTTGGCGAATTCGTCGGCGCGGTCTACATTCTCCAGCGCCTGTCGGCACAAATCTTCACCTTTCTACAAGTGGGCCAGCAGGTCTTCCAGGCGATCGGCACCATCAAGGATGCCATGCCCGTCATGACGACGCCGCCGACCATCACAGATCGGTCGGATGCCACCGATCTCCAGGTGGAAGCAGGCGAGATACGGTTCGAGAATGTCAGCTTCGCCTACAAGTCCGGTAAATCGGTGATAAACTCGTTGTCACTTACGGTCAGGCCCGGCGAGAAGGTAGGCCTCGTTGGACTTTCGGGGGCGGGCAAGACGACACTCGCAAGCCTTCTCCTGCGCTTCTACGATGTGAGGGACGGCGCAATCCTTGTGGACGGGCAGGATATCCGCGCCGTCACGCAGACGAGCCTTCGGGGTGTGATCGGCGTCATAGCCCAGGATGTCGCTCTACTGCACCGCTCTGTTGGCGACAACATCCGGTATGGCCGGCCGGATGCGACGCAGGAGGAGATCGAGAGAGTGGCGAAGATGGCAAGTGCAGATGGCTTCATCGCCGATCTTACCGACGGCGAGGGCCGGAAGGGGTACGATGCCTTCGTCGGCGATCGCGGCATCAAGCTGTCGGGTGGCCAGCGCCAGCGTGTGGCTATTGCCCGTGTGCTTCTGAAGGATGCGCCGATTTTGGTGTTGGACGAAGCGACATCGGCGCTCGATAGTGAATCCGAGGCCGCTATTCAGGAAAAGCTGAAGCTTGCCATGGAGGGTAAAACGGTCATTGCCATCGCACACCGCCTCTCCACGATTGCGCGGATGGACCGGATCGTTGTGCTCGACCAGGGGCGTATTGTGGAAGAAGGCAAGCCAGAGGAGTTGATCGAGGGCGAGGGGCTGTTTGCTAGCCTATGGAGACGCCAGACGGGCGGTTTCATTCCCGAGCAACTCACATAGTCCCGGAAACGTCTGTGCGATTACGACACGCGTGTAATCGACTGTTCCGATCTTCAAATCAGGCCCGGCTCGCAGGCGTATGACTGCACCGGCGCACCTCATATCTCCCAACCGTAAAATTTGCAGTCGTGAGAATCTCACAGGCCGTTTCATTGATAGGAGTTCCAATCATACCACCGATTGTGTTTGATTTGCCGATTTGAGTGAGTGGAAAGCTAGAGCGTGGAGAACAGAGAAAAAGTAGCGCTGACGGCGCTTGCTCGTATGGTAGATCAATATCTCGAGAAACGACCTGACGGCATGATAGATAATTATGCCATGTCCGCTGGGGAGAGTGCATTAGAGGCAATATACGCGTACGGATATGTGGAGGATGCTGGCGTGCGTTTCGCCCGTTGGACGGAGCTGGGTGAGGCACTCCTTGCATGGTCGCATTTTCCAAATGAAAATCCATTTCCAGCCCCGATCAGAGGAGATGGCGGCAAGGCATCCCGAAGATAAGGGCGCATACTGGGCAACAAAGGACCCGGCGTGTGATTTGATTATCGACGCCGCTGAGCAACGGACTTCGGCAATTGGAACAGGTCATGAAAGCAATAGGTTTTACAATCTGACGGCGCCACCTAGATGACTGACTTTGATCCGATTTATTCGATGGTGAGCGCTAAAGCCATTAAGGGCTTGATTGAAAGCAACTACGCCTTGGCGGGCTTAGCATCTTGCAGCTTGCTCCAGCGCGGCCTGAACGACGTGTATTTAGTCAGCTCGACTAGCGGTGAGCGTTATGTGTTTCGGCTGTCCCACCACCGCGTACGAGGGCCAGCAGATGTGAAGAGTGAGACCGATTTCCTGATCCACGTCTCCAAGTTTGGCGTGCCGGTCGCAACGCCAATCCCCACCATCGGGTGCGAACTCTTCCTAAAAGTCCATGCTCCAGAGGGGCGACGAGAAGGCGTGCTTTTTCAAGCTGTAGATGGGCGGGAACCTCATGCAGGCGACGTCGGCGATGCTCATGCAAATGGAAGAACTCTCGCTCTTCTGCACAACGCTGCCCAGACATACATTCCGAACGCGCCGCTGTACAAGCTCGACTTGGAACATCTGTTGTATCGACCGCTTGCGCGAATTCGTAGCAGCGGCGTCATAGAAGACCCCTCTGTGCTTGACGAACTTGAACAGATCGCCGAACGGACCGGCGCTGCGATTAAGCTCTCCGCTAATCTCTCGTGGACCTATTGCCATGGAGACTGTCACGGCTTCAATTCGAAAATCACTGAAGCTGGAGAAGCTGTTTTCTTTGATTTCGATGACGGAGGTCCAGGGTATTTGGCTTACGACCTAGCTGTCTTTCTATGGGCGCAGGTTTCTTTCGGTCGGGAAACAACACGAGCTTGGACATCGTTTTTGGACGGCTATCGGTTGATAAGACCAATCACTTCAGATGATTTCGAAGCTGCTCTGCGGTTTGTTGTCATCCGCCACGTCTGGCTCATGGGAGAACATGCAAGCCGGGTCGACGAGTGGGGCAGCAACAACGTCCGCTGGGTTTCCCGTGGGTTGGGTTTCGTCAGAGCATGGGAGAGCGAGTACTTGATGGGCCGTTTGTTTTAGGCTCCCATGATCTTTATCCGCTTGTTGCGCAAGATAAACTTGTTGTCCTTCGACAGATGTTCGTGCCTACTCATGCGCGAAGTTCATGCTGTCCAACTGATGTCTCAGGAAACAGGAGACTGCCTGTGGTGCAAATATTGCCGCCGAAACGATATCCTGAGATGAGAGAAAAAATTGCTCTTGTAACTGGCGGCAGCACCGGAATCGGGCTGGCGACGGCGCAAGCGTTTGCTCGCGAAGGTGCGACTGTGATCATTGCTGGCCGCAACGAGAAGAGAGCTAAGCAGGCGCTGACTACGTTTTCTCCAGATAGTCGTGTGAGTTGGATCGAGTGTGACGTAACGAGTGGCCGCGACGTCGAAAGGCTTATGTCTTCAGCTTTGAAAGAGCACGGACAAGTTGACTACGCTTTCAACAATGCTGGTAGCGGAGGTAAAATGTCTCCGATTGCGAGCATGAGTGAAGATGCGTGGGGAAAGACGATCAATGGCTATCTCACCTCGGTCTTCCTCTGCATGCGTTATCAGTTGCCGCCAATGCTCGAGGCTGGGCGCGGTGTCATAGTAAACAACTCTTCAGTGGATGGTCTTCGAGGTTATCCCCTTCCTGGCGGTGCCGCTTATTCGGCTGCTAAGCACGGGGTTTTGGGCTTAACACGAAGTGCGGCGCTGGAACACGCGAAGGACGGAGTTCGAATTACCGCAATCTGCCCCGGTTGGATTGGCACGCCGCCAGTCGAAAATTTCATTAGGAAAAACGAGCAAGTTGGTGCTCAGATCGTAGGGCAAGAGCCAATCGGCCGACTTGGGACTCCGATTGAAGTCGCGAACGGCGTCCTATGGCTTTGCTCTGACGCCGCTTCGTTCATGCTTGGGAGCCCCCTTGTTCTCGACGGCGGCTACATGGCCTAGTTCCGAGACTTCAGAGGTGTCCCGGGCTTCGCGCCGGCCGAGATGAATTGTTGAAGTTCGGGTTATCAGTGCTTCAATCTGCGGCAGTGGCAGATTCCGGAACGCCATCGAGTTCTCGCAGCAACGGGTTGAGCAAAAAAAGAGTGTAGTTGGTGTCAAAGGCTGACGTGCCCTACTTCAGCCAGCGGGAGGCCGCGAACTGACTTTGCCTAGTTCGACTGACCGAAACATAAACGCGGCTCAGGCGCTCTGCGTTATCTCTGCTGCCTCTACCGGTCCGATTTCGCCGAGCCACCCGGACGCGAAGTCTACAAGCACTTTTCGGGCCACCGCGATCCGGAATGCAGGCGTCGCTGGTTTTATTGAAGCCAAGTCACCCCTGTCGTCGCCGAAGAGGATGTTACGTTCGACATGAAGGATTCCGGTCCGCTGGCGGAGCTCTCCATCCGCGTCGGAAAACTTCTCGCAGTCAGTTCGAAAATGCCTTCTCAGCTCTTCCTCGAAGAACGCGACTTGTCCTTCTAAGGAGGCAGCAGTCGCATTCGCTTGTCGGCGTACAGCCGCTGCGACGGCTCTCTTGTTCGCTGCAGTCAACACTTCGGCCGGCGTCAATTTCGCGGACGCCAAGCGCTTCTTGATGAGAGTGACGTCTTTTATATCGATACGGGCATCGATCTCCATCCTCTCGAGGATTTCTTGACCTCTGCGGCGACCGGAGATTTCACCACGGGGAACGATGCCTCGCCTTGCGAAGCACGTCCTCCGAACCTTTCAGGGTCTTGGAGAATCCCTGTAGGTCGATAGCTCGGTGACGGGCAGATTGCATCGTGCCTTGAGGAAGGTTTTCGCTTCTGTAGCAGGGACGATTTCCGTGACCTTCTCTATCTCAACTGCCATCGCTAAAACTGCAGGTCATCTGCCGCTGCAGGTCGGTTATCCGCTTGACCGCCAGTGAGAGCGCCTGCGCTTTTGGATCGATGTCTGCCAATGGAGTGTCCCTGTTTGGGACGTTCATACGACATCGCTCTTTTAATGCCGGTAATCGGATCGCTAAAATGCGAGCGATTGTGGAAAGCTTTGGCTACGGCGGTAAGCTCGGCATGTGGTTTCTTCGGCTGGCGCTTTCACACCGGCGTAATTCTCCGGCCCGTCGTCGGATCGAAAAGATGGAGGCTTTCGGTCCGCGCTCGAAAATGTAACGTCTCACCAACGTTCAAGTCGCTCGTTCGAGGAAACTCCGCGCAGAGCATCTTCGAGTGACCGATCTCCACATAGCCATACGTCTGACTGCCCAAGCGCTCTGCAACAAGCAACTCTCCGGTTACCCAGGCGTCTTCCTCAGAACACTGTATAAGATCTTCCGGCCTAATGCCGACCACGACCTGACTGTCAAGCCCGCCGTAACCAAACGTCTCATCAAGCTGGATCGACTTTTTGAGTAACGTGAGTAGGCCATGAGTAAGGCTTGCGGGAAGGGTGTTCATAGTTGGGCTACCGATGAAGCGTGCGACGAATAGGCTTGCTGGTCTATGATACAAATCTAGAGGCCTGCCGATTTGTTCGATGACGCCGGCGTTCATCACAACGATGCGGTCCGCCAGTGTCATCGCCTCCACCTGATCGTGGGTGACGTAAATGGTGGTTGCCCTCATGCGATGATGGAGCTTAGCAATCTCAAGCCGCATCTCGACACGAAGTGCAGCGTCGAGATTGGACAACGGCTCGTCGAAGAGAAATGCGGCAGGTTCACGCACTATTGCTCGACCCATGGCGACGCGTTGACGTTGGCCACCGGAAAGCTGAGCTGGTCTACGGTCGAGATAATCCGTGATCTTGAGGATGTCAGCCGCGTGGGAAACGCGGCTCTGGATTTCCTCATCTTTACTGCCACGCATCTTCAGGCCGAAAGACATATTGTCTCTCACGCTCATATGGGGATAAAGCGCGTAGTCCTGGAAAACCATTGCAATATTGCGTTCTGCAGGCGGGAGCAGATTCACTGTGCGTCCTTCAATCTGCAACTCCCCGCCGGAAATTTCCTCCAGTCCGGCGATCATTCGAAGAAGGGTGGATTTTCCGCATCCGGACGGGCCAACCAAGACAAGAAATTCGCCGCTCTCGATGTCGATATCGATATCGTGGATGACTTTTAGACTGCCATAAGACTTCTGGATTCCCCTCAGCGCAATTTCGGCCACGTTTTCCTCCCGGGTAGCAACTTCGTGCTTGACGATCATTATCGATGTCAATATCGATAATGATAAGTTCATCGAGACGCAACAGCTCAGGCACATTTGGATGACATATTTTCCACCCCGGCAAACCGCCACGAAATCCCTTAAATCCAGCGCAGCGTTTGCTTCGCTAAAGCGCGACATCATGCTCGGCGTGCTTGAACCGGGAACGGGTCTGACCGAGCTGGATCTTGCGACCCACTTCCAATGTAGCCAAGGCACTGTGCGCGAAGC
This sequence comes from Agrobacterium sp. CNPSo 3708, assembly GCF_028674915.1. Classification (NCBI taxonomy): domain Bacteria; kingdom Pseudomonadati; phylum Pseudomonadota; class Alphaproteobacteria; order Hyphomicrobiales; family Rhizobiaceae; genus Agrobacterium; species Agrobacterium sp. CNPSo 3708. The sequence goes on from NZ_JAQZSF010000005.1 coordinate 198,445, forward strand.
TCTATTGCAGCTGCAGGAAGAGGGTCTTGTGCTTCGAAAGGGCCGTCGTGGAACTCAGGTTTCCGAATGCACCGCGGACGAAGCGATCGAAATGTTTAGGCTACGGCAGCAGATCGAGGGGAGTGGTATTGCGCGGATGATGCGTGCGCCGAGCCGGACTCTGATCAAAGACCTAGAAGACTTGTTGAGCAAAATGTTGGCTGCGGCCGACGCTGCCGACGAACTCGAGCTTGCGGCCATCGACCGGGATTTTCATCGTCGCATTTTTGAGGATGCCGATCTGCCGGCCCTTGATCCAATTCTTCATCGCTGCCTGGTGCATAATCATCGTTTCAAGATTTCGCGTAGTCCGATGTCACGGGATTTGAGGGCGACAGCGCTGCGCCACCGCAGCATCATCGAGTCCATTGAAAGCGGTGATGCGCGGCGGGCGACCGCCTCGATGCATCATCACATTGCTACGATTGTCGATTTCGGTCCTGAGGTATTTCCGGAGAGCGTTCAGTGAGCGCCGCTCACGCAGTCTCTGGTGCGTTGTCGGCAGAGAGTGTTGCTCTGATGGCAAGGACGCTGGCTGAACTTGGCCAGTTGCCAGATCCAACAACGTTGGCGCCCGAACAGGGGAGGGCTCAGTCGGCGTTTGCGAGCGCGCGTTGCAATGTCGATCTGCCGCCGATGCGCAGCGTGTCGGAAGTCTGGATCGATGCGGATCTCGAGCTTGGTTCTGACCGCTGTCGCTTGAAAATTCTAGTTCCGAAAGGTGCTGGGCACGGTGCGATCCTGTTTATACATGGCGGAGGCTTTGCGTTCTGCTCTCCGGAAACGCACGAGCGTTGTGCGCGAACCCTTGCGATTGAAAGCGGAATGCCTGTCGTGTTGCCGGACTATCGGCTGGCGCCCGAATGCCCGTTCCCCGCAGGTCTGAAGGACGTGGTCTCGGCACTCCGGCACGTCTTTAGCACAACATCTGCCTCGGGTGTCACGCGTGGCCCGTTGCTGGTGGCTGGCGACTCGGCCGGTGCCAATCTTGCATTGGCAGCCATGTTGCACGAAGAGGCGGCCGGACGACCCCTGCCGGACGGCGGACTGCTCTTTTACGGAAACTATGCAAGGTCTTTCGACACGCCATCCTACGTCCACTTCAGCGAAGGGCCTGGGCTGACGCGCGGTAAGATGCAGCGTTATTGGGACTTCTATGCGGGGGGGCGGAAAATCGAAGATGACCCTTTGGCATGTCCACTTGTCGCAACTGAACAGCAACTGGCGGCAATGCCGCCGCTGTATTTGATGGCGGCGGAGGTCGATCCCCTGCTGTCGGACACGCTTCTGCTGAGTGAACGTCTCAAGGCGCTCGGTCGCAGCGACGAGTTGTTGATTATCGCAGGCGTGATGCACGGCTTCTTACAAAATACATCCGAACTGTCTGCCGCGCGGGAGGCGTTGGCAGCGGCGGGGAATGCAGCGAGGCGGCAGGCTGGCCGCTGAAAACAAATCAATCTGGAGGAGGAAAGCATGAAATTTCTAAAAACAATGGCGCTCAGCGTCGCACTGGCGGCGTCGGCAACGCTGTCCCAGGCAAAAGCGGAAACGGTCCGGTTTTGGTACCACTTCGATAATCCAGCCAATCCGATGGCTGACCTGGTAAAGAAATTCGAGGCGGCCAATCCGGGCATCACAATTCAAGCCGAGAACGTTCCGTGGAACAGCTATTACGACAACCTCTACACCTCACTCGTGGGAGGTAATGCACCGGACGCCGCGATGGTGAAGCTTTTCGCTCAACCACGCCTCGTTGAAATGGGTGCGCTCGAGCCGATCGGCACTATGATTGACGCTTGGAAAGGCAAGGCCGATCTACTCGATAACGTCCTCGAACTGAACAAGGGGCCTGATGGTACTCAATATTACCTGCCGGTCCAATATGTCGTTCTCTATCTGTATTATCGCACGGATCTCTTCCAAGCCGCAGGCCTGCAGCCGCCCAAGACCTGCGAAGAGTTCAGGAACGCCGCTATCAAACTGACAAGGGCACCCGACACCTATGGGTTTGGCCTGCGGGGCGGCAAAGGTGGCTGGGATCAATGGGGCGCGTTTGTATTTTCTCAAGGAGCCGAACTGAAGCCTGACGGTCTTGTTAAGCCAGAAGCCATCGCTGCCAATCAGTGGGTAGTCGACCTGTTCCAGAAGGACAAGGTAATACCACCATCTGCTCCGAATGACGGGTTCCAGGAAATCATTGCTGCTTTTAAATCCGGGAAAACCGCGATGACGATCCATCACATTGGCTCGTCCAAGGATCTGGTCGCGGCGCTTGGAGACAAGGTTTCAGCAGTGCCGGTACCAAAGTGCGGGAACGGCCAGTGGACATCCTACGGAGACGAGTCCCTCGCGATCTTCTCGAATTCATCCGTTAAGGACGCTGCATGGAAGTGGATTTCGTTTCTCGCCGAGGGTGAGAACAACGTCGCTTTCAATGGTGCAACCGGCCAAATGACGGTCACCAAGAGCGGCTCGGCGAATTGGAAGCTTCATGAACGCCGTTTCGTCGACGCTACGATCCAATCCCTTCCTTTTGCGAAAGTGCTGCCGCAAACGTCGGCTGTCTCCGAATTCGTCAACAGCGCTTGGCAGACGAATATGCAGCAGGCGCTCACAGGGCAGATCAATTCGCAGCAGATGATGGAGCAGCTTCAAACGCTGTTTGCTCAGTAACACTTGCCATCTGTGTGCCCCGACGTCTGCGTCGGGGCCTTCCTCAAGGCTTGAAACGGACGCAGTATGTCTCTGTCAGCAACATCTTCCTCACAGCGCCGCGCGACTTTCGACTGGCGCTCGGAACGGCTTCTTCCATATGTCTTGCTTGCGCCTGCATTTGTCGTGACGCTGGTCATTGTCTTCATGCCGATGGTGCAGGCGGTTTGGACGAGTTTCTACGATCTGATCCTCTTTAAACCGAACGCCAGCAAGTTTGTCGGTTTCGGAAACTATGTGAAGCTCTTTAACGATCACGTTTTCTGGGCCGCACTCTGGAACACCCTGTTATGGATCGGTCTGACGGTGCCACTTCAGATGGGGCTCGGCCTTCTCACGGCTTTGCTGTTGAACAGGGAGTTTCCCTGGCGCGGCCTGGCGCGAGCGCTGATCATTATTCCTTGGGCTCTGCCCAGCGTGGTGATCGCTCTGATGTGGCGTTGGATTTATGATCCCAATACAGGTGTGCTGAACGACATCCTTATCTATCTGTCGGTCGTGCAAGCGGCAGTGCCATGGCTCGCCGATCCAAAGGTTGCGATCTATGCGATCATAGCGACGTTGACATGGCAAGGCTTCCCCTTCTTCGCGGTGATGATTTTGGCAGGGCTGCAGGGCATTCCGAAGAGCCAGTACGAGGCTGCGTCGATCGACGGAGCGTCATCCTGGAGGCAGTTCCTGCATATAACGTTGCCTGGGATCGCGCCGGTTCTTGCGACCGCAGGCCTGTTGCGCGTGATCTGGGTTGCCAATTCGATGGACGTCATCTTCGTGATGACGGGAGGTGGACCCGGCTATGCGACTTATACGCTGCCGCTTTATGCGTTCATAAAAGCGCGCCAAAACCTCGACTTCGGATACGGCACCTCAATCGCCGTCACATTCACCATCCTTCTCGGAGCGTTCGTGGTTCTCTACCTCGCCCGTACCATGCGCGAGGTTGAAAGATGACGCAGAAAAACACGCTTCGCCGGATCGTCACGACAGATTTGCCTGTTCTTGCGATCGTCCTGTTCGCCATGGCACCGTTCGTGTGGATGATACTGACGTCACTCACGCCAACTGCCACCCTCTCCGCCACTGGCGTCTCCCTCTCGCCCATGGGTTGGCGGATTGACAACTATGTCCGATTGATCGAGCAGACTTCGTTTTTGAAAAACATGCTGGACAGCCTTATCATTGCTGGCGGCACGGTTGTGATCGGCTTGATTGTCTCGGTTACTGCTGCCTATGCGTTCTCGCGTTTCCGCTTCCCCGGACGGAAACTCCTGATGATGCAGTTCTTGCTGATCAACATGTTCCCGGTGGTATTGCTGATCCTGCCGCTCTTCATTCTGATGCGCCGGATTGGAATTCTCGACACTCACATCGGGCTCATTCTTGCCAACGCAACAGTCGCTATTCCGTTCGCCGTTTGGATGCTGACAAGCTACATCGCTGCAATACCGAAAAGTCTGGATGAAGCGGCAATGACTGATGGCTGTTCGCGATTAACGGCTCTGCGAAAGGTCGTGCTGCCACTGACGATGCCGGGAATTATCTCGACAGGGATCTACATCTTCATCACCGCCTGGAATGAATATCTCTACGCGTTGACGCTGGGGGGAAGAAATGTTCGTCCTGTGACTGTCGCGATTCAGACGTTGATTGGTGAATACCAGATCGAATGGGGATTGCTTGCTGCAGGTGCTGTGGTCGGTGCCATGCCTGCAACTATCCTCTTCCTGCTCGTTCAGCGTCGATTGGTGGGCGGTCTGACTCAGGGCGCAGTGAAGGGCTGATGTTGACCCCAAACCCTTGCAAGCAACTCAATATCTACGCAGTAAAAAGGACGCAAACATGAACCCTATCGGGCTGATTTCCATGCAGTATGCCCGCCCATTCACGGCCGAGCACTTCCCATTATTCTTAAAGATGCGCGAGCATGGTTATGACTTTGTTGAACTTCTTGTTCCAGAGTTCGGCGAACTCGACATCAAGGCCACCAAAACAGCTCTCGATGATGCCGGGCTGGGCGTCGTTCTCGCCGCACGTGTGAATCTGCAGAGGAACTTGTCCTCTGCAGACGCCGACGCCCATCGTGCAGGCATCGATTACCTGAAATACACGGTGGATTGCGCCGCCGGTCTTGGCGCGACGGTCGTCGGGGGGCCCCTGACGGGAAACCCCCTCGTATTTGCGGGTCGTCCACCGCAGCTCGTGGAAGAGTCTGAGCGCCTTGCTCGAAAAGACCGGTGTGTCAAAGGGCTGAAGGAAGCGGGAGACTACGCGCAGAATGCTGGCATTGTTCTGGCGGTTGAGCCCCTCAACCGTTTCGAGAGCGACGTGCTTTGTACGACGCAGCAGGCGATGGAACTGCTTGATGCCGTTGATCATCCGGCTGTGAAGCTCATGCTCGACACCTTCCATATGCACATGGAAGAAAGTTCGCTATCAGAGGCCATCCGGCTCGCAGGGGATCGCCTTGTCCATTTTCAGGCGAACGAGAACCATCGCGGCTTCCCCGGCACTGGCCTGACGGACTGGGTCGAAGTTTGCCGGGCCCTCCATGAGGTTGGCTACGAGGGGCCAATTTCCCTCGAACCCTTTCGTCGTACCGATGACCGTTTCGGTGTTCCGTTCGCCCAGTGGCGGGCGCCCCACGAAGACGAGAGCGATCGCCTGTCGGCATCGAGTGCATTCATGAAATCTCACCTCCTGCTTACGGAATATCGTCGATGACTATGAAAATCGGTTGGATCGGTTGCGGCATTCACGCAACCCAGATGCTGCTTCCGCAGCTTGTTCGCCATGACGTCGAACTCGTCGCGCTTTGCGATATAGATGGCGCGCGACTGAGAGATGCTGGACGTCAGTTCGGAGTGACCAATCTGGTCAGTGACGTTGAAGAACTGTTGAAGACGCCGGGCCTCGATGCGGTTGGAATGGCGGTTGGCCCTGACCAGCACTTGGCGTTCGGAAAGATGGCTCTTGAGCGGGGCCTGCCTGTTTTCATGGAAAAGCCGCCGTCGGGTAGTGCGGCAGGTGCTCGTGAACTTCTGGCCGCGTCGGAAAAGGCCAAGAAACCGCTCCTTCTGGGCTTCATGAAACGTTACTCAATCGGTAATCGCATGGCGGCCAATATCGTCAAGTCCGGTCGTTTCGGCGATGTCCTGGGATTGACCGGTTACTATATGACCGCACCAGGATATTTTGTAGGTAACGTCGACTATACCGGCTTCTTTCTCCACCATTGCGTTCATTATATGGATCTCGTGTCGTTCCTGGTTTCCCCGGTCCGCTCGATTTCTGCCCGTAAAGTCGAGAAGACGCCGGGACGCGTGCTCTTCCACGTCGGCTTCGAATTCGAATGCGGGGCTATCGGGAATGTTGCGATGGGCACAATCCAATCACGCGGCACGCCGGTTGAGCGCATCGAGCTCATGGGCGATCACCAGCGGATCGAAGTGGAAGACGTCATCGACATCAAATGGCATCGTAACCCGCCGTTCAAGATCGATGATCTCGGCGCAACACTGAACGATGATTGCGACACGCTGACATGGAAACCGAATTTTACGGCAGCGGCCAATGAGGATCCCAAAGGGTACCATTCTCTGCTTGCAGACGTGGTCCCCGCCCTCGCTGGAGCAAGTACTCCTGCGCCAACGATCGCCGAGGGAGTTATTGCGATGGAGCGTCTGGAAACGCTTCGCCGTGAACTTGCGCTTTGATGTCCGAAGGAGTGTCGCCCCGAAGATCGGGGCGATCTCGTTCAAAAGTACTCTTTGCGTCAAGTAACAGGCTTTTGTCCGCAGTCGACCTTTCGGATGTGGTGCTTTGCTTGAGTTCATAAAAACAGGGAGGATACAGCAAGTGTTGGTCATCAAGCGGTTGGATATAGAGGATGCGCGTAGCTTAATTGCAGGCGCGCGAGCCAAAGCGACGGAAATTGGCGTGCCAATGTGTATCGCTGTAGTCGATGAATCCGGTCAGTTGATCGCGTTTGAACGGATGGATGGGGGTAAGATAACCAGCACCATCATTGCGCAAGACAAAGCGTACACGGCTGCGGGCGCAAAGCGAACGACCGAGAGTTACGGCACAGCAAGCCTGCCAGGTAATCCCGCCTACGGCATCAACTCTGCGATCGGTGGGCGCCTTATGGTCGTCGGCGGCGGCTTGCCAGTGATCGTTGATGGCGAGGTCGTCGGAGGAATTGGCCTGAGTTCGGGTACGCCAGCGCAGGATGTTGAATGTGCTCAAGCCGGAATTGATTACTTTCAAGCTTCCAGAAAGTGAGCTCGTGATAGGTCAAATTTCTGAGTGAGATGGTGGTTGCTGCCAGAAGCGGAACGGAAGGCCGGCGTATCGTGACAATAAGTTATGAGATGTCGCCGCCAAGCTTGTCGAGAAAGTGCTCGACACCGCCATTCGTTCCTCACGGCGATGGGTGTGACGCTCATTCTTCATGAATGGAGGCAGCTACTTCCTCGGGATGAATATCTGCAGCATTAAAAGCTGAGCAGACACCCTAAAAACTCGACGTACCGCCGGGTACCGAACGGTTGCGGCCCACCTCCCGTGTTTGACGTTCCAAGTCTCCGAAGCTGATGAGAAGCAGCGTAGCTTGCGAGTTCGATGAGCGGCGATCGCGCGCCTGGGCAGACGCTTCTTGCAGACGATTTCGACGTTCACGACGATAGCGGTCGCATAGTGCCGCAGCTTTGAGAATGGCCCTCCCGAAATTGTAAGAGGCGGTCAAAGCAACGAAAAAGAATCCAATCTCATAGGAAATCTACAGCACGTCCGGCTTGACGCCTCCGAAAAATGAAGATTATGTTAATCGGTAAGATGTCAGACCAATTTATGAGTGCTGGCGTTGCGGGGGCAAATGGACCAGACACTCGAAAAGCATGTGATGGCTCCGCTACCGGTCATAGACCGGGTGCGTCAGGTCGAAGGCGCGCTTGTCGAGTTTGTCGAGCGGGCTGATCTGAAACCGGGGAGCCGACTGCCTGCAGAGCGCGAGTTGATGTCAGCGCTTGGCGTTGGACGTTCCACCATCCGTGAAGTGATCCGCAAGTTCCAGGCGCTTGGCATTATCGATTCCCGCAAGGGCAGCGGCAATTATCTTTTGAAGCCGATTTCTACCGCGACGGTCCATATGCCGATTTCCATTGAGGCGCAGAGCCTGCGAGACGCGCTTTTGATGACGCTGGAAGTGCGCCGTGGGATCGAGGTTGAGGCGTCGATGGCGGCGGCTCGTCGTCGCACCGAGGACGATATCGAAACGATGCGTCTTCGGCTGGAAGAGATGGAGCGCGTTCATCTGGCCGAGGGCACGTCCGGCAAGGCCGACCTTGCCTTTCACCTCTCGATTTACGACGCCACTCACAATTCGCTGTTCAAGCAATTGCTCGAGCAGATGCGCGAAGGCTTCGAGCGCTTCTGGTCCAAGCCGTTCGACAGGCCCGATTTCGCCTCTCGCTCCTTTCCATTTCACCGCACCCTGTTCAACGCGATTGTGGCCGGCGACACGTCGGCGGCGCGGCAGGAAACATTGAAAATCCTCGCGATCGTCGAGGAAGATATTAAGGACATGTCCAAATGAGCCAAGGCTCTGATTTTTTTGATGCAGCATCGCTCATTGTCGCGCATGACGAAACGCACGCTTTCGAAGCCGTGGTCCCACCGCTGGTGCAGACATCGCTCTTCACCTTCTCAAGCTATGACGAAATGGTCGCGACCTATCGTGGCGAAAAGAGCCGTCCTGTTTACACACGCGGGCTAAACCCGACCGTTCGCATGTTTGAAGAGATGCTGGCGAAGCTCGAAGGTGCTGAAGACGCACTCGGTTTTGCCAGTGGCATGGCAGCGATTTCGTCCACCGTACTGTCCTTCGTTTCTCCCGGCGATCGTATCGTCGCGGTGCGCCACGTCTACCCGGATGCCTTCCGTCTGTTTGGTACCCTGATGAAGCGGATGAAGATTGAGGTGACCTATGTCGACGGTCGCGATGAGGCCGCAGTTGAGAAGGCGATGCCCGGCGCCAAGCTGTTTTACATGGAGAGCCCGACAAGCTGGGTGATGGAGGCGCATGATGTCGGTGCTTTGGCGGCCATTGCCAAGCGACACGGTGCAATTTCAGTCATCGACAATTCCTGGGCCAGCCCGATTTTCCAGACGCCCCTGGCGCTTGGCGTCGATATGGTGGTGCATTCGGCTTCGAAATATCTCGGTGGTCACAGCGACGTTGTTTCGGGCGTCGTTGCCGGTTCCAAGGCGATGATCGACCGTATCCGCGCAGAAGCTTACCCCTATCTTGGCGGCAAGATGTCGCCCTTCGACGCATGGCTGTTGATCCGCGGGCTGCGCACGCTTCCCATCCGCATGAAGGCGCATCAGGAATCGGCGCTTGCGATCGCATCGCGTTTGCAGGCGCTCGACGTGGTGGAGGCTGTTTGCCATCCGGGACTTGCAAACCGTCTTCCGCCTGGGCTGAACGGCACGTCTGGTCTTTTCTCCTTCATCTTCCGAGAAGGTGTGGATGTACGGGCGTTCGCCGACCAGCTTCAGCTTTTCAAACTGGGCGTTTCCTGGGGAGGACATGAAAGCCTCATCGTCCCAGGGGAGGTGGTGCTTGAGCAGAAGGCGCAACCGAATTCCGCGCACACATTCGGCATCAGCCCGCGCTCCGTGCGCCTGCATGTGGGGCTTGAGGGCACAGAGGCCCTCTGGAACGACCTCGAACCAGCCATCAGAGCGGCATCTGCCGCAGCCTGACGCATCTTGACGACAACAAAAAGGGAGAACGACATGAAAAAACTGGTAGCAGCAGCATTCTTTACCGCCATGATGGCCGGGACGGCACTTGCCGACACGACCCTGAAACTGGTGGAGGTCATCACCAGCCCCGAGCGTACTGAGACGCTAAAAAGCCTCGTCGGCAAATTCGAGGCCGCCAATCCCGGTACGAAGGTGGAAATCATATCGCTTCCATGGAACGAGGCCTTCCAGAAGTTTGCCACCATGGTATCGGCTGGCGATGTTCCGGACGTGATGGAAATGCCTGACACCTGGCTGTCGCTTTATGCCAATAACGGCATGCTCGAGAGCCTGGAGCCCTATCTGGCAAAGTGGCAGTACACGTCGGATCTGACACCACGAGCCTTGGAGCTTGGTCGCGATGTGAAGAACACCGCTTATATGCTACCCTACGGCTTCTACCTGCGCGCGATGTTCTACAACAAGAAGCTGCTTGAGCAGGCTGGCGTGAAGGAACTGCCGAAGACGCTGGACGAATTTGCCGACGCGTCGAAGAAGATTTCCGCTATTCCCGGCAAGTATGGCTATTGCCTTCGCGGCGGCGCCGGAGGTCTGAACGGCTGGGTGATGTTCGGCGCATCCATGGCCGGCTCCAATGAGTTCTTCACCAAGGACGGAAAGTCGACATTCGACAGCCCCGGCTGGGTCAAGGGCCTCACCTACGTCGTCGATCTCTACAAGAACGGCTACGCGCCAAAGGATAGCGTCAACTGGGGCTTCAACGAGATCGTCGCTGGCTTCTATTCCGGCACGTGCGCCTTCCTTGATCAGGATCCGGACGCTTTGATCGCCATCGCCCAGCGCATGAAAAGCGAAGATTTCGGCGTCATGACCATGCCGAAGGGTCCGGATGGAAAGACCTTCCCGACAATCGGTTTTGCCGGCTGGTCGATGATGGCGTCTTCGAAGGACAAGGATCTTTCCTGGAAGCTGATCGAAACGCTGGAAGGACCTGAAGGCAACATCGAGTGGAACAAGAAGACCGGTGCTCTTCCAGTTCACACCTCCGCCGAGAAGGACCCCTTCTATGCAAGCGAGCAGTTCAAGGGATGGTTCGACGAGCTGGCCGACAAGAATGCCGTGCCGACAACCATGCCGACCTACCTTCAGGAGTTTGCCTACTTCAAGGATTCGCTTGTGATCAAGACCTCTCAGGAAGCTCTTCTGGGTGACATCACACCTGAAGACCTCGCCAAGCAATGGGCGGACTACATGACGAAGGCGCAGCAGAAGTTCCTTCAGTCCAAGTGATGGAAACCGGTGGCGTATCTTTCAAGGTACGCCACCTTCCTGCTGGAACAAACTTTGAAGCGCTTCGCGAGCTTGTTGATCAGCGCGCTTCAAGCCGTTGTTTTGTCGCATGTCGTTACCGCAAAGTTCTCGAACACCTTTGTGCGACGTGCCGTGAAGTTGAGATCAGCGCGTGGCCTCCGGCCCACACTTCGTTACGCTGAGGAGCAATTGATGTCGTCATTTTCAAGCGCCGCACCTGCGATGTCGCGCAAACCTATGTTGCGAAGGCTGGCCACCTCGGCTGAGCCATGGCTTTATAGCGCGCCAGTCCTCGTTCTCATCGTCACGGTGATGATGGTGCCGCTGGTGCTCGGGCTCTCCTACGCATTCCGCGACGTCCAGTTGCTCAATCCGTTTTCCGGCGGCTTCATCGGCCTAGAGCATTTCAAGACACTGTCTCAGGATGCCGCCTTCTACCGCGCTCTCAAGAACACGCTGTGGTGGACGGGCGCTTCGGTGTTCCTTCAATTCTTCTTCGGCCTTATCCTTGCGCTGCTGCTCGACAAGCCCTTTGCCGGTCGCGGCATAGCCCAGGCCTTGGTCTTTCTTCCATGGGCTGTTCCAACCTTTCTGGCCGGCCTCAACTGGGCCTGGTTGTTCAACCCGGTGATCGGGCCGCTGCCATACTGGATGACGTCGCTCGGCATGCTCTCGGCACCGAACAACATTCTGGCCGATCCGCATCTTGCCATGTGGGGACCGATCATTGCCAATGTCTGGTGGGGCATACCCTTCTTCGCCATCACGCTATTGGCCGCCTTGCAGGCCATTCCGCGCGACCTTTACGAGGCGGCTTCTATCGATGGAGCGAGCCCGCTCCAGCGGTTTACCTCGATCACCCTGCCTTTTCTGGCGCCGACGATCGCAATCACCGTTCTGCTGCGTACCGTCTGGATCGCCAATTTCGCCGATCTCATCATCGTCATGACGAATGGTGGCCCGGCCGACCGCACGCAAATCGTCGCAAGCTATATTTTCACCCAAGCCTTCAAACGGCTGGACTTTGGCTATGCCTCGGCGATCGCGCTGGTTCTGCTCGTGCTTCTGCTCGCCTACTCCATGCTGATCGTCATCATGCGCCAGCGCCTCATCGAGAAGGATTGATCCGTGACCGGCCGAATTTTTCTCACAGTCTCGCACCGCCTGGCGATCCTCGTCTACATCGCATTCGCCCTCTTTCCCTTGTTCTGGCTGCTCAAGGTTTCGGTGACGCCGAACGACTTGCTTTATAGCGAGGGTGTGCGGCTATGGCCGTCGCGCGCAACCTTCGACCATTATCGCTTCGTCATCGAAAACAGCGCCTTTCCGACATTCTTCAAGAACAGCGTCATCGTGGCGGGATCGACGGCTTTTGCCGTTACTGTGCTGTCGTCACTCTCCGGCTATGCGCTTTCACGCTTCCAGTTCCGCGGGAAATACTGGATCATTGCCCTGATGCTCATCACCCAGATGTTCCCGTTGGTCATGCTGGTGGCACCGATCTTCAAGATGCTGTCGCCGCTCGGCTTGACCAACAGCCTGACCGGCCTCGTCATCGTCTACACCGCGTTCAACGTGCCTTTCGCGACGTTCCTCATGCAGTCGTTCTTCGACGGCATTCCCAAGGATCTGGAGGAGGCCGCCATGATCGACGGCGCAAGCCGCTTTACCGCCTTCCGCCAGATCATCCTGCCTCTGACGCTTCCGGGAATTGCCGCGACGCTTGGCTTCGTCTTCACCGCGGCCTGGAGCGAGCTTCTCTTTGCGCTGATGCTGATTTCTGGAAATCAGAGCGCGACCTTCCCGGTCGGCCTCCTGACATTCGTCTCAAAATTCTCCGTCGATTTCGGGCAGATGATGGCAGCTGGCGTCCTGGCGCTCATTCCCGCATGCCTCTTCTTCCTGCTGATCCAAAGATATCTCGTACAGGGCCTCACGGCCGGTGCAGTGAAAGGATAAATCCATGGCTTCCATCGAGCTGAACCGCGTCGCCAAGTCCTATGGGGATCATCCTGTCCTGCACGGTGTCGATCTCTCCATTGCCGATGGCGAGTTCGTGGTTCTCGTCGGCCCCTCCGGCTGCGGCAAGTCCACGCTGCTGCGTATGATCGCTGGTCTGGAGGAAATCACCTCCGGCACGCTCTCCATCGATGGGCAACTCGTCAACAATCTCAAGCCCAAGGACCGTGACATCGCCATGGTGTTTCAGTCCTATGCGCTCTACCCGCATATGAGCGTCGCCGACAATATGAGCTACAGCCTGCGGCTTCGTCGCAGCCCCAAGGAGGCGATTGCGGCCGCCGTTTCGTCAGCATCGAGTAAGCTCGGCCTCGATCCCTATCTTGCAAGGCGCCCGAAGGCGCTGTCCGGCGGCCAGCGTCAACGCGTTGCCATGGGGCGTGCCATTGTGCGCCAACCCAAAGCCTTTCTCTTTGACGAACCCTTGTCCAACCTCGATGCGCGGCTGCGCGAGCAGATGCGTGCGGAAATCAAGCGGATGCATGCCGATCTACGTGCCACCTCCGTCTACGTCACCCATGACCAGATCGAGGCGATGACGCTCGCCTCGCGCATCGTCGCCATGAATGCCGGATATGTGCAGCAGATCGGTGCACCGCTCGATCTTTACGACCGCCCGGCCAATCTCTTCGTCGCCGGGTTTATCGGTTCGCCAGGAATGAACTTTCTTGAAGGCCGTTGTGTTCAGAAGCCGTATGGAAGCGCAATGTCGTTGCCAGACGGTAGCCAGCTTCCCCTGGGCCGAACGATTCCGCTTAGAGATGGCGAGGCCATGACCCTCGGTATCCGTCCCGAGCATGTTGTTGTCTCACCAGAGACGGGTGGTGTCGATGCCAAGGTGGAGCTTGTCGAGCCGACAGGCCTCGGTATTATCCTGCACCTCACGGTACACGGACTTCCCTTCAAGCTGTTTTCTTCCGACCGTGCACTGTTGCAGCCCGGGGCTTCGATTAGCGTTGGCTTGCCGGAAGCCAGGCTCCACGTCTTTGACAGCAACGGTAACCGCGTGAATACAGATCAATAGGCTCGGCCCTCCGGTGGATGCAGCTTCCTCTGACCTTGGCAGCCACGCCTCATCGGACCCGACATCTGGACTGATCTTGAATTGTACGCTGTGTGGGCAAAAAGGACGTCGTACGGTTCTGATGCGTCTAAGATTACGCGCGGCGTTCTAAGGCCGCCGCGCCGAAAATCCTATTTGCACAATAGGATAGATCAATCATTTGAGAACGTCGTTGCGCTCTGAGAGGTTGAAACCATCATGTTGTAGTCGTTGTAAATCCACTCCAGATCGTTGGCGGCTTTGCGAGCATCGCCCTTGGCCTTCTGCAGTTTTTCCTGGAAGTCCCGCAGCTTGCTGAGAAGCGTTCCTGGGCTGGATTCGAAGACGTGGAACGAGCCGGGATGTTCAGTCGCGTAGTCATCGAACACCTTCACCGCCTCGGCATAGTCCTTAAGCGACGCGTCATAGGCGCCGAGGTCGACTTTTGTCTCATTGCCGCTCGGCAATGTCTCCATGACGGCCTGCGCCTTGATCATGATGTTACGCACTTGCCAGCGTGATTTCTTGCCCTCGGCCTTCTCCAGCGCTGCCAATTCCTGCAAGTCGATTTGACGCTTCTCCTTGGCCAGAAGCGTGTCGGCCTCGGTTCGTGCCGTTGAAAATTCATCCGCAAACTTGATGATCTGAGTGTGAAATTCCTTGCCACCCTGCATCTTGTCGCTCTTGTAGTCTGAGCGGTCGTAATACTTGCTGGCCTTTTCCAGAACCGGCGCAAGCTCCTTATAGACGGCGATGAACCGCGTCATGGCTGCGTCGAGATCAGGCATCTTTGGCTCGGCACCTGTTGCCTCTTCCGCTTTGGCAATTTCGGTGCGAACGTCATAAGGTGCGTAGAGCCCGTAAATGATGCGCTCCTTACCAGTCGGACCCTTCTTCATGTTTACCCAGCTTTCGTATCGGGAAAGCGAGTCCGACGCGCGGATCGCGCGGTTCATGAAGCCGACAAAGGCATTCATTTTCTCGACGGCAGCACCGTGCTCCTCTTCTCCAGATTGCGCCCAAGCAACTGGCGCCAGGACCATGGTGAACGCCAGACAAACAAAAAATCTCATCAGTTTTGTCAAATTTCTCTCCTTTATCAGATGCTTCCCTGTAGGTCCCGCCGCGTTGGTACTCCTTTGCGGTGCAGCTGGAAGGTGCGTTTTTTTACCAGGACTTTTTTATAGGCGGCGCGCTTAACAGGTTTAGGAGGGGCTTTGCGTTGAGACGGATTTGGGCGTTTGCTTGCGGGTTCGATCAACCTCAGGCGAGGGATCGGTCACCCGTTTTTAGGCAGTTTCCGGATATAAAGTGAAGGACAAGATCTGGTCGTTGTAACGAGTGCAGGATCGCCTTTTAGTGTTCATGGTTTGCAGAAATGAGAAGCCATGATTCACGACGCGCTCAACGCGACATCGATCCCGTTTCAGGTCTGCATTGTCGGGGCTGGTCCGGTTGGCCTTGCTCTTGCGTGCAGGTTGGAAGAGCAGGGTATCTGCGTTCTCTTGGTTGAAGCGGGTGAGAACGGCGATGCAGGACGCCACATCAGTGTCGCAAATCAACATCACGCTCCATTGATGTCTGCAACGGCGAGTGGGCTTGGCGGTACATCATCGCTATGGGGAGGGCGATGCGTCGCCTTTGACGACATCGATTTTCTTCAGCGCCCATGCGTTCCGAACTCCGGATGGCCGATCTCCCATAAGGAGGTAAGTCGCTACTACGGAGACGCGCTAAAGTTTTTGAATGTCGCCGACATCGATTTAGGTGATGAGCGAGTAAACCGCGGTTCCGATGAGGTTCACCTCGACGCCATAGAGTGGTGGAGTTCTCAGCCCAACCTCGGACTGCAGTACCGCGACCGTATCGATCAATCCAAGCTGATCCATTTTCTCCCAGACACGGTTCTCAGCGCGATCGAGCTCGATTCTAACCACGCCGTCACTCATCTGCAGCTTCAAGGCAAGGCGGGGACTTTGCGAATTCCCGCTCAAAGGCTGGTGCTCGCCGCCGGTGGCATCGGGAACGTGCGGTTGCTCCACCAATTGCACAAGGCGCATCCCGGGGTTCTTTCCCCTGCACTTGGGCGCTATTACCAAGGACATCTGACGGGTTACATTGCCATTGTGGAACTAGAAGACGACGTTGGCGTCGATGCACTGTCATTTCAAGCGACCAAAGGGGGAGGCATCTTTCGGCGCCGTTTCCAGCTTTCAGGTGATGCGCAACAGCGCCTCGGCTTACTCAATTGCGTCTTCTGGCTCGACACGATCTCCATCTCGAATGCCCTCCACCATTCGGCTGGACTTTCCGCGGTGTTTCTCGCCCTCCAACTGACGGGTCTCTACCGTTTTTTTGCCAATGGTAAAGCTGCTGGCTCGCGGCTTCGAAGAGGTCGTCGATACCGGGATCATCTTCGTAATCTCGTCCCCTCTGCGTCAGTCTTGAAGGATATTCGCCGCACCATCGGCCAATTGCTGCGGCGCCGCGATCGGAGAGTGCCGATCGTCAACCCCGCTCGACGCTATTTGCTGCGCTATCATGCCGAACAGGCCCCCGACATGTCCAGCACCGTCATGCCATCGCCGTCGACGCAGGAGGATCAAGTGGCAGCGGTTGCGATCGATTATCGCGTGCGGAATGAGGACCTCATATCGATAGAAAGGTCGCATGCTGTTCTCGATCGATGGCTGAAAGAAAGAGGGATGGGGAGGCTCGATTACCTGCACCCGGCATCCGCCCGCCTGCAAGCACTCCGTGATCAGGCCTATGACGGCTTTCACCAGATCGGCTTGACGCGGATGAGCGCTTCGCCCGAAGAGGGCGTTGTCGATCGTGACTGCAAGGTCCACGGCGTCAGAAATCTTTTCGTTGCGGGAAGTTGTGTTTTCCCCACGGGCGGGCACGCAAACCCGACCATGCCCGCCGTCGCACTCAGTATGCGACTGGCAGACCATTTGGTTGAAACGCTCACAGCCAAAGACGCTGTTAAGACGGTCGCTATCAGTTGAATTCCATTTCCGTCGCCGTTGTGCAAAGCCGCGTGCAGATACACGCGGCTTTGCAACAGGTTAGAATTTTGACGCCTTCAGCGCGCGGCCCAGTTGGCGCCGCGGCGGAAAATCTCCCGCATCTGCGGAACGGCAAATTCCTTAGCCTGGTGACCGAGTGATGAATAGAAGACGCGGCCTTTCCCGTAGTTGCGCTTCCAGGCGACCGGCATGACGACGCCGTCAATCCACCAGGCGTGATCGCCGGTAAAGGTTGTCGTCGCGAGAACCTCGTTTGAAGGGTCGACATGCATGTAGTACTGCTCGGACGTATAGGGGAAATCGGTGATGCCCGCCATGATCGGGTCTTCCGGCTTGGTGATGTTGACGGTGTAGTCGATGATGTTGCCAGGGTGGGCAACCCATTGTCCGCCGATCATGAACTGATACTCGACGCATTCGCGAAAGCTGTCGCCGGCGCCCCCGTGGTATCCGGCGATGCCGACACCATTCTCGACGGCGGTAGCCAGATTCTTGATCTCTTCCTTTTCAATCTTGGACATTGTGACGATCGGTACGACGAGGCTGAGATCATGGACCGACGGGTCGGCAAAAGCCTCGGTGCTATGCTCGACATAGACCTTAAAGCCTTCCTCTTCGAGAAGATCCTTGATGATGACCGAGCATTCCTCTGGCTCGTGGCCGCTCCACCCGCCCCAGACAATCAGTGCTTCACGCATTTTATTCCTCCTCAGAATTATTGACCGATCCGGCCGTCGACAAGTGACTCGGCCAGCGGGGCCGGGCGGTCGACGACGGTGGTGATGGAAACGGTTGTGCCCGTGTCCGATGCTGTTTGAAACGCTTCCATGACTTCAAGAACGTGCAGCGCCAGATCGCCATTGGCTCGGTGCTGGCGATTAGAGCGGATAGCATGGGCCATGTCCGCGACGCCGATCGATCGGTAGTTGCCATCCGCGTAGGGCGACGACAGTTCCTGGATTTCGAACTCGCCCCCTTTTTTCAGAAGCTGGACCTCGCCACCAAAGTGGTTGGGATCGGGTACCAGCAGGGTCCCTTCCGTGCCGTAGAGTTCGAGCGGGACATGCTTGTGTCCAGCCACGTCAAAACTCATGCCGACCTGAACGATCGCGCCGTTCTGAAATGCAAGCGCGCCTGCGACATGGGTCGCCACATGGACCGGGATTTTCTCGCCGTTGCGAGGCTCGCTGGTGATCAGGCGCTCGCTACGTGGCGAAAAGGCAAAGCCTGCCACTTTGGCGACGGGTCCAAAGAGGTTGACGAGGTCGGTAATGTAATAGGGTCCCATGTCCAGCATCGGTCCGCCGCCGACTTCGTAGTAGAAGGCGGGGTTAGGGTGCCAGCGTTCGTGTCCCGGGCACATGAATGTCGCCGTTCCGCCGACTGGCGTCCCAAGAACGCCTTGATCGATGAGGGTCCGCGCGGTTTGATGACCGCCGCCTAGGAACGTGTCCGGTGCCGCACCAATGCGTAGCTTCTTCGCTTTCGCCGCTTCCGCAAGCCGTTTGCCCTCGGCAAAGTTAATCCCAAGCGGTTTTTCGGAATAGGTGTGCTTGCCGGCGTCCAGTGCCCTCAAGCCCACCTCGACATGCGCTTTGGGAATCGTCAGGTTGACGATGATCTCGATCTCCGGATCCTCCAGCAAATCGTCGACGCTTCGCGCGGCGACGTTAAATTCCTCGGCCTTTGCTTTGGCCATCTCCGCATTCATATCCGCGACACCCTTGATGTCGAGGATCGGGAAGGATGCCATCGCCTTCAAGTAAGCGCCCGAGATATTGCCGCATCCGATGATGCCGATGCCGACCTTTTGCATATTCTACTCTCCCATCATGCTTGCGCCCGCTCACTCCTCAGAGAGCTGGGCCTGTGGTGTTCCAAGGCGATTCGTAAAGTTCGTAGAGCGCGACAGCCGCAGCACCCTGTGCCCAGAGCTCATCGCTGGAGTTGTCGAAGACCAGTTCCGCCACGCCTTGTAGGGATGGCGGCACGGAAATCTCGTAGGCGCTCCTGATGCTGTCGATGAACGGTGCGCCGAGATCGAGGCTGGAGCCAACGAAGATGACGCGCGGCGGAGCAAACAGGGTCACGATATTGGCGAGCGTCAGACCTATTGCGGCACCCGCCCGTTGGGCAGCGGCGATGAGATCATTGTCCTGCGCCAGCACCAGCGCTTGGGCATGTTGAATGCCCCGGCCAAGCCGAATTGCTTCGGCGAAACGTCCGTCAGCGGGCCGTGACGCAAGGATTGCATTTTCGCCGG
Source organism: Agrobacterium sp. CNPSo 3708 (assembly GCF_028674915.1). Lineage (NCBI taxonomy): Bacteria > Pseudomonadati > Pseudomonadota > Alphaproteobacteria > Hyphomicrobiales > Rhizobiaceae > Agrobacterium > Agrobacterium sp. CNPSo 3708. The sequence goes on from NZ_JAQZSF010000005.1 coordinate 217,631, forward strand.
CCTGGCTCGCCAGCCGGACTGTGCCTTCGGGGCTCGCGACAAGCACGAGATCACCAAGATTGTGGCTGAGACCACCGGCGCCGCGGAAGAGGTCGTTTCTATGCAGCACGCCTAAGCCCAGCGTCTGCTCCAGCGAGATCAGCACCATATCCTCAAGATCGCGCGCCTTGCCGAACCAGTGGTGGCCAAGTGTCACCGCATGCGCATCGCTTTCGATAATTGTGGGCGTTCCAAAGCGCGCCGTCATCTCGCCCGCAAAATCGATGTTGACTTCGCGTAGCACTGGGCTGGAGCGGATCTTGCCGGTGCGGTGTTCAATCACTCCTGGCAGACCGAGACAGACCCGGTCGACATCTTCGAGTGAGAGCCCTGCATCGACGACACATCGGCGCACACCGTCTTCGATCAGATCTGCAATGACGCCGATCGGCTGGCGATCGATCCGAATTGGCAGCGAGAGAGACGACAGGACATTACCGCAGAAATCGGTAACGACGAAGACCATACGGTTGGCCGCGATTTTGGCCCCAACCACCCTGGCAGCATCCGGATTGAGTTCCAGCATGACGCGGGGACGGCCGCGAGCGCCCTCCGTTCGTATATCGCCCAGATGGCGCGACAGAATGAGGCCGTCATCCAGTAACGATGCCGTTATCGCGGAGACTGTGGTCGTCGAAAGCTGCGTCCTTTCACTGATCTCCACCCGCGAAATGGGGCCGTGACGACGGATCGTGTCGAGGACGTTCAAGCGATTGATTGCACGCATCAGTTCGGGGTCGGCAGTCTTCATGGGTCCAGTCGCAACGAGCTTGAGCAGAGCAATTCAGGATGTCCGATTAATATCGGATCACGGATTAAATAGCCCGAATATGCGTCGCCATGTCAAGCTGCGTTGCGGAAAATAGTAGTTACGCCTTGACAGTTAGTGGATTCTTATATGAATTAATTCGGATTGGGGAATAAATGTGAGGAAGTCCCCGGGAGGATCATCATCATGACGTTTATGCACGCGGGCGCAAGCCTGGGCGGCAAGCTGATCACGCTTGCCTCCACCACAGCTATTACATTCATGCTCGGCGCAGCAAGCGCTTCTGCCGCAACTGTCATCAAGTGGATGCACGTCGAACTCGATCCGAAATCCGTCGCAGTGTGGGAAGAGATTGCCAAGGATTACGAGACGAAACACCCCGATGTCGACATTCAGCTGCAGTTTCTGGAAAACGAAGCCTTCAAGGCCAAGCTTCCCACCCTTTTGCAGTCGAATGACGTTCCTGATTTCTTTTACAGCTGGGGCGGCGGCGTGCTTGAGGAGCAATCGAAAACCGGTGCTCTGAAGGACCTGACCGAAGTCTTCGATGCCGACGGCGGCAAGATCAGAAATGCCTATAACCCGGCTGCCATTGATGGCTTGTCCTTCGACGGCAAAGTGTGGGCTGTGCCTTACCGCGTCAGCCTCGTCAGCTTCTTCTACAACAAGCAGCTGTTTTCCAAGGCCGGCGTCAAGGCGGAAGACATCAAGACGTGGGACGATCTTGGCGCCGCGGTAAAGAAGATCAAGGACGCCGGGATTGTGCCGATTGCCGGTGGTGGCGGGGAGAAGTGGCCGATCCATTTCTACTGGAGCTATCTCGTCATGCGCAATGGAGGCCAAGCGGTCTTCGATGCCGCAAGCAAGGGCGAGGGCGAAGGCTTCATGGACCCGACGATCATCAAGGCTGGCGAGCAGCTTGCAGAATTCGGTAAACTCGAACCGTTCCAGCCAGGCTATCTCGGCGCCACCTGGCCGCAGGCGCTCGGTGTTTTTGGCGACGGCAAAGCGGCGATGATCCTTGGTTTCGACAATACCGAAGCCAACCAGCGCAAGAATGCAGGTGACGGCAAGGGTCTTTCCTCCGACAATCTCGGTCGCTTCGCTTTTCCGATGGTCGAGGGCGGTGCGGGTAAAGCCACTGACACGCTTGGCGGCCTGAACGGATGGGCGGTGACGAAGAATGCTTCGAAGGAAGCAATCGATTTCGCCACCTTCCTTACCAATGCCGACAACGAGAAGAAGCTCGCGGCAGCCGGCATGATCTTACCCGTCGCAGTCGGTGCGAGTGAAGCGGTGAAAGATCCGCTGATGGCCGATTCTGCCAAGCAACTTGCCGCGTCCACGTGGCATCAGAACTTCTTCGACCAGACGCTCGGTGCCGCTGTTGGCCGTGTCGTCAACGACATCTCCGTCGAAATCGTCTCGGGTCAAATGACGCCTGAAGAGGGCGCGCAGCAGATCCAGGATGCTTTCGAGCTTCGCTGATCCCGCCTGAACGATGGGTGCCGCCTGGCGCGGCGCCCATCGCCATTGCGTGAATACGAAAGCGGATAAGATGACCAATATTTCCATGAACGCTGCGCCCGCGCTGACAAGCCCGGTCGTAAAATCGAAGCGGAAGCAAAGCTCCGTTGCGCATGACCGCGCGCTGACTTTGTTGATTTTCCTGCCCCCGGCGCTGTTGTTGTTCACCCTCTTCGTGATCCTGCCGATGGGGGAGGCGGCCTGGTACAGCCTCTACCGTTGGAACGGCTACGGCACGCCGAGCGAGTTTATCGGGCTCAAGAATTTTCAGGTCCTGTTTGGCAATGCTGCGTTCTCTCAGGCGCTGATCAACAATGCGCTGATCATCGTCATTTCGATCTGCATACAGATCCCGCTGGCAATCTGGCTTGCGACGATGTTGGCCCATCGCATTCCAGGCGTTGTGGCGTTTCGTCTCGTCTTCTTCCTGCCCTATGTTCTGGCAGATGTCGCAGCCGGCCTTATCTGGCGCTTTGTCTATGACGGCGACTACGGTCTCTTTGCCGCCATTTCGAACTTCTTCGGGTTCGCCAATCCCTATGTGCTGGCGGATAAGGATGTTGCGATCTACGCCGTACTTGCCGTCATCGTCTGGAAGTATTTTGGTTTCCACATGATGTTGTTCATTGCCGGCCTGCAGTCGGTGGACAAGAACGTCCTGGAGGCGGCCGAGATCGATGGGGCTACCGGCTGGCAGAAGTTTCGCTACGTGACGCTGCCGATGCTCGGCTCGACGGTCCGGCTTTCGATCTTCTTTGCCGTGATCGGCTCATTGCAGCTCTTCGACATGATCATGCCGCTGACGGGCGGTGGTCCATCCAATTCCACCCAGACCATGGTGACGTTCCTTTACACATACGGCGTCATGCGCATGCAGGTCGGGCTTGGAAGCGCTGTCGGGGTGGTGCTGTTCATCATCTGCGTCACGCTTGCCTTCGGTTACAAAAGGATTTTCATGCGCCATGACTGACACATCCACATCCGTTCGCGTCAGCGTCCAGACGAGGATCTACCTCTATGTGTCGCTGACCCTGATTGCCGCCATAGTACTGATACCGCTGCTAACGACGGCGCTTGGAGGCTTCAAGACGCTTGGCGATCTGCGCGTCAATCCTTTCGGTCTGCCAACCGAGTGGCAGTGGGCAAACTATGGCGATATCCTCTTTGGAAAACGCTACTGGCTGCAGATTTTCAACTCGCTTGTCATCGCCGTTCTCACCGTTTTCCTGACGCTCGTCGTCTCGGCGATGGCGGCCTTCACCTTCGCGCATGTCAAGTTTTTCGGGTCCAACTTTCTGCTCAATTATTTCCTGTTGGGACTGATGTTTCCGGCTGCGACTGCAATTCTTCCGCTCTTCATTCGCATCCGCGATCTGGGGCTGTTGGATACCTATTGGGGCGTAGTACTGCCGCAGGTGGCCTTTGGCCTCGGAATGAGCATCCTGCTCTTCCGTAACTATTTCAAGAATTTGCCGGACGAACTTTTTCAGGCAGCCTTCGTCGATGGCTGCGGCTACCTGAAATTTTTCTGGCATATCTCCATGCCGCTTTCGCGGCCGATCATCGCAACAGTCGGGATCGTCTCCTTCGTCGGCAGCTGGAACAGCTACATCCTGCCGCTCATCATGCTCAATTCCGAATCCAAATACCCGTGGCCGCTCGGCATCATGGTCTATCGCGGTGAGTTCGGTACCGAGTGGCAGCTGGTGCTGGCCTTCATCACCATGACGATCCTGCCGACCATCATCGTGTTCTTCTTAGCGCAAAAACACATCATCGCGGGCCTGACGGCCGGCGCCGTCAAGTCCTGAGGGGAGAAGACAATGGCATCTGTAGAACTGAAAGGTATTCGCAAATCCTACGGCTCGCTTGGCGTCATTCACGGAATTTCACTGGAGATCTCCGATGGCGAATTCATTGCGCTCGTTGGTCCTTCCGGATGCGGCAAGTCCACGCTGCTGCGCATGATTGCCGGGCTTGAGGAAATTACCGATGGCGACGTCCTGATTGGCGGCAAGATCGTCAACGAGATGACGCCGAGGGAGCGCAACATCGCCATGGTGTTTCAGTCCTATGCACTTTATCCGCATATGACGGTCGCCGAAAATATGGGTTTCAATCTGAAGATCGCCGGTCAGCCAAAAGCGGTGATCGAGGAGCGCGTCACCGAGGCCGCGCGAATGCTGGACCTTGCCAACTTGCTGGATCGCAAACCCTCGCAGCTTTCCGGCGGTCAGCGCCAGCGCGTGGCGATGGGGCGCGCTGTCGTGCGCAACCCGGCGGTCTTTCTTTTCGACGAACCGTTGTCCAACCTTGACGCGAAGCTGCGCGTGCAGATGCGCAGCGAAATCAAAACGCTGCACCAGAAGGTCGGCACGACGTCGATTTATGTGACGCATGATCAGATCGAAGCCATGACGCTCGCAGACCGCGTCGTCGTCCTCAATCAGGGGCGCATCGAGCAGCAGGGAACGCCGCTCGAGCTTTACAAGAAGCCCGCCAATCTCTTTGTCGCCGCCTTCATTGGCTCCCCTGCCATGAACCTGATCGAATGTATCGTCGATGGCGAGGACGGCGCGCCGGCAGCGCGACTGGATGACGGCACGGCCATTCGCATTGCAAGCGATCGTAACGTCAAGCGCGGGCAATCGGTGACGATCGGGCTGCGCCCCGAGCACTTTGCCATGGGCGGCGAAGGCGACGTCATGGTCTCCGGCAAGACATTGCTGGTCGAACCGACGGGTGCGCAGACCCACGTGGTTTTCGATCTCGCCGGACATCAGGTGACGGCGGTGGTCGATGGCGAACAACTGGTAAGAACGAATTCGATGTTTGCGGCCAATATCAATCACGAACGGGTTCATGTTTTTGACAGGGCAAGTGGGTTGGCTCTTTGAAGCAGTCCTGAGGACCGTAGCGATCTTTCAGAGTGCAAGGGCTTTGAGGGGATCGACGTGACCATTTTAAGCAAAAATGTAAATGCTGGTGCTCCCACGATTGCATCGATGCCTGCAGAAAGTTCAAGGGGAGCAATGACGCTGTGACCCACCCTGTCAGCGGCACGCCGATCGCCACTGCGATTGGGAGATGCCCTTGGCTCCCACCGCACTGGTTATATAAAGCAGTGCAAAAGCTCGCAACGGTGTCGTCATGAGTATCGTATTGAAATCGTGCCGTCATTTATCGGTTGAGACGGCACCCACTGCTGTGCATAGTCGGCCTGATCACCTGTAGAGTGAGGTGACCGATTTACGTCTATTTGATTTTGGTCTCGAAATTTGGGATCAAAGCCGGAGCGCCTTATGCCCTTCTCTCGAACGCTTGCCCTGACATTGTCGTTCGACGAGGCCGTTGACCTGAGCTCTCTACCGGTGCGTAGGCATTTGCCCTACCACCCATTTGTTGAGCGGCTCCGACAAGCCGTGCCCTTCGATTTCTTTGCAGTGTCCGGTTTGGATCTTGATGGCTATCGATTTGGAACCGGTCATTCCATCGACACGGACGTGCCTCCTGCATATTTGGACGCATATTATGGTGACGGGTTGCTGGCCATAGACCCATTCGTCAAGGCTTCTTCAACGGCGGCGCGTGTTGTCATCGAAGAAGAGATCTATGCGGAAAATCCGCCGCCTCCGCGCGTCCTTTATCTTGCGCAAAGCTTTGGCGTGTTCAACCGCACCCTCTTTCCGATCAGGCGCGGCGCGAAGGTGTTTGGAGCCGTCACCTTCTCCCGCGCGACCCCATTCACCACCGAGGAAATTGAGTTTTTACAGGAAATTGTTGGCACTCTTCATAGTATTATCACAAGGCCGATCATGGAGAGGTTTGCGGCTCAGGAGATGAAGCTGACGGACGGTGAGCTTGATTGCCTAAGATGGGCAAGTCGCGGCAAGACCAGTGAAGAGATCGCTGAAGTATGTCTCTTCACGACGGATACGGTGAATAGTTACATCAAGGCGGCAACCCGTAAACTTAGCGCCAAGAACCGCAGTCATGCGATCGCTGAGGCGATCCGACGTGGTCTCATAGAGTGAGATCTCCTATTTCCATCCTTTAAAATTGTAAAATTCGTGCCGATGTCGCATAATGAGTGCTTGAAAATTTAGACTATAGTTCAAATTGCGTGTGTATTGCTCTATTAGCGAGCAAATGATTTGTGGCGAATATTCGAATTAACATTTTTTTCATCTTTCACCCCTAAATTTGGAATCGTACGAAGGGGCTGGAGTTACGCCCGCCCCGAGAGGTAACCATCTGCTTTAGCTGCAACTCCGCGCTCTTTTTGCTCATCGCCCGGATCGCGCTTCACAGAGCTGCGATGGATCGAGGCCGGTTACTTCGTCGCATTCAAGGGGCTCTAATCTAGGGGCCTGCAGCGGCATGAAGCCGAGCCGTGTCGGGGGGTGTCATGCGGTGTGTTCATGTTCGATGCCATGTAATGTCTCTTCTCTGGGTGATCGTCATGTTGACGATTTCTGGATGCGCCGTCGTCTTCGGCGGTGAGGCGCTCGACACCCTTATCAGGGCAAATGACGGCTACCATATCGATGAGCTATTTCTGGCTCTAAACCTTGCGGGCGTGCTCGCCCTTGGCTCGTCATTGTTGTTGGTCGCCGATTTTTCGAATGGTGCACGTCGGCCAGACTGCCATCAAGCGAAACCCCACTGGTTACAGTTCCACGATGCCCTTACGAGCTTGTCGATCCGTCAGGTGCTTCATCTCTTCTTGATGGGCATTCCGCTCACGTTCTCGTTGGGGCAAGACCGATTGGCAACCTTCCGCCTATGCGCTGCCTCTGCCAGTAAAACCGGGCCTCCTCAACGTGGCACGTTGACGGCTTGAAGAACGTGCTCCGAATAAAGTCGGAAGCAAACTGAGCAACCAATCGCAAAACGTTTGAGAGACAGGGTCTTATACTGTCATCGACAGCGCGTGCCGCCTTGGGCAGACCACGGGCCAGCATCTGCGCACGCATACCCCGAATTTTCAGACAAGTAATAACACCAGAGCATAGGAGGCTTCACGCCTTGCTCTGACAACCGCTAGAAGGCACGACAGCATGTTCGGTTACTCCAACACCACCCATATGCAGACCAATTCCTTGGATCATATCACGGCGAACATCATGATCGCCGATGCCGGTCTCAACATTCGCTACATGAACAAGGCCGTGCAGGAGCTTCTGAAAGAAGCTGAGACCGACCTGAAAAAAGAATTGCCGCGGTTTGATTTCGAAAAGCTCATCGGCAGCAATATCGACATTTTTCACAAGAATCCCTCCCACCAGCGCAACATGCTGGCTCAGCTTCAAGGCCAGCATCGGGCGACGATCTGGGTTGGACATCGTGCCTTCGATCTGATCGTGACGCCATTGCGCGCGAACGGAAAGATCACTGGCTTTGCTGTCGAATGGGCGAATGCCAAAGAGCGGCTCCAAAACATGGACTACACGGCGCAAATGGAGGCCGTTAGTCGCTCCCAGGCGATTATCGAGTTTTCCACCAACGGCGAAATCGTGACCGCCAATGAGAACTTTCTGAACGCACTCGGTTACCGATTGGACGAGATCAAGGGTCGTAACCACAAAATGTTGGTGGAGCCGACCTATGCTCAGTCCCCCGAATATTCGGAATTCTGGGCGGCGCTGCGTCGAGGCGAGGTTCAATCCGCCGAATTTACGCGCTACGGCAAGAACGGCAAGCTGGTCGTGATCAATGCCGCCTATAATCCGATTCTTGATGCCAAGGGCAAGGTGGTCAAGGTGGTCAAATTCGCTACCGATGTCACGCAGCGCGTGCACGCCGTCAACACCATTGGTGCAGCGCTGACAAAACTGGCACAAGGCGACCTTTCCTTCAGCATTGATGAACCCTTCGCACCCGACTTCGAGGAATTGCGGCGCACGATGAACGACGCGCTCAGCCAGATGCGCAATACATTGAGCGCCGTCGCCCATTCAACAGACCAGATCGACATGGGCACGCGCGAAATCAGCCAAAGCGCGGAAGACCTCTCCCGTCGTACCGAGCAGCAGGCCGCGTCACTCGAGGAGACGGCTGCGGCACTGGACGAAATTACAGTCAATGTGAATAACGCTTCACGGCGTGCAGATGACGCGAGACAGGCTGCGATCACGGCCAGTAACAATGCCACGCGGTCCGGCCACGTGGTTGCGGATGCGGTGGCTGCCATGTCGCGCATCGAAAGCTCCTCCAACCAGATATCGAACATCATCGGTGTGATTGACGAAATCGCATTCCAGACGAACCTCCTCGCACTCAATGCCGGCGTCGAGGCAGCCCGCGCAGGTGAAGCTGGCAAGGGATTTGCGGTGGTTGCACAGGAAGTCCGTGAACTTGCACAACGGTCCGCTCAAGCTGCCAAGGAGATCAAGGGCCTGATCCGAAATTCCAGCGAAGAGGTGAGCACCGGCGTCAAGCTTGTCAGCGAGACGGGAGAGTCCTTGCGAACAATCCACGAGAACATCACGTCGGTGAACCAGCATATGGAAGCGATCGCAAGCTCCGCAAAAGAGCAGGCCGTCGGACTTTCTGAAGTCAATTCCGCCGTCAATCAGATGGATCAGGTAACGCAGCAGAATGCCGCGATGGTGGAGGAGACGAACGCCGCGGGTGCGACGCTTGCGCAAGAAACCGCCCGCCTTCGTGGTCTTGTTGAGGGCTTCCAACTCGGGAATCGTCCCGCGGCAAGAAACCAGAAGACGGTCGCTCTCGCAACGACCTCCGATCGACCAGTGTCTTCCCCCGCTCGCAATATGGTGACGAAATTGGCGAGCGCTGTTGGAGGACATGGCAAGGCGGTAGCGGAAGGGGGCTGGGACGAGTTCTAAGTGGCTGATCGGCGCTCGGGTCGCGATGGAGTAGAATTCTGCAGCAGGGACGGTAAAGACGCATTCGAGTATCGTCCTTGCACCGACCCACCTTATGATCGACCTTTCGCCTTCGAGTGAGCGGTGGGAAATGACGCATTATCAATGACAGGCGACGTTAATCGCGCTACCCCGAAAGAGATAAACCGTCGACGATTCGATATCGCTCGACAGGCGCAACTCACCAAAATACGCGTTTTTCGCGGCTATGCTTGGCACTTGCGCGTGCCGACCGACAGCCGCGAGTGTCGGGGGGACATTGATGAGCAATATAGGTAGCTACTTTCCTCGCTGGCGGGTGAAGACGGAAGGCCGGATCATGCCCGACGAGCGACTGCCAGCCGGACAAACCGCGGTGCTTGGCCTGCAGCATGTGGTAGCAATGTTTGGCTCCACGGTGCTCGCGCCACTGATCATGGGTTTCGATCCCAATGTCTCCATCTTGTTTTCTGGCATATCGACGCTGATCTTTTTCATCGCCGTCGGTGGTCGCGTGCCGAGCTATCTCGGTTCGTCTTTTGCCTTTATCGGCCCGGTCCTGGTGGCCACAGGTGCGGCTGCAGGCGCTGCGAGCCCAAATATCGCCTTGGCGCTCGGCGGCATCATTGCCGCGGGAGTGCTCTACGCGCTCATCGGCGTCATCGTGATGGTCGCTGGCCACAACTGGATCGAAAAGCTTATGCCGCCGGTGCTGACCGGCGCAATCGTTGCAGCGATCGGTCTAGTGCTTGCGCCGATCGCGATCGCAAGCGCTTCAGGCACAGGCCCAGGTAATCCCGATGGCGACCAGATCTCACGTTGGATTGCGATCCTGACTATTACATCGGTTGGTGCGATCGCAGTCTACGCGCCTGGAATGGCGCGGCGCTTGCCCATTCTGCTCGGCGGCGCGATCGCTTATCTCGTCTACCTTGTGGTCGCAAATGGCTTAGGCCTCGGCAAGCCGATCGACTTCTCAGGCTTTGCGGCGGCGTCCTGGTTCGGCATGCCTAGCTTCACGACGCCGGTCTTCTCCGCTTCAGCCATTGCGCTGATTGCTCCTGTCGTGGTCATTCTGGTAGCCGAGAACCTCGGGCACATCAAGGCAATCGGCGCGATGACCGGACGTGATCTCGACGCCTATCTCGGCCGTGCCTTTATCGGTGACGGCATTGCGACGATCTTCTCCGGCGCTTTTGGTGGCACTGGCATGACGACCTATGCCGAAAACATGGGTGTGATGGCGATCACCCGCATCTTTTCGACGCTCGTTTTCGTTGTCGCGGCATTCGTCGCCATCATCCTCGGTTTTTCGCCGAAATTTGGCGCGCTCATCCAAACCATACCAGGGCCGGTGATTGGTGGCCTCTCTGTCGTTGTGTTCGGTCTGATCGCAGCGACAGCGGGTCGGATCTGGGTGGAGAATAAAGTGGACTTTTCCGAGCCGCGAAACCTTATCACCGTTGGTGTTGCGCTGGTTCTGGGTGCTGGCAATTTCAAGCTTAACGTCGGAGGCTTTACGCTGGACGGTATTGGCACGGCGACAATCGGAGCGATCGCCTTTTATCACCTGCTTGGCCGGGGGAGGCCACGCCATGGCAAGTGATGCCTGGGCTTCCTGGGGGAGACGCCTTCTGTACCTACTTGGACAAAAGCATTCAACACGTAACGCGCCTTCGCGCATCGTGTTGATCTTGAACGCTGTCGCCGGCCGCCAGCAGATGAAGCTCGAAAACGACATGCAACGGCTTGCGGAAAAAAACCTCGGTAAGCTGTCACTAAAGAGCAGGTACTTTAGCAAAACGATGCCGAGATTGGAACTTTAACGTCGACAATGGCTTGTCCCTTTGGCTGCACCGATTGCGGTGGGAGGCGCAACTTTGTTGTGCCGCAGACATGAAGGATAGAGCCTTGCACAGCACAACTGAAGTATCGTTCGAGGTCAACGGTAAAGCGGAAAGCTTGACACTCGATAACCGTACCACCCTCCTTGACGCTCTACGGGAGCACCTGCATCTCACCGGAACCAAAAAGGGATGCGACCATGGCCAGTGCGGTGCATGCACTGTCATGGTCAATGGTCGTCGCATCAACGCCTGTCTGACGCTTGCGATCATGCATGAAGGTGATGAAATTACCACCATCGAAGGTCTTGGTGAGCCGGACAATCTGCACCCCATGCAGGCGGCGTTCATCAAGCACGATGGTTTCCAGTGTGGCTACTGCACGCCGGGGCAGATCTGTTCCGCCGTCGCCGTTCTGGAAGAAATAAAGGCGAATATTCCTAGCCATGTAACAGGTGATCTGACAAAGCCTGCCACGCTCTCTCCCTCAGAAGTACGCGAGCGCATGAGCGGAAATCTCTGTCGGTGCGGCGCCTACTCCAACATTCTCGAGGCCATTGAAGATGTTGCGGGAGTAAGCGCATGAGAGAGTTTTCCTACGAGCGAGCCACGTCGATCAAAAGCGCAGCGGAGGCTGCTGCTCAGCATGACGAAGCCAAGTTTATCGCCGGTGGCACCAATCTCCTGGACTTGATGAAGCTTGAAATCGAGCGGCCATCCCACCTTATCGACGTCAATGGGCTCGGCCTCGATCAAGTAGAGGCAACATCCGAGGGTGACTTGAGAATCGGTGCTCTCGTCAGAAACACCGATCTGGCTGCGGATGAAACGGTGCGCCGCGACTATCCACTCCTGTCACGCGCACTTGTAGCCGGTGCCTCTGGCCAGCTAAGAAACAAGGCGACGACGGCAGGCAATCTTCTGCAGCGCACGCGCTGTCCCTACTTCTACGATCCCAACCAGGCGTGCAACAAGCGACAGCCGGGCAGTGGCTGTTCCGCCATCGGAGGATACACCCGCCAGCTTGGCGTGATCGGAGTGAGCGAAGCCTGCATCGCCACGCATCCGAGCGACATGTCTGTTGCGCTGCGCGCTCTGGACGCAAAGGTCGAGACGGTTGCAGCGGATGGAACTGAGCGCTCGATACCGCTTGGAGAGTTCTATCGACTGCCCGGCGACACCCCGCACATCGAAACGGAACTTCGCCCAGGCGAACTGATCACCGGCGTTGTCTTGCCGAAGCCTGAGGGCGGTAAGCAAATCTATCGCAAGGTGCGCGACCGCGCGTCCTACGCTTTCGCGCTCGTATCGGTCGCGGCTGTCATCAAGGCCGATGGCTCTGGAAAAGTTGCTGTTGGCGGTGTGGCTCACAAGCCATGGCGCGTCGAAGAGGCTGAAAGTGAACTGCCAAATGGTGCGCGGGCCATGTCCGCTGCACTGATGGAGGGCGCACGTCCGACGAATGAGAATGCATTCAAAATTGACCTCGTCGAAAGAACAATCGGCGCAGTTCTTGAAGAGGCGAGGGTTTAAGCGATGAAGTTCGAAAAGCCAGCGACCACAAACCCGATCGATCAATTGAAAGTCGTCGGTAAGCCGATCCACCGTATCGATGGTCAGTTGAAGACGACGGGCCAAGCGACCTATGCCTATGAGTGGCATGAACCTGGTGTTGCTTATGCCTATGGATATCCGGTTGGCTCGGCAATCGCCAAAGGCCATGTGACCTCGATCGACACATCATCTGCGAAAAGCGCACCGGGTGTTCTGGATGTCATCACCACGCTCGATGTCGGTGACCTCGAGAAAGGCGAGTACAACACCGCGAAACTTTTCGGCGGAAGCGAGATCCAGCACTATCACCAGGCGATCGCGATCGTTGTGGCTGAGACGTTCGAACAGGCGCGCGCGGCTGCGTCGCTCGTTCGCGTCGATTACGCGCCGGCGAAGGGCCGCTTCGATCTGCGGGCAGAAATGGGTAATGCCGAGACCCCCGATCCAAAGACAGAGCCGGAAAGCGCGGCCGGTGACTTCGACGCTGCTTTCGCAGAAGCGCCTGTAACGCTGGATGCCGAATACACAACGCCTGATCAGTCTCACGCGATGATGGAGCCCCATGCTTCGATCGGCTCGTGGGAAGGAGATAAGGTCACGGTGTGGACCTCGAGCCAGATGATCGACTGGTGGCGTGGCGACCTTGCGACGACGCTTGGCGTCGACAAGGAGAAAGTCCGCGTCGTTTCGCCCTATATTGGTGGTGGTTTTGGTGGAAAGCTCTTCCTCAGAGCGGACGCCGTTCTCGCAGCCATCGCGGCAAAGTCCGTGGGGCGTCCGGTCAAGGTCACCCTTCCTCGACCGATGATGCCGAACAACACCACCCATCGGCCCGCCACAATTCAGCGTATCCGGATCGGCACTGAACGAGACGGCAAGATAACAGCAATCGCGCATGAAAGCTGGTCCGGCGATCTGCCAGATGGCCAGCCGGAAGTGGCAGTCATGCAAACGCGGTTGCTCTATGGCGGAGCAAACCGGATGACCGCAATGAAGCTGGCAACGCTCGACTTGCCAGAAGGCAATGCGATGCGGGCACCGGGCGAAGCCCCCGGCCTGATGGCGTTGGAAATCGCGGTCGATGAGATGGCAGAGAAGCTGGGTATGGATCCGATCGAGTTCCGGATCAAGAACGACACCCAGGTCGATCCGGAGAATCCTGATCGACCCTTCTCTTACCGTGACCTTATCGGGTGTCTGAAACGTGGCGCGGAGACGTTCGGGTGGGACAAGCGCACCGGTCCCGCAGAACGCCGGGAAGGCAACTGGATGGTTGGGATGGGTGTTGCGGCAGCGTTCCGTAACAATCTCGTCATGCCGTCCGGTGCAAAGGTGAAACTCGGCAGCGATGGCGTGGTAACCGTCGAGACCGACATGACCGATATCGGCACCGGCAGCTACACGATCATCGCTCAAACTGCGGCAGAGATGATGGGTGTTTCGATAGACAATGTCGTCGTCCGGTTGGGGGATTCGAATTTCCCTATCTCGGCCGGCTCAGGTGGACAGTTCGGTGCGAATTCCGCAACGTCGGGTGTTTATGCGGCCTGCGTCAAACTCCGCGAAGCTGTCGCGAGTAAACTGGGCTTCAATTCATCCGATGTCGTCTTTGAGGACGGGAAGGTGCGTTCAGGTAATCGCACCGTCGCGCTTGCAGAAGCCGCTGGCGAAGGTGGGCTTGTCGGTGAAGACTCGATGGAGTGGGGCGACCTGACAAAGACCCATCAGCAGTCTACATTCGGCGGCCACTTCGTCGAGGTCGGCGTTGATGTTGCAACTGGGGAGACGCGGATTCGGCGCATGTTGGCGGTCTGTGCCGCCGGGCGAATCTTGAACCCCATTACCGCACGCAGCCAGGTGATAGGTGCGATGACGATGGGTGCTGGCGGCGCTCTTTCCGAGGAGCTTGCGGTCGACACGCGGCACGGTTTCTTCGTCAATCACGATCTCGCCGGTTACGAGGTGCCGGTCCATGCCGACATTCCGCATCAGGAGGTGATCTTCATGGATGAAACCGACCCGTATTCATCGCCGATGAAAGCAAAGGGTATTGGCGAACTCGGTCTTTGCGGGGTCTCCGCGGCTATCGCCAACGCTATCTATAACGCGACAGGGATCCGAGTTCGCAATTACCCGGTCACCTTGGACAAGCTCATCGACAAGTTGCCTGAACTTGCGTGATCGAACACCGGTGGCCTCTAGGCCGCCGGTCCATTTTGGGGGAATGATGTGAGCACTTCCGTTTCCACTGCACTGCCAGTGCCCGTAAGGGTGAACAACTCCGACGATCCAGCGGAGATAATTCGCTTTGCTTTGAACGCCCTCGCTGGCGGTGGAGCCGCTCTCGCGACGCTGGTTGAAATCCGAGGCGGAGCGGCACGTTCCCTTGGTGCGCATCTCGCCGTTTCATCAGACGGGCATTATTGCGGATACCTGTCTGGTGGCTGCATCGAGGCTGCGGTTACGGCCGAAGCCTTGAAAGCCATGGAGGAGGGGCGCGACCGCGTTGTAAAGTACGGCGAAGGCTCGCCATTTTTTGACATTGTTCTTCCTTGTGGAGGCGGCGTGACGATCGCGATCCATGTCCTTCGCGCCGCAGAGCCGCTGGAGAGAGTTCTTGATCAGCTGGCAGACCGTCAAACCGTCGCCTTGAGCCAAGACCCAAAATCACAGGCGCTGACACAGAGTAAAACTGTTCCACCCCGTTCCAGCTGGTACGAGGAGTCATTTGTATCGGTCTATCGTCCTCAGACATGTGTGGTGATTTCCGGTCAGACGGCGGAGGCCGATGCAGTTTCGCGTCTGGCACACGCCTCCGGCTACCAAGTGCAGCTGCTGTCCTCTTCAAAGGACCCCAACGCGATTGAAATCGATAGATTCACGGCTGTGGTGCTTCTTCATCACGATCTTGATCTAGAGGCGGCTGTCTTGGAGCGCGCCTTGACGTCTCCTGCCTTCTACATCGGTGCGCTGGGCAGCACGCGCACGCACCGACGGCGCACCGAGTTGTTGAGGGTAGCAGGCGTCTCCTCAGAAAACATCGATCGTATCCGCGCTCCGATCGGTCTTTTTGGTCCAACACGCGATGCAGCGTCGCTGGCACTCTCTGTGTTGGCAGATGTGGCTGCCGCAAGATTGGAAGTTTTTCCTTCATGAAGAGCCGAAACCATGCATCTTTATCGAGGGGGGCAGGGACCGGTGCCCTCGCGATGGTATTATGGGATCGGAGAGTTCACGCGTGATGAGGATTGCTGGAGTCCTCCTCGCGGCGGGTCAGTCGAGCAGGATAACGAGCGGCCATCACAAGCTTCTGGCGGAGTTTGATGGGGTGCCGCTGGTTCGCAGGTCCGCCGAGACGATGCTTCGCTCGGGGCTGTCGTCCGTCCTTGTCGTGACGGGACACCGATCGACCGAAATCGAACGCGTGATTGACGACCTTCCTCTGTCGGTCGTGTTCAATGACCGTTTCTCATCCGGCATGGGAACATCGCTTGCCTGCGGTTTCAGACATGAAAGTTTGAACGGCTGCGCGGGCGCCCTCATCATGCTTGCCGATATGCCGATGGTGACGGAGCAGCATATCAATCAGCTCATAGCCACCTTCCGTGTGTTGGACGCTCGTCAAGTCGTCCGCGGAGCAAACAAAGGCAAAGCCGGGCACCCGGTAGTGATCCCGGCTACTCTCTTCGAAAGATTGAAGCAGCTGAAAGGCGATGAGGGGGCAAAGGTGATTTTGCAGGATGCGGGAGTGGAGACACAGTTGGTCGATCTTGGTCATGCCGCGCTCATTGATGTCGACACACCAGACGCCGTTCGATCAGCGGGTGGCCTCCTCAAGAATTGACGAGGATCAGCATCCCGCCTCGGCGGAGATGCTCGCTAAAAAAAAGCTATTCGTCTAGCAAATTGGCGCCAGTGTTGAGCGTTCTGCGGACTTGAACTGCTGCTTCAGCCGGCGTCACCAGTTATCCGGCAAGCATCTTCGCCAGCATAAAGCCAGAGCCGGCACCCGTTCCCGCACCCGGCCACGTCGCGGCCCCACACATGTAGAGGCCGTCGATCGGGCTCTTGTAGCGCGAATAGCCTGCAACGGGGCGAAACAGGAAGTTCTGGTCGAGATGATGCGACCCGGACAGGCTATCGCCGCCGATGAGATTGGGATTTTCCGCCTGCAGATCGAGTGGCGACCAGACAGACTTCCCGCGGATTTTTGAACGGAAACCCGGTGCGTAATTCTCTATGATCGAGATGACACGCTCGGCATAGGCGTCTTTTACCGACGCCCAGTCTCTAGCAGCGATCTCGCCTGCAGCATCGCCCTTGATCTCGGCCGGCAGCACACGCACCTGCACCCAGAGGACATGCTTGCCATCGGGCGCACGGGTTGGATCAAGCGCTGTTGGCTGACCGACGACAAGCGCCGGCTCTTGAGGCAGGAGACCGGAGATCGCTTCGTCATAGACTTTCGTCATCATCGAGAGAGTGGGCGCGATGTGGACATAGGCGTAGGATTTAAGGTCCGGAGAGGCTGTCCAATCCGGCAAGCCGTCCAGCGTCAGATGGATCATCATTGCGCCGGGTCCGGAGCGGTAGGACTTGATGCCTCCGACAAATTTCGGGGGCAGCGGACTGTTCTTCACGATACCATCGAAGAGAAGCTTGGGGTGAATGTTGGAGATAATGGCGCGCTTTGCCGTTAGTCTGCGTCCGTCTGCCAGCGTTACGATTTTCTTAGTGCCACTGAAAACTTCTACGGAGGTGGCGGGAGAATTGAGGAAAACCTCGCCGCCCTTGCTTTGCAACAGGCTCACCATCGCCTTGATGATGGTATCCGCGCCACCTTCACCAATCACCATGCCGAAGGCCTGATCAGCCATGGTCTCCAGATAGGGAAAGAGCGCGCCGCCGGAAGCGTCAGGAGGAAAATCGAGATGCAGGCCCCAGGTCGCCATGGTTACCTTCAGTTTCTCATTGTCAAAATGGCGATCGAGAAAACCGCGTGGAGACGATAGGAGCAGGCGGAGAAGATCGGTGAGGAGGGGAATGCCGCCGGCTCGCCACGCCTTCCAGACAGTCTTGGCGCTTTGAAACGATGGCATGGGAGCGCCCAATAGACCGAAGAGATGGGGAACCTTGGCACCAAAATCATCCGACATGGCGGTAAAGCTCTCGGCATCTTTCTCCGAAAGGGCAGCGATCGCTGCCTTGTTGATGGAAAGGTCGGTTCCGATACCGAGATGGGTTCCGTCTGGAAAGACGCTGGCAAAGCACTTCGACGCGGGGACGAATTTCAGGCCGTGCGCTGCAAGCTCTTGAGCATAGGTTTGATGAAAAGCGGAACCAGCGAACATGGAAAGGTTCATCGCTGCCAGATCGTGACGGAAGCCGGGTTCAATCAATTCCTGGGTCTTGACCGCACCACCGGCACTCGCTTTTGCCTCGACCACTGCGACCTTCCAGCCTTTCGCGGCCAGATGAACCGCTGCTGCCAGCCCGTTGTGACCCGCGCCCAGAACCACCGCATCGAATTCAGCCATCTCGTTCCACCAGTGTTTTGATTTTATTTCTGTATGCATACATTTTCTCGATAATGCATCAAGCTTAAAATAAACGGGGTTTGGAACGTCTCGATCTCTCCTGATCGGATCGATGTTTTTGCCGCTGATTATCCTATCTTCCGGGCCCTTGATGAACGATAACTCAAGAAATTCCAACGAAAACGCGACGAATGCTACCCGTCGGACAATTCAGAGAAATATTCTCTTTCATATTATTTTCGAAAATGGGTGGTCCGGCTCTTGTCAAAATCGGGATTTTAATTTTAAGTTTAAAACAATAACAAATCCGGGAAACACCGGAAGTCCTTCAAGGGGAACTTTAGGAGTCCAAAATGACTGACATGACGCGTCGTGGCGTACTGGGACTAGGTGCGGCTACCGTTCTGACCGGCATTCTTGCCGGACGAATTTCGGTTCACGCAGCAGAAACGAATACTCTGACGATTGCCTTCAATTCCAACCTGCCATCCTTCGACGGGACGGTGGGGTTATCAGGCGTGAACCCGGCAATCCAGGCGATCTATCGCTCAATTTACGATCAATATATCGGCCAGAAGCCGGATCTTTCCTTTGAGCCTGGGTTGCTGACTGACTGGGGCTGGAACGACGATAAGACCAAGGTCTGGATGGATGTGCGCGAAGGCGTGAAGTGGCACGACGGCTCGGACTTCACCCCAGAAGATATCGTCTGGTCGCTGACCCGCGCCGGCAAGCCAGACAGCGGCAATCCTGTCGCGAGCGTCTGGGCCAGCATCGGCAACTACAAGGTCGAAGGCAAGCGGATCACCGCCGACGTTCTCAACTTCGATCCGACGATTTTCAAGTGGATGGCCTTCCTGACTGGCTATGTGCTGCCCAAGGCCTATTACGAAAAGGTCGGTTCGGAAGGCTTTGAAAAGAAGCCTGTCGGCACAGGCCCCTACATGTTCGACGCCTATGAGGGCAACTCCTTCCTGCGCCTCAAGGCCAACCCAAACTACTGGGGCGGCAAGCCCGCCTTCGAAACCGTCATTTTCAAATTCGTCACCGATCCGACGAGCCGTGTCGCCGAAATCGAATCCGGCTCCTCCGATGTCACGCTCGAAATTCCTTATGAGGAATTCGACCGACTGAAGGCGAAGAAGGGCCTTGCCGGCGTCTCATCGCCGATCTCGGATATCGGCATGATCTTCATCACCAATGTCGAACCCATGCTGGACAAGAATGTTCGACTGGCGGCTCATCACGCCATCGACAAGGCCGGTATTGTCAAAAAGCTCCTACGTGGCTACGGCGTTCCGATCGACACATTGGAAGCTCCGGAATACCAAGCCTATGACGCTTCGATCAAGGTTGGCTACGACCCGCAGAAGGCTGCCGAGCTTCTCAAGGCTTCCGGTTATTCCAAGGACAAACCGGTCAAGTTCAAGATCCAGACGACACGTGGTCTCAAGCCCAAGGATTACGAAATGATCCAGGCGATCGTCGGCATGTGGCGCAGGGTTGGCATCGAGGCCGAGATCGAAGTCTATGAGGTGGCGAAGCACTTTGAGCTGCGCGCCGGTCACAAGCTCGCGCCTGCCGCTTTCTACAATTGGGGCAACGCGATCGGCGACCCCACGACATCGACCGGCTTCGCCATGTTCTCCAAGTCGCCGCACTCGGCCTGGAAAAGTGACGATGTCGACGCCCTCATTGGCCCGCTTTGGGGCGAGAAGGACGAGGCCAAGCGTATCGCCGGTTGGAAGGCAGCTGACACGTATATTGCCGAGCAAGGTTACGTCATTCCGCTTTTGCAATATGTGCAGCCCATCGTCTTCAAGTCTGCGCTGAAGGTGACGCCGAATGTTTCGAGCGCGCTTCAGCCGACGCTGGTCTCCAAGGCCTGACGAGATAGAGCAGCGTTGCGTCGCGTTCGTCGTGGCGCTGCTCGCCCCTGTTCGCAGAACCGCGCGTCTGGCAGCCGCCGACGCTGACGGCAACAGGAAGGTTTGATCATGACCGCTTCCGATCTTCTCAATCGTCTCGTAATGGCGGTGCTGACGCTCATGGGCGTCGCCGTCATCGTTTTCTGTCTGCTGCGCATCGTGCCGGGCGACCCGGTCGCCATGATGATTTCGCCGAGTGCGACGCCCGCCGACATTGCAGCACTGCGCGCCCATTACGGCCTCGATCTCGGTCTGCCACAGCAATTCGCCATCTGGTTCGGCGATATCTTGAAGGGTGATTTTGGCACGTCGATCTCGCAACGCCGCGATGTCCTGGAACTGATCGGTGGCCGCTTGCCGGCAACACTCGAACTCGCCTTTGCAGCACTTGTTTTCGGGGTTCTCACCGGTGGCATGATTGCGGTTCTCGGCGCACTCGCGCGCGGCACAAAGCTCGATCCTGCGCTGGATTTTATCAACGGGCTGTTTCTAGCCGTGCCAGATTTCGTCTGGGCGCTGGCGCTTGTCCTCTTACTTGGTGTGTTTTGGCCGGTCTTCCCGTTGTCCGGGCGTATCGATCCGGGGCTGACGACGGACTTCCACACGGATTTCTACCTGATCGAGAGCCTGGTTACGTTCAAATTCGCGGCTTTCGCTGACATTTTAGCCCACATGGTGATGCCCATGCTGGCGCTCGGCCTACCCTTGGCAGCCATCGTCGTGCGCACGCTGAAGGAAGCGCTCGCGGAAGCCATGGTGCAGGATTACGTGCTGCTGGCGCGGCTGAAGGGGATGTCGCCGCTTCGGCTGGTGCTTCAGGAGGCACTGCGCAATGCCGTCGGGCCAACGCTGACGCTTACAGGCGTTCAGTTCACCTTCATGATTGGCGGCACGGTCATCGTGGAGCGCATCTTTTCCTATCCTGGCCTTGGCAACATGGCGATCGACGCGGTCATCAACCGCGATCTGCCGCTGATCCAGGGCATCGTGCTGACCTTCGGTGCGATCTTCATTCTGGTGAATATCCTGGTCGATCTCATCGCGGCATGGCTGAACCCAAGGAGCGCCGCTCATGGGTGAGATATCAAAGACCGCAACCAACATGGACACAGCTTTCCGTTTCCGGAGTCTGCCGATGAAGACCATCAAACCGCTTTTGCGTGAACCGCGGGTGGTGATCGCCGGCGGCTTCCTCCTCATCCTGCTGCTCATCGCACTTTTTGCGCCCTACATCGCACCGAAAGACCCGCTCGAGCAGGATCTGATGTTGGGCAACATGCCACCCGTGAACTATCCAGGGGCAGAGCCCGGCTACTATCTGGGCACCGATGACCTTGGCCGTGACGTTCTTTCCCGTGTGCTCTACGGATCACGGATAGCGCTGACCGTTGCATTCGTTGCCGCCAGCCTGTCTGCCATCATAGGAACGCTGCTTGGCCTCGCCGCCGGTTGGTATGGCGGGTGGGCGGATCGGGTCATCTCACGCCTTGTCGATATCTGGATGGCCTTCCCGCCGGTGCTTCTTTCGGTACTACTGGTGGCGGTCATGGGCTCAGGCCTTCACTCGGTCATCGCCGCGATCGTCATTATCGACTGGACACGCTTTTGTCGTGTCGTGCGGGCCGAGACGATGGCGCAGGCACGCCTTGATTATGTGATGGCCGCTCAGACGATCGGTTTTTCCCGCAGCCATATTTTATGGCGTGAGATTTTGCCGAACGTGGCGCCCGTCCTCATTGCTCTTGTCAGCCTTGAAATGGGCATTGCCGTCATCGTCGAAGCGATCCTTTCTTTCGTCGGCCTGTCGCTTTCTTCGGACATCCCGACATGGGGCGGTATGATCGCCCAAGGCCGCCAGATGATCCACCAGGGATGGTGGGTGTTCGTCTTTCCTCTCCTCGCGCTCTTCGTCACCGCTCTCGCCTTCAATCAACTGGGCAACGGTCTGCGCACGGCGCTCGACCCGGTGATGCGCCGATGACCCAGTCGTTTGTTGCTATTCAAGGCCTCAGTGCCATCTCCACGCGTGACGCCGGCGCGCCGGTCCTTCGCGACGTTTCGCTCACCCTGGAAAAGGGGGAGGTGCGCGGTCTCGTGGGTGAATCGGGCGCTGGGAAATCCACCATCGCCAAAGCGCTGCTCGGCATTTTGCCGTCCACCGTCAAGATTACCGGCGGCTTCATCCGTTTCGAGGGGCGTGACCTCCTTTCCATGCCCCGCCGCGAACTCGCTGATATCATGGGTCGCGACATCACGCTGATCCCGCAAGACCCGCAAACGGCACTCAACCCGGCGCGGCGGATCGAGGCGCAATTGACCGACGGGCTAAGGCTGAGGCTTGGTATGGGCAAGACGGATGCCCATCAGCGTGCACTTCAACTTCTCGACGAAGTACAGATCCGTGATCCAAAGCGGGTGCTGAACGCCTATCCGCATGAACTCTCCGGGGGCATGCGCCAGCGTATTCTGATCGCATCGGCCTTTGCGTTGAATCCCAAGCTCGTTGTCGCCGACGAGCCGACAACCGCGCTTGACGTCACTGTACAAAAGGAAATTCTCCGCCTCATCCGTCGTATGCAGGAAGCTCATGGAACCGCGGTGATCTTCGTGACCCATGACCTCGGCGTCGTGGCAAAGATCTGTGACAGCGTGACACTTCTCTACGCAGGCAAGGTGATCGAAGATGGCAAGACCCGTGATCTGCTGATGGCACCAAAGCATGCCTACACCAGCGCATTGATCGCTGCTGGCCCCCGCTACGATAGACCAGATGCAGGGCTTGAGCCCGTGCCCGAAGCTGTGTTCCGCCAATTGCGCGCTGAAATCGGCATCGCCGAGAGGAGAGTGTGAAATGAGCGATCTTCTCTTTGAAGCAAAGGGCATCGAAGTCACTTATGGCGCGAGCAAGGGGCTTTTTGGTCGTGGCCGCACCGGCGTTCGTGTCCTGCACGGCGTCGACGTGTCGATCAGGCGTGGGGAGACAGTGGGAATTGTCGGGGAGTCTGGCTCGGGCAAGACGACGCTTGGCCGTGCGCTTCTGAAGCTGGTGCCTGTCTCGGCCGGAACCATTCGTTTCGATGGGCAGGACATCACTCCCTTGTCGCCTGAGGCCATGCGGCCTTTGCGCCGGCGTATGCAGATGATCTTCCAGGATCCGATGGCATCTCTCAATCCGCGTCATACCATTCGTCGTATCCTCACGGAGCCGCTCTTACTTCATGGTCTTGCGAGCGACCGCCGCGACGCCGAGCGTCAGGTGCGTGGCATTCTCGACCGCGTGTCACTGCCTGCCGTGACGCTGAATCGTGCACCGCATGAGTTGTCCGGTGGTCAGCGTCAGCGCGTCGGTATTGCGCGCGCCGTGCTGATGAAACCGGATTTCGTGCTTGCCGATGAGGTCGTGTCCGGTCTTGACGTCTCGACGCAGGCGCAGGTGTTGAATCTGCTGAAAGAGCTGTCGCAGGAGATGGGTCTCGCCATGGCCTTCATCAGCCATGACCTGTCGGTCATCCGCGCGATCTGCGACCGCGTTACCGTGATGCGCTTCGGCGAAGTGGTGGAGGAGGGGAGGTGTGGACCTGTATTCGATGCCCCCAAAACGCCCTACACGCGCCTGCTGCTTGACGCCATCCCGCTTCCCGAGATCGATGACGGCTGGCTGACACGGCCGCCACCTGTGCTTGAGCCAGCCGCGTGAGAGCCGCATCTAAACTCGCAGAACAAGACCGCAGCCTGATCGGAGACGTGTCATGACAGCTTCCACCCCAAAAGGCCTTCCAGGCCTCGTCGGCCACGACCACACCGGGCTTACGGTGCCGAATCTCGATGAGGCTATCGACTTCTTTGACCGGGTGCTCGGGTGCATCCATGTGCTCACCTTCGGCCCTATCGGCGATCCGGAAGGGAGTTTCATGACCGAGGCGCTCGGCGTTCATCCGCGCGCTCGTATCGAACGTGCCGCCATGATCCGCTGTGGCAACGGCTCAAACCTCGAACTCTTCGAATACTCCGCACCCGACCAGCGGGATTTGAAGCTGAAGAACAGCGACATAGGCGCTTTTCATATCGCTTTCTATGTGCGCGATATCGCCGTTGCTAAGGCCTATCTGGACGAGTTGGGCGTTGAAACCCGGCTGGGGCCCCTCCCTATTCTAGACGGCCCGATCGCCGGCCAATCAATCCTATATTTTCAGGCACCCTGGGGCTTGCAGTTCGAGGCGATCAGTTATCCGAACGGTATGGCGTATGAGAGCACGAGCCCCGTCCTGTTGTGGAACCCGGAGCAGCCAGCCACCTGAGTTGAACGAGCAGTGCAAAGCCCAACATCCGCTGTAGACATTCTGCCGGCTCAGTCACGTTGCACCGGTTTTTCCCAGACGTTAAGACCTTCGCGCCGCTGTGGGCGATGCCCGGAGTACGTCGATGAAGGACGCCAGATTAGCCAATCCGGTGCCGGTCACCGATCTTGCCGGTGCGAAGGGCTGAAACGCCTTAAGGCGCCAGCAGCGACCAATATGGCGATTGAAGATGTCGAAGAAAATCAAGAGATATCGGGGGGCAGAGTAACTTTTGTGAAACGCCACATCAATTGGCAAATTGCGACGACTCGAGCGTGCCGCGCGACACTCGTTAGAACTGCAACTATCGAACTATCACAGCAGGTCCAAGTTGCGCTTGGTGAAGCTAGCGCCGCAACCCATCCATGACCAGCCGGACGATCCTGTGCGCACGATTACGCCAATCCGGACCTTCCGGTATAGAGTAGATACCAAAGAGCGCGTTGAGCACGTCTGCCGCCTCGATATCTTCCTTGACGGCATCGGCCTTGACGGCGTTGTCCAGCAGTTCTCCAAATGCCGTATGTAAGAGCTTGGTGCCGTCGGCAAACAGCGCGGAATTCGATGTAAACAGCAATTTCAGGCTGCTGGCCATGCCCCTTTTTGCCGCCATGTAGCTGACAAATCTGTTCATCCACTCTTCAACCGCCTTTGCAGGCTCTTCTTCCTGCATCAACGCGCGAGCGGATGTTGCCAGTAGTTCCAGTTCCCGGCGATAGACGCTTTCCACCAAATGCTCGCGGCTTGGGAAGTGTCGATAGAGAGTGCCAATCCCGACGCCCGCACGCCTCGCTATATCTTCCAGCGACGCAGCCGCGCCCTGTTCCGTAAACGCCAGGGCTGCAGTCTCGATCAGCTTTGCGCGGTTCCGCTTCGCATCTGCACGCAGTGGCGACGGTTCAACCGATGTCGCTCGTTCCTTGGGCACGCAAAAGCCCTTCCATAAGAAATTGCTTGACGAATGATCGCAAGTCACTAGTTTAAACGGAGGCGCCTCCGTTTAGCGATGCGCCCTTCGTTTCTTTAAACTAACCAAGAGACGAATGTCATGCCGAGAATGACGATGGCGTGCGACTATCACCCAAAGAGTTCCATAGGAACTTCGCTGTCATCCATCCATTTCATGTCACGATTCCGGAGGCTCTCATGACGCAATCGGCTATTACCGTGAGGAGCAACGATGATGCGGGTCGTTGGTTGCCTCTTAACACTGGCATTTCTGCATCGCCGCCGACGCAGAAGGCTTTCTCAACCGATGCGGCCTATGACATCCTCGCTTTCGCCATTGAGAGCAAGGAGGCGGGGCTCCAGGTCGCATTATGTACCTTGGTGGACATCCGCGGCGGCTCTTCGCGCGCGCTTGGCGCGCACATGGTGGTCGCTGAAGACGGTCGTTATTGCGGCTATGTTTCAGGGGGCTGCACGGAAGCTGCCATCGCCGCTGAGGCACTGGAGACCATAAGAAGCGGACATGATCGCTTTTTTATGCTGGGTGAGGGGTCGCGCGTCTTCGATATCGTTTTTCCTTGCGGAGGCGGCATTACGGTTGCCATCCACATTGTCAAAGACATCGAGCCGCTCCGTTCCACCATCAGCCTCGTCGACAGCCGTCAAACCGCATGGCTGCGCTACGCACCGCGCCATGAACAACTTTCGGTCACCACAGAGCGCTGTCGGACCGGTTGGGATGGGGATGCCTTTGTCACCTGTTACCGGCCTTCAGTGCGCGTGATTTTATCGGGGCATACGCTCGAGGTCGAAACAGCGGCCAGTGTCGCAAAAGCCGCGGGATACGACGTCATTTTCTTTGACGATGCGGCCAGCCTTCCGCCCGACCGCGCGCTGATTGATTCACACAGTGCGGTTGCACTTCTGCAGCATGACCTGGATCGAGAAATACCTGTCCTTGAGGCTGCGCTCGCTGCATCGCCCTTTTACATAGGCGCTCTCGGCAGTTCGCGCACGCATCAGAAACGAGTAGAGCAATTGCTGCAAGGTGGCCATTCGGCTGAGGTCATCGCGCGGATCAAGGCCCCGATCGGCATTTTCGCTGGAGCAAGAGACGCTCAGTCTCTGGCCCTTTCTGTCATCGCCGACATCGCCGCCACCCGGCAATCCTTTTCGACGCACAACTAAAGCAAGGCACAAACCGTCGCATCGATCGTTTCGACGGAACGCCACGACGAAACAGGATGAGAAGTTTCACACAGGCCGTGGAGACGCGTTCATCGCGGACCTTAAGATGAGGAGATCTGCAATGCGATTTAACATCAATGGAACGGCAATGGAGGTCGAGGCGGACATCCGCACCTCGCTGCTCGATCTCATGCGCAACTATCTCCATTTGACCGGCACGAAGAAAGGCTGCGATCAGGGGGCGTGCGGGGCATGCACCGTGTTGGTGGACGGTGAGCGGATAAACTCCTGTCTCGCGTTGGCCGTCCAGTATCAAGGCCGAAACATTACGACAGTGGAGGGCCTTGCTGCGAACGGCAGCCTTCATCCATTGCAAAAAGCCTTTATAGAGCATGACGGGTTTCAATGCGGATATTGCACACCCGGACAGCTCTGTTCCGCCGTTGGCATGGTGGGCGAAATTGAACGAAATATCCCAAGCGTCGTCACTGCCGATCTTGCAAGCGACCACATCATCCTCGACGAAACCGAAATTCGCGAGCGCATGAGCGGCAATCTCTGTCGATGCGGCGCCTATAACGGCATCGTTGAAGCCATTTCGGAAACGCTGCTCGAGCAGAGGTCGGTCAAAGTCAGCGAGAGGGCACCGGCATGAATATTTTCTCCTATCACCAGCCAACGGACGGTGTATCGGCCGTCGCGCTCAAAGAGGTCGGCCCAAAAGCCAAATATTTGGGCGGCGGTACCAACCTTGTCGATCTCATGCGTGAGACGGTCGAGAGACCAGAAGCGCTGATTGATGTTACGCAGCTTTCGAACACGATCGAATTGCGGGCAGATGGCAGCCTTCTGGTTGGCGCCGGAGTAAAGAACACGGCGCTTGCCACGCACGCGGTCGTGCGGTCGCAATTTCCGGCCCTTTCCCGCGCCATTTTGGCGGGTGCAAGCGCGCAAATCCGAAATGTCGCAACGGTGGGCGGCAACATTCTTCAGCGCACCCGGTGCCGGTATTTCTATGACAATGCCGCCACATGTAACAAGCGCCAACCGAATTCCGGCTGTGATGCCCTGGAAGGGTTTAATCGCTACCATGCGATCCTCGGCGCATCGAAAAGCTGCGTCGCGACGCATCCTTCGGATATGTGTGTCGCACTTGTCGCCCTAGATGCGGTGGTCCATCTCCAAGGGCCGAAAGGCACGCGCAAACTGCGTTTGCAGGATCTTCACCGTTTGCCCGGCGAGACGCCGGAGATCGAAACAGAGTTGCATCCGGATGAACTCATCACCGCGGTGGAAATTCCTCCGCTGTCTTTTGGCTATCGATCCACCTATCGAAAGGTAAGGGATCGCGCGAGCTATGCTTTCGCTCTCGTCTCCGTTGCCGCTGCCCTCGATATCAATGGAGCTGGCGAAGTGCAGGATGTCAGGCTGGCTCTTGGTGGCGTGGCACACAAGCCTTGGCGGGCACTTAAAGCCGAAGCGATTTTGAAAGGTCAGAGCGCTACCGCCGATACCTTCCGTGCCGCCGCCGAAGCGGAACTCGCTGACGCGATTGGCTTGCGAGACAACGCTTTCAAGATCGAGTTGGCAAAGCGCACCATCGTTGCGGTTCTTGAAGAATTGAAGGGAGAGAACGCATGAGCTCCGACACCAAGATCCTACCTGATGCAGCTAGACAAGGTCGCTGGCAACCCGCGGTTACCAGTGACCCGCTTTTGCGAAAACATGGATCGCTTGGGCAGTCCGTATCGCGCATCGAAGGCCCAATGAAGGTCCAGGGAAAAACGCGCTTTGCGGCGGAATTTCCCTACGATAATATCTGCTATGCAGCCCTTGCTTTCAGTACTGTTGCGCGCGGTCGCATCATCGAATTGCATGTCAGTGCGGCAGAAGCCGCACCCGGCGTCATTCTCGTCATGACCTATAAGAATGCACCGAGGATGAAGGCACCCTCGCTGATGATGTCATCTCCGACAGCCGCCGGGGCGAGCGATCTTCCTGTGATGCAAAACGACGAAATCCATTGGAACGGTCAGCCGATTGCTTTGGTGCTTGCCGACACACAGGAGCAGGCGGATTACGCTGCATCGCTTATTGAGGCGAAGTATGAACTGATGCCCGCGGTCCTGTCCTTCGAAGAAGCAAAAAAATCGCCAAGGCAACTCGAAAACCTGCTCGGTCAGCCCCCGCTGGTTGAAATTGGCGACGCCGAGGCTGCATTGGCGAATGCAGACGTCAAGGTCGATCTCGTCTACCGAACACCACGTCATAACCACAACGCCATTGAGTTGCATGGGGCGACGGTTGTCTGGAACGATGACGAACTCCGCGTCCACGATGCCAGCCAGTTGCTTGACCTGACCACGGGACAAATGGCGGATATTTTCGGCCTCGATATCAGCAAGGTTCATGTGACCTCGCCTTACGTTGGTGGGGGCTTTGGCGGTAAGTGCTTGTGGGATCATCAGATCCTGGCTTGCGCGGCGGCGAAACTTGCAGGGCGGCCTGTGCGCATCGTCCTGTCGCGCGAGGGTGTGTTCCGGATCATCGGCGGACGCACGGTGACTGAACAGCGCGTGGCCTTGGGTGCACGAACCGACGGGACGCTTGATGCGCTGATCCACACCGGTACTGCTGCGATGACGCCACATAATTCCTGTCCGGAGCAATTTACTTTTCCTGCTCGCCATCTCTATGGCGCCAGAAACTTCAGGATCGGACAGGATGTGGCAGACCTGGACATGCTGGTGAACACGTTCATGCGCGCGCCGGGAGAGTCCGTCGGCACTTTCGCGCTTGAATGTGCCCTTGATGAACTCGCGGAAAAACTGGGGCTTGATCCCATTGAATTGCGTCGGCGGATCGAGCCGGAGACGGATCCAACGACCGGAAAGCCATTCTCTTCCCGCTATCTCATTGGAGCCTATGAGAAGGGCGCGGAGCAGTTCGGTTGGAGTAAGCGAAGCCAGACGCCGCGTCGAAGACGCGAAGGCGAGTGGCTCATCGGCATGGGATGCGCGACTGCGACCTATCCTTACCATCGTTTTCCTGGTGGTGCGGCGCGGATCAGGCTGACGGCGGACGGCCATGTTACGGTTTCGACTGCTGTCCATGACATGGGCATGGGAACGGCCACCGCTCAGGTACAGCACCTTGCTGCCCGCTTGGGTCTCCCACTTGATCATGTCACTTTTGAATATGGCGACAGCCGACTGCCAAGGGGCGTGATCGCCGGGGGCTCGACGCAGACTGCATCCATCGGCGGCGCCATCATCGCGGCAACCGAAGTCTTTGTCGAAGAGTTGATCAAACTCGCCGGCAACGACTCTCCCCTTGCTGGCCTTTCGCTTGCGGATGTCGAGACCAGAGATGGTGGGCTGGCGCATATCAGTGACAGCAGCCGGTTCGAAAGCTATCGATCGATCCTTGAAAGAGCTGGGAGAGAAGACGTCGTTTGCGAGGCGGAAGCACCCGCGCCTGCAGAAATGCAGGCCTTTTCGATGCACTCTTATGGCGCGCAGTTTTGCGAGGTGCGTGTGAGTGAGGTGACAGGCGAGGCCCGCGTGTCCCGCTTCCTGGGTTCGTTCGACGCAGGGCAGATCCTCAATCACAAAATGGCAACCAGCCAGTTCAAGGGTGGCATCATCATGGGCATTGGTCTCGCGCTAACCGAAGAAACCAACTTCGATGAGCGGACCGGGCGCGTCGTGAACGCATCGCTAGCGGATTACCACGTGCCAGTGCAGATGGACGTCCCGGCAATCGAAATCCTCTACACTAACAAGCCCGACCCGCAAGCGCCGATGGGCGCGCGCGGTATCGGTGAAATTGGTATAACCGGGGTCGGTGCGGCCGTTGCGAATGCGGTTTACAACGCTACAGGGATTCGCGTTCGCGATCTCCCCATCACCTTGGACAAGCTGATGACTGGTATTGCTGACTGATGCGTCACGCCTAAAGGTGGTCGCCCGGAATTTGGGATTTCATGGAAAGAGCCGCGACAGACGCGGCTCACTTACCGCCGGCCGTCATTTGAGAGAAACGACACTGTCCTTAACATTCGGAAGTGCTGGAATGATGCCGCTTTTGGCATACCATTCAGCGACGGCTCCAATCTGTTTGACGTCCGCATCGGTCACGGACGTGGTGGGCACGGCGTTGTTCTCGCCAATTTTTGCCGCGAGATTGCTCGGGACATTCATCTCCTTGACCCACACCGTGCCAGCTTCTTCCTTATTGGCGACGGCCCAGGCGTTCTCGGACTTGATAACATCGAAGACGAGTTGGAGTTGGTCTGCCTTCGACGTGGCAAACTCCTTGCTGGCAACCAGAACGACGGCATTGTCCGACTTGATCGCCGCCCCATCGGCAACCACCTTCCCATCATAGGCGGTTTCCGCGATGGTCAGGAATGGGTCCCATGTCGCCCAGGCATCGACGTGACCCTGGGTGAAGCTCGGCCCGCTATCGCTTGGGCTCAAGTACACACGCTCGACGCTTTTCGGGTCGACACCATTGGTCTGCAGACCCTGCATCAGGAGATATTCACCGGTACCACCCCGATTGACGGCGACCTTCTTGCCGGCAAGATCCTTGATCGAGGCGATGCCGGAGTCCTTTTTCACCACGATGCCTTCAGCACCCGGAGACATTTTCTGGTAGGCGAAAATGACCAGCGGAATTTTAGCCGACAAGGCAGCAATCGCCGATGTCGAGCTGCCTGCCGTGATGTCGATGCTGCCAGCGTTGAGCGCTTCGAAAGCGGGAGCTGCTGCGGGGAAGGGGCCAGCCCATTCTACTTTAATGCCCTTTTCGGCGAGCGCTTTTTCCAAGGTGCCGCGCGACTTGGCCAAGGTAATATCGTTCGGCCCGCGAAGCCAGCCGATGCGGATCGTTTGGTCTGCTGCCTGAGCCGCAGGGATAAGGCACGTCACCGACGCCGCTACAACGAGGGCGGATAACAACTTTCGCTTGGTAAACATCATAATATCCAGTCTGCCGCTTCGGCTAGGGAGTGAGGTTTGGCTTCAGGCATGGGACGGTTCGACGCCTAGCTCTTGCAGGAGCTTGGTTTCGACAAGCGTCAGTTGAGGATCGCTTCGGCGCCGAGGATGGGGAGCATCGATGCGGATTTCGCGCGCGATACGCCCCTGATCGAGAACAAGAATGCGATCGGCGAGCGCGACGGCTTCCCATACATCATGGGTGACGAGCAACACGGCGGGCTTGTGCTTGCGCCACAATTCAAAAACCAGATCGTGCATGCGCAATCTGGTCAGCGCATCAAGGGCCGCGAAGGGTTCATCGAGAAGAAGAAGAGCGGGCTCGCGCACCAGGGCACGCGCCAGCGCTGCCCGCTGTGCTTCGCCTCCCGACAAGGTCAGAGGCCATGCATCTTGCCGGTGAGACAGCGCGACATCCGCCAATGCCTGGCTGGCGCGCGAACGGGAGTCCGGCGTCTTCACGCCGAGCGCGACATTGTCCATGACGCTTTTCCACGGAAGAAGTCGAGGCTCCTGAAACACCACCGAACGCCTCAAGGGAATCTCCAGTTTTTCTGCAGGAGCGGCGTCAAGGCCTGATAGCACCCGCAGCAGCGTCGATTTTCCCGATCCACTGCGACCCAGAAGCGCAACGAATTCACCCGGCGCGATGGTCAGGTCGATGCCGTCCAGGATGGCCGGTCCGCCAAAGGAGCGATGAAGCTGTCTGATGTCGACAAGATTGCTCATGCGATCACCTGCGGGCGCCAGCGTAGTGCATAAGCTTCGATCATCCGCACCAGTCCATCCGTCAAAAGACCCATCATCGCGTAAACCAGCAGGCAGACGACGATGACGTCGGTTTGCAGGAAATCGCGTGCATAGGTGATGATGTAGCCGAGGCCGCTCGAGGCATTGATCTGCTCGCCGACCACAAGGCTGAGCCAGGCGACGCTCAGCCCGTAGCGGATGCCGACCAGAAGCGACGGCAGCGCGCCTGGAATGATGATGTGGCGGATAATGCCAGGGGTGCCCAGATCGAGTGTTTGGCCCGCTTCTATGAGCTTCCTGTCGATGCCGCGGATGCCGCCATGCAGCGTCAGATAGATCGGAAAGATTGCACCGAAGGCAACGAGACCGATCTTGGGCGCTTCGCCGATACCGAACCAGAGAATGAAAAGCGGAAGAAGGCCGAGGAAAGGCATGGCTTTCAGCATCTGGATCGGCGGATCGATGACAGCTTCACCGAGCCGTGAGAGGCCGGAAATAAGCGCAAGCGTGATGCCGACGAAGACCGCGATCGAAAACCCGGCCACGACGCGCAAAAAAGAAACAGCAATCCCTGTGATAAGTTCTCCGGACTCGATCAGACGAACCGCCGTCGCGACGATATCGCTCGGGGCTGCAAGTATGCGCGGGGACAACAGACCGACGGTGCTGGCAACTTGCCATATGACGATGAGCGCAATCGGAGATGCGATACGGGCGCCGATCGTCCATAGCCGACCGTCTGCATTCCTCGGCCTGGCGGATTGGTCGGCCCGTTGCCGCTTGTCTTGCGCTGATGCCACTGTGTCAGACATTGGCAGGCTTTCCGCTGAGGTCCCGGTCGAACAGGGTGGACCATGTGAAATGCTTGCGTTCCGGTGTCACGCGCGCCACGGGAAGGCGCGGTAGTACCAGTTCGCCGAAGCGATAGGCCTCTTCAAGCAGGGGCATGCCCGATAGAATGAAGGTATCGACGCCGATTTTTTGGTAGGCTTCGAGCGTGCGGATCACTGTGTCGGGAGAACCGACAATGGCCGTGCCTGGACCTGGACGAACGAGGCCCACACCTGCCCACAGGTTGGGGGCAATCTCCAGATCGCGCAGATTGGCAGGCTTGATGCCGCCATGCATGGCGCTCATACGCTGCTGGCCGACCGAGTCCGTGTTGGAGACGAAACGTTGGTTTGCCGCGATCGCCGCGTCGTCCATCTCATCGTAGAGGTCGGCCGCGGCCTCCCAGGCCTTTTCATCGGTTTTGCGGACGATGACGTAGAGGCGGATCCCGTAGTTGAGCTCTCGTCCGTACTCGGCAGCCTTTGCCTTGACCCGTTGAACCTTCTCCCCCATCTGCTCGGGTGTCTCGCCCCAGGAAAGATAGGTTTCGACGTGCTTGGCTGCGACGTCCATGGCGCTGTCCGAAGACCCGCCAAACCAGAGCGGCGGCGGCTGGATGGAGGTGCCTGCTGGCAGTGCCAGCTTGGCCCCTTCCGTCTGGAAATACTTGCCTTTGTGAGTGACGCTCTCGCCCGCCATCAGCCGGTGCCAGATGGCAAGATACTCATCGGCCATCGCATAGCGCTCGTCATGCGGCAGCATCATGCCATAGGCACCCAGCATCTTGGCATCGCCGGAGACGACATTGAGCATCAACCGGCCGTTCGAAAACTCCTGAAATGTCGCAGCCATCTTTGCAAGAAGGGTGGGCGCGATCAGGCCGGGATGAAATGCGACGAGGAACTTAATTCGCTCTGTGTAGGGCAGGAGGGCACTGGCGAGCGGCCAAACGTCATGCGCACCCGTGGCGAATAGAGCACCGGTAAAGCCCAGATGGTCATAGGCCTGTGCGAGCTGCTTGTAATAGCCATACTCGATAGTGCGGGAGCCTTCCGGCTTCCAGGGATAAGCGCCATCGGGCGCGCACATGTACCAGAGCACGTTCATGTCAGAGATCTCCCTTGTCTACCGGATAGATAGTCAGTTTCGTATCAAGGTCGCCGTGGTGAAAGAGTGTGTCGGCCTCTTCCTGCTGTTCGCGCAGCAGCGCCTGGTCGGCTCCATCCACCTGCCAGTTCCGCTCGGAAACCACGCGGGTCCATGCGCGCCGTTCAGCCTCTTCGCCAGAGGGGGACAGAAGCTCGGCGGCCTTTTCCGGATCGTTGGCGATCTCTCTGCCGAGACGTTTCAACTCGCCAGTGAAGTCCTCCAGGGTTGTCTCGGTCAGTCCGCGATTTTCGATCGTCCAGAAGGTTGAGCGATTGGGAATAAGTGTCCCGCATCGCGCAAGAACGGTAAATTCGCCGCTGACGAGAACCTGCTCCAGATGCGGGGTCATCGCAACCCAAGCCGCGACGGCGTTATCGCGCAACGCCGCAAGAGATTCACCGGGCGACATATCCTGGCGAATGGTGTCCGTCAGGCGCAGTCCGATCTCTTCGAGTTGCTTAGCCAGAAGATAGCTCAAGAAGGAGCCATCGACGAGGGCGATCGGCTTGCCTTTCAAATCCGCGACCGCATTGATGTCGCTGGTTTTCGAGATGAGGATCGCACCATTCGTCGGCCGTGGCGCAGATGCAGCCGCATAGACGACAGGAAGCCCGGATGCTTTTGCGAGGATCGGCGGCGTCGACCCGGTACCGCTGATGTCGAACTCACCCCTTGCCAGCCGCGCGCCGGTCTCTCGGCCTTCATCATAGGCGACAAACTCCGGTTTCATGGTTGAAAATGCGCCCGGCCAGCGAGAGGCCAAGGTGAGATGGAGGTTATTCGGATGATGACCGATCCTGAAAACCAAAATGCGTCCCCTTATTGATCTTCTTTATACAAATTTATATAATGATAGAGTGAAGGGCGCGAGGAATTCAACCCTCTTCCCAGAGGGGCGAACGGAAAATTTTTCTAAGATTGGGAGCGAGGAGAGTGAGCATGCAAGCGTCAGGTAACGGGAATGAACGTAGACCGCACCCACCGAAGGTGAAATGCCGCGCGATCGGTGCGGCATCCGATTTTTTGAAAGCCATGTCCAACCCGGTACGCCTGTCCATCCTATGTGTCTTGATGGAAGGCGCGCGCACCGTTGGTGAACTGGAAGAGATTCTTGACGTGCATCAACCGACCCTGTCGCAGCAGATTGGCGAGTTGAGGGACGCTGGTATTATCGTGGGAGCGAGACAGGCGAAAGCGGTTCTCTACCGTCTTTCAGATCCGCGCGCTGGGCAAATCATCGGTCACCTGCGGCTGCTCTTTCCAGATGCCGATGCATCGAAGATCTGGAAGGGAACACAGTTCACCTCATCAACCGTAGCGCCCATGAGTTGACAGGCTTTCATCGCGCTGGCAAGCACGACATTGAATGAGCCGACTGTCTTCGTTGCCCGCTTGTTCCACGAGGGAGCCCTCACGAAAAGGCTGTCCGAACGCGGGCCGGAGATCAGGCAAAAAAGCGATTGGCTGGTCGTGGCAAGCCAAGGTGCTCGCGCAAGGTCGTGCCTTCGTAGTCGGTACGGAACAGACCGCGCCGTTGCAATTCCGGCACCAACTTCTCCGTCACATCCTGCAGGCCTTGCGGCAGAAAAGGGAAGACGCAGGTAAAACCGTCCGCCGCCTCTTCAGCAAGCCATGTTTCCATCTCGTCGGCAATCGTCTTCGGTGTGCCGATGAAGGCCAGTCCCGCATAGCCGCCGTAGCGTTGTGCCAGTTGCCGCACTGTCAGTTTTTCCTGCTCGGCAAGCCGCAGCACCTGCGCACGTCCGCTCTTACTGGCATTGGTTTCAGGGATTTCAGGCAGAGGGGCGTCGGGATCGAAGCCGGAAGCATCGTGGCCAAGCGCGATGGAGAGGGAGGCGATCGCGCTTTCGTAATGCACAAGGCTATCGAGCCTGGCACGTTTAGCTTTTGCGTCTTCCACGCTGTCGCCGATCACGATCATTGCGGCGGGAAGAATTTTCAAATGCGCGGGGTCGCGACCAACGGTCGGCATGCGGCCCTTGATGTCGGCATAGAGCGCCTTGGCGGTCTCAAAATCACGGGGTGCTGCGAAGACGACTTCGGCCGTTTCCGCCGCTAGTTGCTTGCCGGGTTCCGACTGGCCCGCCTGGACGATGACCGGCCAACCCTGGACCGGTCGGGCAATGTTGAGCGGGCCGCGCACGCTGAATTCTTCTCCTTCGTGATCCAGCACATGCATCTTGTCCGGATCGAAGAAGATGCCGCTTTCCTGATCGCGGATCATCGCGTCGTCGGCAAAACTGTCCCACAGTCCTGTGACAACATCGAAAAATTCGCGGGCACGCTTGTATCGTTCGCCATGCTCCACATGATCGGAAAGGCCAAAATTGCGAGCGGCGTCGGGGTTGGAAGTCGTGACGATGTTCCACGCGGCGCGCCCGCCGCTGATATGGTCCAGAGAGGCGAACCGGCGGGCAACATGGTAGGGCTCGTCGAAGGTCGTCGAGGCGGTTGCCGCAAGACCGATCCTGTCCGTGACGGCTGCCAATGCCGATAAGAGGGTGAACGGCTCGAAAGACGTTACCGTGTGGCTACGCCTCAAGGCTTCCACAGGCATGTTGAGCACTGCCAGATGATCCGCCATGAAGAAAGCATCGAACTTCGCTCGCTCCAATGCCTGCGCGAAGGATTTCAGATGGCTGAAGTTGAAGTTGGCATCCGCCCAAGCACCAGGATAGCGCCAGGCGCCGGTATGAAGGCTGACGGGACGCATGAAGGCGGTCAGGTGAAGCGATTTTTGCATGAAGTCGATCCCGTGGACTGAGGAGGAGACGCGGAGAGCGGGGCGAACTTTATATCGAGACGGGACCGTCTTTGCGCAAGGGTGCGTTCGCTGGCAGTTCGTTCAGTCGAAAAATCAAACTTGCCAGGCTGACTGCCGTCTCGCCCGAAGGCTTCACCAACGTGAACTCTGGTGTCGCGAATGCCAGCAACCTCCGCTCTAGAAACGATATGGAAACGTGGTTTTACTCTGGCTGTAATTTATTTCTCCATCGCCCGATCAGTTTCGTCGCTGATGCATTTACCTGCTGGCCGGAAATCACGGCAATACTTTCAGCGCGTGGGGGGATTTGTGAGCGGTATCGAGAGAAACGCAATCGCAGGAGGGGCAATCTCGAGTGGATCGGGTGCTCTCAAGGTGCCAACCCTTTCTGGTCGGACGATCGTTGTGCTGATCGGCGTCGCGGTCATTCTGTATGTCGGGCAGGATGTGTTCATTCCCCTCGCGCTTGCCCTGCTGCTGACCTTCACGCTTGCTCCGATCGTTAGCTTTCTGCGCAAGCGTCGCGTCCCGAAGATCGCCGCCGTCCTCATGGCGGTGGCAAGCGCCTTCCTGGTGATTGCGGCTTTCGGCTTCATCGTCGCGGGACAGGTGGCCAATCTGGCGGACAACGTTCCGACCTATCAGCGCAATATCGTCGCGAAGGTACAGGCACTGAGCCAGGCTGGGTCCGGCAGCGGCGTGCTCGAACATATCAGCAAGGTCGTTGAACGCATCGGCTTGGAAATGCAGGACAATGCCGAGGAGAGCAAGGAGGGCGCCGCGGTACAAACGTCCAAACGCGAACCGATGCCCGTTGAAATCATTACGCGCTCCAATCCGGTGCAAACGCTCGGCAACTTCATCCTGCCGCTGATCAGCCCGTTCGCGACAGCTGGTCTGGTCATCGTCCTCGTCATCTTCATGCTGCTGGAGCGTGAGGAGCTACGCGATCGGTTCATCCGTCTCGTCGGGCTCGGCGATCTGCACCGGACAACGGCAGCGCTGCAGGATGCGGGAAAGCGGGTTGGCAAATACCTCCTGATGCAGCTTGTCGTAAACGCGCTTTATGCCCTTCCCATCGCGATCGGACTGTGGGTGCTCGGCATTCCGAACGCTATTCTCTGGGGACTGCTAACGCTCGTTCTGCGGTTCGTTCCCTATATCGGCCCGGTGATCGGCATGATCCTCCCGCTTTTCCTGGCGCTGGCGATTGCGCCCGGATGGTCTCTCGTCGCATGGGTGGCAGCACTTTTCATCATAACGGAACTCGTCAGCAACAACGTCGTCGAGCCTTGGCTTTATGGTAGCCATACTGGTCTCTCCCCACTCGCGATCATCGTTTCAGCGATCTTCTGGTCATGGCTCTGGGGACCAGTCGGGTTGATGCTATCCACCCCTCTTACCGTCTGCCTCGTCGTGCTCGGGCGCCATGTCCCACAGTTCAGCTTCCTCGACGTTCTTCTGGGGAACGAGCCCGTCCTGCAGCCACAGGAGAAGCTCTATCAGAGACTTCTTGCGGGAGACCCGAACGAGGCGACCGATAACGCCGAAGATTTCCTCGAAGACGAGTACCTCCTCGATTACTACGAGCAAGTCGGATTTCCGGCTCTGAAACTCGGTGAGTTGGATCGCCAGCGGGGTGTGATGACGGAAGCGCAGATTGCCCTATTTGCGTCCACGACCCAGACACTGATCGGCAATCTGGCAGAGATCGCCATCGAGGAAGAGGCCGAACGCGATGTGTCAGTGCCAGACGAGGCTGCACAGGTCGAGGCAACTGAGAATCCCGCAACGACGCAAACCAAGAGGAAATCGGTCCTCTGCATTGGCGGCAGGGGCGCGATGGACGACGCTGCCGCTTCGATGATTGCGCAAGCTCTTGCTATCCAGGGGGCGACGGTTTCCCAAGCCGAGCATTCCATGGTCAGCGGTACGACCGTAAACCTACTCCCCCTCTCAGGGATCGACACGGTCGTCATCGCATTTTTGAACGCAGGGTCGAGGGCTCATGCCCGCCAAGCTGTACGCCGTCTCAAGCGTCAGAAGCCATCTTTGCGGGTAGGGATCGTCATGCCAGCGACCGATGGTGACAGAGAAAGTCCGCTAGCGGCAGACGACATCGACGCCGACTTCGTTGCGACCGGCATCACTCACGCTGTCCGGGGCGCTCTTTCGGACGGAGATGCTGTTGCGATACGCGTCACGAAACGCGTGGGGCGGGCGCGCGAAAGGAAAGTCAATCCGCTCGTCGCGTGAGCAACGATGCACTCGGCTCGTTTTGATCCGCCTTGAAACGGTCGTCGTGGGCGGACCGCCGACCCTTACCATATTTTGGTGTTGCTGGTGACCCTTGGCACAGCGTTCCCGGTTCGTCGAATGCGCGTCGCGATCTTCCAGATCAGCCCCTCTCGATTCAGGCCTTATTCTTTGCAAAGCCGGTGACCACTTTTGCGCGACCTGCTTCAAGCATCACTGCCGCGCTGAAAGCGTCGAATTCCCGCGCTTCAAGGCTTTCGCAAAAGATTAAGCAATCTTGAGTAGGAGTGCTGCAAGAAAAAATTGTGGTGTTGAATGGCTACCGAACTAGATCTTCCGACTGTTCTTTTCCTCCAGAAGACGTCTTATATCGCGGGTGCCGTGACCCTAGGATACTTGCGACTGAGCTTCTCTGGGGAACGAGGCGTTGGACTGCTCGCTGTAAGCTTTTTAATTCTGGCAGCAGGCTCTACGCTTGCGGGATATGCTGAGCTTCATCCGGCTCTCTATGGCGTTCTCAGCCTCATAAATATAGCCTGTGCCGTTCTCGGGTATTGCCTGCTGAGTGCAGCCTTTGTTCTCGTCAGCAAGCCGAAACGGAAATTCCATCCCTGGCTTGTCTTCGTGCCTATGCTTGGGATCCTGTTTGCAGGTCTCGTCACGCAATTGCATCTGAATAATACCTACCGGGCCGTAACCTTTACGTCCTTGGGATTTCTGGCATTTGCTGCGACAGCAGTGGTCGTCATGCGCGACGCTCGTCGTGAACCGCTTCCTATCCGAAAGTTGGTTGCAGGGACGCTTGCGGCTACCAGTCTTCTCTCGTTAACGATGGCCATCGAATTCTGCTTCAACACATTCCCAATACTGGGAGTGGTCGACGGATTTTCGCTGATGATCATTTCCAAATTCGTCTTAGCAGTTTCGATCGTGATTTTTATTAGCGAGCGTCAGCAGACCGAGATCAGACAGTTGGCCAATCGCGATCCACTGACCGGTCTCTACAATCGTCGTGCATTTGGCGAGATCGTGCCGACCCGCCTTCAGGAAGGGGACGCCATCCTCTTTCTCGACATAGATCACTTTAAGCAATTGAACGATCATTTTGGGCATGCTGCCGGTGATCAGGTTCTCGTCATGATGGCCCAAGCGATCCAGTCGACCACGCCGTCTTCAGCTTTGCTGGCACGCCAGGGCGGCGAAGAGTTTGTTGTTTTCCTTCCAGCAGAGGTTGGTGACGCCAAACTCCACGCAGAGCGAATTCGAAAGACGGTTGCGGACTTGCATTTTCCAGCGATTGCCTCGGAAATTAAAGTGACCATCAGCGTCGGGATCGCTAGGGCATCTCGTCAACGGGCGGGGCTGTCAGAAGTTTGTCGTCAAGCCGACCGGGCTCTGTACCTGGCTAAAACCGGGGGACGAAATCGTGTGTGTGATGCTGATCACAATACCCTCCAGCAAGCTAGCTTCGGTTGAAGCCTCTTGTTCTCTAAACTCTTGGAGCGCCATGCATCCTTTTGGACGCACGGCGCTCCAACTCTTTCAACCTACGCATCGTGCCTATCCGAAGATCGAGTTCGGTTTCCGCGCCGATGCTATAGGATGCAATGCTCCGCTATCGCATACCATCTGGGGCTCGCCGGTCCCGGCGGGCCCCGGTCGTCATGCCTCAGGCCGGATAGAGCGACGGTAGCTTCGACGAGGTCTTGCCCTGCGTATTGCCGATCTTGCGGTCTTCCCTTGCAAGGACGTTAAGCCAATCGTGGGTTTTCGCCTCTGCTGCTTCTGCCACAGGCGCGAAGGCGGCTTTTTCCAAAGCGGCAATTGCCTCTCTGGCTGCATCCGTCATGGCAGGGTCACCACCGGCCAGCCGGCGCCAGGCGAGAACACAGCCGTAGGATCCGCGCAGATCGCCGGATTTCCCCTTGCTGATCGCCAAAGCCAGTTGCTTGCGACGGTCGGAAGAGGTGTCCGGACGCTCTTCCTGCTTGGATGTATTTGCCGCGACGGGTTTTCGGAGGCTTTCATTGGCTTGCTGCTTTCGTCTGAGATAAAGGGCAACCCCGCCGAGTGCGGCCAGAACCGCGGCGCCCCCCAGACCGGCAATCATATAGGCGGGCAAGACCTCGGTGTTTTCCGGATGTCCTTGCGGCTTGACCGGAGAGGCAGGTGCGGCTTTTTGCGCCGCCGCGGTTTGGTTGGCAGGTGGTATCGTTCCCTCGGCCTTGATAACCTCGCTTGGCAGAGTGGCCGTCTTTGCTTCTCCCGAGACACTGTCGGTCCAGTTCACCTTGATCTCCGGTAGCGTTATCTCACCACCACGGGTTGGGACGACGGAGACGAGAAAATCCTTTCTGGCCACGGTGCCGTCAGCCGTTTGATCCTCGCCCGTCTGCGTGTCATCAAGATAAATGCGCGCGCCATCCGTGTTTTCGAAGGACAGGTCGGGAAGCTGAACTGTGCTCGCACCAAGCGCCAGCAGGCTCACGCGCCGGGTTACCGCTTCTCCTTCCTTGAAGACCGGGTGTTCGGGAGACCATTTGGCGGTTAGCTTGACGTTCTTGGCGGGCAGGAACCACTGGTGCTGCCCGGAGGCGGCGTTGGGATCTGCGCGTACCGTCAGTTTGATCGGTTCGGAGCGAACGGCAAACGGTTTTCCGCTGTCGAACATGTCGTTGAACATGGACGAGGGGAAGCCCGGGAAGCCCTGGAAGTCTGCGAAGGGATCGCGGCCCCGCGCTGAAGGGTCCGCGACCGAGCCGCGCAGGACGAAGGGGGGAATTTCGATTGCACCCTTTTCCTGGGGCTTGAGCATATAGGTGCGCTCGATGACGTTCACCGTCTGCCCATTCCGGGTGGCCTGGCTCACCCTGTCTTCTCCGCGTTGAACGAGTTCGAATGCGCTTGATTGCGGTGCAACGAGTTCGGCGCTCTTTATCGGCGCGCTGGTCTCGATCCGCACGGTCAGCGGTGTTTCCTGAAACAGGAAGGGGTTGCCGTCCTTGAGGCTTGCGGAAAGGTCGATCGCCGAGGTGCCGGTGGCTTTGGGCATGGAGCCCGCATCCACCACCTTGATAGCGACCGGTGAGCTGCTCAGGCTTCCCGCGGTTATTGCGGGAATTTCCGGTGTGCCCATCGACTTCGGTGACAGGGACACGATCCAGCTTTCGCTTTGGGACCGCTTTCCGTTGATGATTTGCGTCGACGAGGACTGCGATGTGCCCAGGACTTCAAAATCCTTCTGCAGAGGCGTAAGGTCCGGGCTTGCATCCGCCTGGCCGTTGGTCGTCAGCGTCAGCTGAAACGTGTCGCCTTGCGCCACCGTGCCGCTGTCCACGCGGGCGGATAGCCCTGCGGCGAAGGCAGGAACGGCAAGCGCAATCGAAAGAGCAGCAGCGCTGACTGTGGTCTTGAGGCTATTGAAATTCATAGTTCTGCTTCCTCTTAGTTGGAGCCAGACCGAAGCTGGGCGTAGTGTTGACGAATACGGGCACGCAGCAGGCCGGACGGATCGTCAGGAACTTCGCGCAACTGTTGCTCGACTGCCTGATCGACGACCGGAGCCCCGGGTACGGAGGCCTTTACCCGCTCGCCGCCCTTGTCGGTGCCATTGCCTTCCAGGACACTGGACAGCATTTTCGAAAGAGGGTTTTCACTTTCCTTGCCGGCTTGTCCGCTTTGGTTGCCGGAAGCGCTTGCCTGCTGACGGGCCTTGGCAGCCTCCTGTGCGGCCTGATCCGCCTGGGCGAGCCCCTCGGGACCGGTCTTGTCTTGCTGCTGGCCTGCCTGCTCGCTGCCACTGTCCTTACCCTTCGGCTCGGTCGCAGAGGCATCC
The DNA here is from genome assembly GCF_028674915.1 of Agrobacterium sp. CNPSo 3708. Lineage (NCBI taxonomy): Bacteria > Pseudomonadati > Pseudomonadota > Alphaproteobacteria > Hyphomicrobiales > Rhizobiaceae > Agrobacterium > Agrobacterium sp. CNPSo 3708. The sequence continues at coordinate 260,780 of NZ_JAQZSF010000005.1, forward strand.
TGCATTTGTTGCTGGCCAGCACCCGCGTTTTGATCCTTGGCCTTTTCTGCTTCAGCCTTTGGAGACTGGCCGGCTTTTGCCTGATCGGAGGGTTTTGATGCATCGGCCGATGCCTGGTCTTTGGGTTGTTCACCTTTCGACGCGCTTTGCTGGTTGGCGCCTTCCTGCGAGCTGTTTTCCTGACCCGGCTGAGCGGCAGACTGCTGTTGATCGCCCGATTGGCCGGATTGTCCGTCTTTCTGTTTCTGCGACTTTTCAGAGGCCTGCTGCTGGTCCTGCTTTCCGGACTGACCCTGAGATTGCTGCTGATCCTGCTTTTGACCGTTGCTAGCGGATTGCTGTTGCTGGTCCTTATTGCCGGAACCACGGGCCTGCTGCTGTTGGTCCTTTTTATTGTTCTGGCCGGATTGTCCGCCGTTTTGTTGCTGGGAATTCTCCGAAGCCTGCTTCTGGTCCTGTTGGCCACCTGCGCTCTGTTGCTGCTGCTGGCCTTGCGAACCGGACTGCTGATCTTTTTGATCCTGCTGGCCGGACTGACCCTGAGATTGCTGCTGATCCTGCTTTTGACCACTGCCACCAGACTGTTGCTGTTGGTCCTTTTTGTCGCCTTGGCCAGATTGCTGCTGCTGCTTGTTTTTCTCCTGTTCCTGCTTTTTCTGATCGTCGATCAGCTTCTGGACGAGATCACGATTGTGCTTCGTGTCCGCATCATGAGGGTTGGCAGCCAGCGCCTGGTCATATGCGCCAAGCGCCTCCTTCAGCTGGCCGGATTTCGCAAGCGCATTGCCGCGATTGTAAGCACTCTCGGAAAAGTCCTGAGCCGCTGCCGCGTAGTCACCCGCGCGGTAGGCTGCAGTGCCACGCCAGGAGGGTGTCTCGAACTTGCCAGATGCCGTGTTGAAATCTCCTGATGCGAAAGCCTTCTTGCCTTGCTGGTCGGAGGTCGACCATAGGTCCTGCCAAGTCCCTGCATGGGCCTGCCGTGTCGAAAGGCCGGGCACGAAATTCAGGCATACGATCAGTCCGATGGCGAAGACCAGGCCGCGCCGGAAGGCAAAGGGCAGAAGCAGGACCGGCAGGATCAGGAGCCAGTAGCCCATGTCGACCCAGCTGTCGGCTTTAAAGTCCTGAGCTTTGCCCGCGGCTTCAGCCTTTTCGGTCTTCGGCAGGATGCGGTCCAAATCGGTGCTGTTTGCGGACACGCTAGAGTAGACACCACCACCTGCCTTGGCGACTGTGCCAAGAGCTTCCGCATCAAGCGACGTCGTTACTTTTTCGCCGGAGCGATCGGTAATGGCCTGACCGCCTGCCGTCTGTAACGTGGCTCCCTTTTCTGTGCCGACGCCGAGAACCGAGACGGTATAACCGGCTTTGCGTGCATCGGCTGCTGCCTTTTCAGTTGCTGCCGCATCACCGGCATTATCGGCGAGCAGCACGATTTTACCCCGCGTTGCATTCGCTCCCTTCAAGACGGAGACCGCCTCCGAGACAGCAAGATCCGGCCTGTCGCCCAGTACGGGCATCAGTTTGGTGGAAAGGTCGGGGATCATCTGAGAAATCACTTTGTTGTCGCTTGTCAGAGGTGCGGCGACGAAGGGGATGTCCGAATAGATGACCAGTGCGTGCTCATCGCCTTCTGTACGGGCGAGGACGTCGCGCAACTTGTGGACCGCACTGCGCAAACGACTCGGCGACAAATCGTCTGAATTCATTGATTGCGCCAGGCTGAGAACCGCAACCACGGGCTCTCCACCGGTAAAGGAGGGAACCTCAGCCTTCTGCCAGGTCGGCCCTGCGAGCGCCGTGACCAGGACAACCAGCATGGCCGCTGCCACCGATGGCAGGAAGCGCGATGCGCGGGCTGTTGCGCCGCTCATGGCCAAGTAACGGAGCAGGTGCGCATCGACATATTTGCCCCAGTTGCCGCCGGTGGCGCTCTTGCGGGACCGCATGACGAGCCACAGAAGAAGGCCCGCCGGGATCAATGCCCAGAACCATTCCGGGCGCATGAAGTGGAACAGATTGGTTTCCATGTCAGGCTTCCTTGTCTACGGGACCCTTGTACAAAGGGCGGTTTGTGATGAAGGCCGGAACCGTAGCGATCAGCACGGAAAGGGCGGCGATGAGGAGAGCGAGACCGGCCGGCCAGAAATAGAGGGCGATTTCGGGGCGCACATGCACCGGGTCGGCGCCGATCGGCTCAAGCTTGTCGATGGACCGGTAGACCTGAGCCAGGCCGTTGACGTCTGTCGCCCGGAAATATTGGCCGCCGGTCAGGTCCGCGATCTTGCGCAGGGCGCCTTCGTCAAGGTCAGAAGATGTGACCATCTGGCGACCCATCGCGGTGTCGACGGCCATCGGAGCTCCGCCAACGCCGATCGTGTAGATACGGATTCCCAGTTTCTTGGCGAGCTCGGCTGCCCGGATTGGGTCCATTTCGCCTCTGTTGTTCGCGCCGTCCGTCAGGAGAACGAGAACACGTCCTTCGGCAGGTCTGTCCTTCAGACGGTTCAAGGACACCGCGATGGCGTCACCAATTGCCGTCTGCTGACCGGTCAGCCCGACCTGGGCCTCATCGAGAAGCTTGCGGACGGCCTCCCGATCAAATGTCAGAGGCGCTTGCAGATAGGCGCGATCCGAAAAGAGAACCAGGCCAACGCGGTCACCCTTGCGGCTTTTAATGAAAGCATCAGCCGCATCCTTGACCACGTTGAGGCGGGTGGTGGGCCTGCCGCCCACGGCGAAATCCTGCTCGGCCATGGAACCGGAAAGGTCGATAGCCATCATGATGTCGCGTCCTTCGGCAGGTAGCGGCACTTCCGGTCCGACATAGGCCGGACGGGCGAGCGCCGTCACCATCAGCAACCAGACAAGCGAAGCAGCAGCGAGCTTCCACCACGATGTCGAGGTGCGGTCTGCCCGACCTCCCAGGTCCCGCGACAGGCTGGCAAAGAACGGCACTTTCAATGCACCGCCCAATCCCTTGTCAGCGGGTTTGAGGAAATAGCGCAGCACAAAGGGCAGCGGCAGCAGTAGAAAGGCAAATGCCCAGAGAAAGGTAATCATCCGTTCCTCCTGATCCAGGTGGCGGTCTCGGCGCGCAGCGCCTCCGGTTCGAAATTCTCATTGGCCGGCGGACCGTAGGGACCGGTGGCCAGAAGCGTCGCACTGTTGCTGCTCATTCCGTATTTGCCTTCCATCAAAAACGCGCTCCACGCCTCGCCGGTCAAAACATCGGCCCCGGCCGAGTGGCGGCGGGCAACCCGTCGCAGCAGGGAAGAGATCTGCGTAAGAAATTCGTCCGGCTTGTCAGGCTTGATCGCCTCAAGCTCGCGAAGTGCCAGAAAACGAGCGCTCTTGCGGCGCATCAGGCTCCAGACGAGGGCGACCACGCTAAGGATGCAGACAAGGGCGATGAGGGCCCACCAACCCGGCGCAAGCGGCCACCAGCCGATTGGCTGAGGCAGATGAATGTCGCGAAGCTGAGCAAGCTCAGCCTGCATTTGTGGAGTGAGTTGCGTGCTCATGCTGCCATACTCCGGTTGAGATGCGGATGGAGGATCCAGGAGGGATCATCCGGTGTCTGCAGGAAATGGCACACCATGCCGTGGTGCCGGCTGACGGTTTCCAGCCGCTCTTTGCGCGCCTCGAATTCATGCGCGTAGCGTTCGAGTTTGCGTCCGCCAAGCGCCGAGACGGCCAAGGCATGTTCGCCATCGGTCAGGCGTCCGCCGCGCGGTGGTAGAGCGGCATCGAAGGGATCGCTGACGTGGATGTTGGTCACATGAGCATTCACCGCCAGATGCCGGAGCTCGGTCTCCGCTTCGTCACCAAAATCGGAGAAGTCGCTGATAACGAAAGCCAGAGTTCCTGGCCGATTGCGGTGACGCAGACGGCGCAGGGCGTTCGCCATGGTCGCCTCCGTGCCCAAAGGCCGCTCGAGTCGGGTTTCTTCCGACAACGCTTCCAGAAGTCCAAGCACCGAGCGCCGCGTTCTGGCCGCGGGAAAGTCCCGCAGACCGTCGCGCGTCATCACAAGGCCGCCGACACGATCGCCGCCGTCATGTCCGGTCCAGGCCATCATGGCAGCCACTTCGGCTGCCAGATTGGATTTGAATCGGTTTCTGGTGCCGAACTGCATCATCGCGCGCATGTCGGTCAGAATGACGATTGGCCTCTCCCGCTCCTCCTGGAAGAGCTTTGTGTGGGTTTGGCCCGTGCGAGCAGTGACCCGCCAGTCGATGGATTTTACGTCGTCGCCCGGCTGGTACAGACGGCTTTCGGCAAATTCCATACCGCGGCCGCGATAAACGGAGCGGTTGGCACCCCATTGATGGGTCGCGACGCGACCGGATGGTGCAAAGCCGGTCAAGCCGCGCTGTGGCCGCACCCGAACAAGTTCGGGCAGGGTCGCGACAATGCCTTTGAGGTCTTGGTCTGTCATGACGGTCTCCCGACTGTTCAAGCAACAGGAACCCTGTCGATCAGGGCATCGATGAAGGCGTCGGCGGTTTTGCCTTCCGCTTCGGCCTCAAAGCTCAAGATGATGCGGTGACGCAGTACGTCATGCAGGACGGCCTGCACGTCGGACGGAGTGGCGAAATCCTGACCGTTCATCCAGGCGTGCACGCGAGCGCAACGGTCGAGAGCGATGGTCGAGCGGGGCGAAGCGCCATAGGAAATCTGATGCGCAAGGTCGGCGCCGTACATCTGGGGACGACGGGTCGCCTGGATCAGCTGAATGATGTAGTCGGTCAGCGCATCCGAGACATGGGTTTTCAGAGCCGCCTGCCGGGCCTCGAAGATTTCCCGTTGAGACACCCGGAAGGTAGACTTCACAGTTTCGGCCATGGCCTCGCCGCGTACGATCCGCAGGACCTCTCGCTCGGCTTCCGGAGAGGGAAAGTCGATCTTGACATGCAGCATGAAACGGTCGAGCTGAGCTTCCGGTAGCGGATAAGTGCCTTCCTGTTCAATCGGGTTCTGGGTTGCCATCACCATAAAGAGTTGCGGTAGACGGTAGGTCTTACCGGCAACGGTGACCTGGCGTTCGGCCATGGCTTCCAGGAGCGCCGACTGCACCTTGGCGGGTGCGCGGTTGATCTCGTCGGCAAGGATCAGGTTGTGAAACAGAGGACCGGGATGGAATTCGAAGGTTCCCTTTTCCGGGCGATATATCTCGGTTCCCGTCAGGTCGCTGGGAAGCAGGTCCGGGGTAAACTGGACACGGCACGGCTCGCCTTCGATAAGCTCCGCCAAGGTGTTGACGGCCTTTGTCTTTGCAAGGCCCGGTGCGCCTTCCAGCAGAATATGTCCATCACCGAACAGGCCGAGAAGCAAACTGTCGATAAACGTCTCCTGGCCGACAATACGTTTGTTCATTTGGTCGCGGAGCGCATCGACAAGGGCGTTGTTCGAGCGGGCTGCGGTTCGAAGTGTATTCATGGTCATCAGAGTGCCTCGCAATCGGGCCTGGCTTTTTGCCGAGGCGCCGCGGTTTCAGGGTCAAGACGTCGATGGAAGCAAGAAACCGGCGAGGGGCAGCTACAAGGCGTCCGTTCGCCACTTTGGCGACGTAGACTTGCAGTGCAATCTCCGCGGGATATGCTGAAGAGGGAGCAGTTCTTCCAGCATGGACGGCCCGAGTCGGCTCTTGCTTTCACGGTTCATTTCCCGAAGTCGATGAACAGCTAAGACACTAGGCGACGCAGTTTGAGGCAGCTTGCCGCGTTCTATAATTATTGTTGAAGTTGGCGCTTGGGGAACGAGACGGTGACGCGCAAGCCCGGTTTATCAGCGCAGGTGGGATCGGTCGCGGAAAGCGTGATGACGGCTTGATGGTGATCGGCGACCGCCTTGACGAGCGCAAGGCCGAGACCGCTGCCCGGCTTGCTGCGGGCGCTGTCGAGCCGTTTGAACAGGTCGAAGACCTCGTTGCGTTGACCGGCGGGGATGCCGCCGCCGGTGTCCTCAACGATGAGGTCGATCGTCTCAGGCCTGTCCTGAAGGCGAACCCGGATCGAAATGCCGGAGCCTCCATGCACGATGGCATTTCCAACAATGTTGGCGAGCATCTGCTGCACCATGCTCTTGTCGCACAAAAGCAGGTATTCTTCGGTTTCCCCGACCTGGAATTCGAGCGTTTGCCCGTTCTCCTGTGCGAGCGGTGCGAAGAATTCGAGCGTATTCTCGACGAGACCGCGAAGGTCGTTCAACTGCATGTCCTTGCGTGGCGAGCCGGCGCGGATGCGGGTGATGCGGAGAATTGTGTCGATGATCTCGTTAAGCGACCCGGTCTCGTTGAGTGCCCGCTCGACTTGCGGGTGCGGATCGCGGCCGGCCTCGATTGCGTCGAGCGCATCGTTCAGCAAAAGCCCGACGCGGGCGAGCGGGGTTTTCAGATCGTGGGCGATCGCAGTCGTTGTCGCGCGCATGCTCGCCATCAGTCGGGAGAGCACATCAAGGTTGGCGTTGATCTGAATGGAGATGCGGTCGATCTGATCCTTTCTCTCTACGATCGGTACGCGCGCATCCGATTCGCCGCTTGCAACACGCCCCAGAACGCCTTCGATCAACCTTAGTTTCGAAAAACTCTTACTGCTTGCCAACAGACCCAGAACCAATGTTCCGAAGGTCAACAGCAAGGTCATGACCACGAGGCCGGCAATCATGTAAACGCGCATCTCGTCCACGGCCTTGAGATTTCGGCCGACCACAAGCGTTGCATCGTTAAACTTCTGGACCGATACCACAAAATGGCCTTCGCTCCCTCGGGTCGAGAGGGATTGCAGCGTGGTGTCGCGGACACCGATGAAGTCCGGCATGGTGAGATCGGCACCTGCCAGGTTGACCCCGTTTTTATCATAGACTGCGGAGATGCGGTCCTGGCTGCTGACAAGGTTGCTCAGCGTACCGATTGCCTTCACCAAGCCGTCGCGTCCCTCCGCGGAGTAGACGTCGCTCAGAAGGACAGCCTCCTCCAGGGTCTGCTGCTCGGTGGCATCCCGCAGGGTCTTGGTCACCGATCCGATGAAGAGCGTCCCGCCAAGGCTCATGAGAACAAGAACGCCTATCGCGACCTTGGCTGAGGTCCGAAAGGAACTACCGGACATAAGATCAGTGAGGCGCACGTATCCGGTATCCCATGTTGCGGACGGTTTGGATCAACGCTGTATCGAAGGGCTTGTCGATCTTCTGGCGCAGCTTACTGATATGGGTCTCCACGACCGTCGTTCCCGGATCGAAGGAAAAATCCCAGATTTTTTCCAGGACCATCGTCTTGCTCACGACCCGGCCCTCCGCTTCCATCAGGAGTTCGAGCAGTGCGAATTCCTTGTTCTGCAGATCGATGACTTGCCCCTGGCGAACCGCAACGCGTTTGAGAAGGTCAAGCTTGAGATCGTGGCAAATGAGCTCCGTCTTCTGGCTGTTCTCTTTCGGACGCCGGGACAGGGCATGAATGCGGGCGAGAAGCTCAGAAAAGTGAAACGGTTTGACGATGTAGTCGTCACCGCCTGCCATCAGCCCCTCTACCTTGTCTTCGAGGTCGGAGACTGCGGTCAAAAAAATGACCGGCAGCGAACTTTTTGACGCTCTGAGCGCCTTGACCACAGAAAGCCCGTCGAGGCCAGGCATCATCCTGTCGACGATTGCAAGATCGCAGCTGTTGTAGAGGCAATAGGTCAGCGCTTCGCGACCGTCGCTCACCCAATCGACCGAGAACCCCTGTTCGATGAGACCTTTGCGGATATATCCCGCCATCGTCTCATCGTCTTCTGCAACCAAAATCTTCATCGCCCGGACTCTCGGTTTGAACACCCCGCATTGTTGCTGACGAGCAATTGCGTTTTGCCATGGGTGCCGGAGCGATAGGTTTTCAAGCGTCTGGCCACTCCAAAAACAATCACTCTCGTCCGGTAAGGGTCGATACCATCCTCAGGAAGAAGCCAGGGCATAACGCGTCCAATTTCCGATGCTTTTCCGGGCATTTGTAACATCGCCACTGGATTACGGCTATCATATCACGGCGGATTTCTTACGTTTTAGCAGACCTGGATGTTAGGCCCGTGGCGTTGCCCCAAACGGGCTTTACGCGTGAGCGTGACGGGCGCAGCATCTTTTCGTTCGATATCGCCGTCAATCCTCGTTGCGCCAGTACCACGCAACGTATTGCTGCTTCCGGTCACGGTCCTTCTCAGCAAGATAGCGCTTGATAGTGCGAACATCCGATTTCTCGCCGGCAAACCAAACGAATGTCTCCCGCGAGGTTTGATCTATTTCCGCTTTCAATCGCTCGACAAGGCTTCCGCTGCCTTCTTGCGGATAGGTAGACCGATGCAGCCATTCGACTGAAACTGGTTCACCGTGGCTGATCGCTTGCTCTTCCCCGGCATCCTCGACTTCGATGATCGCCTTTATCGTGGTACCAACCGGTGCTTCCTCCACCATCCTTGCGATTGCTGGCAAGGCGGTTTCATCGCCAGAAAAGAGGATAGACTTCGCTGCCGGCAAACTGCCACCTCCCGGACCCATCAGCGCCACCCGTTGCCCAGCTTCTACGTCTCGCGCAAAGTCGGCGCCGGGGGTAGCAACGCCAGGCTTCGGATGCTGGAGAAAGTCGATGCTGACGTGGTTGGCCTCTTGATCCACCGAACGTATCGTATAGACGCGCACAAGAAGTTCGTCTTCGCCTTCTGGCCAGCCAATGCGGCCGTTTTCCTGCAGCTTTGGCCAAACCGGTACCCGGCCGACGGGCGGAACGAGCACACGCACATGCATGTCGCCACCGACAAACGGGGTTACATCGTCTACCGCCAGAATGACCCTCCGCATGCGCGGCGTAACAATCTGGGAACCGACAACCGTTGCCTCGTGAAAGCCGGGTGGGCGAACCTTTGGCGCTGGTATTGACCATTCAAGAGTGAACGGTTCATCGCCGGCGAAATAGAACAGGTGCTCGGCAAACATCGTGCGTGTTGCCGCGAGCATTTGGTCGTTCTCTGTTCGAATTTCGATCATCAACCGCTCATCGGCGGTGGTTACATCGATCGCCCAATCCTCAGATCTGAGCGATGCACCTTGCTCCGATACAACAACGTCAGAGTGCTCAACGAAGTGCTCGCAGATCTCAGCAAGCATTGCATTGACGTCAGCGGGGTAGGCGACACCGGAAAGGGTTGAGGGGTGTAGTGTGTTCATGATCTTGCCTGCATAAATGGAACGTGACGGGCTTGCATATGATGGCGACCGATCGGGAGCATCATCGGCCGGCCTGATGTCGGATCGAGAAGGATCTGGCTCTCCAGTCCGAAGACGTTTCGAACCAGATCCTGCGTCAGCACAGTTTGGGGCGGGCCTGCCACGAAAGGCCGCCCTTCCAGCATGGCGACAAGGTGGTCCGCGTAACGCGCAGCGAGGTTGAGATCGTGAAGGACCATCACGATGGTCGTGCCGCGCGTCCGGTTCAGGTCGGTCAAGAGGTCGAGGACATCGATCTGATGGCTCACATCCAGAAATGTGGTCGGCTCATCCAGCAGCAGCACTTCGGTCTGCTGCGCGAGTGCCATCGCAATCCAGACTCGCTGCCTTTGGCCGCCAGACAATTCATCGACGGGTCGGTCTGCCAGTTCCAGGGTTTGCGTTGCCACCAGCGCATCGGCGACGGCGCGGTCGTCATCTTTGGTCCAGGACGCGAAAAGACCATGATGGGGATGCCGTCCCCGGCTGACCAGATCCATGACCGTAATGCCTTCGGGTGTAATGGGTGATTGCGGCAAAAGCCCTAGCCGCTGTGCAAGCTCTTTCGTTGGCAGCCGGTGGATGGCACGCCCGTCGAGAAGTACCTCGCCCTGTTGCGGCGCGATGAGGCGCGAAAGGGCCTTGAGCAGCGTGGACTTCCCGCAGGCGTTTGCCCCAACAACGGCAGTTATCTGGCGGGAAGGAATAGCCAGGTCCAGACCCTTCAATATCTGCTTCTCACCATAGCCGGCGGACAAGTTTGCGGCCTCGAGGCGGGGATCAGTCATGAGGCAGCTCCTTGGCGGTTGCTTCGAATGATCAGGATGATGAGGTAGGGCGCCCCGAGTGCGCCAGTCACGACACCAACAGGATATCGGCTGGGCAAAAGAAATTGCCCGACAAAGTCACCTGCCAGAACCAGCGCTGCGCCAAACAGTGCGGCGGGAAGGAGGGTCGAATGGCGGCGTCCAAATATGCCAGCGGCAATCGGACCTGCCAGAAAGGCAACAAAGGCGATCGGTCCGGTTATGGCAGTGGCTGTTGCAATCAGTCCCACGGCGGAAACGATCACCAGAAGGCGGGTTGATGAGACGTTGACGCCAAGTGCGGTGGCTGTGTCTTCACCGGTTCGCATCACCTCAAGATCACGTGCCTTAACCAGAAGAACGCTGCCAAAAATGAGAAGGGCGAGAAGCAGGGGACCTGCCATTTCGAGCTTTGCGCCATTCAGGCTTCCGGTAAGCCATCGCATGGCCTCCTGAAGACTGAAGGCAGGCGCGCGTGAGAGGATATAGACGATCATGCTCTCAAGCATGGCAGAAACACCGATGCCAACAAGAATGAGCCGAGCCCCCGAGACGCCGTTGCGATAGGAAAGGCCATGGACAAGCAGTGCCACTGCGAGGCCTGCCACCACAGCAAAGACGGAGGCGGCAGGACCGCCTATGCCGAGAATAACGATGGAGAAGACAGCCGCTGCACTGGCGCCAGACGTGATGCCGATGATGTCGGGGCTTGCGAGCGGATTACGCAAGAGGGTTTGAAATGCCGCTCCGCCCAACCCGAAACTCATACCTGCGACCAGACCAAGCACTGAGCGCGGCAGCCGCAGCTGGCCGACAGTGAAGCCCGCGCCCGGCACGGTTTCGCCCGCAAGGATGCGGATGACATCCGAAAAAGGGACATATGTTTGGCCGAAGGTGAGGGAGCAGCAAAACCCGGCGAGGACGGTCAGCGCCATGATGGCCAGCAGCGTGTGGCGACGTCGAAGGTGGCGGTTCCGGCTCTCTCTGATCGATCCACCAGCAGTCGGGTGGGTGGACGCGTAAATCATAGTTGCTTCACCTTCTGTCGACGGACGATGAAGATAAAGAACGGCGCACCAACCAAAGCGGTCACAACACCCACTTCCAGTTCAGACGGGCGTGCGGCCAGGCGACCGACAATATCGCTCACTGTCAGAAGGATCGCGCCGCCAAGTGCGGAGAATGGAAGGAGCCAGCGGTAATCCACACCGACCAGAAGCCGGCAGACATGTGGAACCACCAGACCGACAAAACCTATGGGCCCGCACACGGCGGTTGCTGCGCCGCATAGTATCACCGCGCCGACTGTCGCGATAATCCGCGCGACGGCAACGTTTTCACCGAGACCGGCAGCGAGTTCGTCGCCGAGGGCGAGCACGTTCAGCTTTCTGGAGGAGAGCAGGCAAAGCGCGAAGCCAATGATCAGAAAGCCATAGACCGGTTCCATGCGCTCGAAAGTCGCCCCGCCAACGCCGCCGATTTGCCAGGAACGGATTCCACCTGCGATATCTGCCCGCGGCAGAACGATGGCGATGACGAGCGAAGAAAAGGCGATGGCTGTTGCCGTGCCCGCCAAAGCCAGTTTCAAAGGCGTGGCGCCTCCGCGTCCCATTGAGCCGATCGTATAAACGAAGACGGAGGTTGCTGCCGCCCCGAAAATTGCCAACCATATGAAACTGTGAGCGGAGCTTGTACCGAACCAGGCCACCCCGACGACAACAGCAAGAGAAGCGCCCGTGTTGATTCCCAGAATACCGGGATCGGCCAAGGGGTTGCGGGTGATGCCCTGCATCACGGCTCCGGCCAATCCGAGTGAGGCACCCGCAATCAGCGCCAGCACCGTTCGCGGTATTCGCGTCGCCACGGCTGCCCGATCCAGAGTGGACGTGTCCCCCGCAATCGCAGCCAACACCTCGAACGGCGCTACATCACGCGTCCCTACCATAAGAGAAAGGATGGCCACAATGGTCGCGACCACGAGAACCGCGACGAGACATACGAGGTTGGTGTGCCTTGGTAGAGTAAGCGTCGGCTGCTGAATCAAATGCAGCATACGGCGGGCATTCATTCCGTTTTTCTCGCCGCTTCCGCCAGCTTGGCCACATAGGCAGGCAGGACCCAGGTGATGGAAAGAGGCGTTGGGTTGGCTGCCGTGCCGACCGGATCGCGACCCAAAGTCACGATGGCATCGTGTTTGACAGCCGGCATGCGGGCGAGAAGGGGATTGGCCTTCATTGCCTCGACAAGTTGTTGATTGCCGTAGGTGACGACGATATCGACGTCGTCAAACATGTCGATCTGCTCTGCACTGATTGAGCCAGCAAAGCTGCCATTGGACGATGCCTGAGCCACGCTTTTGGGCATGGAGAGACCCAGATCCTTGAAGAAGCGAACCCGTGTATCCTGTGATGTGTAGAAGTTGACAATGCTGAGATCGGTAGCGTCGAGATGTGTCACGAACATCGCAGACTTGCCCTTCAACTCCGGATATTTTGCAACCTCTGCTGCGATCTTCATCTCGATGTCCGAGATAAGTGTCTCGCCTTCTGTGGCCATCCCCAGGCCGGCGCTATCGAAACGGATAGTCTCGCGCCAATCGGTAGACCACGGCGCCTGGGGATAGGCAACCACCGGCGCGATCTGGCTCAGTGTCGCGTAGTCGTTTCTGTTCAGGCCGGAATAGGCGGCGAGAATGACATCTGGTTGCGTTTCGGCCACCGCCTCGAAATCGATGCCGTCACCTTCATCGAACAAGCGCGGCGGATTGCCATTAAGCTCTTTAAGGCGCTCCGAGACCCATGGCAGCAGACCGTCACCGTCATCGTCACCGAAATTGGCCGCCGCCATGCCGACGGGGACAATCCCCAGCGCAAGCGGAACTTCGTGATTGGCCCAGGCAACCGTTGCGATGCGGATTGGTTTTTTCGCGATCGTCGTCGTGCCAAGCGCATGTTTGATGTCGAGCGGAAAGCCAGCCGCGTCATCTGCCGCGGTCTGTAGTGCGCTCATGCTGAGGAGCAGGGCTGCAAGCGGCGCGAGTTGATGAAGTTTGATCCGCATGGTCCTGTTCCTTTCTCATTAAGTTGACCGTCAGTCTCAGCTTAAAGTCGGAAGGTCAAGCAATTTGGGCCTCCAGTTGCGTCACCAGGCTTGATTTTCCGGGGGATTTTACAAAAGAGAGATATATACAATACTGGATTTAATTTATCCAGTTAAAGGGCGTTTGACCGGCGCCAGCCTTCCTTCGCATCCCATGTGCGGGTGGCGCGATGTCGGTCGGCTCCAGACGATGACTAGGTCATTGGCGGAGTATCGGAACGCCAATGACTGGATGAAAGCATGATCAGCGCCATTCCCTCCCACAGCAAGACACAAGCCCTCCTGCGGTATCGCACCGCAACCCTTCTTGGCTGCACGGCAGTCATCGCATTGCTGCCGGCATTCGCATTGGCGCAGGAGACGAACGGCGATGCGACAGTGCTGGAGACAATTACCATCCAGGGAAGTGGCCAGTCGGACAATGACTCCAAGTCAATTGTCGCGGAACGATCAAGTGCCGTCGGCAAGATGCCGGGCGAAATCTTCACCACGTCTGCGACTGTGTCGGTAGTCACCTCCAAGGAAATCGAACAGCGCAAGGCCGATAGCATCGAACAGGTGGTGCAATATACCGCTGGCGTAACCACCGACTACTATGGCTCGGACGAGCGCTACGACTACGTCAAGATTCGCGGCTTTACGCCCTTCACTTATCGCGATGGCCTGATGGTGGGTCGCACCTGGACCGGCGTGAAGGAAGAACCCTATGGCTTTGAGCGGGTGGAAGTGCTGAAGGGTGCCAATTCCACAGGCTTTGGCGTTTCGGATCCGGGTGGCGCAATCAATTATGTGACGAAGAAGCCGCGCAGCGAGCGCTTCGGCGAGATATACGGCACCACGGGCTCCTACGCACACAAGGAGGCGGGCTTCGATTTTGGTGACAACCTGACCGAAGACGATACGCTGTCCTACCGACTGACGGGGAAATTCGAGCGCTCGGACGGTGAGTTCGACTTCTCGAACAATGATGAGAACTTCGTTCAAGGTGGCCTGACATGGCGGCCGACCGATGCGACCTCACTGACCTTCGTGTTCGACCATCTGGACCGTGATGGCACGCCAAGCAGCGGCGGTCACCCACTCTCCACAGACTTCAACCGCGACCGCTTCTTCGGCGAGCCGTCCTACAACTACGATACGACGAACCGGAACACCTACTCCGTCATGTTGGAGCACGATTTCGGCAATGGTCTGTCGTTTGGCTCGAACACGCGCTACAGCAAGTCGAAAAACGGCTTTGGCTACACCTACATCTATGACACCTTGGGTGCAGGCGATTCCGCAGATACCATGGTCAAGCGCGACTACTTCGGCAGCGACGGTTCGGCTGAGCATTTCATTACAGATGCCCATCTCCTTTACGAAACCGAGTTTGAGCAGGTTGAAAGCCGCACCTTGGTCGGGGCCGATTACAGCAACTTCAATTCTCGAGGCGCCAACTATTATACTGCTGCACCACAGATTGATTTTGCAAATCCCGTTTTTGCGGGCGGACCCGGTCCGCTGGCGCCGTTTAGCAGCTCGAATAAGGATCAGGTCAATGGCGGGATTTACCTGCAGCAGGACCTGATTTTCAGCGACCGCGTTACTGCAAGCCTCGGGCTACGCAATGACTGGCTTGATCTGAAAGATGTGGATCCCACAAACAGCACAGCTGAGAGTGGCTCGTACAGCGAGTTGAGCAAAAGAATCGGCCTGAGTTATAAGCTGACAGATGAGCTTGCGACATATGTCAGTTATGCAGAGTCGGTAGCGCCTCCGAGCGCGGGAAGCGAGCCGACCTATGGCAAGCAATATGAGGCCGGCATCAAATATCGGCCGGATTCAATGCCGGCCCTCATTACGGCTTCCATTTATGATCTGACGCTGGAAAACATCACCACCTACGAGGCGCCTGTTTACCTGCCGAATACCGTGAAAGAAGTCCGCCACCGGGGCTTCGATCTCGAAGGAAAACTCGAGCTCACATCCAACGTCAACTTGATCGGTGCCTACTCCTACATCGACTCGAAGATTGTGGACACTGGCGCAACTTATAACGGCAAGAGGTTTGCCCAGGTGCCGGAGCATATGGCATCTCTTTGGAGCACCTACACCTTGGAAGGAAGTGGCGAGCGCGGTGACATGACCTTTGGAGCTGGAGCGCGTTTCACCGGCGCCTACTACTTCGACAACCTCAACACGCGCAAATCAAAGGGAGCGGTGGTCTTCGACGCTTCGTTCTCTTACAACATTCGGGAGAATACCAGCTTCCAGCTGAATGTTAACAACGTCTTCGATGAGAAGCACATTGCCAACAACGACGGCGGTGCACTCTACTATAATCCCGGGCGCACCATCTACGCGACGCTCCGTCAGACCTGGTAGGCAGTCATAGTCCCGGTGAAAGCCACCGGGACTTCTCACTCTGAAGGGTGTTTACGTCGCCACGCGGCCGGTGTTTCGCCAGTGAGGCTGCGAAAGACCTTGGTCAGATGCGCCTGATCTGAGAAGCCAAGCTGCGCGCTGATATCGGCGATGCTCACGCTGGTGTCGCTCAGCATGCGTCTGGCAAGATCAATACGCCGTGACAACTGCCACTGCAGCGGAGTCATCTCAGTGGTTTGCTTGAAGACGGTGGCGAACCAACTTTCGGACAGGCCGACGACGTCCGCCATTTCTCGCACGGTTAGACGTCGACCACCGCAATTCGCAAAGTAGGTTGAAAGCCTGTTCAGTTGAGCTTGGGTCAGGCGCCCGCTTGCAGCAGTCTTTTCCTCGTCAGCCGCATGTAGATCAAGGAGGCCTGTTACGATGCTGCCGATCAAATTTTCTGCAAAAGCAGAGTGTCTGGCGCTCTCGTCCAGTTCATCGACAACCAGATTGGCGAGACTGATCAAAGGTCCGGCCTCTTTGAGCTCAACCGGTCTTTTTGAGACGGCACGAGCAGCAGAAGACCCGACGATTGGAGCGATGTAACGCATCAGGCGATCCTGGTGCAGGTGTAAATCAAGGTGCGAAAAACGATGACGCCGCGTAAACTTCGTCCATAACGGCACGCCGGCAGGTACATAAACCGCGGACGCCAATCCCCGTTCGAAACGATCGAAGCGAGACGATTGATCGGAAACGCGGATATGGCTGCTGACTTCCTTGAAGAACAGCATGATGCGGGGGTCTGGCGAAAGGTAATATCCACTTGCGCCCGCGTGACCTTCAGCCTCCCAGTGCACACCGACGATGCCATCCAGTGAACGCCACCTTGGAGGTGAAACGGCATGGATGCCCTGGATTTCGGTTTGCATTGCGTGAAGATATGTCACCGCACACGCCTTTCAGCCTGTCGCCAAATTCTAAGAACTGGATAAGACGTCACTTCTGGACACAAAAATCCGGCCCGTCAACAAATTATGAGGAGAACTATCAACATATCTTGGGTGACAGAACGCAGGTTGTGTCAGCCCGGATACTCAGAGGTGGCATTCTAGATCCGGCGAGATGGCCGATGCGCTATCCCTTGCCACTATAGGCTCTCGTGGTCAGTCCGGCGACTTCGTTTGAGAGAGCCGCAGGCTGAGCCGGGCGCTCAAGCCGCGGCCTGAAGCGGTGTCGCTGAGAGTGATCAAGCCGCCGTGGAGGTCGGCGATCCGACGCGCGATTGCAAGACCGAGACCTGAACCCGGCTTCGCGTTGCCACGGGCAATCTGGTAGAAGCGTTGGAAGACACGACTACGCTCTTCCTCGGGAATACCCGGCCCTTCATCCTCAACTGCGATAATTCCTGTGGCCGCCTCCGCTCTTGCGCGCACAGTGACGCAATCGCCGTCTGCACTATGGGCAATCGCATTATCGACAAGGTTGGCAATGATTTCCTTGATAAGAAGTGGATTTCCCGTGACGTTGACGGGATCGTCGGGCGCCTCAAGCACGATATCGATATTGCGGTTGAGAGCTTCAGGCGCTTGCTCTGCCAGGACGTCGGCCGCAAGTCGGCTGAGGTCGACGCGCTGATCGAGATCGACCGTGTCGCTCTTGGAATCGACGCGCGCTAGCACGATCAATTGCTGAAGCATGCGTTGCAGGCGGGTGACGCCGTTCTGTGCTTCGCTCAGTGTTGCGAGAAGATTGTCCTGGCCCGCGGCCTGCCGTTGCAGAAGTTCCAAATGCAGCTTGAGGCCCCCTAGTGGCGAGCGCAACTGATGGGAGGCATCGGCAGTAAAATCGCGCACGCCGGCAATCGTTTCATCCAGGCGCTCCATCAATGTATTGATCGCTGAAACAAGATCCACAGTCTCTTCCGGCACCCGCGCGGTATCGATGCGGGCAAAGGGAACAGCGCCGGGGGAAGCCCGCCCCAAAAGCTCCTGACTGATCTCGGTGAGCGGTAGAAGCCCGCGCAGAATGGCCATGTAAGAGAGAATGGCAGCAGCACTGAGGAGGACGGCCTCGAAAAGAACGAGGACCACCAGCATCCGTGCTTCCATATTGAGTCGGCTGTTGAGGGTCTCTGCCATTCTGAAGGTAAGGGGTTGCCCAAAGCCCTCAATGATGCGGCGCGTCATCGCAACGCGCACTTGGTTGTTATCCAGATCGGCCGGCACATGTACAATTCGGTCGAGTGGTGCGGTTCCCGTGTCCAGTGCGCAAAGATCCCGATCGCCGCGCTGAAAGCTGGCGCCATCTGAAATACAATAGGCAGATGTATCATTCGCATCGTCGCGCAAGATCTCGATAGCGCCCTGTACCAGCGTGTTGTCGAGATGCGCAGGACCCTGCGCGGTCGCGCGGTCGATGATCGAGACGAGTGCTGCATCGAGCAGCCGATCCTGTGTCAGGCTGACAACGCTGTGGATCAAAAAGGCGCCACCGATGCCAAAGACGATCGCCAGCACCGCAACCGGCAGCACCATGTTTTGCAGAAGGCGCCGACGAATGGACGGCGTCGCGCTCGCATTCATTCACTCAACCTCAAGAATATAGCCGACCCCGCGGATTGTACGGATGTTGGGGCCGTGCGGCTCAAGCTTCTTGCGCAGGCGGCCGAGATGCAGTTCCACAGCATTAGGCGTGAGTGCATCGTCGAAGTTGGAAATCGCTGAGGCAAGGCGCTCCTTCTGCACCACCTGCCCCGCGCGGCTCAGAAGAAGGACGAGGACTGAATATTCTCGTGGACGCAGGAAGAGAGTGCGTCCAGCGAGCGTTACCGTGCTGGAATTGCGATCGATAGAAAGCGCTCCGCAGCTGAGGATCGGGCTCGGCTGATTTTGGCCGCGTCGGACGAGCGAGCGCACACGCGCCTCAAATTCCTCGAGCGCGAAGGGTTTGGTGAGATAGTCGTCTGCTCCGACATCAAGCCCGGCGACCCGGTCGGGGATAGCGTCGCGCGCCGTCAGGATCATCACCGGCGTTGACGAACCAGCCTGCCGCAGTGCCTTCAGCACCGTGAGCCCGTCCATTTCCGGCAAACCGAGGTCAAGCACGACGAGCGCGTAGTCTTCCTCAAGGGCGGCAGCGAGCCCGTCTCGGCCATTGCCGACACGATCAACCGCGTAGCCGGCGGCCACGAGCGCCGAAACAATCCCGCGCGCCAATGACGGGTCATCCTCTACAATGAGGACCCGCATGCCTTCCTCCCTCGTCACAATCTGCTTCGGCCTAGATCAAGCATGGAGGACGGGTGTGCGACAAGACAATTTCTTGCCCGCCCAGGCGCCGTGACAGGATGGTGACAGGAATTCCGATGTAAGCGGTTAGAAATCAGTCTGGTCGAGCTGCAGGTCGTGGCCCCGCTGTCGCCAAGCGACGGGGGCTGATACGACTGACGCGCGACCGTTCGCATGAAGACCGGAGGACCCCAAACGGGGTGAGTCTCATGCATAGGGAGAAGAATATGACAGCAAGTACACGCTCATCCCGCGTCGGCACCGTATTGCGCGTAACGAGCGGCAATTTTCTTGAGATGTTCGACTTTTTCCTTGTCGGCATCTATGCCAGCAATATTGCCAAGACCTTTTTTCCGTCGAACAATGAAGTCGCATCACTGATGCTGACCTTCATGACCTTCGGCGCCGGCTTTCTGATGCGACCGCTCGGTGCGATCTTTCTTGGAGCCTATATCGACAAGATCGGCCGCCGCCAGGGCCTTATCGTCACGCTGTGCATCATGGCGCTGGGCACGGTACTCATCGCCTTCGTGCCCGGTGTGCAGACCATCGGTCTCTTCGCGCCGCTTCTCGTTCTTATTGGCCGCCTGTTGCAGGGCTTCTCGGCAGGTGTGGAACTCGGAGGCGTCTCAGTCTATCTGTCGGAGATGGCGACGCCCGGCAAAAAGGGCTTCTACGTATCCTGGCAGTCGGGCAGCCAGCAGGTTGCCATCATGGTCGCGGCCCTGCTGGGCTACGCGTTGAACTCTTTGATGCCGCAGAGCACAATGTCGGAATGGGGTTGGCGGATACCCTTCTTCATTGGCTGCGGCATCGTTCCGTTCCTGTTTTATGTTCGGCGCTCGCTTGAAGAGACGCAGGAGTTTGCAGCCCGTCAACATCGCCCCACAATGACGCAGGTATACCAGACGCTTGCGGCCAACTGGGGTATCGTCCTGCTCGGTATGCTGATGGTCGTCATGACGACAGTGTCCTTCTATGCCATTACCGTTTACACGCCGACCTTCGGCAAGACCGTCCTCAAGCTCTCGGAAACCGACAGTCTTCTCGTGACGTTCTGCGTCGCCTTGTCGAATTTTTTCTGGCTGCCGGTCATGGGCTCTGTTTCCGATCGGATCGGACGCAAGCCTGTCCTCGTGGTCTTTTCGGCGCTCGCGCTGGTGACAGCTTATCCAGTGATCGCCTGGCTCGTTGCTGCACCGAGCTTCGAACGCATGCTGATCGCCGAACTTTGGCTCAGCTTCCTTTATGCCAGCTACAACGGCGCTATGGTGGTTGCGCTGACCGAAATCGTGCCGCCAATCGTGCGAACAGCAGGCTTTTCGCTGGCCTATTCGCTGGCAACCGCGATCTTTGGGGGCTTTACGCCAGCCATCGCCACCTACCTCATTGAGGAGACTGGCGACAAGGCGGCACCGGGCTATTGGCTGGCCTTCGCAGGTGGTTGCGGTCTGGTGGCGACGCTTCTCGTTTACCGAAAGGTGACGGACAGCGCACGACCCAGCGCCATGACCGCCAAAGCGTGACGGGCGAAATCGCAAGAGGCCATGTCCGCGCTTTGTTTTTATCAGTCCCTTTCGCTGAAATTAAGTTTCAGCAGGGGGTCTGGATAGAAACGCTTGAGAGCCGTCGTCTTCGCCTTTCAGATCAGCGCGGCTGCAAACGCAACCGCGGGGATCATTCCTAAACGTCCGTTAGATGGTGTTCACCTGGTGCAGCAAGGGAACCCTATTGGCATGCCAGACTTTACCGGTGCACCATTAAGGGAGTTACCAAATGGCATTCATCGAAGCAAAAGATGGGACTAAACTGCACGTCAAGGATATGGGCCAAGGTCGCCCGGTAATCCTCATCCACGGTTGGCCGCTAACCGGCGATATGTTCGAGTACCAGACCGTTGCCCTTTTGGAATCGGGCTTTCGCGTCATCACCTATGATCGTCGTGGTTTTGGCCAGTCGGGACATCCCGCGAGCGGCTACACATACGACACCTTCGCCGACGACCTCGCCGCCGTCATCGATGGCCTTGAACTCCAAAACGTCAGCCTTGTAGGCTTTTCCATGGGTGGCGGCGAAATAGCCCGTTATCTCTCTCGCCATGGCGCGTCGAAAGTGTCGAAAGCCGTCCTCGTTGCGTCCGTTGCCGGCTATCTTCTAAAGGACGAGAGCAACCCTGACGGTGTCGATGCCAGCGTGTTTGAAGGCATGAAAAAAGACATTCGCAAAGACAGGTTCGACTTCCTGCAAAGCTTTGCCAAGACCTTTTATGGTGTCGGCCTGGTGACCAGCCCAGTCAGCCAGGGAGTCCTGGACTGGTCTTTCGTTCTCGGAGTGATGGCAAGCCCGAAGGCCACAATCGATTGCGTTGACGCCTTTGCCAAGACCGACTTCCGTCCCGATTTTGCAGCATTTACAATCCCCACGCTCGTCATCCACGGTACGGGTGACAAGACAGTTCCTATCGATCCAACGGGTCGGGCCGCTGCGAATGGTATCGCCGGAGCAAAACTCATCGAGTATGACGGAGAACCCCACGGCCTGTTTGCGACAGTACCTGACCGCTTGAACCAAGACCTGATCGAGTTTCTTGCCTGATTTCGCAAGGTGGGCAGATGGTATCATCTGCCCACCTCATCTATCGTCCGACCTCATTCCGACAGATACACGAAAACTTTGATACCCTCATGCGAGGTCTGACGACACGCGTTGAGCCGCATGTTTGTCGGCCAGTGAAATTCTCCCTAAATTGATTTCGTATGGTGAGAAATTAACCTCGTCGTTCTCTGGAACATCCCCCAATCGCTTTCGTTCTCCCACGCCTATTATAAGGCTCTAAAGGGAGAGAACGAGATGGCGACAGCCGAAAAATCTAGCAAGGAAAATAAGTCTTCGAGAACCGCCGCTAAAAAGACCGCGCGCGCCTCTGGGACCAAAAGTGCTGCTGCGAGCTCCGACGCGCGCAAGAAGCGTGCACAGGCTGTGGCAAGCAAGTCTGCCGCCAAGAAAGCGACGAGCGTTTCTGCGAAGGACGACAAAAGTCTTTCTGACCTTTTCGAGCACGCGCTCGGCGACATTTATTACGCTGAGAAAAAGATCTACAAGTCTTTGCCAAAGATGATCAAGGCAGCGGATCACCCTGAGCTGGTGCAAGCACTGACGTCTCATCGCGAAGAAACTGCCGGTCAGATTGAGAAGCTTGAGGCAATTTTTGAGCTCCTGGGCAAGCGCGCTAAGGCTGAAAAGTGCGACGCTATCGACGGAATTCTGGAAGAGAGTGAAAGCCTCTTGGAGGATTTTGGCTCGAGTGTTGCCGCAGACGCAGCAATCATCTTCAGCTGTCAGGCGATCGAGCACTACGAGATTACCCGTTATGGTTCGATGCGCGCCTTCGCAGACGCGCTTGGCATGGATGAGGCCAAGCAGCACATTGATGACATTCTCGCTCAGGAGAAAGCCGCTGACGCGAGCCTCACGGAACTTGCTGAAGACTCGGTGAATGCCGCCGCAAGCGACTACGACGAAGAGTAATCTCGTCACTCCAACAACGAAGGCTGGTCCGCATTCAGTGCGACCAGCCTTCTTCGTCATCTTGCAACACATGAGCAAGAAGGCCCAGCATTAATCAGTCTTTCGCCCTCTGTTCGCCACCTGTTCCGCCAGACGACGCCATTGAAATGGTTGCAGCCATTCGAATGGAGGAGGGGCATATGTGCGCCAAAATCGATATCAAAAATTTCTCAAACGAAGACAGAAATTTAAAGTGATTTTTTGAAAAGTTACGTGAAGGTTGCTTCTGATTTTTCTCGCCCGTGGGAGAAGTGCACGCAGATCAACGGTCCGGCCAGGTCCATGCTGGGGGCTCGACGTTCGCAACGATCGTTTCGCCGTTTTCCTTCTCCAGTGCCAGCATCTGCGCCCCATGGTGGGAGAGCGCATCAACCAGGGACCTGGCATGGCTGACGACGATGACCTGACTGCGCTCGCTGGCCGATGCAATCATGCGTGCAAGTGGTTCCAACAAGCTCGGATGCAGGCTGCCTTCTGGCTCGTTCAATACCATCAGTTCTGGAGGGCGCGGCGTGTGAAGGGCTGTTGCCAGTGCGATATAACGCAAGGTTCCGTCCGAAAGTTCTGAGGCATCGAGAGGGCGGAGAAGCCCCCGTTGACGCATAGACAGACGAAACAGACCGTCGGCAGCACCGATTTCGACGGACGACCCAGCGAAGGCATCGTCGATCGCTTCGTCGAACGCCGGTCCATTGCCGATCTCCCGCACGGTCTGAATGGCTGGCGCCAGGTCCGAACCATCGGACGCGAGCGCGACCGTGCGCGTTCCGATCCGAGGACTGCGCGCCGGAGCGTCTCGATCAATCCGGAAGTGGTCGTAAAAGCGCCAAGCCCGCATGCGTTCGCGAAGAAGAAGTAGTTCGACCGCATCCGTCGGGTCAGCGGCGCGCATCATCATGCTCTCAAAAGGCGCAAGGTCAGTGACGACAGGTCGCAGGCGACCATTTCTGTCCTGCACCAGAACAGAGGCATTGCTTCTCCGGGCAATGGCATTGTGCCTCGACAGCCTCTCGCCGACCCAGACAGCTTCCGCCTTAACGACCGGATCGTGCCCGAACAGCGACACTTCCTCCCGGCTGGCGCCGGGACCGGGGATAGGAAGACCCAGATCGATCGCATAGCCGTAGTCCTCGGACGCAAAGCCAAGACGAAGTGAAACGGGACCGCCGCCGATGTTGCCTTGCATAGGTGACCGCTCTGAGCGCATTGCAACTGAGTAGCCTGATCCTCCTGCCCACATGGTCGATCGCAGACCACCCTCCGCGGCGAGGGAAGCAATTGCTTGACCCTGAGCAACGTCCGCAAGCAGACGTAATGAACGATATAGGCTCGACTTTCCGCTTCCGTTTGCGCCCGTTACCACATTCAATCGTTCGAGCGGAAGGACAAGACTGCGAAGTGAACGATAGCCGGATACAGCAAG
Source organism: Agrobacterium sp. CNPSo 3708 (assembly GCF_028674915.1). Taxonomy (NCBI): domain Bacteria; kingdom Pseudomonadati; phylum Pseudomonadota; class Alphaproteobacteria; order Hyphomicrobiales; family Rhizobiaceae; genus Agrobacterium; species Agrobacterium sp. CNPSo 3708. The sequence goes on from NZ_JAQZSF010000005.1 coordinate 284,554, forward strand.
GGTAATAAGTGCCATGGATGATTTGTAGCATAAAAGAGGCTTGGTTGCATGGGCGTTCACTTCGCTATCAACATGGACGCTTCGGGACACAAGTAGCCCTACGATCGGCTTGGTCGCCTCCATTTTGCTTAGCGCGCTGCCTGAAGGTCGAGTGCTCGATGCCACGGGCTTCTTTGCTGCTCTTCTCCATAATGCTCATGATAGCATCATCGTCATCTGTCGGACTGGCCTGGCGCGATGGAAATACGGCCCCAGGAGAACAGCGTCCCCGAAGGCACGAAGGTGATAAGCCGATCGAGCAACGGGTCAGGTAGCGGCAAGACAAAGGAAATTATGACTGGCGAGGCTGGACGAACAAGGGCGGGCCGTGGACAGAGTGCTTGCAGAACTGGCGCCGTTATTGCACGACCCGGAGGTTGCGTGTTCGACACATAAAAGCGGAGATTGAGCGGCATTTTTCAATTTTTGGCTTTAAAGTTATTGCGGGTTCATTCGTTGATGCTATTCCTGCGTGCAGCTGATTCTGTGTTGGGGATTATGGATGAAGAAGATCGTTCCTGTGCTTCTTTTGGCCTTGCTGAGTGCTTGTGCAAGACCGTCTGATGGTCCCACTGCAGGAAACATTAGGTCAGCAACTCTCCCGAATACCAACGAGAAAATTGCGGTCATCGATCTTGCGAATGCTCCTGCTTCGACATCGAACGCGAGTATCATGTCTTACTCTGCTGGCCCCGGTCTCGCAGCATTGCGGAACACAGGATATAACGCTCAGCGTCTGAGGCGCGGAGACGTCGTCGATATCACCGTGCTCGATACGGGCGAAGATGGTCTTTTCTCGTCCACGCAGAGCAAGACGCTCAACCTTGGTCGATTCACCGTAGACCAAAGTGGCAACGTCAATCTGCCATTCGTGGGTAGACAGAGGGTGATCGACTCCACGCCAGAGGGACTGCAGAACCAGGTTGTTGCAGGATTGAAGGGATCTGCCGTTAATCCGCAGGCGGTCGTGACAGTCGTCGACAAGCCGACAAGTGCTGTGATGGTCAGCGGGGCGGTCAAGACACCAGGCAAGATCGCTTTGACGGCGCGACAGGAACGGGTTCTCGATGCGATCAGCCAAGCGGGTGGCCCGGCAGTGGCGCCGGGGGCCGCGACGGTGACGATCGTTCGCGGTCAGCAGAGAGCAAGCGCAACCCTTGATCGGGTGATGCGTGAAGATCGACAGAATGTTCGTTTGTCGCCTGACGATCAAATCATGATTGACGGCGACGCATCCAGTTTTACGGCACTTGGCGCGTTCAAGAGTGCGGGCGAATTTCAATTTGAAACCGGCAAGTTGACGCTTGCCCAGGCGGTTGGTCGTGCAGGTGGTCTTCTTGATGATCGCGCCGACTCGCGCAATGTCTATGTCTTCCGCACTGAAGAGGTGCCGCTCCGCTCGGTCGGTCCGACCGCGTCCAAGGAACGTGCCGAAATTCTAACGCAGAAACGCCCTGTGATTTACCGTGTGAACATGCGTGACGCTTCCAGCATTGCGCTGATGCAGATGTTCCAGATGCAGAAGGGTGATGTTCTCTATGCCAGCAACGCGCCGCTTGTTGACGCCGCCAAGCTGTTGACGGTGTTCCAGAAGAGCGTACCGACAGCAGCAGCGCCTCAGCCGGGAAGCGCTAACTGAGCACGTTAGCCTAACCAGCCGGAAGGCGACAGCGCCGACTTTTAGCCTGATATAATGTCCAGAATCTCCCGAGCGCTTTGCGGTCGGTCTTCTGGACGCAACTGGCAGCATTGCTTTATCAATTCGCTCCAGATTGACCTCGGCGCATTTATTTTGCTTGCGAGCTTTTCGGCCAGCTTTCCAATGGCATAGATATCGTGAGACGGATGGGCTTCCTCCCCTTGCAACTGCTCGGGAGCGGAGAATTCTGGCGATCCCGCGCGCTTTATGCCGATATCTCGATGCCTGGATCCTATCGGAATGGCGATGCCGAAGTCTCCAAGCAGCGACTGTTCGAAATCTTCTCCATGCAGGAAAATGTTGTTCGGTGTCACGTCGCAGTGAACAAGCCTCTCTCGATGTATCGTGTCGAGTGCAAGGAGAACGCTTCTCACGATCATCGAGGCTTCTTGTTCATTGAGCAGTTGCTCTTGTGATAGAGAAGCAAGCGTGAGCGGACGCCATGGCATCACCAATCCCGGTCTGCCGTCCTCTAGACGTAACAAGGCTGATGTCTCGAGAATGTTGGGATGCCTGAAACGCAGTCCCATTTCTGCCTCTCGACGCAGAGATTGTGCAGTAACAATGTCGTCGCGACAAGTTGGTCGCAGCGTCTTGAGCGCGTGCGACGTGCCGAGATCGATATGGCGCAAATGCAGGACTTCTGTGCGTTCGCTCGTGAAGGTGACCGTCTCGACAAGGAAGGTGTTTGCGATCCGGCCGAAGTTTTGCGCGTAGAGAGTGGATGCGTTTCGGTCAAGCGCGTTGCGGACGTGGTCGAGCAATTCCAATGCGTCCTGGGTTGGGCGAAGGCCTTCGTTCCCCTGCTGAATGGCGCGCCAGAGATCGGCATAACGCTGCGCTACCAGGCCCTGATCATTGCTGCTATCTCGGCACACGGTCGTGCCCAATCACGATGGCGCTGATATTGTCTCTTGCGGTCTCGATCAGCGCTTCCTGTATGAGCGCTTCGGCGCAGTCCTCGATCTTCGTTTCGGAGAGAAGTTCAGCGACCACGCGTTCCTTCAGTTGCTGGACGAGCGGAAAACTGCACAGCAGTAACCTGTCGCTCCACCCCCAGTTTTCCCGAATCATGTCGGGCCGGAATTGCTGCGAGTGCCCGATATATTGCGCCAAAGTTCTTTTCATTCCGACAATCACGTGGTCGCGTGTCAGCGGATGCATGGTTCCATCCCTCAAAAGATAGGCTCGCGCATCGCCCGACCACAAGACGGTGATCGTCTGATTGAAGATCGATGCCGCAACTACGCTTGCTCCCGGACGCAAAGCGCCTTCGCCGACCTGTCGGGACAGAAGGAGGCTGTTGACGGTACCGAGTTTCCCTCTGATCGTCTGTGGATCGACGCTATGCTCGCTGCCTGCTGTCACATCGGCAAGAAGGTTTACGGTCAGCCGGGCTGCTTCGGCTGCCGCGTGGCCTTCTCCTATGCCGTCCGCGATGGCAAAGAGCGGAGGTTGACTGGATACGAAGAGTGAGTCCGCGTTGGCCGACAGTTTCGTTCCGGAATGCGTCGCATAGCTGTAGATGATCGAGGTCGACGTAACAGGTTTCGCTGCAAGCGGGAGAGCGACCGGCGCTTTGGGCGCAAGTGTCGGGGACTTGGCCGCGCCCACTTGCTGCGGCTTTTCGGAGTGAGGGGCAGGCTCTGGCGGAAGCTTGTTATCCTGGAAAAGCTTGATGAAATCTGCCGTGCCAGGCCTGCCGTCCAGTTTCACGCCCTTCGGGCGGCGGGTTTCCGCATCGATCTGCCACCAGAGGCTCGTCGGTCTGTCGCGGTTGTGTGTCGGAACTGGAGCATCATCGTCCTCCTTGGGTTTGGGGAGGCGAAGCCGCTTTATCGCTGTGGTGAAGCGGTTCATGTCGAAATCCTCGGACATCGAGGTTTCAGCCAGAGCCTCTGCAGCCATGAACCAGGTTTCGTCGAGATAAAGCGTTCTTGGGTGCAGTCGAAATCTGGTAAGTTGCGCCAGAACCACCAGCGGATATCTTCGACCGACGCGGTCCCGGCTCGGCAGCAAGACGCCGACATAGGCGGCATCGCCCCACACGCCGATTTCGGAGATAAATCGCGTCGGCGGCGCGTTGGAAAAAACGGAGGACCAACGCGCACCGTATTGGTCGGCGCATGCGTGCATGCCAGCTCTTAGCCACTCATCCAGTCTTGTTATGAACTCACGGTCCAGGCCCTCGGAAATGAAATCTCCGTGGCTTGGTACTTTGCCGAAAAAGCCGATACGGTCGCTGTCCGACGCCGCAACGGCCGGCTTTGGATCTGGCTTAGTCATCAGCCAGGCGTGATCTGTCTTCGGTTGTTGCCGTCATTGCGCATGAAGTTCCTCTCCTTGATTGGTCTTCTCACCTCTGGTCAAAATTGCGTCGGGCAGGAAAATTGCGACAGCGCATCCAACCTGAAGGGGTTAAGGACAGATCCGAACTGAATGTCGAACTCCGCGGTCTGCCCTTCATTTTCGAAGCGCGCCCGGAGGATGTCGCCCGTCTGGGGCTCGATTGTCGCATCATCGAACAGCCGGAAGGGAGACCAATCGCCATTTTCGGTCTTCGCCTGCTGCCAGCCGCCTGGCTGAAATGCGATGCGAGACAGGTTGGCGGAATTCTCCTGAGAAGGCCAGTGGATCGATTTTGCCTGGATTGGACCGTGGTAGTAAACCACCCGCTCTCCTTCAATTTCCAGCATGACAGCACTGGACTGCTCGCTGAGCGAGACCGGCTTCACATTGATCGAAACCACGGGCACCTCGCTGCCATTCGGGAAAAATGCCCGAGAAATTTTGTCGGCATTTTCGAACTGGGCGATGGCTTCACTTGGAATCCCCGCCGAGCCAAAGGTGCCCTTCCAGCTCCACGGCGCCGTTGTCTTGTCGACGAAGGGCTCCATCCGCTGCTTGAAGAAAGTCTGGAAGACACCCTTCGGTCCGAAAAGCCTGGTAAAGTCCGCCATCGCCACATCTCTCGAGGATGCCCGGTCAAATGGGTATCGTCCGGCAACGACCGACGAGCACAGCGACGCAGAGTCCGAAGCCCAAAGATCGGCGATGCGGCTGCGTGCGGATTTCACCGCAAGTGATCCCACATCTGCCGCGATGCCAGCGATCCAGACGTCTAGCGGGGCAGGCAGTTGCCGCGCCTGTTGCAGCAGGTCCTGATTGGACTTGGTCAATTGACTGTCAACATCGAAGACCTTCGCCACCTCGTCCGAGGTGGTGGAAGAGCGTGCCAGCTGTTCGTTGAGTGTCTTCAGATTGGCGAGAAGTTGTTCGGATGGAGTACCGGCTGTCTTGTTCTCTGCCGACTGTGCGTCCGCTACCGAGGCCGCAGATTTTTCAGCCAGCATATCCCGCAGCCGCGCATAGGGATCGACGGCATTGACCGTCGCCGAAAGGATCGTCGCCGTTGCGTCGCCATCGGCAGTGGAGGCGAGCGTGGTAAGGTTCGCGCCGGCATTCGGCCGTAGATCGGTTGCATCGGCAATGGACTTGGCTGCCTCCACGACGATATTCCGGTCGTTTGCCAAAATCCGCGTGGTCTCCACGGCATCACCCAGCGTTTGCGATGGCTTCACCCGGATGTCCGAGAGCACATCCGCCCAGCGCTTTTCAAAACGGTCGAAGTAGATCTGCAACGCGGCCTCAGCCACCTGTTCCACAGTCGCGCCACGCACGGCGTCATCCGAGCCTCGAACCCAGGCTTCGGAGAGCGCCACGCGCGAGGCATAGGCTACTTGCGGGATTACCACATTGCGATAGCCATCCGCCGTGAACAGACCTTCGATGCCGTCCACCATGGGTGTCTTGCTGCGGCGCTCGAAGGCGCGCTCTCCGAGCGGCCCGAAAGCTGCGGCTGGTGTCCACTCCGGCAGAGCCCGCGCTTGCGGCAAGCCTGCGAGGATGTCGTAAGCACGTGCGCTGACGCCCTGGTCCTTGATCGTCTCACGTGCCTTCGCAATCAATCGGGCATCGAGTTCGATGGGAGCGAGATTCCCATTGGCGAGGGCGCGGGCATGATCATTAAGGGAGGCGCGCGCTGCCGCTCTCCCGTCGCCAGGATAAAGAGAAGCAAACATGTCTTCAGCCTGCATCGTCATGAAATCGCGATCCAGACCGCCAATCCCGCCCAGCATGCCGTACAGTTTCAGCGAATTGAATGTTCGCGTGACATCCTTCTCGTCCTCCAACTGCTTCTGCAATTGCACGATCATGCGCGGCAGAAGAAGGGCGTTGAGGGCGCGTTGATAGGCATCCCTCTGGCGTCCGGCGATCTTGTCCTTCTGATCGAGGCCAAAGCTGATATTCCACAGACGGTCCTTGGAAAAGCCAGAGCTGGCATCCCGCAGATTGTCCAAAGCGGGCATGATGCGCAGAAAATCCGCGTCGGACACATCCCGCACCGGAATGCCCTGCACCAGCCGTTCATAGGTGTCGAGCTTCTGATCCGCTTCGGCAAGCGCCTGGGTGTTTGAGTAATAGGTACTGATCCAACCAGTAAAGACGATCGCGGCGACAATTGCTGCTGCACCATAGGCCAGACGCCGAACCAGATGCTGGCGCCCCGACAGGCGCTTGTCGCGCATGACGAGCGCTGCTTCCGGGAAGATAACATCCTTGAACAGGCGTGACAGGAAGTAGCTTCGTCGCGTCCGCGTCGTTGCGATGTCCGTCTCTTCTTGGGTGCCCGAAGCAAAATAGATGCCACGCAGAAGCGGTGCCTCGATGAGGGGGGAACTGGCACAAAGTTCAGTCAATGCCTCGTGCAAGCGATCCTTCAACTTGGCAAGTTCTGCCGGGAAGCGGAAGATGCGCCCGCGGATCTCTGTATTCTGCTCCTGCTGCAGCCGCTCGATGAGCATGGCATCCACACGCTGTTGAAGAAGCTCGAATTCTTCCAGGAAGCGTTGGGGCAGAGACTGAGACGTGTAGCTCTCGTCCAGCTTGAAGGTCGTGCCCCATACCTGCTGGCGGTCAGTCTTGTTGAAGCCATCGAAGAATTCGACGAAACCATCCAGAAGGTCGGCCTTGGTCAGCACGAGATAAACAGGGACGCGCGCATGGAGATATTCGTCGAGCTCGGACAGGCGCTGGCGCAGCGAACGAAGTTCCTGCCGCTGTTCTTCCGGATCGCGGGTCAGAAGATCGTGGATCGATAGCGTCACCAATGCGCCGTTGATCGGCTGCGAACGGCGGTAGCGACGAAGCAGATTGAGGAACCCCTCCCAGCCGGCTTTTGAAGACCCATCCAGATCATCCTGCGTCGTATAGCGACCGGCGGTGTCGATCAGGATCGCTTCGTCGGAGAACCACCAATTGCAGTTTCGCGTTCCGCCAACGCCCCGGACCGCGTTTTCTCCAATTGCGTCACCCAAGGGAAATTGCAGGCCGGAATTTGTCAGTGCTGTGGTCTTGCCTGAGCCCGGAGCACCAAAGATCACATACCAAGGGAGATCGTAGATATAGCCGAAGCGCTTTTTGGTGATGCGGCGTAGAAGCGCCAGCGCTTCCTTAAGCCGCGTCTGGATTTCGCCGACTTCTGCGTTGCGATTGGCCAACGCCTCCTGCTCGAGACTGTCGATCAGTTCCTTGTCCTGTTTGCGGGCGCGCAACAGAGCAATGGTGATATATACGACCCAGATGAGGAGAATGACGCCGATGGCGATAAGCCGCGCCTGCGTCGTGCCGAACGGTTTGAAATTGCCGAAGGCGACAAGATAGCCGTAGAACCAGATGACGACGCAAAGGGCAATGGCCCACAGAAGCGAGATGAAGCGACGCCCGACGAGCGAGGCATAGCTTTCGACATAAGCCCGGATTGTATAAAAGTAACTCAGCGGATTCATTGCTGGGCTCCTGGCTGCTGTCCCGGTGTCGTGGTGATGGTTGGCGAGAGAATGCCGGCGTCGCTCAGTTTCTCGTCTGGATTGGTCAGCACCATGATTTCAGTGCGGCGGTTCATCTCCCGTCCCTCGGACGTATTGTTGTCCGCGATCGGATCGCTGTCTGCGCGTCCCTCGGTCAGGATTGCTTCCGGGCCGGTAAATTGGGCAAGAAGATCGCCGACGGCTTTTGCGCGCGCTTCGGATAGGTGCCAGTTGGACGGGAACTGAACGGTTTTGATTGGCACATTATCCGTGTAGCCGATGACCACGGCGCGGAATTTCTCGGCCGACAATGCCCCGCCGATGCGCTGGATCAGATCGCGGAACTTCGGGCTCACCTCGGCGCTGCCCGTCTCGAAGAGGCCGGAATTGTTGATGCGAACCCTCAGACGTCCGTTCACTTCGGCCAGCGTCACCAGCTTCTGCTGGACTTCCGGCTCGAGGAACTCCATCAGCTTTTGTAGCCTAGTTGGCTCAGGCGGCTTTATCACTGGCGGTGCTTCGGCGACCTTCGGTGCTTCCTCCTTAGCCTGAGGCGGTTCGGGCGGGGCAGGCGGTGCTGCAATCAGCACGCTCGGTGTTTGGGTTGGCGGTAGCTTGGCAAGGCGCTCGAATGTCGCATCGGAGGCGTCGTTGAGTGACAGCGTGAAGAAGAGATAGCCAAGTGCAAAGGCGAGTGCCAAAAGTGAAAGCAAGGTCCACAGCGCCGACATGGTTTTCAAGGGCGTATGCCGCGCTTCTACGCCCTGCCAGTGGGGGGAAAGTTCGCGTTCGAACACGCCATATTGGCCGATCAGGGTCTTATAGAGACTGTCACGGATGCGGGCGAGTTCCAGTGCGCCTTTGGGAGAAACACGGGTGCGTCCTTCGAATGCAAGCGAAAGGCACAGATAGATCAGCAGCAGCAGGTCCTTGTTGGCGCCAGGCGACTGATGGAAGTGATCCAGAATATCGAAGACCCGATCGCCGCCCGTCACGTCGTTGTGGAAGGTGGAGACGAGGCCTGAGCGCGCCCAACCAGCCCTGACACCCCAGGGCTTGCTGAGGATCACGTCGTCCACAGTGGCGCAGACGACATAGTGGGCGGCTCTGGCACGCTCAGGGCTGATCCGAGCAGACGCAAGGTCGCGTTCATAGCGCGTAATGGCTTCGAGGCAAGCGCGACGAAGATGGTCCGGATCGGGCTGCACATCGCTGAAACGAAGCACGTGGGCGAGGTTGAGGAGTGGCGCGGCAGATTGCACCAGCGTCGGCACCTCCTCTCCGCCGAAACGGAAGTTCGACAGCAGAGAATCGATCGGCAATGCGCCCTTTTCGCCGTGCGGTCGCTCGGCCGGGTCGGTGGGCTCGATGATGTCGTCAAGCAACGCCGCCATATTGCGGGAATTCTGATTGCGTTGACGGCTTTCCTCGGTGATTTCCACCACCGTTGGCAGATCCTGCCATGAGGAGGACTTTTGGTCACTCATTCGCGTAACGCCCACATTTCCATCTCAAGTCCGGGGAAATCGCCTGCCAGATGCAGAGCGATTGCGCCGGATGTCTCGAGTTGTTTCCACAAGGGTGCCTTGGTATCGATTTCGAAATAGATGGTACCGGAGCGATAAGGGAGCTGGCGTGGCAGGACCGGCAGCGAGCGCACCGGAATACCGGGCAGCGCAACATTGACCAGCTCCGAGATCCGCTCGACCGGCCCGACCTTGATCTGCGCTGGCAGCCGGCGGCGAATGTCTTCTGCTGGCATGTCGGCCCGCACCGCAAGCACGAAGCCTGCATCGCGGAGAAGCCCGCGGTCGTGGATCGTTCCAACCCGTACGCCATGGCGACGCTCGACGAGCTCGATTGCGACGGCGGCCTGTTCGAGTACCGCAGAGAGCGATGCTCGCAGGTCATCGAAGACAGCGGCAAAACTGGCTTTCAGATCGTCATGGCGGTAGGGCAGAAAATCCGTGGCGCGCTTCTTCTCCGTTGTGAAGGTGGCAAGCTCGCCGGCGAGCTGGAGGCACTCTTCGTAGAAGCGGATCGGATGCATACGCGTGGCGTTAGCCGCAAGATGGGCCAGCAGCGGATCGGCGCGATTCAGGATTTGCAGTAGAAAGTAATCGCCGACTTCCGCTGTGCCACGGATCGTTGGGTCGCCGATCCGTTCGGAGATTGCCTGGGCGCGATGGCGAACGATGCCGAGAAGCTCCGTCATCAACTCATTCAGGCGGGATGACGCTGCGCAATTGAGGCTAGGCGGGATAAAATCTGGATCAAGAATGACGGCAAGATCGGATCGCACTTCGATGACGCGCGCCAGTCCTATCAGATCATAGCCGGAGACATCGTCGCCGGTCTTGAGGAATTTCAGGCTGAGGCGACCGACATCGATCGGCGCGACGAAATCGGTATCCACATTGGCGTCCGTCGCCTCGTAGCTCGAGGCGACGAAACGAACACTGTTGGTCTCAGGCCTCGGAATCGACGACATATCGGCCTTACCAGGTCGGCGGGCCGGAAGCGCGAGGTAAAGGGTGGCGTTCTTGACCGTCTCGTCCAATTCCAGGGGAGGAGGAAGGTCGGTATCTCCCGGAGCTTCGAATGGTGTGCCGTCAGGTAGTATCCCTCGAATATTCGAAAGCGCGAACTGGCCGATCGCAAGCGCGCTGCGGTCCACGCCGACTTCCGCGACGCCCCAGGGATAGGCTGAAAGGTTGCGCGTCGTGTTGCGCACCAATCGCTCGGTCCAGCGATCGGACTGCTGGAAGTGTTGAACGCGAAGGAACATTCCTTCGCTCCAGGCAACGCGGTTCTCATGCCTCATCTTGCTTGCTCACCCCCTGATACTGTGATTTTTTGCTCGTCGTATCGTCCAGCTCCATGGCCTCTCCAAGCGCGGCGCGCTGTAGGAATTGCCGGACCGACAACTGGCGTCCGTTTTCTTCGAATTGCTTTTTGTAAAAGGCCCAATAGTCTGGCCCGGAAAGAATGCCTCGCCAGTCTTTGCGCTCGATCTTCGAGCGTAGATCATTGCCGAGATCGGCTTTCGCCTCCACCAATCTCGGTTCCAGCCTTTGCGTGGAGACACGCATCAGATTGTCCAGTGAGGTTGAAAGAAGTCTCTGTTGTCGCACCAGTGTCTCGAGCCGTGCAGCCACACTGGTATGTTCCACGTGGCCATCCAGCTCATCCTCAATGCCGAGGGCTGCGAGGCTGTCTGCACACGCCAGCTCCAGTTGTGAGATGAGTTCAGTGAGACCGCTGTCTGACGGTAAGGCAACGGACTCCACGGGTTCGGCACAGAGCACCTGATCAGGCTCGGTAAAAATGGTGTCGAAGTCGTCACGCTCTTGGGTGACGGGCCGTGAAACCTTCACCGGAGTGTTCAGGGCATCCGTATGCTCGTGCCTGCTGCTTTCCGCCGGCGCTTCATTCCAATCGTCCGGCAGGATGGCTCCAATGCCCGTAGACGAGGGCGGCCCGCTCCAGCCGATCTCCACATTGCGGGAGATCGATTTCCCCTTTTTGGGGACGCTGTGATTGATGTCATCCTGCCAGTCGTCATTGGCGATAGCGTTACCAAGCACTCCGCTGGCCGAGCGCCCCGCCGGCGCGATATCGGAAAGAATGGCGGAGATCGTCAATTGTTCGTCGCTGACCCTCAACGCCTGGTCAGGATCGCCGAAATCCATGTCCGGTTCGCCCATAATGGCGACTTCGAAGGTTTGGCTGCCGATATCGATCCGCGAGCCGTTGTTTAAGGGCGCCGATTGGCCTTCGAGCAGCAATCGACCATCGACCATTGTGCCATTCGCGCTCTGATCGATGATGGAGAAGCGCTGCCCCTCGCGCATCAGGGTGCAGTGAAGCTTGGAGACGCGCCGTTCGCCATCAACGATTTGCCAGTCGCAGTCGTTGGATCGGCCGAGCATGCGCTTGCCGTGTTCGAAACTCCAGCGCGACGGCTGGAAGCGGCCATCCGGTTGCTTTTCCTTCAGCACCAGTTTCATGCTTTAGCCCCCAAACGATGGAGCGCAATACCCTCGCGTTCGGTCACGATCGCATCTGCGCTGTCTTTGTCCGCAGGCGCTATGCGCGCCCAGCTATTCCAGCCAAGCCGTGCGGGCGTCTCTGTCTGGCCGAGCTGACAAAAGGGGATATCTTCTTTTCTCAGGATCACCTGCACATCGAACTCGAGTGCGCTGCCGGTGAAAAGCCGCGTCAACGCGAAGATTTCCGAGAGACGGTGGGAGCCGGGCGATAGCGCCAGATAATCGGCGTAGCCGACCGGCCCGATGACGATCCGGAAACCACCGGCAAAGTCCTCAATGCTGCTTCCGGCTGTCGTGTTCTGCCCCAAAAGGAGCCCGCCGTGCTGGCCCAACTGGCTCTGCTCATGGCCTGGAATCGATACCCACCGGCGCCGGAACTGTTTGACCTTAACAGGTAGCCCCGTGAACTCACAAAGCATCGAGGTCAGCCCCGTTGCATTTCTGGTGCGGTTAGCAAGCAGGCCGCTGAAGCGAAGCAGCACATCCTGCTTCACGCCGGCTTTTTGTGCAGTACCCATTGTGCCGAAGCCCGTCAGGGACAGTAGCGTCCTGCGAAATGCATTTGCTTTGTGATTGTCCGACCAGCGAAGTCCGCGTGCCAGCCGGTATTTTTCCGTCGCAGAAACAAAGAGTTCACTGAAACGGGTAGCAAACAGGTTGAAGAAGCTTGCAAGCGCCTTGGAGCGATTGCGCTCTTCTCGCTGAAGGAGTTCGTTATAGGCCGGAGGCAATGAGCCGAGCGGTCCGACGATAGGAGCAAGTGCGGAGCGCAGGTCCGCATCCGCACCCTTTTTGCGGAAGCCACCGACGAAAGCCGTGATCGGGCTCGTCCCGCCGTGCGCGCCGACAGTCAGTTTATCGCCGTCGGCGATGTGCTGTGCCACACGAAACGCCGTGGGTGGATCGAAACGACCGGGATCGCGGCTGAGGAGCGCTTCCTGTTTTTGCTTGAGGCTTTCAGCTTGGGTTTGCACGGGCTCTCCTAAAGCAGCGGGCGATCTGCCGCCCGCGCAGGCCATCGGGCAATCGGCTCGGAATGGCCACGCATGGTCACGGTCAGGCGCGTGAAGCTGTTGATGGAGGTATAGAGGCCAAAGAAATGGTTAAGAACATTGGCAAAGACATAGGCTGCTGCCCTGTCGATCAGCGATGGATCAAACTCCACCGTGACATCCGTTCCGGGCACCATAGCGGAACCAAGTCGCGCGTGGGAATTTTGCGCCTCGACGTTGGAAATTGAATCGACCAGCTGACGGGTTTCGGGCGAATCCCGAAAGGCATAGAGCGACAGAATGTCTTTTAGCGGCGCACCGCCATTGTCGAACAGAGAGAGGTGGTTCAGCAGGAGGTGAGAGATCAGGCGCCATTCGCGAGCGGTCCGCTCGTTCATGCGGATGGCGGGTGTCGGCGGCATCAGCGCATGGATCGACTGAACTGCCTCGTTACCTGCAGAGAGTTGCAAGTAGGGGTGTCCGCCGCCGAAGGGCAACTGGCTCGGCAGTTCGCGGTTGATGCACAGCGTATCGACACTGGCGACAATATCGATTGGCCCTAGCGGTCCGCGCTTCTCGTCGACAAAGGCAATATCGGTGTCGGAAGAAGCATCATCCTCATCGAAACGGCGGTAGGTTTGCCAGAAGACATTCGAACCGTTGCTTTTCTGCGTGCGGCCAAAGAACGGTGATGTCTTCTCGACCTGCCCGTCGCGGGTTGTGAGTTGAACATTCTCGACCGAGTAGATTTCGCGCGTGCGCTGACGGCGCGCGTCCGGCAAGAGCCGATACTCCGTCCTCGTACCGTCCAGGCTCAAAGGCTCACAGCTTTGCTGAAAGAGATTGATGACTGGCGATGCGTTCAGCACCAGATCCTTGGCCGAGACCATGCGTTCAAGCCTAGCATCTGCGGTCTTCAAATAGATGTAGAGCTCGCAGTCGCCACCGGGCCAGCGGTCGAGCCCGTCAATGTCTATGAAAAGGAACTTTTGCGGTAGCGCAAAGAATTCCGTGAGGAGACGGTAACCATCAAAGCTGTTTGGGGGATAGGGCAGCATGGCTTGGTCGCGCGCAAAGCCGGAAGGTTTTAGATTGTTCGCAGGAAGGAAAACCGCCTGCGGATCATCCGCATGGCGTGCCAGCGCCATTCCGACGCAATTATTGGCGAGCAATTCATAGAGCGCTGTCGCTTGTTGCCAAGCCGAGGAAATGAACAGTTGTAGCTTCGCGAGCCCCATTTCCTGAAATGTAGAGGGCCTCGGAGAGGTGGTACGCAGTGAGATCCGCAAGCAGCTCGCTGCACCTGCCGACGCGGTTGAAAACGGCGCATCGATAGGTTGGCCGGAAAGCGTTGCTCCAGAGATGGCAAGAGGCGTGATTTCAACATCCTGCGTGGTGCGGAAGCGGCAGCTTTCGCCATTAATGGGCTCTGCCAGAATCTCACTATGGCGCGCGAGCCTCTGAACCGTCGCAAGTGTAGCGCCTGGCTCGAACTGTACGACGCTCATGGACGGCAGCGGCGCCAAATAATGGGGGTAAAGCGTTTCGAGCAGACTGTCGGAAAGCTCAGGAAATTCATCATCCAGCTTTTGGCGCACGCGCGCGGCGGAATAGGCAAAGCTTTGGATCAAACGCTCGACATGGGGATCGTCGGCGACATCTCCTGTCATGCGCAGCCGTCCGGCGATTTTGGGAAAGGCCGCCGCAAAGCGTGATGCCCGCTTTCTCAGTGCGTAGAGCTCATCGTTGTATTTGTCGAGAAAACCATCAGCCATTGGTGGTCTCCACGAGGAAACGCTGTGTCGATGGATCGATTTTCGATTCAAAGCTGATTGGAGGCATCCCCTCATGCAGCCGAAACGTCGCCTGGATCCTCATGCGCAAGGCGCGCTCGCCCTCCATACGGTTCTTTAGGATCGTAACCCGTACATCGGAGAGGCGGGTCTCGAACATGGAAATGCGACGCTCGATGCTTTGCGCAAGCTTATCCTTGGACGCATCCGTCACAAGATTCGCCGACAAGACGCCGTCCATGCCATAGGAAACCAGCGCATCATTAAGTTCTTTAAGCGCGCCCGGTGGGCCCGAGGGACTTCGGCGGGTGTTGAGAAGTGCCTCAAGGTCGCGGCGTATCACTTCACGCATCTCCCTGACTTGATCCGAGAGGCTGACAAGCGGATCGGCCTCCATGTCGGGCGCATCGTCCAGCAGCCTGTCCAGCACGGAGCGAGATAGGGTTCTCTGCTTCGGCCGATATTGCTCCAGCGGATCAACCACGCGCGGATTTCCTTTCACTTGACTGGCGTGCCGCGGAAATTCTTGTGATTTCGTGGAATGGCACGAGGTCGTCGCCGATCAACAGGCATCTCTGACCCTCACCCGTGACAAGTGGGCTGCTTTCCTCGTCCCAGCGTGTCTCTCGGCCAAGCAGCAGAACAGCCGCCTTGTCCGCCCCGTGATAGATCGCGGGCAAAAGCACCGATGCCACGGCTCCATCCTTGAGCGTCAGCTCGCCATCGCGATAAGCGAGGTCGCGCGGACGCGTCATCGGCCCGATCGTGAGAGTTTCAATGCGGTCAAACCCGATCCACAGATACCTGCCGCCATTGGTCAGAACTTCAAGTGCATGCGGAACACGATCGTCAAGGTCACGGATATCACTGGCCTTTTTGCCATTGACGACGATCGATACGTCGCCTCGTTTCTCATCCAGCTCGCTCAAGGCGTCAGCGGCTTCGATAATGTTGCTCTCACGTGCGGCGATATTCGCCTTAATCGCCAGTTGATCGAGTTCACTTGGTCCGCCAGGGAATTCCGGTACGGCGGCGTTTTCGAACCACGCCTCCCGCGCCGCCATGGCGCGCAACTGCTGGCGCAACAGCGAAAATCCGACACTGTCCTGCGGCGAGAAGGTCGCAGCCAGGTTACACTGCGCGTCGGCCTTTTCGTAATCGCGGACCAGAATTAAAAGATCGATGTAGAGGTGTCTGGCCTCCTTGTCGGACGGTGACGATTTGACCTTATCCCTCGCGAGTTCAAGGGCGGTCGCGACCTGGTTCTCGTCAAGAAGATCGGAAATGTCGGCGCGCAATGTCATGCGGAGATCCTCTTAGGCTCGGCCGGTGTCCACGATGGGGACGCAGACGGTACCGCCGTCTCGGCGATCAGATGGAAGCTGGTGGAAACATCATCCAGCTGGAAGTGCGGCTGGATACGCACGGTACAGGAGAAACTTCCGGGTTTGCCGGGGATCTCGAAGACGCTGATGCCAGCCGAGCGAAGTGGGTAACGTGTTCTCAGCGCCACCTCAGCATCATCGTTTCCGAGCGTGTAGGATGACAGCCAGGTTTCGAGTTTGCGTTCGATCGCGGTTGCGTCGCTAAGTTGACCGATATCGTCACGCATGATGACTTTGAGATAATGCGAGAAGCGGGAGGCACAGAGCACATATTGCAGCATGGCGGCAATGCGGGCGTTCTGTCGTGCGCTTTCGCTTGAGTAATGCCCTGGCGCATGCAGCGATTGGTTGGCATTGAAGATTGCCACGCTGGACAAATACGTGGTGGAGATCGGGACGAGTCCGAGATCGGAAAATTGCTGCTCCTGGCCCGTCGACAGTTGCACCTCGACCGGTGGCTGCGCGGAGAGCCCATTGCTTTCCAGCCCGAAGTCGAGCGGTGGCAGTTGGTAGGGGGATAGCATTCCTCCATCAACCGTGTCCTGCGTGACACCACGTATGTCGGCAAACCAGCCGCTATCGATGAAGTTTCGCACGACGACCGTGCCGAAGGCGAAGGCTGGATTGCCCCACAGAAGTGTCGCGCCGTCCTCGGCGATTTGTTCCTGGAACGGGAAGGGATCGCTGCGGCGTCGCGAAAAAGGCCGATAGGGCGATCGCAACAGAATGCGCGGGGCGACGAGGCCGATGAAGCGGGAGTCGTCACGGGCACGCAGCGCGTTCCACCTCAGCCGGGATTTTTCCTGTCGAAGCCAGGAAAAATCATGGACCCTGCTCATCTCTGAGAAATCCTGCAATCCGACGGCTTCGGGAGAAGCGGCGGCGATGAAGGGGCAGAAGGCAGCGGCTGCGACCATGCCGATCTGCGAAAGTGCCGTCACGCAGTCGACACCGTCCCTGGTATCCGGCGAGAAGGCGTAATCTCCGATCAACAGGCCGATCGGCTCGCCACCCGGCATGCCGAATTCCCGGTTGTAGACGATCTCGAACAACTGGCTCTGGTCGAAGTCGGTTGCCTTTTCGAGATTGCGGGCAAGCTCCCTCCAGCTGGCATTCAACAGCTTGACCTTTACCTCATCGCTGCGCGATGCCTCACGCACGATCATGGCAAGCCCGCGCCATCTGGCTTCCATCGCTTGGAACTCGCGATGGTGCAAAATCGCATTGACCTGCTCGTTCAGCGCCTCGTCAATAAAGGCGATGAGCTGATCGATCAGACTGCGGGTGTCCGTGAAGGACCTTGGCGCCATGAGCAACGCTCCGAGGAATGCTGTGGACATATGGCAGGCATATGTCCAGCCTGGTTCAGTTCTTGGACGGAATGCGGGCGACCATGCGAAGCGAGGTCGTGAGTTCTTCCATCTGCAACCATGGGCGCATCCACGCCACCGCGTTATAGGCACCCGGTTTGCCTGGAACTTCCTGAACGGTCACCTTTGCCTCACGCAGCGGATATTTGGCACGGCTCTCCTCGCCCGCCTGCTCGTTGGCATTGACGTAATTGGAAATCCAGCGATTGAGCCAGACTTCACAATCGGAAGCTTCCATGAAGGAGCCGATCTTGTCGCGACCCATGACCTTGAGATAATGGGCGAAACGAGAGGTCGCCATGATATAGGGCAGACGAGCCGACACGGCGGCATTGGCAGTTGCCTCCGGCCGGTCGTAAAGCTTCGGCTTATGGGCCGTCTGGGCGCCAAAGAACACGGCATAATCGGTGTTCTTGTAGTGGCAGAGCGGCAGGAAGCCGAGCTTGCCCAGTTCGGCATCGCGACGGTCGGTAATGCCTACTTCGGTCGGGCATTTGAGGTCCAGATCGCCGTCATCACTGGAGAACACATGCATGGGCAGATTTTCAACCTTGCCGCCATTTTCCGCACCGCGGATCGCCGTGCACCAGCCATGCTTGGCAAAAGCATCGGTCAGCTTGGTCCCCATGACGTAAGCGGCATTCATCCAGCAATATTCGTCGTGTTTCAGGTCGCCATTCGGCGCTCCTCTTGTTTCGTCGTAGTTGAACTCGTCAACCGGGTTAGTCTTTGGGCCATAGGGCATGCGCGCCAGCACGCGGGGCAGGGCGAGCGTCACGAAGCGGGAATCGTCGCTTTCACGGAAGCTGCGCCATTTTGCATATTCCACTGTGTCGAAAATCTTTTCCAGATCACGTGGACGCGCGAGATCGCGATAGTCCTCGAAGCCGAACATTCGCGGGCTCGCGGCCGAGATGAAAGGCGCGAATGCCGCGGCCGCAATGGCGGACACACCTTGAAGCGTTTGGACATCATCAAAGGAGTTGTCAAACTCGTAGTCGCCGATGATAGCGCCGATCGGCTCGCCGCCCGGCGTACCGAACTCGTCTTCATAGATCGATTTGAAGAGGCGCGACTGATCAAACTCCACTGCCTTTTCCAGGTCCCGGGAGATTTCCCGTTTACCGGCATTCATCACGCGGATCTTGAGATTTACGCTCGTCTCGGAATTCTTGACCAGGTAGTTCAGCCCGCGCCAAGTGCCCTCCAGTTTGGCGAATTCCGGTGCCTGCATGATCGCCGCTAATTGCTCCGAAATTGTTTTGTCGAGTTCGGCAATCGCGTGATTTAGCGTGACCGTCAGATTGCGGTCGTATTTGACCGTTCCCTTCAAGGCTTGGTCGGTCAGTGTGCGCAGCAGATTTTGCGCGCGGTCCGGTTCGGTTTGCCTGGTGGCGGCAACGACTTTGGACAGCAGTCCGTGGTCTTCGGCGGTTGTGGCCTGTGTTTCGTTTTTCAGCAGGCTTTCGGCGCTCATATCTCAATCCTTCCACTTGCGGCCGATGCCGCCGCTTGAACCGTTCAAATCCCCGGTCGTGGGGCTGTTCGAAAATTCTGATGGCGCGCGATTACTCAGCAGCACCGTTCTTTTCCTTCAGTTCCGAAACCAGCTTTGCCAGGTCTGTCTTGTTCTGCAGGATGTCTTCCAGCATGCGCTCAAGATCTTCGGAGCGATCGGCCTTTGACAGGAGATCGCGAAGTTCGTTTCTGGCATCCAGAAGCGCCTTTAGTGCCGGCACCTGTTGAACAATGGAGCCGGGTTCGAAGTCTTCCATGCTTTCGAACTTCAGATTGACCTGAATGTCGCTACCATCCTTCTCCAATGTGTTGGGAACCGAGATATTCAGGCCGGGCGTCATGCGACGCATCACCTCGTCGAAATTATCCCGATCGACCTGGACGAACTTGCGCTCGCCAAAAGGTTTGAGTGGCTGAGTGGGATTGCCCGAAAAATCGCCGAGGACACCCACGACGAAGGGCAACTCCTTGACCACCATGGCGCCTTCCGTTTCCACCTCATATTTGATGTGGACGCGCGGCTTACGAACTCGCTCCAGCTTTTCATGAACACTTGCCATCTAGACCTCCTTCATGCGTATCCGCATGGTTGATTGAGAAGAGCACAGCATCTGTACCCGGTTCATTGGTTCCCATTGCTCTCACCGCCAGGCTTGATGCCTGCTGCGGTGAGAACAGCATTGCGGGCCTGAGCTTCGGGAAGAAGTTCGGCGAGCAGTTCTGAAAAATCCATGCGCCCCCTGCGAACCAATGTCTCGATTGCCAACGAAATTGGTGAATGCGGTTCAGTTCGACGGAAATAACGCGCAACCATAAGAAGAGTTTCAAACGCCTCATCGCGAGACCCAATGCCCTCTGGGTTGAGAGAAGGCGAGGGGCGTGTTGCGATGGGGGCGGATGCATCGTCGTTGATTGCCGCGGGCTCCGTCCCATCGATCTGGGTTTGATCTGCATCGCGGCCACCAAGAGCACGGATAGCGGCTGCCGCTTCGATCAGCACATTGCGGATATTAGAGCTTGGCGGCGCGTACTGACCACAACGCTCCGTCAAAAGCCGCATCAACCGGTCGAAGACCGAAAGGCAGCCATTTACCTCCGCAAGATGAGCCGTCATCGCGGTGCTCCCTGCTTCCGTGGCGGCCCGATAAAGCTCTTCTTTAAGCGCCGTTTCATTTGGTCGCTGAGCAAGCTGAAAGTCCCACAGGCTGTTTTCGCCAAACTTTTTTCCCGGAACGAGGGACGTGAGCCGCAACGGTTGAACGAGTGAGCCCTCGCTCCCGATACCGTTTAATCCGGCAAAGGGAGCAAACTTGTCTTCCTCGCTATCGTCGTCGATCGAATAAATATTTTCCCAATGGTTGTGAAAAATATGCTCGCATATCTCGTAAACCTGACGCAAACCAGCGAAGCCCTCGAGCCTCAGCTTTGCTTCCATCAGCCAGGCCAAGATCTCAACATCGAGGCTTTCCGAATATATAATCTGCAATCCAAGATTGTTTACGTTCTCCCAGTTACTGGAGACTTTCAAAACCTCTTGAGGCGATACAGTACGTTCTTCTGCACGCGCTTGGTTTCTTTCGTCCTTTATCTTGTAATATAGTTCACGAGTTCTCGTATTGACGCGAATATTTTCTTCGCAATCTCCCGAAAACTCTAAAGTACCTATGTCCGATGTCGCGTCCAAATGCAGTTTTTCCTCTAGTAAATGTAATAGTTTTATGACACCATCTTCCGTAACGTAAGGATATTCATCAATCAGACTTTAGACAGACTTCTTCAAAATGTGTCTAAATTGCGGCATCTACGTTTTAAGCTGCGAAATAAAAAAATCAACTTCTGGCTAGACAAGCCGGTTTCATCATCTTAATTGTACTACGCAACGTTGTGGATTGACCAAGGGCAGGAGGCACTTGCATGTCGCATATCGATCTCAATCGCCTCATCGGAGCGCTTGAGCCTGAGCTGCGCGTAGCCTTGGAAGCTGCTGCTTCGGTTGCAGTGAGGATGGGTCACCGTTACGTCGACGTTCCTCATTGGCTGAAATCGGTTGTAGAATCTGAGAAATTTGTTGGTGTCCTCGACGAGTTGAGCATTCCGCGTCAGCGTCTTCTGGCGGAGATCGATCGTAGCCTTGAGGACGCCGTTGTCGGCAATGGAGAGGATCTCTCGCTGTCGCAGAACGTGCTCGCAGCGGGTCGAGAAGCTTGGCTGCTAGCGTCGCTTGAGGCTGGCCGTAAGCACGTCGTTCTGGCCGATCTTCTTTTGGCACTCAACGAGGAGGAATCGCTTAGAACCCTCGTTCGGTCCACTTTGCCATCTTTAAAAAGCATGGATCGCAACGCTCTTCAGAGACTGCGGAGTGCCGAGGACGACGCTCCCATAGGCAAGGCAGAACTGCTTGAGGACGGTAAGGTGCGCTCTGCCGAGCAGAACGAGTTCCTGCGTCTCTATACTCAGGACATGACTGCTGACGCACAAGGTGGCCGGATTGATCCGGTCATCGGGCGGGATGATGAGCTGCGCCAGATTGTGGATATCCTCACGCGGCGCAGGCAGAACAATCCCATCCTTGTTGGCGAGGCGGGCGTTGGAAAGACGGCTGTGGCGGAAGCCCTCGCACTTGAGATCGTTTCCGGCAATGTCCCCGAAAAGCTGAAGAACGTCAGGCTGCTGACGCTTGATCTTTCGCTCCTTCAGGCAGGAGCGGGCGTCAAAGGCGAATTTGAGCGTCGGCTCCACGGCGTGATCGACGCGGTTAAGAAATCGGTTGAGCCAATCATCTTATTCATCGACGAAGCGCATGGGCTCATTGGCGCCGGCGGTGCTGCAGGACAAGGCGATGCAGCCAATATTCTCAAGCCCGCGCTTGCGCGTGGAGAGGTGAGAACGATTGCCGCTACTACGTGGAGCGAATTCAAGAAGTATTTCGAGAAAGACGCTGCCTTGACCCGGCGTTTCCAACCCGTGCATGTTCGCGAGCCGGATGAAGCGACAGCCATCCGCATGTTGAGAGGTGTGGCGGACACCTTCGTCAAACATCATGGCGTGATTGTTCGAGACGATGCGATCGTTGCGGCGGTGCAGCTCTCAGCGCGGTATCTGCCTGCGCGTCAGCTCCCCGACAAGGCGGTCAGCCTGCTGGATACGGCTGCAGCGGCGGTTTCTCTCGCCCGGCAAACCTTGCCGGAGAAGCTGCGCGCCCTGACAAGCGAGCAAAGCCTTCTCATGATTGAGCTGGATTGGCTGAAGCGTGAACCAGCCAGTCATGAATTGGCTGCGCGTATGGTAGCCATAGAGGAGACGATCGCTTCTGTCGGGCAGCAAATCGACGAATTGCAGGCGCGCTATGATCTTGAGATGCGGGAACTTCTTGCATCGGGAGAAACAGATGAGAAGCTTACCCAGTCGAACGTGGCGCCTCTAAGGCTTGCCTCTTCTAAGTCTGAGGCCGATAGACTTGTCCCCACCGTGGTCGACCGTGAGGTCATAGCATCGGTGGTATCGCGCTGGACAGGCATTCCGCTTGGCAAGCTGCTTGCAGACCAGATCGAAAGTGCGCGAACACTCGATGATCGGATGAAGCAGCGGGTCATTGGACAAGACGCGGCAATCAATAGAATTGCCGACGCCATGCGTGCTGCACGCGCAGGATTATCCGATCCACGACGTCCCCCCGCGGTTTTCTTCCTGGTCGGCATGTCGGGTACCGGCAAGACGGAGACAGCGTTGTCACTGGCCGATTTCCTCTACGGCGGCAGCAACCACCTCACGACCATCAACATGTCTGAGTTCAAAGAGGAGCACAAAGTCTCGCTGCTCCTCGGCTCGCCTCCCGGTTATGTGGGATATGGTGAGGGAGGTGTGCTGACAGAGGCCGTGAGACGTCGTCCTTTTGGCGTTCTTCTGCTCGACGAAATCGACAAGGCGCATGCGGGTGTTCAGGATATCTTCTACCAGGTCTTCGACAAAGGTGTTCTTCGAGACGGCGAAGGCCGCGATGTGGATTTCAAGAACACGACAATCGTTTTGACCGCCAATACCGGATCGGAATTGTTGTCGGCGCTCGCTGCGGATCCTGAGACGATGCCCGAAGGCGAGGCCCTAGAAGCGCTGCTGATGCCGGAACTGACGAAGCAGTTCAAGCCAGCCTTCCTTGGTCGCACGATCATTCTGCCATTCATGCCCCTGGGAGCCGAACAGCTCTCAAGGATTGTCGACATTCAGATCGAAAAAGTCCGCGATCGGGTCAGGGCGACCTACGGCGCGGAGTTGTCGCTCTCCGAAACGGCGCGGGCGGCATTGGTCAATAAGGCGGGCTCCAGCGACATCGGAGCACGCGCAATCGAAATCATGATGGGCAAGGACCTCCTGCCACCCCTTTCCAGCTTCTTCCTTGAGAGGGTTGTTGCCGGTGAAAAGGTAGGCATGGTCACTGTCGATTTTGACGGTACGCGGTTCGGCGTTCATGCCGAAGCGGCTGGGGAAACGGGCGATTTCGCTTCGGCAGATGCTGCCGGGGTGGATGAAGTTGTCGCATCCAAAGGGGCAACCCGGCGTGTGCGGCGTCAGGTTGAAAGGTAACAGGGCCTCGGAGCAAGAGGTCGTTTCAAACAGGAGCTTACAGCATGCCAATTTATCTGCAGTTGGACGGTATTCAGGGTGATGCGACTCATCAGGAACATCGCAAGTGGATGGACATCGAAGCCATCCACTGGAATGTGACGCGAAACATGAACACCGCTGCGGGCTCTGCAGCAAATCGAGAAGCATCCGAGCCGACCATTTCGGAAGTCATTCTCACGAAGGTCAGCGACTCCTCCTCCACCAAGCTGTTTCAAGAAGCATGCGCTGGCCGCCAGGGTAAAACTGCTACCATTCATTTGGTAACGACTGGGGATCCCGGCAATACCTATATTCAGTATCTCCTTACCAATACGCTGATCGCCAGCTATTCGGTCGATTCCAGCGGTGACCGTCCCGTCGAGACGATCAAGCTGAACTTCACGAAGATCGAGGTGAAGTATACGCCTGCAGACGAAAACAACTCGCCGCAGTCTCCAATGATCGCATCTTACGATCTGGCGACGACCAAGGCCGCCTGAGGAAACTGATCCGGTGCCCTTCCACAGGGCACCGGATCACCCCATCCGGGCCATGCGGGCCAATAGCGCTAAAGCGCTGATGGAGCCGCGTAAATCGGTTGTACCGTCCACAAGGGAGGCGTCTTGAATGCCCAATTTTTCCGTTTCTACAGATAATTTCATCGTCCGGCCGGTTCGGCAAGATGAGGTCCTTGCCCCTCAAAAAATGGGTAGGGGACCAGATCTCTCCTATATGAGCCTCCCGGACGGCCCTAGACAATTCAATCAGCGGGCCGCAGTTGGCGGGGCTGCTGCTGCCGTCTTCAGCCAGGCTGCAGCTGCTCTGAACGAAGGTGCGATTTCCGTGTGGTTGCGGAAGTGGATACGGGCCAATGAAGCAAAGATCAGCCAGGCTCTCCTTCAGCACGGGCACAGCGCATTCGCCCTTCAAGTAAACTATGCTGTTGCAAACTCTTTCGGCAATCAGATGTTCTTGTCGAGGGATATATATCTTCTTGGCACCGCGCCCACGACAAAGGAGATTGGTACCGTTCTCACCTCGGACGTGATGTTTGGGCCCAAAGCGGATGCCATTCCAAACAACGCGACGAAATTCAAATACGCATATCTCGTAGGGGAACGTCGTTGACGGACGCTACCGCGGTGTTTGAGCAAATTGTGTGAGCTCGTTCGATGGCGAACAGGCAGTTCCAGGTATTGGAAGCAGGGTTGAGCCGCTTTGCTTCACAACAGGTCATAGTGAAAGCCACAGTCCATGCGTGTCGCTTCTCATTTGATTGATCGCGGAGAGAGACCATGACCGACCAGCCCTCATCGTCTGACTTTATCCAGGCGAGCCGCGTTCTGAAGGTCAAGTCCCCGCTGGGTGAAGACCAGCTTCTTCCCGAACGCATGGTGATCCAGGAAGGCGTATCGCAACTCTTTGAGATCAACCTCAGCGTCCGCGCCAAGAAGGAGTCAGTCAAGCCCGAGGAACTGATCGGCCGTCTGATCGATGTTTCTGTGGAGGTGCAACAGGGCGATGGCGAAGAAGGAAGCGGAGTGCGCCGACCATTCAACGGTCTGGTGACGGAGCTGCATGAAGGCCCGCCCATCACTCGCGGCCTTCGCTCCTACGCCATGACCATCCGCCCGCAAATGTGGCTGCTCTCGCGCCGCTCCGACTGCCGTATCTGGATGGACAAGACGGTGGTTGAGATTGCCGAGACGCTGTTTTCCGAACACGGCATTCCTGCACCCGACACATCCGGCATCATCACACCGCCGCCACCGCAGCATTACAGCGTTCAATGGAACGAAACGGACCTCGATTACCTCCTGCGACGCTTCGAAGAGGACGGGCTGTTTTACTGGTTCAGCCATGAGGATGGCTCCCACAAGCTGCATGTGGCCGATAGCGCCAATGGTTGGCTTGGACCATCTCCTTCCGCTCAAGGTGAAGGCAGAGTGAGGCTGGCGCAGGGCTCTTCGGACCGCAACCACATCAATGACTGGGCGCGCCGCTTCTTCTACGTGCCGGGCCAGCGTGCCGGTGCCGACTGGAACTTCGAGACACCTTCGATGGTGCCGGGAACGATGACGCCATCTCTGGTGCAGATGCCGGGTGCGACCAAGCGCGAGCTTTACGAGTATCCCTCCCGCATCAAGACGGTGGCAGAAGCCGAACGCGCCCAGAAGCTTCGAACCCAGGCGATCGAAGCCGACCACGACCGCGTCTTCGGCGCATCCACCTCCCGCATCCTCGAAGCCGGACGACGCTTTACGCCTTATGAAGTAGCCCATCCCGAGCATGAGTATGAAGAGCATGTGATCATCAAGGCGACCCACACCATCGTCGATCGCTCCTATGAGACAAACGGCAACGAGCCCGAATACCGCAACAGCTTCGAAGCCATCCCGTCGCGCGTGCCGCTGACTCCGCATCGACAGACCAAGCGCCCACGGATCGAGGGGACACAGGTAGCGATCGTTGCAGGCCCGGCGGGAGAGGAAATCCACCCGGACCAATATGGCCGCATCAAGCTGTGGTTCCCATGGGACCGCAAGGCCAAGAAGGATGGGACAGATACGTGCTGGGTGCGTGTTAGCCAGGCCTGGGGCGGCGGCACTTGGGGTGCGCAGGTCATCCCGCGCATCGGCATGGAGGTGATGGTTGCCTTCGTCGATGGCGACCCTGATCGACCGCTGGTGACAGGCGTGGTCAACAACCCTGCCAACTCCGTGCCTTACGACCTTCCCGCCAACAAAACCCGCATGGTGCTGCGCTCCAACACGCACAAGGGCCAGGGCTTCAACGAGATCACCTTCGAGGATGAGGCGGGAAGGGAGAACCAGTTCTTCCATGCCCAGAAGGATCAGACCACTCGTGTTCTGAACGACCGCACCAAACGCATCGACCGGCATGAGGTCGCTTCCATCGGTGGCAACCGGGCGGTGGAGGTATCGGGCAACCAGAAGCACGAGATCGGTGGATCGGTAAACACCGTCGTTGGTGGCACAGGGCCGATGGCGATGATGGCTATGGCGGGTGTGCAGGCGCTGTCTGGGCAGACGGCGGGGTTACTCAGTCAGGCGGCGCAGATAGCGGGTGGCGGTGGTCCGGGTGTTGCGGCCTTTGCCACCACGCTTGCCTCATCGGCGCTTGGCTTCCTTGGAGCCGGAGGCTTGTCTTCGCGCGAGGGTGTCGTATCGGGGCCAAGCCCAAGGGCCGACGCAGGTACCGCTCTTGCCGGGTCAGGTACAGGCGTCGGCAGCGATGCTTCAGGCCTGTTCCCGCTGCCCGGCATTATGAACACGATCATCGGAGCGTTTCAATCCACGTCGGTTGGTGTAGCCAAGGCTGAGCAAATCGGCGTCAGCAAGGTGACAAATATCGGCCAGACCGAAGTCCGGCAGGTTGGAAAACAGCAGAACCTGACTATCGGCAATGAGCAATATGTCGAGGTTGGAAAGGGCCAGTATACGCGTGTCGGTGAGAAGATCACCGTCAATGTCGGCAAGCTCTACAATCTTGTGTCTGAGGAAAAGTATCACGGTGAAGCAAATATCTGGGAGATATTCGGGGATGACGAAATTAGGCTCTCCACGCCGGGCGGCTACATCTCTCTCACGAAAAGTGGCATCAAACTCTTCGCGCTGAAGATCGATATTGAGGGCAACCAGATCAACTTCAGGAAAGGCGGACCGGGTGAAGGCGGCTCCTGCTTGAAGTCAATGTCTAGGAACTCCACTCCATTCGTAAGGATCTGATGATGACTGATACTCCTATAATTGATCTCCCAAATCCGAACGAAACCGCTGAGCTAACACGACAAGCCGTGGAGACTATGACGGGACCAGTTTCCGTCGTTCTCGATGGGGGCGCATTCGATAATCTACCGCGCATGCTCCAAGACGAAAATATCGTTGCCCGGTCATTGTTTCTCGAAGGTGCGTCAGCCGATTTTCGTTTGGCAGGGCCATGGTTGGTTGATCTCGCGGCTATCCCGGTTCGCTCTTACATCGGCTGGTTGGATTCAAAACACGCGTGTGCTGTCTATTGGTCATGCTCCTCAGGAATAGAAGTGCTCTATCGCCATCTTCGCACTCTCAATGAGGTCTTGATCCCACTGGAGCAGACCGGTGGCGATCTGCCTACAACAAACTTATCTCAGTACGAACGCGTGTTGTTCCGCCATTGGGACCCTAACGTTCTCGGTGCTCTTCTCCCAATTCTGACGAGGCCGCAGCTTGCCAGATTCCTCGGTCCAGCAGATTGCGTCGTGTTGAACGCACCAGATTATGGCGGGGTAAAAAGAGTAAAAGCGCCAGCAGACCTGCCCGCTGCCCCGTCCGGCCCATTGCGCATTGAACAGGATCAAATGGAAAAGCTGAAAGCTGCAATGCTGCACTCTTCCCGGCTGAGGATAGCCCGGTTTTTAAAAGCAAATCCGCCTCCGCATTTTGCCGGCCTAAACGACGATTTCTTCTGGGGTGCTACTCTCGCAAGCGAGGTGCCGGCTGACGACCTCGGCATCAAAACCGAGCGTGGCCGAGCCCGGTGGGCATCTGTGATGGTGCTGTCGGATGGCAGAGCAGCAGAGCTACCAGAGGTCAGGAGCTTTATTCAACAAAAAGAAACTACGCCAGATAACCAAGTCAAAGCGCTTATAGGGCATACGGTAGACGCGCTGCGCTCTGGGATCATAAAGGATGCCGCCGTTTGAGCACTGCTGGAACTATCGGACAAACGGGCGGTCAGATTGGTGGTGGTATACTAGGAGGAGCCATTGGCAGCGTTTTTGGGCCGATTGGAACATGGATAGGCCGTGCCATTGGTTCGAAAGTTGGTGGCATGGCGGGTCGTGTGGCTGGCGAAGCTCTTGCCAGCTACATGGAGAGCGCTAACGAAGCCGCCGACAAAGAAACTCAGGATCAAGAGGCGGCAAAACCCTGTGAAGATTGCGAAGAGGTCGAAAAGAGTGAAAAAAATCCACCATTTAAAGGGAAACCCGGCTCTACCGTACACGGCCCCGACAACAGCCGCACTTATGGCGACGACGGCTTCCCACTAACCGACCGAGACGCTGGCCACCCTAATGAGTCTGGTATAGGTGCTGGTGATCATTCGCATGACTGGGGAAGACCACCGGGCGGCGGGCCACCAAGTCATACAGATCGAGGGTTTGCTCGCCCCCCCCACGCTGGCGACCCACCGGTTCCTTGGCGCGATATTCCTAGCTCATAAATTCAGGAGATTACAATGGCTTTAGAGACAGATGCATCGGGGAGACTGGCACTAAGTGGAATCCATGACAGTCTAGTCGCTGACCTTACATTGAGTGGTGCGGCAAAAACTCTTTTGTTCAAGCTTAAGTCCGGCGGCATGAACACGATCATCAAAACGTCCAGCCTGCATATGCTAAACGTGTCCGGCCTATGGGAAGGCTCGATCGTTTCAAACGTGTTCGTATGGGATTTCGATAAGGTTCCGGATCGATACATTTCTAACTCCGAAGTAGGTTGGTCGCACCTTTTCGAAGGAAGGATCAGTGATCGAGAGGAAGTCGTCGCCCAGATTGCCAGATATCAACGCTATATGAACACGGGGAAACTAGTTTCAATCAGTTGCAGCTATGGCGGCAATATCTCGTTCCTCTGTGAGGACGTTCTAATAGAGCAGCAATCTGACGCGCAAATAGATGAGCGAAATCAAGTCCGAAATAGTGCTTTCTAGACTATGAAGACTGCCTCGTTCGACATTTGCCGATTTGGAAAGCAAGATCATGGATGTTTCTTATCCACTTGACCCTGTCAAAAAATTAATTGCTAAAAATGTCGACTGTCCAGATGTGAGAACTTTATCACCAAAGAATAAAGCGACTGCGTCTAACACTCATATCATAGGTGCCGTAACATGAGCGCCGTTGCTGGAACGATTGGACAAGCAGGCGGCCAACTTGCTGGCGGCGCTCTAGGTGGTGTTATCGGCGGTGTATTTGGCGGCCCTGTAGGAGCTTGGATTGGGCGTGCAGTGGGGTCAAGGGTTGGCGGCTACGCGGGACGTGCGGCTGCCGAAGCGTTGGCTAGTTACATGGAGGATGCAGACGCGGCCGCTGAGGCAGACACTCAAAATCAAGCCGTAGCTAAGCCCTGCGTTGATTGTGGTGAGATCGATTGCTTCAATCCGCCTCCAGGCTCGACACCGGATGAGATTAAAGAATTCAAGCGACAACTCGAAGAACAGCGAGATGCGATAAACGATATTCCTCCCGACCAACTTATCAAAAATATGGATAATTACGAGAAAATTGGTCGTGGTACGCAGGACGCATTAGATCGAGCTAACGCTCGTGAAGCATGGATTAGAAATAGAGCGACTGAAATACTCAAGCAAAACGGCGAAATGACGAGAGAAGCTGCCAGGACCGCCGCCGCAAACGATATTAAGACGATGGACGTGATCCATACGCCGGATCTTTCTGCGGGAGGTACTGGACGAATTTCACCAGAAAATGGTGGTATGGGTCCGCGGTCAGCAAATCGCTCGATAGGCTCGCAATGGTCCAAAACGGCAAAGGGTTCTGATAAAACACGACTACAACAACTAAAGGACCATGCGAACAATGCGAAAGAGAAAGGTCAAAAAACCAACGCAGATCTAAAAATATGTGAAGACGAAAAAACGCCGAACTCAAATAGACAATCTGGTGGTGCTAATAGCGGCGCCGATGAGGGTCAGGGAAGCCCCGGCGGCGTACCGACGTCATAGTATTTTGGCAATTCTATTATCTGGAGGTTCCGTGAAAGATTATCAGACCAGACTAGCTTCGATTGTCGCTGATTTCGGCGCTCCGCAAGGCGGCGAGACTATTAATGCCGAAGATTATCGTGGGAAAGTTCCTGACGCAATGGTGGAATTCTGGCAACAAAACGGAACAGGCATCGTTCTAGATGGATATTTCCAGTTTTGCGATCCTAACCGATATAGCGGTATTCTAAAGCTGGTATTCGATAATGATCCAGAAATACGTGCTGAGCAAACATACACTCTCGGTTTCGGTGCCTTCGGGACAATCATTGCTTGGAATGAAGCGCATCAAGACGTAATCATCGATCTCGTGAAAGGCAGAGTTTCGTGTCCGGCTCTAGTGAATGGGAAATCTCATGACCCGAACCTTTCTGTTACTAGCCAACTAATGATGCTCGATGATCCGAGCTTTGATGAGTACGATGCCGACGTGAAAAAATTGTTCAAACGAGCCCGTTCAAAACTAGGCAAGCTCGGCATAGATCAAGTTTACGGTTTCAAGCCTGTTCTCGCACTAGGAGGGAGCAGGGACATAACTAGTCTCTCAATATATGACGCCGTGCCACACATGGCGATTTTGGCGCAAGCACATGAATTACAGCTTATGGATGATGCCGCCTACCCGCCCCAGTCGGTCCGTTCCATCGGGGGCTGATGCTAACACCGTTTAAATGCCTCCCCAGCGGCTTCGCGCTTAAATCATGCCGTTGGAGCGAACATTTAGAAAAGGAAGTTTACATGGTTTCCCGTGCGGTCACTTTGAAGGGCCATATGCATGTGTGCCCCATGGTTGATCCGGGGCCAAGACCGCATATCGGCGGCCCTGTCGTTTCAACCCAGCAAAGTTTTGTTAGCGTTGATGGTGTTCCTGTAGCCACGGTAGGCGACTCCTGTCTGTGTAGCGGTGTGCCGACGACATCTGACAAGATCACGGAAGGCTCTTCAGTCGCCCGCATAGAGGGCAAAAAGGTTGCCCGAATGGGCGACTCATGCGCGCACGGAGGAAAACTAGTGCAAGGTGTTCCTTGGCTTACGTTCGAATAGCCGTTGATCTTTCAGGGCAGGCGCTTGAGTAACTAGCTGTTACATCGAGGTATACCCCCCGTGTTACGCCAGCGGTGTGACACTTTGCGCTGTAACATCTGGGTTGACAGCGCATATTTGTGACAAGGTAGCCTAGGGCCTAAAGCTTGAGGTTACCATGGCCCGCATCGGTTACGCCCGCGTGAGTACAATTGGTCAGGATTTGCAGGCGCAGCTTGAATGCCTTCAGATGGAAGGCTGTGCGATTGTCCGCTCAGAAAAGGTGTCTGGCGCACCGCGTCGCGCTTCAACTCTTCGCTGAAATTCGATTTGCTCATGATGCTTCTTGACTCAATTTAGGAAAGAAAGCGTCTACAAATCTCGGGGCTATTCAGGCACCGTATCGTTCTTTGGCCTCGGCGGGGGTGGAATGTTTCCGATGGGCTCGACAATCCGCCTGTTATTGAACGAGGCTAACCGTTTGAGTGTGGCGAACTCTACATCTTCGAAGTTGCGCCCGGTCTCGGTGGATGTGTTAAAAGAAAGGCCAGATTTGGATGGTGATGCTGCCGCGTCGAGTGCTAACGAGATATCTGATCACGCTTTTCACAATCCCTTCTTTTTTTTCACACGCCGGCGCCGAGCAGGCACAAGCAAAGCAACAGCAACTGGACGGGCCAAGGACCTTGGACGATCAGGACGCAAGACAACTTGGTTATGTCAGACTGCCATTGGATCTGGGCAATGGTGTCAAGGTTTCATTCCTAGTTAAGGAAAATTCGCTCACGACGCTCCAGGGCAAAATCGACGCCGTCAAGGCTCCGGGACGCGCCGAACTGGCGCAGGTTTTTGTTCCCGACGAGCGTGACAATTTCGAGGTTACGGTCTCGGTGCTGAGGCCTGGTTTCGCCGCTGAGGCTCCTTCTGTCAGCGAGCAGTTGCTGATGGAAAATGGGTATGGCATCACCGACGCGGATCATGCGTCCTTAACCTCCGCGGATGCTCGTGGCCAGACGCTGGACCAAAGCAAGGTGCAGAGGACGGCGCGTTCGCTCTGCCAGGTTCGGCAAGACATGCTGATCTGCTTCTTCATGGAAGGCGATACTGAATATGGAGATCAGTTCGCCAATCAGGCGGAGATCATGGCGAATTCACTTGGCTTCGATGAGGGACCAGAGGAAGGTTTCGCGTCAAGCCAGATTGAAGCGGTTGATCTTCCGCTGGGCTCAAGAGGGACCATTGCGCTGGACTATCCGTCAGAATTTTCCGTTGCCTCCAATAATTTCAAGGGAGACCTCCCGGGGACGTTGCAACTCCAGCAGGATAGCGACGATGATCCTCTGCCGGTAATCATAATTGCGGCATCTGCAGGCTCTGCGCCACCTAATGCCGAGGCGGTCGATTCCGTTGCCGATCAACTCATTGGCGGTTGGCTAAAACAAAACGAAAAATTGTTTGCCAATCCGGCTCTTGCCACGAAGGGTGATCTGGCTGGGCTTGGCAGCGGCGGCATAGGGCGTTCCTACGCCTACATCGTTGATAAGCTGGCAGGCGGTGGCGGCCAGGCACAAATCCGTCTCAGCCTGTTCGCATCTGGTGGTGTCCGCTATTCCGTGCTGATGGTGACTCATTACTCCCCAAAGGTTGATGAGACGGAGCAATTCTTCGCCCGGCTTGGCGGCATCACGGGCTACGATCTCGTGATGCAGTCGATCCTTCACCACTTACACTGAACATCCCTTCAACTCGACGATTAGGATGTCAAAGCCATGACCGAGATACCCGACAGGAAGACGTACGCTTCGCGCCAGACGCTTGGTGATACGAATGCGTGGAAAAAGATGATGGCGCTGGCGGCGATGATCGAGATAGATCAGGCCACAGGCGCGATGACGATCAGGAATGGTAAGTCATCGCTTGTTTTGCGGTTGGATGGCCGGGTCACTGTGCGGGGAGTGAGAATAATACAAACGGCCGAACGTCACATCAGTCTCGAAGCGGCCATGGTCGATCTGAACTCAGGGGTAGCCACGTGGGAGATCGACAAGCGTGGTCAATTTGCGGAGCTAGGATAGTTCGTGCGTGACAGAGGCGGCCTGGATTATGGTTGGTGGCCGTGCGTGCGCGATTTGCAATAGCAGAAGACGGTTTCAGCCGGATTTCCGAAGCCAAGGCGATATCAGCGTCCGTCCCGATTATGGCGATGACCGCGCGGAAGAATTGGTAAGTTAGGCTGACTTCTCGCCGTTTAGTCCGTGTGTCTACTTTGTGTTACACAGTCGGAATACCGCGGCCCACGAGCGATCGGTCAAAAAGTTCAGGTCGGATTTGAGCTCGCTGGCCGTTCCAAGCTTGCTGTTGCATTCGGCACTAGACGACTTCGAGTGCAGGGAAAGGTTCTGAAGCTGGATAGGGACAAAGCCTTCCGTTCCTGCCAGCTGAGCTGGCGCAATAGCCTAAGGCGGTGCTGATCTAGTCAGTCCGGATGGGCCAGCGCATTCGGTAAGTCCGATCGGTAAGAGTTGGACTGCAAAGTGGCCGCGGCTTGCCTCTGGGTCGGAGATTGACATGCCGCCCATAGAATACCCGGAAAGGCCGATCAACGAGGGACCGCTTCCCGATCCTGTCGGCTTCGGGCCGCTGCAGCCCATTGAATACTAGTTTCAGATCGAATAGCGTTAGTGAGGCGAAAGCAATAATGACAGATGAAAGAGCGCTTAGCGCAGATGCCCGAGACTGGAGTTTTTTAGACACCGTCGGCATCGCATCCGATCGTGGTGTTCCCGTGCTGCGGTTCGGGCACTACATCGATTTTGCGTTGCAAAAGGCAACCAGCCTCGAAATGCGCGAGGCCATGGCGGACGTCATCCTCGAGTACAAACAAATATTCAATGAGAAGCTGACCCACTACATTCCACATAATGGACGCAAGCTGAGTACTTTGCGTGGCGTCGATTATGATAGCTATATTAGGGAACTCGCACGCAAGCCGGACGATGTGAAGAATGATGATGGTTTCGAAGCCACATTGTTCGGGTATCCCTACGGAGGCGATCTCGACGATCCCACCCTCTATTACGCTGAAGCTATCGGAGAAACCGAAACCCGAGAGTTTTCAAGCATCAGCATTTACATGCCCGCCAGCTGGCCAGAAGCAGTTGGTTATGAACATTATCGATCGCTCATCGGCAGTTGGTGCGAAAAGCTGAAACCCGCATATGGCACCGCCGGTCTTTCGATCCTGCTCAACGAAGGACGGCAGGGACTTTCTGATCGTCTAATTGCATTTCCGATTGCGAAACGGTTTCCTGGTTTTGATGTACCCGAACATTCTCGTTGGTACGTTCGCATGAACCGTCTACGGAAACGAGCTATAAGAACCATAAATTGGTTAACGTTTATTGACAACGGTTTGGTAAGCGAACTTGGCGGACAAGCGAAACTTGTAGAAGATTTGGGGAAATCATGTCCTATTTACCCTTACAGCGGCGGAATTATTGTTCAGGCGGGTGAGAGACCGGAATTGGGCGATGTGAATAGGGGGGTGATACCGAAAGCGTATCAACACGTTTCCCGAGTAATGCAGCCTATACGCTTTAACGAACACCAGCGTCCGTTGATCGACGCGCCACCGCCTCTAGATTCCTTGGAGGAGACAATCAATTGGGTCAAACGGTTCGATTGATGGATCTTAAAAATATCAGCTTAAAAATCGCCGTTTGTTTAGTCATGGGCGAAATGTAAATTTCATCTGAGATCGTGAGAGAACTGGACAAGTCGAGCTGGCAGCACCGTCATTTCTCAAATCTCTTTCGCGCTGGAACTCTATCTCCTGCGTGGCCGGCACGGCCCGCCCTGATCGCCGCGCCTAGAGAGATGAAACGATGAGTGAGATACAGTTAACATCTGATCATGCAAAAAGGCTTGATGAAGTCGGGTTGCTTAACAACGGCGTCGTTGTCGCGAAAGTGGGTTTTGCTTTCGAGCTCTACCTTTCGAATAGCCAAGCGGTAGCGACGCGTCTGGCGCTTTGCAAAATACTGAGGGAGTACCATGCCCTATTCCATGGTCAGTTATCGCACTATCTCAAGGTCGACGCGAACCGGCTGACAATGATCGATGGTGAGGCCTATCTCGATTATTTTGACGAGAAGGCCAGCACTATTTCACCTGATGAGCCAATGGACGCGATGGTGTTCGGTTATCCTGACAAGAAGATTGTCGATAAGCCCCAGGCTTTGGCGATTTCATTCACGGCGAGCGGTCCCGAGCGTCTTTTTCCGCACGGAAATTCCAGCATTTGCGCTTACTTTCCATGCTCCTTCATCGTTGAAAAAGGATATCATTATTTTCGCGATCTCGTTGGCCGCTGGTGCTCTATGGTCGATGCCGTTCACGGCGGTGCCGGCTTTAGCGTTCTGTTCGAACACGGCTTCTTTTCCGGGAGTTCTGGGGAGCGGCTACCTTACCGGCTCTGAGACGATTTCCCGGCCTGGATTTTTCTGACCCCAATTTGTTTCGGGTCGAGGCCGCTTGTAGCGATGGTCTTCATATCAAATCGATCAACTGGCTGACCATTCTGTCCGATAAAATTATCGAGCGCCTTGGCGGAAGGCAGGTACTCGAAGCTAAATTAGGAAGCTCGTGCCCGGTTTTTGACTTCAACGGCGGCGTGATAGTCCAGGCGAGAGACGAACCGTGACTGGGAGACAACGACCGCAGGATCGTCCTCGATTACTATCGTCGAGTTTCGGGAGCGCTGAAAATGGTGCGGTTCGAAGTCTACAAGCTCGGATTGATTGCCTTGCCCGAGCCATATGACAACATGGAAGAGACGTTGAGTTGGATTAGGCGCTTTGATTGATCGACCGTAGTCCAATATGACGAAGCCATTGCCACTATCGTTTAGGGGTATTGCGCATCGCGACAACATTTCGATATGTGGATGCGCTTCATCCTGGCCGGCCTGTAAAATAACTTCGAGACGCAAGCGCCCAATGCGAGAGTAGCACACGCATGCCCATCTTTTGAAAGGTGCTGCGCAGAGGTTCTCCCGCGGCAAGAGCGGGGTTAAAGGTCTGGGATTTCCGGCTTATTAGGAAGCGAGATGGGACTGTGGTGTGGAGTGAGCTCTAGCGTCATCTGCGCTGCGTTAGCGATTGCTCAGGCTGAGGGGGAAGCGCGCCGGCCCAGGTGACTGCTGCTTCACCGGCAAAGGAGCCAGCTTCGCTAGGGAGTGATCCGATGCGGTGGGCGCAAGAAAATTCGTGGAAGGCCGGGTTGGTGGTGGTCGCTGGCGTCGTGACGGGTGGTGCAATGGATCGATTAGGCAATGCCAAGTTGGTTGCGGAAGGCGCGACGAAGTTCATCGTCTCGGTCTGCGGGAGTTTTCAAGACACAGGTAGAACAATATGCGCCGCCTTCCACCTGATAAAATCGGCAGCAGCCACCGCGCTGCAGGAAAGTTTCGCGAACCTCCAGTTGATGTTTGTCGAATTCTGCCAACTCGAAGTAATGAAGCTCGCGATTGGCTAACGACGAGCCAGAAACTTTGAGAATGCGCATCGCCGCTGCCTTCGCCGTTTTGACGGTGTCAAACCGGCGTCCCGTGTCCAGAAAGATGTAGGCGATCGCGTCGCCCGCTAAGCGCCAAAGTGCGGCACGTGAAAGCCCCGTCTTCGTATGGATCTGCTCGACAACGGGATGAAAATGCTTCTCAAGCTCGGTTCTGAACCTCTCGCCATCAATGTCATTGTCCAACTGACCGTACCAAAAGAGCGATTCGACTAACTGAACGTGGGCACGTCGAGCACGGTATATCTTTCCTTCATGCAGTTTTTCGGTCGTATAAAAACGAAGTCCGACAAATGTGGGTGAGAGGTCGGGAATAAGGCCGAAACCGGTGAATAGCGGAACGGTTGCAGCGGCCAGGATGTAGCTGTAATCGTTCATCATCAGCGCCCCGGCTGTCTTGAGATCGACGCCTGCATATCGCGATTGTTCGAAAAGGATAAACTCCTTGATGGCTGTTTGGTCGGAGAAAAATGTTTGGGCGCTGATCCATTCGGCACTTTCCGGTCCGATCTCTGCGCGGACCTCAGGAAGATATGCCGCTTGCGCAGCAAGCGCACGCTGAAGGAATTCTTCCTTCGTGCCGGGAGTCGACGACCATGTGGTGGCCTTTGACGGTACACAACGGTCTGCCATCAGGAAAATGTTCCCTTTCGTCCCAGTAACCAGAGAAAATAAGGTCCTCCGATCGGCGCGGCGAAGAGGTCAAGCAGCTTCTTGTAACAACAGAAAACGATCCGCACTCGCCTGAGCACTGAGACCATGACGCCGGACCCGCGGTAACGACAACGCAGTACGCCCACACCAGAGAAATCTTCGAGCCTGTTTTCCATCCGCTGCTGGTTGTGCTCCAGGATAAAACTTGTGTCTCAGTATCAAGTTCTCGATTTGGCAGCAATCTCCAATTCGCGAGAGCGGGCGACCGCATCCTCCTTTAGGCCCGGGTCGAAGCGGGTCACCGTGCTCTAGAAATTAGTGGAACAAGACTTCACGCGATCGAGATAAGAGCCTGACGGAGGACGCAAATCTGTCCATAGACGCAATTGTTGTTGAACTGCCAGCTTCAGTTCTGACACGTCGAAACCTGTTCGCAATTGTCCTAAACAAGTTCGTTCATATCCAAGCATGTCCTTGAAGATGATATAAAGATGATCAAAATACTCCTGTTTAAATGCTTTGGAACAGACCGGCGTTTAAGACGCTGAAAAACTTCAACGGTCTGCGGTGTTCCTGGCTCATCAATGCGGTTCTTGCATGGCCCAAATCGACGACGCGATCTCCGGTGACGCTACCCCGACATCTTCTTTCGAGCGGCGGTTAATGGTTGTGCTGGGAGGGCTTTACCTTGCTCAGGGGATACCAACCTATCTGCTTCTCGTGGCATTGCCACCGATCATGCGTGAAAGCGGAGCATCGCGCACAGCTATCGGGCTGTTCTCGTTGTTGATGTTGCCGCTTATCTTGAAATTTGCGGTTGCGCCTTTGGTAGATCGGTGGTCTCCGTTTCCTAAGCTCGGCCATCGCCGCGGCTGGGTGGTCCCAACACAGCTGCTCGTCAGCGCGGGGATTGCTTCGATGGCGCTGGTGGAGCCGCGCGACGCTGCCGTTCTGTTCGCAATCTGCATATCGATTACGCTCGTGTCTTCCGTGCAGGACATTGCGACGGACGGTTACGCTGTCAGACGGCTGACGGATCGGAACCGCTCGATGGGTAACGCCGTCCAGGCGGGGGCCGTTGCGCTCGGCGTTATCATCGGTGGCACGGCGGCGCTCGTCGTCTTTCATGTTGCGGGATGGCGCACGATGATCCTGCTGGTCGCCGCGCTATCGTTGTTGCCGCTCCTGGCCGCCATGGCGATGCAGCCCGAAGCGCCCGCGGCTAAAGAGAAGAAGCGCGCCAGCCTAGCCGGGTTCTTCCGTCGCCCTAATGCCTGGTTGATCCTTGGTTTTGCTCTGACATACCGGGCAAGTGAAGGTCTCGTTAGAGGTATGGAAGGCACCTATCTGGTTGACAGCAAGGTTCCGACCGACTGGATCGGTTACCTTTCCGGTGGAGCGGCAGCCACTGCGGGCCTGATTGGTGTGGCGATCGCTGCTTTCATCATCCGCAAGTTTGGCCTGACAACAACACTTATCCTGCTGGGCGGCCTCAGAAGCCTTTGCTTCCTCGCCTTTGCCCTGAACGCATTCGGCGTGTGGCCCGGTATGTGGGTCGCAATGTCGGCCTCGGCATTCCAGACGCTGATCCGTTACATGGAGCTGGTGGCCATTTATTCCTTCTTCATGAAGAACTCATCGGATGATCAACCGGGGACGGATTTCACCATTCTCACCTGCGCTGAACTGATCGTTTACATGGCGGGGGCGTCTGCAGCTGGCTTTATCGCCGACCGGATGGGTTACTCGGCTCTATTCTCGATGGCAACGGTGTTGTCGCTTGCGGGAATGGGACTATCGGTCTGGTTCCTTCGAAAGCTCGGGCGCTGTCCGAGGGCACCTGTCACGGCAGGTGCCTGATACGGACGCGAATCCACAACAATTCCATTGGAGTTGATATAATGGACCCGTTCCCACGGCACGATAACGATTTTTACCTCAAGCGTCAGGCACGTCGTGAATCCAACGCACGCAGCTATCCGCGACGGTTTCCCCTTGCGCTGAAATCAGCCTCGGGGTGCCTCGTAACTGATGTGGAAGGACGCACCTATCTCGATTGCCTCGCCGGTGCCGGGACCCTTGCGCTTGGACACAACCATCCTGAAGTCATTGCCAGCCTCCAGGATGTGCTGGCCTCTGGCCTGCCGTTACACACACTCGATCTTGTGACCCCGATCAAAGACAAGTTCGTTTCCGATATTTTCGAAACCTTGCCCTCCGGCCTTCGAGAGCAGGCGAAAATTCAGTTCTGCTCACCGAGCGGAACGGATGCGGTGGAGGCGGCGATCAAACTTGCCAAGACCGCCACGGGGCGCACGGATGTCATAGCGTTTCGTGGCGCCTATCACGGTATGTCTCAAGGGTCGCTGTCTTTGATGGGATCGCTTGGACCAAAGGCCGCCATCGGCCAACTGGTGCCGGGAACGCACTTCTTTCCCTACCCCTATGCCTACCGATGCCCCTTCGGACGTGGCGGCGATGAGACCGCGACGCTCGCGGCAGACTACTTCGAAAAGGCGCTACGCGACCCCGAAGGCGGTATAAATCTTCCTGCGGCGGTTATTCTCGAGGCGGTTCAGGGCGAGGGTGGTGTTATCCCGGCACCTGCCGAATGGCTACGCAAGATCCGTGCTGTGACAAGCGAACTCGGCATTCCGCTCATTCTTGACGAAGTACAGAGCGGCGTCGGGCGCACCGGGACATTCTACGCCTTCCAGAAAGCGGGCATCGTGCCCGATGTCATCGTCCTTTCAAAGGCGATTGGCGGTGGTCTGCCGATGTCGGTCATGATTTATCGCGAAGGGCTCGATGTGTGGAAGCCAGGTGCGCATGCCGGTACATTCCGAGGCAATCAGCTAGCCATGGCAGCCGGATCAAAAACCCTAGAAATCATCAAGCGCGATGGGCTCGTCGAACGCGCAGCGATTGCAGGCCGCAGGCTGCGGGCAAATCTGGAGCGCATCCAGAGCCATACGCCCTATATTGGCGAGGTCCGTGGAGAAGGCCTGATGCTTGGCGTGGAGGTAATCGACCCCACCCGCAAAGGGGACAGCTTCGGCCATCCACCCCATGGCGGCGATATTGCCAAAGCGATCCAGAGCAGCGCATTCCGCGAGGGTTTGATCCTGGAAACCGGCGGTCGGTATGGCAGCGTTTTGAGGTTGCTCCCTCCCTTGACGATTTCCGACGCACAGATCGATCAGGCCTCCAACATCCTCTCCGACGCCTTCCTGCGCCTTGGACGCAACGCGGCATGAATGTCACCTTGTTGCATAGCAAGCAGGTCGAGATGGCGGACGACGCCTTGTCCGCTGCGATCCTCGGCCCGGGGGGCGCAGCACGTGCGGCTTATCGTCAGGCGATGATGGCTGCGGTGGCAATGATTAACGAAAACGCGGTCCGGACCGAAATTCACTCCGGTGTCGATTCTGATGCGATGCGCGGCTTCCTGGCGACGCTTGATGTCTGCCCGGAGCAGGGAACCGGCGTCTTCGCAGCGCTGGAGGAAGTCGGCGTTCCGGCGGTGCAGCATGCGCTGGACGTTGGCAATCCCGCGACCATGGCGCATCTTCATTGCCCGGTGGCTGTACCGGCACTTGCGGCGGAAGTGCTGATTTCCGCCACCAACCAGTCGCTCGATTCCTGGGACCAGTCACCGTTCGCGACGTTGGTCGAAGAACGGGTGCTCTCATGGCTGACAGGCTTTACCGGAATGCCGGACACGGCGAGTGGTAGTTTCACCAGTGGCGGCAGTCAGTCGAATATGACGGCCCTTTACCTTGCTGTAGAGAGACAGGGGCTGGCAGTGCGAGGCAACGGCGTCATCTTTACCTCGGAACAGTCCCATTTCAGTATCCAAAAAAGTGCGTCTCTCCTCGGTTTCGCCAAAGACGCCGTCGTGACCATTGCGACGGATGAGGCGGGCCGCATGTCCGTGCCTGACTTGCAAGGCGCAATCGTTGACGCGTTGGCGAAGGGTCGGCCGACGGTTGCGATAGTGGCAACCGCTGGCACAACGGACCTTGGCGCCATCGATCCACTGGCGGGCATCGCCGATCTGGCGAAGATGCACGGGGTGTGGCTGCATGTGGATGCGGCCTATGGTGGCGGCCTGTTGTTTTCAAAGCATCGTCACCGTCTGCGTGGAATAGAGCGGGCAGATTCCATTGCCCTTGATTTTCACAAGATGCTGTTCCAGCCGATCAGCTGTGGCGCTTTGCTTCTTGGTGATCGTAGGCACTTCTCACCGCTTGCGATGAAGGCGGATTACCTCAATCCGGAAGTTTCGATCTTCGGTGATGTACCCAACTACGTGGAATCGTCGATCCAGACGACGCGACGCAGTGATGCACTGAAGGTGCTGATGACGTTGCGCTCAATCGGCCGTGATGGCCTCGACGCACTGATCTCCAAGACGCTCGATAACGCTAGGGCGGCGGCTGGGGCTGTGCGTAAGCGTGATTACCTGCATCTCGCCCAACTTCCGGAGTTGTCGACTGTCCTGTTTCGTTATGTTTCGCCACAGGGGCCAGAACGATCTGACGAACTGACGCTCGCCATTCGCGCAGAACTTTTCCGAAGCGGTATTGCCGCTCTAGCAACCACCGTCCTTGGTGGACGGCTCCACTTTAAACTGACGCTTCTCAACCCCCATTCCACACCCGACGTCATTGACCGTGTGCTGGACGCGGTTGGAGAGATGGCGCGTCAACTGGAGAACGACCATGTACGCTCGTAAAGCTGCAACGCTTGCGCTTCGATCGCTGCTCAATTGCGTGGCCCGCGAATATGCGGAGCTATGTGCGTGGGGGCACGATGCAGCCAAGCAAAAACTGACGCTGAATTTCCCCGAAAATGGCGGCAGCCTGAGAGTGCCGGTGCTGTATCGGTCCGCAACCGGGCATCATCTTTTCGGTGAGCCCTTGGTGCTGAGCGATGGAGCCGGTACCAACACGGTCAGCCCGGAAAGTGCGATCGACATCATCATCCGGCGCATTGAGGCAACAGCGTCCGAAGATGGCCGCACTGACCTGCAAGCCCGTGCTCATTCGAGCCGTCTCTTGGTCGAGGCGGCCCTTCAGGCCCGCGAGAACGATCTTGCGACGCTGCTTGGCGAGAAAGTTTCATTCATTGAAGCGGAGCAAGGGCTGATTGCAGGTCATGGTATACACCCTTGCCCAAAAAGTCGGGAGGGCATGACGGAAGAAGAGGGCAAACGGTACTCGCCGGAATTTGCCGCAAGCTTCCCGCTGCGCTGGTTCGCCGTTTCGCGCGAGGTCTATCACACCGGCCACTCGGAAGGTTCTCCCGCTGCCGAGCAGTGGCTTGATGCCGTGGAAAGCGAAAGCTTGGATACCCTTCGCAAGGGCCTCCCCGATAGCGACTTCGCCTTCCTGCCGGTACACCCTTGGCAGGCGGACGTCATGCTGAAGCAGGCGGATGTGGTGATCCTGGTTGCCGCCGGGAAAATCGTGGATTGCGGAGAGGTAGGCAAGCCCTGGTTTCCCACATCCTCTGTGCGTACGCTTTACCGGCCCGATGCACCCTTTATGCTGAAGCTCTCGCTCGGTATCGGCATCACGAATTCCGTTCGCATCAATCTCGCCCGCGAACTTTTGCGGGGCGATGACATGTATCGCTTCCGGGCAAGTCAACTATGGCACAATCTTGAACAGCAATATGCCGGCCTGAACCTTATGCCAGACCCGGCCTATATGGGTGTTGCGGTCAATGGCAACGTGATTGACGGTCTTTCCGTAACAATGCGCGAGAACCCGTTTTATGGCCCTGACGCCGATCGCAATGTCACGCTTCTGGCTTCCCTCTGCGAGCATCTGCCGGAGCGTGGCAGCAGGCTAGGGGCGTTGATCAGGCGGCAGGCCGACATAGAGGGACGCTCGGTCGACGCCGTGGCCGCAGACTGGTTCTCACGGTTCCTTACAGTTTTGATGACCCCAGTATTTGCTCTCTATCTGCGGCACGGCATTGCAATGGAGGCGCACCAGCAGAATATCCTGATCGAACTCGCTGATGGTTATCCGGTCGCCGCCTTCTATCGTGACAACCAGGGCTTCTTCCACCACGAGCGCGGTCATCCGGCGTTGAATGAAGCGATCC
The DNA here is from genome assembly GCF_028674915.1 of Agrobacterium sp. CNPSo 3708. Lineage (NCBI taxonomy): Bacteria > Pseudomonadati > Pseudomonadota > Alphaproteobacteria > Hyphomicrobiales > Rhizobiaceae > Agrobacterium > Agrobacterium sp. CNPSo 3708. The sequence continues at coordinate 328,031 of NZ_JAQZSF010000005.1, forward strand.
CGGGGATCGGAATCCGAAGCGAATCCGTTTTCGGTGAAGAGCCAGTGGATGAGCGAATCCTCTATTACGCCTTCATCAATTCTATTCTTGGGATGATCGGCGCGTTGGGCCGGGAGGGTCTGATAGCGGAAGAGGCGTTGATTTCGCAGTTGCGGGCAGCACTCACCAAACTGAATGCAGAGGAGGGCGGGCAATCGCGTTTGGTCGAGAAGGTGCTCGCACCCGTTCTACGGTGCAAGGCTAACCTCAAGACGCGACTGGCGCAGATGGATGAGTTGGTCGGTCCGCTGGAGACGCAATCGGTTTATCTTCAAATCGACAATCCCTTGTTCCAGAGCGCGCGGGCCCAAGCCCATGGATAACCTGACCATTGGCGCCGGTTTTGCCTATTCTCGGTATGATCCGGACATCGGCAAGACAATCAGCTTCCGGCTGCTGGACAAGGGGCGTGACCTCGATCTCCTGTGGCGCTGGATGAACCAGCCCCACGTCGTACCGCAATGGAAAATGGCAAAGCCGAAAGACCATATCGCTGCCTATATCGACGTCAATCTGGCTGACCCGCATCAGGATCCATATATCGGTTTCATCGATGGTGCGCCCATGAGCTACTGGGAGGCCTATTGGGCGAAGGACGACATTCTCGGCCGCCATTATCCCGCCGCCGACAAGGATCGCGGCTGGCATATGCTGGTGGGGGAGCCCTCGTTCTTTGGCAGAGGTATCGCTCCAGCGGTGATAAGGGCGTTTACCCGCTTCCTTTTCCTCGATGACCTCGCCACGGAAAAGGTGGTGGGCGAACCGAGTGTCGAAGCGCGCCGTCTGCTGCGTTATGCGCCGGTCTGCGCCTTTGAGGAGCAGGGGGAAATCGACCTGCCGGACAAACGCGCGAAATTGATGTTCTGCCATCGACAGCGCTTCATCGAACAATTTGGACTTTGACCATGACCACACTCGATCTTGCCGGAATCGGTATCGGACCGTTCAATCTTGGCCTCGCCTCCCTTCTGTCCTCCCACCCCCAGGTGTCAGCGGCCTTCCTGGAGCGTAAACCTGGTTTCCGTTGGCATGAGGGCCTGATCTTGCCGGGAACGACGCTGCAGGTGCCGTTTCTTGCTGACCTCGTTTCAATGGCTGACCCGACGCATCGCCTGAGCTTCCTCAATTATCTGGCTGCTCATGACCGTCTCTACAAATTCTACTTCTATGAGAATTTCCTGATCCCCCGACAGGAGTATGACGATTATTGCCGTTGGGCCTCGCAGCAGCTCGATAGCTGCCGGTTCGGCGAAAGCGTCGTGGATGTGGAGCACGATGCTGCGACCGACACTTTCGTGACCAAAACCTCCTCTGCAAGCGGCGCCACACGCAGCTATCGCAGCCGGAATATTGCGGTAGGGATCGGAACGTCGCCCTATCTGCCGAAATGGCAGTGCCTGCAAACCAACGCCCCGGTTTTCCATTCCGCTGAATTTGCCAAGCGGAGGGCGGAATTGACGAAAGCCCGTCGTGTCACGGTGATAGGGTCCGGCCAGAGTGCCGCTGAATGTGTATTGGCGCTCTTCAGCGAATTGACGCCACAAAAGGTGGCGGCAGGTGCATCCATTCGCTGGATCACGCGCTCCGCGGGCTTCTTCCCAATGGAATATTCAAAACTTGGTTTGGAATACTTCACGCCCGATTATATGCGCGAATTCCACAAGCTGCCGCGCGAGAAACGGCGGCAGACCGTTGCCGATCAGGGATTGCTCTACAAGGGGATCAGTTTTTCGACGATCGGGGACATCTTCGATCTGCTCTACGAGCGATCAATCGGCGGTCGTGACCCGGGGCTGACATTGGTGCCCAACTGCGACGTGACCGATATCCAATCAAGCGGGTTCACCGGCGGACTGAAAATCGGTCTTCGGCACAATCTCTCTGGTCAGCAAAGCACCGTCGAGGCTGACGCGGTGATCTCGGCTACGGGCTATCGCCATGCGTGGCCACAATGGCTCGACGCGTTGAAGGAGCAGATACTGGAAACGTGCGACCGTGGCGATTTGATCGTTGACGCAGACTTCCGCGCCAGACGTCGCGACGGCGGCGCGGGCGCGATCTTCGTGCAAAATGCCGAAACCTTCCAGCACGGCGTCGGCGCGCCAGACCTTGGTCTGGGTGCTTTCCGCAACGCTGTCATCATCAATCAGTTGCTTAAGACAGAATACTACCGGGTCAACGCGCGATCTGCCTTCCAGGATTTCGGAATTCCGCAAGACCACGCCCCGTCCTCAACATTCGCAGGAGATGTCTATGCCCGCGCCGTCTGAAAAGCTTTATGAGCCCGCCTTTGCGCCAGCCCTCTGGAAAGAGACGTCCCGCCGGCTGCTGGCAAAGGTGATCGAAGAGTTCGCCTATGAGCGTGTTTTCCCGGTAACGTCAGAAAAGCCGGGCCATTACCGGATCGACTTTTCGACGGCGTCGTACAGTTTCAGGGCCAGGAAATACGTATTTGATAATCTCTCGGTCGAGCCTGAGAGTATCGTCAGGCACGTCGACCACGTCAGCACGCCGGTTCACGATCCGCTGGCCTTCTGCGCGGAAATCCTGCCGGAGCTTGGCGTCAAGCCGATGACAGTTGCGCACTTCATCCGGGAACTTGGCAACACTCTTGTCTCAGATGCTCACACCGCCGCGAGAGCTGACAAAACCGGTGCGGAGCTTGCCGAACTCGACGATATCCAAATGGAAGGCGAGATGACCGGGCACCCGTGGGTCACGGTGAGTAAAGGGCGTATCGGCCTTGGTTACACGGATTACCTCGCCTACACACCGGAAAATCGATCAGCATTGACGATTGTCTGGATCGGGGTCAGTCGCGAGCGGGCGTCGTTCGTTGGCGAAGCGGGACTGACGAATGAGCGACTGGTCACCGAGGCTCTTGGCGAGCGGCTCTATACGTCATTTGTCGGCAAGCTGAATTCCGCTGGCTGCTCTGCTGAAACGCACCACATCATGCCCGTTCACCCCTGGCAGTGGGACCACATGATTGCGCCGCACTTTGCCGCCGACATTTCTTCAGGGCATATCGTTTTCCTGGGTGAGGGCGAAGACCTGTATCTTCCACAGCAATCTGTCCGCACCCTCTCCAATGTCAGCAAACCTTCAAAGTCGACGCTGAAACTGTGCATGACGATCCTGAACACCGCAGTGTATCGCGGCATTCCCGGTAAGCGGGCGCTCACGGCGGCGCCGTTCACCGGCTGGCTGGACGAACTTGTAGAAAGTGACACCTTCCTTTCGAACGAGTGCGAGTTGGCCCTTCTGGGAGAGCGAGCGGGCATGCACTATGAGCATCCACAGTTCTCAACAATTGCAGGTGCGCCCTACCAGTTCAACGAGATGCTTGGATGCCTGTGGCGCGATAGCCTCGGGGGACATCTGAAGCCCGGCGAAACCGGCATGCCGCTTGCTGCATTCATGCATGCCGGTAGCGATGGCAAGCCCGTGGTGCAGGCGTTGGCCGAAAAAGCAGGTGTCAGCGTCGAAGGTTGGCTGGCGCGTTTCTTTGATGTCGTCCTGCCTCCCGTCTATCACCTTCTCGCCCGTCACGGGTTGGCCTTTTCCGCCCACGGGCAGAATGCGACGGTGATCCTGAAAGACGGTTTACCGGTGCGGTTGGCGCTGCGCGACTTCATCGACGATGTGATCGTCTGCGACCTCAATTTCCCGGAGAGCGAAAGCCTGCCAGAAGAGGTTAAGGATGTGCTGTTGCGCCTGCCTGCAGATTTCCTGATGCACTTCATCCAGACGACGTTGTTCATTTGCGTTTTCCGTTACATGTCCGTGCTGCTGGACAAGCGGTCGGGCGTGTCTGAGGCCGCTTTCTGGGCTTTGGCAGGGGAGAGCATTCGACGCTATCAGGCTCGCTTCCCCGACATGGCTGAGCGATTTGCGATCTTCGATCTTTTCGCGGACGAATATCCCCGCCTTTGCCTTAACCGCGTGCGGCTATTCACGCACGGTTATGCTGACGATGACGAGCGACCGGTACCGGATTTCCAAGGCATGGTCGACAATCCTCTCGTCCACTTCGACCGGAAGAGAGATGCGGCTTGAGAAGCCGCGCCATCTCCACCCATCATTTGCATCGGAATGATCAAGGGATTTGCGCCGACATACGGCGCAAATCCGTCGGGCGTATACCGTAGCGGCTGCGGAATGTGCGGTTGAAATAGGACAGATCGTTGAAGCCGACGGTGTAAACGATCTGGCTGATTGGCTTTGCGGCGTGGTCGGCAAGAATAAGGTTCTTGGCCAGCACCAGCCGCCTTTCCAGAACGTAGCGTGAGAAGGTCGTTCCCGCCCGGCTGAAAAGCTTCTGGATCGCCCGCGGTGTAATCCCTTCAACCTGTGCCACATCTGCGATGGAAAACGAGCCATCGGCCAGGTTTTCCTCGATCATCGCCTTGATCGCCTCAAGACGACTTTGCGGGACCGCTGAAGGGGCGCCCTTTGCGACGTATTGCACCAGGACAGGAAGCAAGGAGTAAAAGTGCGCCACCATCATGCTGGCATGCTCTTTGTCCTGATGGTCCTGACGCAGCAGGTAACCCGCATAGTTGGTGAGGAGCTGCAACGGCAGGCATTCCGCTGAAAAAGGCTGCAACAAAATCTGCTCGACGGACTCTCGTGCAAGCGTGATAGCGGCGTGAGGAAGATGGGCGCAGTCGAGGCGCCCGCCCTCGGGCAGAACGATTTCCGACATCGTGTCGGAGGGAATAAGGATCACGTCGCGCGGCGCCATCTCGAAGCTCTGCTTTCGATGATGGACCAGCAGCGGCCCGTCTGCTGCCCTTAGTATCACAATATCCGGCGTACCGACGCCGTGCGCTGTCAGTCGCAGCGACGTTCTCGGCATATAGACGGTGGCTAGCGACAGGTTTTTATGTTTCCAGACGAGGCCGGTCACGCCCGATAGATCACCGTCCCCAACGCTGATCGTTGCTTCTCCCAGCATATCCAGAAGGATCGTTCGGCACATGAGCCTGCTTTCTGAATCAGGCAGGGACAGGGTTCCAAGTTTCAAGGGTCGGATCACTTCCATGAAAAATCAAACCTTTGTTTTCTGTTGATGTTCGCTTCTATCCAAGTCGGGTTCGTCATCATCCAAGCCCAGCCGCTTCCTAGCGCATAAAACATGATAAAAATAGTCTTGTATTTACCGGTTGGGCGAACCGGGAGATTTTTTGCGCATTGGGGGCGACATGATCGGAAAATTGAATGTCGGCGTTAGTCTTATGACTATCGCCGTTGCGGTAGGTGGCAATAACGTCGCGCAGGCACAGAACGCGCAGTCCAGCAGTGGCCCGACCGTGTTGGAGCCGATTGTGATAACCGGCAGCCGTATACCCCAGGAGATATCTCGAACAGCGCGAACCATCTATGTCGTTGATGCGGAGGCCATCGAGGCCGAAGCCCGGTCCGGCAAGTCACTTCAGCAGATTCTTGCTGAGAAAGTTCCCAGCTTCGATCCGGCCAGCGAAGGCGCGCGCACGGCTTACGGCCAGAATTTGCGGGGACGCACGGCACTTATTCTCATCGATGGTGTTTCGATGAACTCGGCGCGCGGGCTCAGCCGTCAGTTTGATTCCATCGATCCGTTCAACATCGAGCGCGTCGAGGTTCTGTCCGGCGCTACAGCGATCTACGGTGGCAACGCGACAGGTGGTGTCATCAACATCATCACGAAGAAAGGCAAGGATGCGCCGGAGGGTCTGCATGGCGAAGTAACAGCTGGCCTTGGCAGCGGCTTTGGCCGCACCCGCGATATTGACCGCAATGGTGCGGGCGCCGTTACCTATAACAGCGAAAACTGGGATGCACGTTTCGCTATTGCCGGAAACCAGACCGGAGCCTTTTACGATGGGTCCGGCACGATGCTGACGCCTGATATCACCCAGACCTCGACCGCCTTCAACAAGCGCATCGATCTTATGGGATCTGTCGGCGTACAAATCGATGACAACAGGCGCTTCGAGTTATCGGGCCAATTTTACGACAGTGCGCAGGACTCTCCTTTTGGACTTTATCTCGGAGCTGGACTCGCGGGTATAAGAGATCCAAATTTGGTCGAAACCCGCGATGGCTACCGGTCGGATTTCAATCCTCGCACACGCCGCACTATGGTGAACGCGACCTACACCGACGATGATTTTCTGGGGCAGGAACTCCTTCTGCAGGGCAGCTTCCGCAGAGAAGAAATTCGCTTCCACCCGTTCCCCGTTACCTCGCCGTTCGTCTATTTCGGCGGCAGTTCGCAGGACACTGATTATTACAGCCTGAAGGCGTCGATGATTTCGGAGCCGCTGGACGGACTGAAGGTCACATACGGCATCGATGCCGACCGGGATTCTCTAAGTTCCAAGCAGAATGTCTTCGATTTGTCGACTGTCTCGACAACAGGCGCAATGGACTTCACGACGATCGGCATTACCGGGCTTTATCCCGATATCGATGTCTCGACCCTGGCTGGCTTCATTCAGGGATCATATGAAGCGACGGACCGGCTGACGATCAACGGTGGTGTGCGTTATCAATATGTCACAACCGACGTTTCGAGCTTTGCCGGTGCGGCGCAGCAGGTTGCCGTTCTTAACGGAGTTGGATCCTCCATCGACAGCATCCCGGGCGGAGACGTCAGCTACGACGCTGCCCTGTTTAACGCAGGCGCGACCTATGAGCTGACCGACACCCAGCAGGTCTATGCCAATTTTAGCCAGGGCTTCGAGCTTCCGGACCCCGCAAAATATTATGGGGTCGGAAATTACCGCCTTGTCGGTGAGCGTTACGTGCTTCTGAACAGCGTTAATGTCGCCGACTCCGCGCTTCAGGCGATCAAGACAGACTCGTTTGAAGTCGGTTACCGCTTCAACGATGATACATACAGCTTCGAGACGGCGGGCTATTACTCACTCTCCGACCGGTCCATCGTGTTTAACAACACAACCCTTGCCGTCGATGTCGTCGATCGTGAGCGACGCGTCTATGGCATCGAAGCCAGTGCCAGTGCCAAGCTGGATTATGGTTTTGATGTTGGCACTTCGGCGCATTGGGTGAAGTCCGAGATCAAGTCGGATGGAAGCTGGAAAAAGGAAGGCATCGGCACGGCCAGTGTTTCCAAGCTAGGCGGTTATGTCGGCTGGACGAAGGATAACTTCAACGTCAAGCTTGCCGGCCAACATGTTTTCAACCTCAGTGACAATAGTAATCGCGAGATCGATGGCTACACTCTGTTTGATCTTACCGGTGCTTATCGTTTCGAGGCGCAGGAAACGACGCTTCGGTTCGGCGTGATGAACCTGTTCGACAAGGAGTACACGACCATATGGTCTGCACGTGCCAACGCCCTTTACGGGGGCGGGGCAAATGCGGCCGTGTTCGATTACAAGGGGCGCGGACGCACGTTCGCCGTTTCGCTGACGAAAGTTTTCTGATGGATCATCAGGGCGATATGCGTCAGGAAGTGATCACAGCGGCCGCACCATACCGACTGGCCGGAAGGTCTGCGCCAGACCTCTATCACGCCTTTAATCTCCATGGAGGCGGTCCCGTCGAAGTTTGTCGCCAAGGCACGCAACTCCTGATTTCTGATTCTGATGGGACAACGGCGGCTTTCCGTTTTTTCGCGGAAGGCGCTGCTGGCAAGATTGAGTCTGCCAGCCTGTCCACCGTGCCGGCAGGTCGCTGGCGTCTTGCCTCCGCAGCGTTCGAATACTTGTTTTCCACGTTACCAGCCCTTCGATCGATAACCCTGTCGGGCGATCGTTGGACGGAGCTGGAAGACGAGTTCACGGCCCATGGGCTTTACATGCACCTGATGTCCAACTCCGACCAGCCCGTCGTGTCGGCAGAAATGTTCTGGCAGACCACAGGTCTCTGGAGTGCCCCTGCTTACGGCTCTTTCCCTCGTTGCGATGTCTACGACGGCAGGGTGTCTCACCCCTTGCGTGCGCCAAAACCGGTGGGAACGGTTTATGCCCGTTTCATCCCTTGGCTCGGCGGCGTCCTCTCTCTGGATGTGGCGACCTTGAACGACCTGCCAGATGTGCATCGCTGGATGAACTGCCCTCGGGTGGACAAGTTCTGGCACGAAGCAGGAGATGAAGACAAGCACAGGCGATATCTGAACGGCATGTTCGCCGACGCGCATATCATGCCACTGATAGGCCGCTTCGATGGCAGAGCATTTTCATATTTCGAGGTTTACTGGGCAAAGGAAGATGTTGTCGGCACCTTCTGTGATGCGGGCGACTACGACCGTGGTTGCCACGTGATCGTGGGTGACGAGGCATGCCGTGGCCGCGATTGGTTCACGGCCTGGCTGCCTTCGCTTCTACATTACATGTTTCTTGATGATCCGCGCACCGAGCGCATCGTGCAGGAGCCGAGCAGCGACCATGAGCGGCAACTGAGAAATCTGCAGAAGTCTGGCTTTTCCCATATAAAAAGCGTCGATCTGCCGACGAAGCGCGCTGCCATCATGACGATAAGCAGGCAGCGATTCTTTTCTGATTGCTTATGGCAGCCGGCCCCGTGATGGCTGAAATGTGGATTGGGTAGGGGAGGATGTCTTCCCGGGCCTCGACCTGGAGCATTTGATGTGGAAGGCTGAGCCTATAGCGCTACTGCTCTCACCCGCTTGGGCACAGTAAGGTGCTCTCCGATTTTGGGCCAGCGTGAGCTGAAATTTTACGGGGTTTTGGCCCAGGTCGGTGGGGGTGCCAATGAGCCGTTCATCAGCGAAATCGGAACCTTATTACCAATTGCGCTATGTGGCGATGTGACTCGTGGCTTTAGGATCCAGCGCGGTTCAAAGCGCCTGCTCGGTATCATGTTGTAGATTGCTTTTGAACCTAACGCGTTTTCAAGGCAAGCCTAATGAAGGGTTTCGGCTGTTCTCGCAGTCGGCGGAACCTGTTGCTGATGATGAAGATGTGATGTATCGGGGTCGGCTGGAAGATCCAGATTCTCGCACTATTTGGCAGTTGCGCCTCACTAATATCAAGGACGAATCCTTTGACTCAGAATGCGATCGTATGGGGTATCGCGGGGCTGACAGCGGCTGGTGTGATTACCAGGCCGTTCCGTTGGCCGGAGGCCGTTTGGGCGGTAGTTGGTGCTGTTCTCCTTCTCCTTTTCCAACTGATTGGGCCTGCCGATGCGCTCGCAGGTGTTGCTAAAGGGATTGACGTCTATCTCTTCCTGATCGGCATGATGCTTTTGTCCGAGTTGGCTCGCAAAGAGGGCCTTTTCGATTGGATTGCTGCGATTGCGACGTCCTATGCCAAGGGTTCGCCCAAGCGCCTCTTTGTGCTCGTCTATATGGTCGGCCTTTTCGTGACGGTGTTTCTGTCGAACGACGCCACTGCGGTCGTGCTGACGCCAGCCGTCTATGCAGCCTGCCGTGCGAGCCGGGTTCGCGATCCGATGCCTTACCTCTTGATCTGCGCCTTTATCGCCAATGCTGCGAGCTTTGTGTTGCCGATCTCCAATCCTGCCAATCTCGTGATCTTCGCTGGCGGCGAAATGCCGCCTCTGTCGCGCTGGTTGGCAACGTTCTTGCTGCCATCGGTCGTTTCCATCGTCGTAACATTCATATGCCTCTATTGGACGCAAAGGCGTGCCTTGTCGGAAGAGAGCCTCGCTGCCGCTGCGGACCGACCAGTCCTTAGCCGTAGCGCCAGCCTTGCAGGATGGGGCATCGTGATCACCGCGATCGTCCTGATCGTTGCATCTGCCCTGCATGCTGACCTCGGTGTTCCTACCTTTGTTGCCGGGATGATCACGACTATCCTCGTTCTTTTGCTGACACGGCAGAGCCCCGCAGAGACGATAAAGGGTGTCAGCTGGAGCGTCCTGCCGTTGGTGGCAGGGTTGTTCGTCATCGTCGAAGCGCTTGACCGCACGGGTGTGACGACCATTCTGGCCAATCAATTGGTGTCTTTGGCTTCGGTGTCTGATGGTTATGCCGTTGGCGTGGCCGGGACGTTTGTCGCTGTCATCTGTAATCTCGTCAACAATCTGCCAGCCGGCTTGCTCGCCGGAAGTGTGGTTCAGGCAGCGCACGTCTCGGACAAGGTCGCAGGTGCGATTTTGATTGGCGTTGATCTCGGCCCCAACCTTTCGGTCACAGGCTCACTGGCGACGATCCTGTGGCTGTCGGCCCTTCGTCGTGAGGGTCTCGATATCAGTAGCTGGAAATTTCTGAAGCTCGGTACGGTCGTGATGTTCCCGGCACTCATTATGTCGCTGGCGTCGCTCGTTCTGCTTTGACGCGCGGATGGCAAGAAGTGGGGTTGGCGTTTCTACGGCACCCTCGGTGTTCTGATCGTTCTAATCGTCCGAGTGTGGATTTCAGTCGTTATTTGATGGTTGGCGCTGAAATCGACGCCGAGCTTGAGCATCAAACGTGAAAGGATCCAACGACTGGCGTGCCCAAGCCCACGCTGGAGCGTGGCGCGTTCGTTGCTGATACAGCTAATGAAGAAGGCTAGCGACGGCAGTCGGTGCTTAACTAAAACGAATTTTGCAACGAGCCTAGAACAGCGTCGTGCGCAGGAGCGCTGCTGGCCTTTGGTGCTACGATAAGTGCTCCGGCGGCATACACGCAATTACTAACCGCGTGGAGCGGTTGGATTAGGCACCAATCGACCAGAAACGGGTGGCCCCGACAAGGTTGACGGGGCCATTTCTCTTTCACAGAACAGTAACGTTTTCGGCCTTCGATTTGCCGGTCTTGCGATCCTGGCCGACATCGTAGCTAACCTTCTGACCGTCGGTCAGAGCGCCGCCGAAGCTGACCGCGGAGATGTGAACGAAGACGTCTGGGCCGCCGTTGTCTGGTGTGATGAAGCCAAAGCCCTTATCCTGTGCGAAAAATTTAACTGTGCCGGTTGCCATGATGTCCTCGTATGTTGATCACGAGGTTACCGCAATATCGCCTATCAGGCTGAACTTCAAGTTTTTCCGGGTTATGTTGGGATCGTGAGATCCGCGCAACCACAGCCTCAGTAGAAGTTCGATGAGACAGCCACCGTCTCGTGTGGAGACAAACTGATAAGGCGGACGGAGTAAAACGTCGACGGATCGAGTATGAATCGACCCAGTGCGTTCGGTTGCAGGATTTAAAGCTTCCTACGGGTCTCTGAGGTGAGCTGAAGAAACCGTCAAATTTTCCCTTTAAAATTTCTTGAAAATTGCCTTTTTTCTTGAGGCCAAAGCGGAATTTGAGCGCCTGTTTGCAGGTCGGCCAGCGCTGGACCTCGATAATGTTGTTGATCTTTCACGCACTCAGAGTTTGCGCCAAAAGATCCTGCGTCCAAAAAATGAAAGTGACCACTAAGCAATCCGACTTGCGTTTTACGTCGGGAATATATCCAACTGCTCATTAGAGGGTGGGCCGAGAATAGCTTGGGTGTCTTTCTTGTTGAGTGGTTGGCAAAGCAAGAACGCGGTCCTCGTGATTTTGAAAAGCGCTGGTGTTGCTGAAGCAGCCTTGAAGCGTGAACCGAATACGCCCTGAACCCACTGCTATTGGTTTCCCGCATTACGGCGGCTGCGTATGGCTCTTTCCTTGGGTGTAGATTTTCGGTGACTGGCATTCCAGTATTCTGACGTTTGCCGATTGGCGAAGATGGAACTGGGAACGACAAAGATGGTTAGTCTCGTTCACTTGGAGACAAAGTTATGAAGATTTTCAGCGCGGTGATTTGCATATTGTCTGGCGGCATTCTAAGCGGTTGCGTAGACGATCGCGGCTACCGCGGGACTGGGTATTCTGCGGGCGCGGGCCAAAACCGGTCATGCGGCAATGGTGAAAATGATATATCCCACCCCTATGCCGGGATTTGCGACTGGCGCCGCGAAAACGGTCGGGACTGGGCTGACAGCGGAGCGAATAATAGTATCTACCGTCGCAATCGATGACGTCAGATGTAGAGTTTCCCTGGCCGACCTGAGACTTAGAGAATTGATGCAGCTTGCGTCGTCTGCAGCCCTAGCAGGAGGCGCCGAGTTGAAGGCGCATTTCGGCGATGTTTCGCGCGACGGTGTTCAACGAAAAGCTTTGGGAGGCTATGCATCCAAAGCAGATCTCGCCGCCGAAAAGGCCATTGCCGTTATTCTGGCAGAGGCAGGGGACCATTACGGCTTCGTAGGTATTCACAGGCGGCGTTCCCGTTGATGGCGGGTCACTGCTAGCGGGCACTTCGTCGATGCTTTTATGGCTCAAGAGCAAGTTTCGGCATCGGTGAACACGCAGTTGAAAACACCTCGAGACTGAAACTGAGCGTGCCGGGCTACGTCCGCAATGTCATCCGTCTGCTCTCGAAGGTAAATTTCAGTTAGAAATTAGAATCCTTTGTAAAAGCACGGCTTTTACAAGTCTTTTTCAGACACCCCCCCGATCAAAGATCTTGCGTTTGATCACGCAATCCCGCCGCAACCTGTTAGGGCATCTTAGCGCTCATTCTCCACGAGACCTAAGGGCTTCCGGCTCCATTTCTAACAAGAGCGGCGCACCCATTTGCTGCAGATTCCGATTGCTTCGAAAGTTTTCTTAGTCGCCCCTTTGCGGCACTCTTCCTCCCGGTCGCATCATGCTCGGCGATCAGATGGTAGCAGTGGATGAATCAGGCCTGATCCCAGGAACAAGTCTGTCTTTAGAAGCGATATGTTGTAAGCTTTCAATTGCATTGAACTGAAAAGAAAGCCATATTTATTCCGAAAAGATAACAACAAGGATGGTATTTGTGCTCGTCATCGTTGCCGACGATCTTACCGGCGCACTTGATACGGCTGCCCCTTTCGCGGCACGAGGGCTTCACACCGAAGTGGTCCTGCAAGCGAATGATGTCGCCAAGGGCGTAGCACTTTTCCCGGATGTTCTCTCGATCAATCTGGCATCTCGCGATGGATCTTCAGAAGATGCCTTTGACTTGATGCAAGAGCTTGTCGGACGTCTTCCCTCCAACACCCGCATGTTCAAGAAGGTGGACTCAAGGCTGAAAGGTCACATCGCATCGGAACTCGATGCTGTTTCCTTTGTTCGTGCATTAGTGGCTCCCGCGATCCCAACATTCGGCCGGGTAGTGCGCAACGGGAATGTGGAAGGTTTCGGGGTAGCAGAGCCGCTCTCCGTCGCCAGCGCCCTGAAACATCACGCGCACCGTGCAACAATTCCTGACACGGTGACAGAGAATGAACTAGACGCAGCCTTGCAACGAGCCGAAGAAATCGATGTCGATCTGCTTGTCGGCGCACGAGGTCTTGCCGAGGCGCTGGCGCGCAAGATGACAAAGGTATCCAGGGGACGGCAGGTATCTCCGCCGGTCGGTCGGGGCCTCTTTGTCATAGGCTCGCGTGACAGGATTACTCTCGATCAGGTGAAAGAGCTCCGCCAGTGCGATGGCGTTGCCTACCATCCTGCACCGAACGGCACCTTGCCGGAGGGGCCAATCACGCCAGCGTCCTTGCTGCTGGTGCAGGCAACCGAGGGGGAGTTAGGCTTATCGTCCGAGGAGGTCTCGAGAAGCCTTGCGCACAGTGTACATCCCCGTTTAACCAGCGAGGCGTCCACTCTGCTTCTGTGCGGCGGGGCAACGGCAGAGGCGGCTCTTGCCGCGATGGGCGTGACACACTTCCGGCTAGAAGGCGAGTGTATGCCCGGTCTTGGCCTGGCATATGCCAACGGCCAATGTATAATTTTGAAATCTGGTGGCTTTGGAGAGCCTGACACTCTCGCAAAACTGGCTAGGCAAATTGTTCACGGCAGGAGCTAAAGAATGGGACTGCAAAGCGGAACGGCGCGCAAAAGCCTCGCGGACCTTGTCTTTGAGCGTATGCATAGAGCGATCAAGTCCGGCTCTTACCAACCAGACGAGAGGTTGCCGACAGAGCACGATCTGGCGATCGAATTCGAGGTATCGCGCCCGATCATACGCGAGGCGCTGCGGCGTCTACGGGATCAAGGGTTGATTTACTCGCGCCGTGGTGCAGGAAGCTTCGTTCGCTCTGTTGGCATGAAACAACCGCTCGGCTTCGGGCAGCTCGAAAATGTCGCCGATCTCTTGAGCTGCTACGAGTTTCGTCTGACGCTCGAGCCGGCAGCTGCGGAAGCCGCTGCGACACGTCACACGCCAGCAACGCTCGGCGCGATCCGCGAGGCCCTTGAACTGATGCGTGACGCTACCAATCGTCAGGCCCACCGGGAGGACGCTGATTTCCAGTTCCACCTTGCTATCGCGCGGGCCGCGAACAACACATATTTCTCGACTGCGATGGAAGCACTGAAAGACCATATCGCTGTCGGCATGCGTTTTCATGGCGTATCGGTCAAACGTGACAATGCCGGCCTTTCTCGCGTGTTTGCTGAACATGAGGCGATTGCCAATGCTATCGCGACGGGTGAAGGCGCGAAGGCAAAAGAGCTGATGCACATGCATCTGACCGGGTCGAGGGCTCGTTTGTTTCAAACGAGCGCGTCTCTCGCAGCGTTGGCGGAGGGATGACTGAAACGGTCGGGGCTATCGCGAGAAATAAAAAAGGGGCTCGCAAAGCCCCTTTTTCTTCAGTAAATATATTTTTTAGTAGGCCGCTTTGTAGATCGAAAGAACGTCGTCAACGCTCATGTCAGCCGGATTGTTGTCCATCAGACGGCGATTGGAGTGTGCTTCGGTCGCGTAAGCGGCGAGAGCGTCGTCCTTGGCGCCGTGACGTGAAAGCTGCATCTCGATGTTGAGATCGGTGCAGAAGCGCCGTCCATTCTCCAAGATTGCTTCCGGCGAACTTGCTACGAAACCGAGGGCCTCTGCCACTTCTGCCGTTTTGTCGCGAACGACGGGCTGGTTGAAGGCGAGCACGTGTGGAAAGACGATGGCATTGGCAAGTCCGTGGGGAAGGCCAAGCCGAGTGCCGAGCGGGTAGGCGATGGCATGTCCTGCGGCAGTATTGACCGGGCCGAGGCAGATGCCGCCGTAGTAGGAAGCAAGCATCATGGCTTCGCGAGCTTCAGTGTCGGACCCATCCTTGACGGCGCGTGCAAGGTATTTTCCAACGAGGCGAAAGCCCATGCGCGCAAAGCCGTCTATCATTGGGTGAGCGCGCTTGTTGGTAAAAGCTTCCACGCAATGCGCCATGGCGTCCACGCCCGTTGCTGCCGTCACGGCTGGCGGCACGCTGAAGGTGAGTTCAGGATCCAGAACCGCGATGTCGGCAATCATATGCGGGCTTTCGACCGCGATCTTTGCGCCTTTGACCGGATCGGTGATCAGCGAACGAATTCCTGCTTCCGATCCTGTGCCCGCCGTGGTGGCGATTTGGACGAGCTGTGTGTTTCGGGCGGCGACGCGGTTTGGACCCGCCACATCTGTAAGCGTCTGCTCGCTGTCCCACAACGCTGCAACCAGCTTTGCCACGTCAAGGACGGATCCGCCTCCGAGCCCGATGACCACATTCGGCTTGACTTTGCGCGCAATCGCAATCGCAGCCTCAAGCGTTGCCACCTCGGGTTCGCCCGGGATCGCGTCGAAGATTTCGACTTTCCCACGCAATTGTAGACGATCGATAAAGCCGGCGGTGATGGCCGTCGCAATCACGAGTGTTGCTTGAGCATCGCCGACGAGCCCGCCGACTTGCCCAATCGTACCCGCGCCAACCAGCAGGCGACGTGGCTGGTGAAGAGTGATGAAAGCTGTCATCGGCGTTATCCTTGATGGGCTCGGCCAGCAACCAGCTTGCGGGCATAGGCGATGGCGGAGTTCATGTTGCCATGATTGGCGATACCCTTGCCGGCAATGTCGAAGGCGGTGCCGTGGTCAACCGATGTGCGATCGATTGGCAGTTCAACGGAAACGTTGACCGCCGTGTCGAAGGCCACAAGCTTGATCGGGATGTGACCCTGGTCATGATATTGGGCGACTACCAGATCGAAGGCGCCGGAATAGGCGCGATGAAAGACGGTATCTGCGGAAATCGGTCCTTCGACATTGATGCCTTCGGTCTTAGCCGCAGCAACTGCTGGCGCGATCTGGTCGTCGTCTTCGGTCCCGAAGAGGCCGTTCTCTCCACAATGCGGGTTGATCCCGGCCACCGCAATGCGGGGGCTTTCATAACCGATGCGCTTGAGGTGTTTGTCGCCGGCCCGAATGGTGGCAAGCACGCGTTCCGTCGTCGAGCGGCGGATCGCCTCCTGCAGCGAAACATGGGTGGAAACATGGATTACTTTCAGGCGCTCGGAAGCGAGCAACATATAGGCCGCACTGGAGCCAGTCAGGCTGCGCAACATGCCTGTGTGGCCATCGTAGTGATGACCTGCAGCGTTGAGCGCCTCCTTGTTGATCGGAGCCGTGACGATGCAGCCAATCGAACCGGCTTCCGCGTCGCGGACGGCCTTTTCGATGAAGCGGAAAGCGGCGTCGCCTGCCGCTGGACTGAGTTTACCCCAGGGAAGAGGCGCGCCCTCTACATCGATATCGATCACATGCGGGGTCAAGTCGATGGAAAGGCCCAGTGCCTTGCGTGCGGCTTCAAGTGTGGCGAGATTGCCGTAAATACGTGTGGCTGCGCGATCTTGCGCCGACATCTCTGCCAAGGCTCGAACCGAAATCTCAGGACCCACTCCGCAGGGGTCGCCCATGGTGATGCCAATAATGTCGCTCATGTCAGTCTCCTGTGCCGGTGCGGTCCCAGCCTGCGGGCAGGTGGACATATTTGATCGCGCGTCGATGATAGGTGTAGGCGATGTGCAGGCTTCCATCCGGATCCGACAGGAGCCACGGATAGGACATTTCCAAGTTGCGTCCATCAATGGAGTCGTTCGACAGGCAGGTGCCGGAGCCGTCCTCTATCAGGATGCGCTGGGGAAAGGTCTTGCCACCATCGGTCGAGAGGCACACGCTGACCGGCGCGCGAGGAACGCCCCAGACCGGAACGATGCCGCCTGTCGGGTCCGCGTCCGGTCGCCCGTCGTCTTCCCCGAGTTCGTCGTAGAGCGAAGCCCGGCGATCGCTCGACGCCTCGTGATTGACGGGGTTACAGATTAACGCGATCCGTCCATCCGAAAACGTAATTGCTGCGATCGAGGAGTTGTTGTTGGGGAGGTCGGTGGGCGCCGGCACAGTCCAGCTACGGCCTTCATCAGTGCTTTCAGTACGGAAAACGAAATCAGCCTGGCGTCGGCGGAAGAAGGCGGCAGACGCGCCGTTGCCGATCGACACCGGCGACATGTGAACGCAGCCGGTCGATTGC
The DNA here is from genome assembly GCF_028674915.1 of Agrobacterium sp. CNPSo 3708. Classification (NCBI taxonomy): domain Bacteria; kingdom Pseudomonadati; phylum Pseudomonadota; class Alphaproteobacteria; order Hyphomicrobiales; family Rhizobiaceae; genus Agrobacterium; species Agrobacterium sp. CNPSo 3708. The sequence continues at coordinate 345,317 of NZ_JAQZSF010000005.1, forward strand.
GACAGCTCTTCCAGGCGCCATGTCTGGCCGTTGTCGTGGCTGACCCCGACGGCAGCGGTATCATGACTGCCATTCCATTTTTGGCCGGGACGCTGAACGCAACGAAAGATCGGAAGCAGCCACGCGCCATCGCGTCTGATCATAAGTGGTGCGCGCACAAAGCATCCACGGGGAAGGTCAAGATATTGGCCTTCCGAAGAGAAAAGCCGTGTTGGATCAGCAGGGTCAACCACAAGCTCGGCCATGCGAATACGGCATTCGTCCTGATTGCCAGAGGGCTGTGAGGTGTGGAAAAGAATAAGCCGTCCGTCAGGCGCCTGAAACAGGACAGGGTTCTGTTCTGAGTGATCGGGGTCAAAACTCAATCTCTGCGCTGAACCCCAGGTGGAGGCGTTCTTCCTCAGGACGGATGCGTAGATCGAGATGTCGGACTTGCCTTCAAGAGAGCCGCCGAACCAGGCGCAGATCAACGAGCCGTCTGCCTGGCGATGCAGGAAAGCAGCGTGGTTCTGGATCATGGGCGATGGAAGAAAGGCTTCGCTGCGTCCGTCACTTATTTGCGTCAGCGCACCAGTCATTCGCCGTGCTATCTCGTCTGGGGTCATAATAGGCTCCTCTCCCTGTCCGAGATCGATCAAATTTCCAAAGTTGTCAAGTTTATTTATGTCGAAAAAGATAAATGTTTCGCTGATGTAATCCAATAAATATCTGAAATTAAATAATAAATATAGTTCGCTTTTCCCTTTATATTTTTACATGATGATTTCATTTGACAAGATGTACGTCAACGTGGATGCTCTGCGCCATGCTGGAGTGAGGTCGTCGAAGAAGGTTGGCCTCCACATCCTGGCCATTCAAACATCCGTGCGACGGTTGCCGCTCGCTCGTTCAGGCTCCGGCCTGTCATGCATGGACTTCATCGGGGAGGAGAACAAAGATGAAAAGGACTGCCATTTCCTGTGCTCTGGCACTTGGCACGATCATGACGAGTGCATTTACGCCAGCCTATGCGGGCTCCGGTCCAATCAAGGTGGTGCTGGCCGAAGAGGCGGACCTGCTTGAACCATGCATGGCCACCCGATCGAATATCGGTCGCATCATCATGGAAAATGTCAGCGAAACGCTGACTGAACTGGATGTGCGTTCCAACAAGGGCGTCATGCCGCGCCTGGCGGAAAAGTGGGAGCAGAACGCGGATGGCAGCTGGCGCTTCCATCTTCGCCAGGGTGTAAAGTTCTCCGATGGTTCAGGCTTCGATGCCAAGGATGTCAAGCACAGCTTTGACCGTATCATGAGCGATAAGAACGCTTGTGAGTCCCGCCGTTATTTCGGTGGCATGAAGGTCACGCCGTCGATCGTCGATGATTACACCATCGATTTCAAGGCCGATCCGGTCCAGCCGATCCTCCCGCTTTTGATGACGTTGGTAACGATTGTTCCGGAAGAGACGCCACTCGAATTCATCCGCGAGCCGGTTGGTACCGGCCCCTACAAGCTCACCAACTGGACGCCAGGCCAGCAGATCGTTCTGAGCGGCCGCGACGACTATTGGGGCACCAAGCCTGAAGTGACGCAAGCGACCTATCTGTTCCGCGCAGACCCCGCCGTTCGTGCCGCGATGGTTCAGGCCGGCGAAGCTGACCTTTCACCGTCTATCTCGCAGCTCGACGCGACGAACCCGAAGACTGACTTCTCCTATCTCGACAGTGAAACGGTCTATCTGCGTCTCGACCACAATATCGCCCCGCTCAACGACGTTCGTGTACGCCGCGCGCTGAACCTTGCAATCGACCGCCAGGCTTTTCTCGGCACGTTGGTGCCGGAAAGCGCCGTGCTGGCGACGGCGATCGTGCCGCCAACGACACTCGGCTGGAACAAGGATGTGAAGGTCTTTCCGTTCGATCCCGACGGTGCCAAGAAGCTGCTTGAACAGGCCAAGGCAGATGGCGTGAAGGTCGATACGCCGATCACCATTATCGCGCGCTCGGCAAACTTCCCGAACGTTACCGAAATCATGGAAGCCATTCAGCAACAGTTGCAGGATGTCGGGTTCAAGGTCGATCTGAAGTTCGTGGAGGTTGCAGAGCACGAACGCTATTATTCGAAGCCATTTGCCAAGGATCGCGGTCCGCAGATCGTCGCTGCCATGCACGACAATTCCAAGGGCGACCCCTCCTTCTCGATGTTCTTCAAATATGCCTCTGAAGGCACGCAGTCCGGCTTCTCCGATCCGAAGGTCGACGATCTGATCAAGCGTGCTTCGGCGGCTGTCGGCGATGAGCGCGCCAAGTTGTGGTCGGAACTGATCGCCTACCTGCATGATGATGTGGTGGCCGACGTGTTGCTCTTCCACATGGTAGGATTTGCCCGGGTGTCCGAACGTCTCGACTTCAAGCCGACGATTGCAACGAACTCGATGCTGCAGCTTTCCGAGATCAAGATCAAGTAAGACCTCATCAGTCAGAGATGGCGGCCGAAGCCGCCGTCTCGTTTGCACAATGCGCGGCGAAATGACGTCGCCGCACAGGTTTCTCCGAGGACGCCATGCTGAGTTTCATTCGAAAACGGGCCGTGGCCAGTCTGATCTCATTGGTCGGGCTGATCGTTATGGTCTTCTTTCTCTCCCGCCTGACGGGCGATCCCGCAGCGCTTTTCCTTCCGGTCGAAGCTTCTGCCGAGTTGAAGAACCAGTTTCGCGAATTGCATGGCCTCAACGATCCTTTGCTTGTCCAATTCGGTCGCTATGTCGGTGACGTGCTGACCGGCGACCTTGGAGAATCGTTGCGCAAAGCCCGGCCTGCACTCGATGTGGTGCTGGAAGCTTTCGTCTGGACCTTGTGGCTTGCGGTCAGCACCATGACGCTCGTCACCGTCGCGGCGATTGTCGTTGGCTCTTTCGCCGCCTTCCGTGTCGGTGGGTTTTTCGACCGCTTTTCGTCCATCGTCTCGCTGATCGGCGCGTCTGTGCCGGATTTCTGGCTGGCAATCGTTGCGATCGTGGTCTTCGCCGTCAATCTCACCTGGCTACCGACATCGGGTACGGGCTCAATCTGGCATTGGATCCTGCCGATCGGCGTGCTTTTTGTGCGCCCCTTCGGCATCATCGTTCAGGTTGTGCGCGGGTCCATGATCACCGCGCTGTCGTCTGCCTACGTAAAGACGGCGCGCGCCAAGGGCGTCAAATCCGGTCCGATCATCTTCATCCATGCGCTGCGCAATGCGATGTTGCCGGTTATCACCGTGCTGGGCGATCAGGCTGCAAGCTTGCTCAACGGCGCGGTCATCATCGAAACCATCTTTGGTTTTCCCGGAGTCGGAAAGCTGATGATCGATTCCATCCTGCAACGCGACTTCAACGTCGTTCTCGCCGCCATTCTGGTCACGGCTGTCGCGATCTTCATCATGAACCTCCTGATCGATCTCGCTTACGCGTTTCTCGATCCACGGATCCGGCATTAGGGAGGGAAGACAATGACTGATGTCACGACTGCCACGGATATCGCGCACGAGCCGCCCTTCAATCAGCGCATGTTCCGTATGCTCCTGGCGGACAAGTTCGCTCTCGCCGCTGCGATCTTTCTCGTATTCATCATCATTCTGGCAGTGATCGGCCCGAGCTGGCTTGGCGATGTTGCGACGAAGCAGAACTTGCGCGGCCGAAACGCCGCACCCTTCGACTTCGAAAAGGCGTGGGTCTGGTGGATGGGCGCCGACGCGCTCGGCCGTCCGCTTCTCGCCCGCATCCTCGTTGCCACCCAGAACACCTTGATGGTGGCGGCGGGTGCGGTCTTGATCTCATCGATCATCGGCACTGCCCTCGGCCTGATTGCAGGTTTTTCGTCTGCACGCGTCAATCAGGTCATCATGCGGCTTGCAGATGTGATCATGTCCTTCCCGTCGCTTTTGATCGCCGTTATCGTCCTCTACATCTTGGGATCGTCGATCCTCAATCTAATGCTCGTTCTGGCGATAACTCGCATCCCTGTCTATCTCCGCACCACCCGCGCTGAGGTTCTGGAAATTCGCGAACGCATGTTCGTTCAGGCGGCACGGGTGATGGGCGCTTCCAACAAGCGCATTCTGTTTCGCCACATCCTGCCCGTCGTGCTGCCAACGCTGACGACGCTCGCCACGCTTGATTTCGCCTATGTGATGTTGGCCGAAAGCGCACTCTCCTTCCTCGGCATCGGCATTCAGCCTCCTGAAATTACCTGGGGTCTGATGATCAGCCAAGGACGGCAGTATCTGACCAATGCGTGGTGGCTGTCCTTCTGGCCGGGACTGGCGATCATTCTGACGACCATGTCGCTGAACCTCCTGTCCAACTGGCTGCGCATCGCGCTTGACCCTGTGCAGCGCTGGCGTCTTGAAATGAAGGGCCGCACGAATGGCTGATCACCTGCTCGAAGTTCGCAACCTCTCGGTCGAGTTCCACACCGTAAACGGCGTGGTCAAGGCGGTGCGCGACATCTCCTACCATCTCGACCGCCGTGAAACACTTGCGATCCTTGGCGAGAGCGGTTCTGGCAAGTCCGTCTCTTCGTCGGCGATCATGAACCTCATCGACATGCCACCTGGCCGCATCACATCTGGCCAGGTATTGCTGGATGGCGTTGATCTTCTCACTATGCCGCCAGCCCAACGGCGAGAAATCAATGGTCGCCGCATTGCGATGATCTTTCAGGATCCGCTGAGCCACTTGAACCCCGTTTATACGGTCGGCTGGCAAATCCGCGAAGCACTGACGACCCATGGCACTGATGATGCCAAGGCGAAGGCCGAGGCGCTCCGATTGCTTGGCCGTGTCGGCATTCCGAGCCCGGAAACGTCACTCGACAAATATCCCCACGAATTTTCCGGTGGCCAGCGCCAGCGCGTGATGATTGCCATGGCGCTCGCATTGCGCCCGGATCTTCTGATTGCCGACGAGCCGACGACGGCGCTCGATGTCACGGTTCAGGCCGAGGTTTTGGCTCTTCTCAAGGAGCTTCAACGGGAAACCGGCATGGCGGTGCTGATCATCACCCACGATCTGGGCGTGGTCGCCGAAATTGCGGACCGCGTGGTGGTGATGGAAAAAGGCGTGCTGGTGGAATCCGGGACGGTGCGCGATGTCTATAAGAACCCGCAGCACGCATACACGAAGAAGCTGATTTCCGCGGCACCTGGCAAGGGCGAAATGCACGCGCCGCTTTCAGGTGGCGAGCCTGTACTGAAGGTGCGCAATGTCCGCAAGACCTATGGAGCCTTCGAAGCGCTGAAGGGAGTTTCCTTCGATCTTATGGCTGGCGAAACCATGGCTGTCGTCGGCGAGAGCGGATCGGGAAAATCTACACTTGCGCGCATCCTGCTTAGGCTGGACGAGCCCGATTCTGGTCAAGCTTTCTGGAAGGGCAGGGACCTCTTCACTCTCTCAGCTGCTGAACTCTATAAGCTGCGTCGCGATCTACAGATGGTGTTTCAGGATCCGACGCAATCGCTGAACCCGCGAATGACGGTTTATCAACTGATCTCGGAGGCCTGGGTCATTCACCCTGACATCCTGCCAAAAGCGAAATGGCGCGAGAGGGTGGCGGAACTTCTGACTCAAGTGGGCCTTGAGCCCGAACATATGGGACGCTATCCGCATCAGTTTTCCGGCGGCCAGCGCCAACGCATCGCTATCGCACGGGCGCTCGCGCTCGAGCCGCAATTGATTATCTGCGACGAAGCGGTCTCAGCACTCGACGTATCGGTGCAGGCGCAGGTCATTGCGCTCTTGGACAAGCTGCGCAAGCAGATAGGGATTGCCTTCATTTTCATCGCCCACGATTTGCCAGTGGTGCGCGATTTCGCCGATCACGTCATGGTCATGCAAAAGGGTGAGGTGGTCGAAATCGGTACAGTGCGGCAGATTTTCGAGACGCCGCGGCAGCCCTACACGCAGGCGCTGCTTGCCGCGGGCCTCGATCCAGACCCGGATGTCCAGACGGCCCAACGCGCTGCGCGCCTTGCTCGTGCATCCTGATTCATAATTCTGAGGAGTATCTCATCATGTCGAAAAAGGCCTTCGTCGCTCTCGTCACATGTTTCAACGAGGACGAGACCATCAATTTCGAGGCCACGCGCGCGCAGGTGCGCCGACAGGTCGAGGCTGGCAACAACATCATGTGTGCCGGCACCAATGGCGATTTCTCCGCGCTGACCTTCGACGAAAAGGTCAAGCTTGCCGAGGCCGTGGTCGATGAAGTCAATGGTCAGGTTGACGTAATCGTCAATGCAGGTATGCCGGCGACATTTGAGACGCTGAAGCTTGCACGCGAATTCGACCGCATTGGTGTCAATGCAATTGCTGTCATCACCCCCTTTTTCATTGCTTGCACGCAGGACGGACTAATCCGGCATTTTTCCACAGTTGCCGATGCGGTGAAGACGCCGATCTACCTCTACGACATTCCGGCCCGCACGCAGAACCACATCGAGCCTGAGACTGCACGGACGCTTTCGGCACATGGCAATATTGCGGGGATCAAGGACAGTGGCGGAGCAAAGGAGACGCTGGAAGCCTACCTCGCGGTCGCCCGCGACGTACCCGGTTTCGAAGTCTACTCCGGTCCCGATCATCTGGTGCTCTGGTCGCTACAAAATGGTGCAGCGGGCTGCATCTCTGGCTTGGGCAACGCCATTCCCCAGGTGCTGGCGGGCATTTTGAACGGCTTCAACACTGGCGATATTGCCAAGGCGGAGCGCCAGCAGGCTCTGTTCACCGCCTTTCGCACAGACCTTTATGCGCTTGGATTTGCGCCTGCCATGGTCAAGCGAGCGCTTTACGTCCAAGATGCGTCCGTAGGGGCCAGCCGTCAGCCTGCGCTTCTTCCCAATGCAGAACAAGATGCAGAAATCGCCGCTATACTGAAGCGTTTCGACATTATCGCCGGCGCCTGATCGCCACCAAATCTGTAATTCTCCTGCGTTTTAATGCTGATTTTTTACTATCGGGACCGACGAAGGACAATAGCGCTCCAGTTACTGGCGAACATAACGGGATTTTCGCGTCCGACGAATAGCCGCAGATAGTAACGCCGAGGAGACTAGCCACCTGCCTCGCGCCACGGAGCACGCGCGGGGGCCAGGGAGGGCATGACGGCGTCAAACCCCGAAAAAATCCAGCTCCGGCTGGCCCAAAATCGGGTAGCACTTCACAACGCAATGGGCCGTTTCGATCTAGTGGGCCGCTACGGCAACCTCGAAATCGAAATCGAAATCGAAGTCGCAGTCGCAGACGGGATCCATTCTCTTCATTGCAAACTTGACTGTGTGCTTCTCAGCAGCAGAACAATCAAGCCGCTGCCTTGACGATCTGTTTGAGGAGCGCGAATTCTTCTGCTGTCAGGTCGGTCAGTGGGGGCCTCACCGGTCCGCACTTGCGTCCACGTGCCTGTAGACCTGCTTTAATAATCGATACGGCGTAGCCTTTCTTTCGGTTGCGCAGTTTGGTCAGCGGAAAGAAGAAATCCTTCAATATCTGATTGGTGATGTCGGTTTCGCCGGCACGTAGCGCGCTGTAGAAACGCTGAGCGAGCTCCGGCACGAAGTTGAAGACGGCAGAGGAGTAGGTTGTTACGCCGGCTGCGAAATATGCCGTAGCGTAAAGTTCGTGCGTTGGCATTCCGCCGATGTAAGTCAGCCGATCGCCGAGCATCGTCGTGATCTCGATTACCCGGTCGACTTCGCCATAGCCATCTTTGAAACCGATCAGATTTGGGCAGATATCACAAAGTCGCGCGATGCTTTCCGCTGATAGCACGATGTTGTCTCGATTGTAGACGACGACCCCAACGCCAACTGCGTCGCAGACGGCCTTAACGTGAGCGACGAGACCGTCCTGTTCGCAGAGCATTAGGTAAGGGGGCAAAAGCAGGACGCCGTCAGCACCAGCTGCCTCCGCAGCCTTTGCCATCTCCACGGCCATGGCAGTTCCGTAGGCCGCACCACCGACGATCGGGGTATTCACGGACGTGGCCTTGGCGACCTTTGTGACATAGGCCGCCTCCAACGGCGTTAGGGAGAACAGCTCGCCGGTACCACCAGGAGCAAACAATACTGCTGCGCCGAAGCCGTCAAGCCAGGCGATGTGCTCTCGATAGGCGTCCTCGTCGAAGGAGAAATCGGTATCGAATGTTGTCACGGGAAAAGAGAGCAGTCCGCTGCCCAGAGCCGTCTTGAGTTCGTTCGGGTCCATAATATTATCCTGATTGTAGATGTTGGGGTCAGTAGGTCTCTAGTGCCTGAAGCAGGGCTGTGGTGTAGCCGTAGCAAAAGGCGAAGGCGACGCCCTGGGGGTCGCGACCGCTGATCGTGGGGACATGGTCCGGCATAATCATGTACTGATAGCCGACCTCCTTGTAGACGCGTAGCGAGCGTGCCATGTCCATGTCGCCCTCGTCTGGGAAAGTCTCCATGAAAGAAAGCTTGCGACCGCGGATGTTGCGGAAATGCAGATTGAAGATTTTCTCGCGCTCGCCGAACCAGCGTATGACGTCTTCGATTTCTTCGCGTGGATTATCCAGCATCTCACCCACTGTGCCTTGGCAGAAATTCAGGCCGTGATACGGACTTTCGCGCATGGTCACGAACTTTTTCAGTCCATCAACAGTACCAAGGACGCGCGTGACTCCTTTGTAGCCTGGCGGGGTATAGGGATCGTGCGGATGGCAGGCAAGGCGGATCCTGTTGGCTTCGGCAACGGGAACTACGCGCTCGAGAAAATAATCGATGCGCTCCCAGTTCTCGTCCTCTGATAAGGCTCCCGCCAGACCGGGCGCTGTGTTCTGATCAATCTTGTCCCAGCGAAACGACGCGTTCATCGATCCCCCTCGACCGGCCTCGTCTGGCGTGCGAGGAATACCGATAAGGTTGAGATTGTACTTGGCGGCGGGGACGCCGACGGCTGCGAGGTCTTCAATCAGGGTGCAAATCGCATCGATTTGCCGATCGCGATTGGGCCCCGCAAGCAGGATGTCCGGATAGGTGGCTGTCTCGATCGGGCTGGATGGGAGCGGAAGCTGGATCATGTCCAGTTCAAGGCCAAAGCTTTCGACCTTATCGCGCAGCCGCTTCAGATCGTCCCTATTCCATGCGCCCAGCGGACCATCAGGGTCCGCGCAAATGTGCTTGACGCCTAGCTGTGCCCACATGCGGTAGTCATCATCGTCGCGCGCGGCGAGCTGTGTTCCTACATACATACCGTTCCTCCTCAATTGGGTGGCTGGCTGCAAGCCGCTAAGGACCTATTTTTGAGAGCTTAGTGGGTGCCGGCCTCGGATTGTCATTCTTCTTTCTCAGACTGGCGGCTTATTGGTAATGATCGGGAGTTCGGTGAAGCGACCACCTTGTCTGGTGACCAGTGGATCATCTGCCGATGGAATTCCTTCAGCCTCGATCGTTTCGCGCCAGTTTTCGGCAGAATCTCGTGGCTGCCAGCCCAACCAGGCGGCGTTTGAATTGTCCCACCAGCTAGCAGGATTTGATGAAACACCCCAGATGACGGGGCAGCCGAGCACTGGGACAGTGAAGACGTGTTCGGTAAGGGTGGCGAAATCCTCGTAGGATAGCCAACTGGATAGCATCCGATAATCGACCGGTTCTTTCGTGCAAGAGCCGATACGAACCGATGCTGTTTCCTGACCGAACTTGTCGAAATACATGCGAGCCAGCAACTCGCCATAACCTTTTGACACGCCATAGAGCCCGTCTGGCCTAAGCGGCTCATCCGCTCCCAGCCTCTGCGTTTGCGGATAAAAGCCGACCGTGTGGTTCGAAGAGGCAAAGAGAATGCGCGGATGTCCATGTGCCCGGGCGGCCTCGTAGAGATTATACACCCCAATAATGTTGGCGTGGAGTATCTCATCGAAGGGCCGTTCCACGGAAATTCCGCCCAGATGGAGAATGCCGTCGCAATCTGCGACCATGGCGTTTACGGCTGCTGCATCCGCTAGGTCGCACTGAATGCATTCTTCGCGGTCGTGCTCAGGCGTCAAGGTAACGATATCGGCCAGGCGAATCGCGTCTGCAAGACCGGACAGGCGTTTGCGCATAACTCGGCCGATTGCACCAGCCCCGCCTGTGATCAGAAGACGTTTCATGAGGGCTCTCCGTGTTTGATAGAGGTGATGGACATTCTGATGCGGCCGGACAGATGCTCGCCTTGTCCGAGCACGGCGAAGCCTGATGCTTGTCTTTCGCTCTCTGGCAATCTTAGTACGCCAGCGGCTGCAGAAACCGGCTCAAGGCAGAGGTAGCGCTCAGTTCGATGGACGGCGATGTGACCGAAAATCGGGTCGGCAGAGATCACTAATTTGGCTTCGTCACGCAGCAACTCCGCCCTCTTCCAGTTGCAAAAGTGCAGCGTATAGCCGGACGAGGCCGGGATCGTCGCATAGTCATGGTGAACCGGAACAGAGCTGATCGGCATGTTCAATCGATCGAGCACGTAGGCGGCAGTCGCGTCGGTATATGCCTTATTGTCAAGACTAGCCTGGATATAAGGATGCCATCCGATAACCGCCGGAGCAGGATGATCTGCGCGGTTCAGAAGCTTCAGCTTTATGGATAATCCTTGATCGTCTAGAGTAAACGTCTGCCACGCGGTGAAAGAAAACGGCCATTCATCATCGGTCCGGTAATCAAGCCTGAGCGTCACACGATCGCTCGCTTGCTCCTCGATACGCCATCCGCGCCGATGGGCGGGGCCATGCATGGCATCGCCTGCGAGCGCCGGGTGAGGGACGACGGTGTAATCTCTTCCAAGATGAGAGAAGGCTGCGCCAGCCACTCTGTTGTGATAGGGAAACAGAGGATAAGCTCCAGCCTTCGGCCAGGTCCATGGATCGAACTCCGTCTCATGCGTTGGAACAAGAATATCGCCGAGTTCAGCATGGACAAGATGCGTCAAACGACCGCCCCATCCAGGAGCAAAGCGGGCCAACAGAGGCCCACTGGCGATTTCGACCATATCAGGCAAAGGCATAGGATCCATCCGGACGCTTGGGAACGCGCCGCTGCCAGTGGATGTAGCCGTCTTCTTGCATAGCCTGTTCATCCATTTCGACGCCCCAGCCCGGCCGGTCGGGGCGGAGTTCGAGATATCCGTCCTTTGGCAGGTACGGATCGATGACATAGCGTGTCGTCTCCTCCTGCTTGTGAACCTCGGTCCCGCCGTAGATGTATCCTTGTCCCTTCGGAAGACGATATTCGAGGATCTTGAAGTTCTGCTGGGCAGCTGAGAAATGCACGTTGACGGCGGTTGCGAGCGGTCCCATCGGGTTGTGAGGGGCAATACCGACGAAATGGGCCTCCGCCAAAGTGGCAATACGGCGCATCTCCGAAATACCTCCCACCACGCAAATATCCGGCTGGATCAGATCGGCGCCCTTGACCTGCAAAAGGCGAAGGAACTCGTTGCGATTGTAAAGGCTTTCGCCAGTGGCCAGAGTGCAGTTCAGCCCCTGTTTCAGATCGCCATACATCTCGATGTTTTCGGGACGTAGCGGCTCCTCGTAGAAAAGAGGATCGTATGGTGCCAACGCGTTTCCTAGCTGACGTGCTGCTGCGGGCTCGAAAATCTTCGCATGCGCGTCGAAGGCGATTTCGTAGTCGGAACTGACGTTTTCGCGCAGCGAGCGGAAATACTCGGCGGAACTACGCACGACCTCGCCCCAGCGGTGCCTGTGCATGTCAATCCGCCATGGGCTAAGCTTGAATGCGGTAAACCCCCACTCGGCGTTCAGCCTGTCGAGTTCTTCCTTGGCTGCCGGGACATCCGGTGCCGTATAAACGCCGGCATAGACCTTGATCCGGTCACGGACTTCGCCACCGAGTAGCTTGTAGACTGGCACACCCGCGGCCTTGGCCGCGAGATCCCAAAGGCAGTGATCGAGGCCCGAAATGGCAGACAGACCAAGCGCGCCGGGCGGGAACCGGTTTTGCTGCAGCATGAGATTATAGAGATACTCTACCCGCGTCGGGTCCTGACCGGCAATGAAGCCGTAGAGATAATCGAGGATGGGTGGCAAGGCGAGATCAGGTCCGTGGTTGTAGCACTCGCCCCAGCCAGTCAGGCCATCATCTGTATCGAGTGCAACAATGACACGGGGCCTATCCTTGTCGCGGGTGACGTACACCCGCATCCGATCAATTTTCATTTTCGTCTCGTCCTTAAGCTTTGAAATATTCAATCCATGCAATGCGCGTCTGCATGTCGAGCCTTGCCGCAGGTTCCGGTATTGCAGGATTTGGCGCTTTTCTGTGTGGGGATGGGAGGGAGGTCTTCACTTGATGAGGAGCCAATTGCACCTGCCCTCATTGCAGTTGTTAATACGGCCGGCCACCCGCCCGATATCAATTTTGAGCAGGCGATTTGCAGGGCGTGCACGGCAGCGGTACGATTGGCCTCAATTTTCATCGTTGCACGCTCCCATTCTTGGTTGCGGCGAGGGGAGGGACGATGTGCACCGCAGGCTCTGTGTACCGGAACCGCCGTGAACGATCGCGGTCTCTCGGATCGGGACGTGGGATGGCCGAAAGCAGTGCCTGCGTGTATTGGTGATCGGGCGCGCTGCAGATCTTCTCAGCGTCGCCGACTTCCACGAGCCTGCCACGATACATGACGCCGACCCGGTCGCACATGTAGCGAATGACGCCGATATCATGACTGATGAAGATGTAAGCGAGACCGAGCTCGTCCTGGATACGCATCAAAAGATCGAGGACTTGGAAACGCACCGACACGTCGAGCGCAGAAGTGGCTTCATCGGCGACGATGATGCGCGGTTTGAGCGTGATGGCACGGGCGATGCCAATGCGCTGGCGTTGCCCGCCGGAAAAGGCGTGCGGGTAGCGCTCGCGACCGTTTGGATCGAGCCCGACCTGCTCCATCAGCGTACAGACCCGTTCGTCCAGCTCGCGGTCTTTAGCTATCCCGTTGACGAGGAGCGGTTCGCCGATGATCTGAGCAACTGTCATGCGGGGGTTGAGAGACCCGAAAGGATCCTGGAACACCATGCGCAGCTCCCGGCGCGCGGCCTGCAGCTCTTCGCCTTCGATCTTTGCGAGATCGATAATGCGACCGTCTGCCTTCCGATAGAGCATCTCGCCGGACGTCGGGTCGTAGAGCCTCATGATGGAGCGCCCCATCGTCGTCTTGCCAGAGCCACTTTCTCCAACAATGCCAAGCGTCTCGCCAGGCAGCAGTTTGATCGACACACCGTCCAGGGCCTTCATCGCGCCGAAGTGCATCGTCAGATCGCGTATTTCGAGAAGCGGTGGCGCGGTCGTATCGAGGGGCGGGCGCTTCAGCCGTATTTCCGCCTTCTGCTCGAGCTTTAGCACCGAACCGATCAGCATTTTGGTATAGGGATCGCGCGCCTCGTGGAAGATCTGCTCTACCGGACCGTATTCCTTGACGACACCGTGATGCATTACGAGGACATCATCGGCGATCTGCGCCACTACGCCCATGTCATGGGTAATGAACAGCACCGCCATACCGTTCGCCTTTTGTAGCCGAGCGATGAGATCGAGGATTTCGGCTTGGGTCGTCACGTCGAGAGCAGTCGTTGGCTCGTCGGCGATCAGGAGGCGCGGTTTGCAGGCGAGTGCCATCGCAATCATAGCTCGCTGGCGCATACCGCCTGAATACTGGAAAGCGTATTTGTCGATGGCCGTCTCGGGGTTTGGAATTTCAACTTGCCGCAGCAGTGAGATTGCTTCGGCGCGCGCTTCCGCCTTACTCATCTTCAGGTGCAGCCGTAGCGCTTCCATGATCTGGTCGCCGACCGTGTGAACCGGCGAAAGTGAAGACATCGGCTCTTGAAAGATCATAGCTATATCCGCTCCGCGCACGGAGCGGATCGCTTTGCCACGCGGATCAAGCTTGGCAAGATCGACAACTGAACCATCGGCGCGGCTAAGAAGAACAGATCCTGATGCGATATGACCGGGAGCATCTACGATCTGGAGGATGGAGCGCGCCGTCACCGACTTGCCGGAGCCGCTCTCTCCCACGACGCAGAGCGTCTTGCCCGGTTCAATCGAAAAGGAAATATCATTGACGGCTTTGAAGACGCCGGTTCGGAGAGGAAACTCTGTGACGAGATTCCTGACGTCGAGGAGCGGTTTGCGCGGCGCGATGTTCGGGATGTCTGTCATCGGTGATCTCACTTGTTGTACGGGTCGGCGGCGTCGCGTAGGCCGTCACCCAGAAGGTTGAGCGCCATCACCGCGATGACGACAGCCACACCAGGAAGGAAGAGCCATGGGGCTGTCGCGATAGAGCGGATGTTCTGCGCTTCACGCAGCAGGACGCCCCAGGATATCGTCGGCGGCTGCAGGCCGAGGCCAAGGAAGGACAGCGAGGTTTCCGCAAGGATCATCGCCGGTACGGCAAGTGTCACCGATGCGATGATATGGCTTGAGAAACTTGGGAGCATATGGCGAAAAATTATGCGCCGTTCTGGCACGCCATCCAAACGCGCGGCAGCAACGAATTCTTCCGTTCTAAGGGAGAGGAAGCGACCGCGCACCACGCGAGCAAGCTGTGCCCAACCGGTAAGCGACAGGATGACGGTGATCATCATGTACTGCATCGTCGCCGGCCAGTTCTGCGGAAGGGCCGCAGCAAGCGCCAGCCAGATCGGGATCGTCGGCAGCGACAGCACGAAGTCGATGACGCGCTGCATGACGAAGTCGATGCGTCCACCGTAATAGCCCGAAATGCCGCCGAGGACGACGCCGAGCAAAAGCGACAGAGCGACACCGACAAGTCCGATCGACAACGAAACCTGCGCGCCTTGGACAACTCGGCTAAACACATCGCGTCCAAGACGATCAGCGCCAAAGATGAAAAGCGGCCGGCTCTTGTCGGTGGAGGCTAGCAGATGAATGTTGGAGGAGAACAGTCCCAGCACGTTGTATTCATAACCGCCACCGAAAAATTGCAATGGCACCTTCTTTGTGGTGTCTTCCGTGAAAATGGCTGCAAGAGTGTTGGGATCACGGGTCAGCTTCATCGGGTAGTAATAGGGTCCGATCTCAAAGCCGTTCGACGTATCAAAAAGATGAATGCGCTGAGGCGGATGGAACGTTGCACGAGCGTTTTGCAGGACAGGATCGTTGACCGCGAAGAAGCCCGGCACGAGGGCCACCGTGTACATCGCGAGGGTTATGAAGAGTGAAGCCATGGCGAGCTTGTGGCGCTTGAAGGCCCACCAGATCAGCTGCCATTGCGAGGCGACGGCGGCGCGATCGGGGCGACCAGCGGTGATAGCGATATCAGTCATGGGCGCGCTCCTATTCGAGACGGATTCGGGGGTCGACGAGGGCCAGTAGAATGTCGCTGATCAGGGAGCCGATAAGCGTCAGTGCGCAGATCAGAAGGACAAAGGCACCGGCGAGATACATGTCCTGCGCCATCAGCGACTGAAGCAGCAAAGGCGCAGCTGTCGGAAGGTTCAAAACGATCGCGACGACAACGGAACCGGAAATCAGGTTTGGCAAAAGCCATGCGATAGTAGAGATGAACGGGTTAAGCGCGATACGAAGGGGGTACTTCGTCAGCAGACGAAACTCCGATAGACCCTTGGCACGTGCGGTCGTGACATAGGGTTTGGGCAGTTCGTCCAGCATGTTAGCCCGCATGACGCGGATGAGGCTTGCTGTCGAGGAAACCGCAAGAATGATAACCGGCAGCCAGATATGCTGCATCAGGTCTATCATCTTGCCGATGCTCCAAGGAGCGGCCTGATATTCGTGCGAGAACAAGCCGCCGACATCCTGCCCGAACTCCACCGCCGCGACATACATCAGCACGAGCGCCAGTAGGAAAGAGGGTATTGAGAGACCGAAGAAGCTGAATGCGGTGAAGAAATAGTCCCCAATCGAGTACTTCTTGACCGCAGAATAGACGCCTATGGGAAGCGCAATCGCCCAAGTGGCCAGAAGGCTAGCAATGGCGAGCACGAGGGTCAGTGCCATGCGCTCCCAGATCAGACCGGATACCGGCTGTTGCCATTCGAAGGAGATGCCGAAATCGCCCCGCGTGACGATTCCCCACACCCACTTTAGATATTGAATGATCATCGGCTGATCGAGACCGAAACGTTCGCGGAGCAGCGCGGCGGTATTCTGATCGACCACCTCATTGGAGGAAGCGAGCGTTGCGACGTAGGTCGTGACATAGTCGCCCGGCGGCAGCTGTATCAGGACGAAAGCGAGGAAGCTGACCGCAAAGAGCGATGGGATCATCCATAAAAGGCGTTTAACGATGAAGGCTAGCATAAGTCTCTCGCAAGCAAGGCCATGGCTGACGTTTTCCGACCGATTGATCTTCATCGGAAGGACGGCGGGTGGCGGATCAAAGGGGTGCCGCATTTTGAAGATGCGGCACCGTCCATCGTTCGCGTGAAGCGGTTGCGACCTTTCAGATCAGCGTCTCGCGCTTAATAGGCTTGGTTGGCCGTGCCTTAGCTGGTGAAGAAGAATTGCTGGGGCAGGGCGGGACCTGGATTTGGCCACGTCCAGCTGTCGGGTTCCGTTTCAGGAACGTTGCGCAGATTGTTGCGAATGATCCCGAAACCGCCGACAGCCAGGCAGACACCGATCGTCTCGAACTCGTCTGCCGCAATATCGAAGATTTCTTTCATCTTCTCGCCACGCTTTTGCAGGTCGGCGGTCGAGCGGGCCTCGTCGAAAAGCTTGAAACGCTTCTTCTGGCTTTCAGGTGGTTCCTGGCCCTTCTGCCCGTTCGATGTGTACCACTGTGCCCACGGTATGGCGTAGCGCGAACCCTGGGGATGGAAGGCGAAGAAGTCACGCGGATCGAGCATCGGGTCGAGACCGCCTGGGCCGGGCCAAACGGCCGCATCATGGGCGTTGTCGTCTCCACGTGTATAGTAGAGCGCGCGTTCGATGGTGTTCACCTTAATGTCCACACCGATCTGGGCCCACTGAGCCTTTACCAGTTCAAGCGTATCGACAAGATCCGGATAGAGGGTCGGGATCACATCGATTGCGAAGAATATAGGCTGACCGTCAGGACGAAGCCTAATGCCGTTGTCGTTCTTCTTGTCGTAGCCAGCCTTGTCCAGCATGGCATTGGCCTTGTCTTGGTCGTACTCGGTAAGCTGGTGTGCAAGCTTCTCGTGGTACCAAGGATGAGTAGGGCGGGGTCCTGTCTGGTATCCCTCGCTCTGACCGAAATAGACGATATCGATGATTTCCTGGCGATTGAGCCCAAAGGAAAGCGCTTGGCGGAAGGACTTGTCGGCGAACATCGTCCGCATAGCCGGATCTTTGTGAGTGATGTTAAGATAGATCTGGCACTGCTGCGCCGCAGAGGGCACAAGCGTCATCAAACGGTAGTCGCCCTTTTTCGCGTTTTCGGACAGAGTGGGCTTATTGGCCAGCGTGCTGATATGGCGTTCCTGAATGTCGATCTTGCCGGAGATGACGTTCAACATCAGGGATTCGACGTCCTGGGAAATGCCGAAATTGATCTCATCCACGTAGGGCAACTGGTTGCCTTCGGTGTCTACTTGCCAGAAGTAGGGGTTACGCGTCATCACGACACGCGTGGCGCCGCCGGAGTAGGGCTCCTTCACGACCCATGGATCGAGAGTAGGCTTGTCCACATTCGACCATCGGGACGGAACTTCGATATCACCGCATTTGCTGCGGAAGAACTCGGTCCAACTTGCTGCACCTGCCGCCTTCGCTTCGGCTTCGATGCTGGTGTTGTATTTTGGGAGGAACTTGCTGCAGTAGTGCTTTGCAAATAAGGTTGGATGCTGACCCAAAGGCGTTGCCAGGTTTTCGAGGTAGAGCGCATTCGGCGCCGCAAATTTGAATTTGACGGTGTAGTCGTCGACTTTGGCAACATCCACAGCCTTTCCACCAATTGAGACCTGGGCCGGAGTAGATCCGTAAAGCTCCTTGTTCTTCACCACGTCTTCGATTGCAAAGACCACGTCATCGGCGGTGAAGGGGTAACCGTCGGACCACTTGGTCCCCTTACGCAGATAGAAGGTGAATTCCGACGCGTCGGCGTTGATCTCCCATTTTTCTGCCAGGTTTGGCAGTACCTCGGTGAATTCGAGGTTCCAGCGTACCAAACCCTGGTTGCCCACCATGCGCAGGATGCCATTATGGTCGGAGGAGCCGCGGATACCGCGTCGCAAGGTGCCACCATAGGTACCGATTTTCTCATGCGGAGTGACGACTAGAGGGTTTTCGGGTAGTCGATCTTTCAGCGCAGGCAGCTTTCCATCCTTTACCAAGGCTGCAAGCTGTGGCGCTTCTCCACTACTTGCCGCCTTGGCAACGCCGCCGGCAACTGAGAGGGCCACGGCCCCGCCCACACCTGCCAAAAACGTACGGCGCGTCACGCCCAGCGAAAGTCCTTGCTTCTCGCGCATTCCGAAATCCCTCCCAAAGATGATACCCGGCGCCACGCTAGGCGGTTTGCCGGCCACGGCCTCCCCGACCGTTCTCCGATCTCCTCATCGGATAAGGGCACCATAATCAGATTTCAGATGATTACAAGTATTGACAGATTATTACAGATTTTTTATGTGTTCCTAAAAGTTTCGGGAAGCTTCAGGCTGTCAAAGCGGAGGATTGACACCTACTTCAACAAAGAGGCGTGGGGAGGCAATTTTCCCACCTTAATTCCTCGCGCTCATCCTGTTTGAGCGTGGAAAGCCGAAGGTCGGAGGCACTGGTTGTACAATCGCTACTACCCAAAAGGTGGTGGGAGGATGCAGTCGAGCAGGCGGTGCTTGAGGTCTTCGTTGAGAAAGGACTCGCGTGCCGTAGTGTTTTCGGTCTCTATCCGGAAGTGTAGGGAGAGTTCGAGCAGTTGAGAAAGGATAAGAGGCGCTGATGGACGGTCCAGTTGCGACGACGCCGACGAGAGGCGATACCCGCTTCAGCGATATCATTTACGAGAAAATCGTATCGATGATTGCGGACGGCCGTTTCCCGGTCAACGAGAGGTTGCCGTCCGAACAGAATCTTGCCGCCCTTTTGGGAGCGTCGCGCCCGGTAGTGCGAGAAGCACTGGAGCGCCTTCGCAATGATGACCTTATAGTGTCGCGCAAAGGATCGGGTTCCTATGTGCGACAAAGGCCAGACCGCTCGATTTTGCAGCAAGTGCCAGTTGGGTCTCTAGCTGATGTCCAACGTTTCTTTGAGTTCCGGGCGGGCCTCGAAGCGTCGGCGGCTGAATTGGCCGCCCGGAACTGGCAAGCTGTCGACCGCACTCGCATTTCTGACGCGATCCTGGCGCTGGAAAAATGCCTGGAGCGAGGAGACCTGGGTGCTGACGAAGATTTTGCGCTCCATGAGGCCATCGCGATTGCGAGTGGAAACCAGTTTCATGCGACAGTCCGAACCCTGTTCAGGCCTCACTTTTCCATCGGTCAGTCGGTTACGAGAAGCCTGAGTCTAAAGCGGCCTCCGCATCACGTGCGTGAGGTGCAGGGAGAACACACAGCAATTGTCGAGGCGATTTTCTCACGAAACGAACAGGCCGCTCACGACGCGATGAAGAACCATATCCTGATGGCACGTGCCCGCATGTTCCAAGGGGTGGGAAGTTAACAAAACATCTTCGGGACGACGACAATCCCGCATCGAACAATTTGAGTGGGTGTGGTCTGGGGCCACACGCTGGAGCGGAGCTTTGTCTCGTGAGGCGGCTCGGGGGGAAAGAGGAAGGCATGACGTCACAAAGGATTTTCGAACCGAAAATTCGCTCGCTCATCGATACGCCGCTTTCAGTCGGAGAATCGCCCGTTTGGGACGAGCGAACCGGTGCTCTCTGGTTCGTCGATATTCTCGCACCGGCTGCCTATCGGCTGAGGGCGAACGGAAGTCTCGATCGTTTCGACATGCCGGCGGCGATTGGTTGCCTCGGTCTGTGCGAAAACGGCATGGTGCTCGCCGGACTACAGACTGGCGTTCATCTCCTTGATCCGGCAACAGGTCAACTTGAATTCTTCTGCGATCCTGACGGGGGAAGGCCGGACAGTCGCCTCAATGACGGTAAAGTCGGGCCGGACGGTCATTTCTGGGTGGGAACGCGAGACGAGGCCGTTCCTCAAACCGGGAATGCGAGACTCTATCGCGTTTCACCCGACCGCAGCTTCACCTGCCTGATTGATGGGGGATTGTTGACGTCCAACGGTCTGGCCTGGAGTCCCGACGGCCTACGCATGTACCACTCTGATAGTAGCGGCCCCATGCTCCAAGCCTTCGATTTCGATGCCGACACTGGTGCAGTTGGAGCTGCAGAGCGTCTCCACGATTTTGTCCCTGGCGAAGGTAGACCGGATGGTGCTGCGACCGATTGCGAAGGCTACTATTGGAGCGCCGGCGTGCAGGGCGGTCGCTTGAATAGGATTTCCCCTGAAGGCCAGATCGTCGAAATTTACCAGATACCTTTCGCCGGTCCCACCATGCCCTGTTTCGGCGGGCCGGATCTCAAGACGCTTTATGTTACCAGCCTGACAACCGGCGAGGGGACGTCGAGGGCACAAGGCACTCTCATCGCCTTCGATGCGCCTGTCGCCGGCGCTCCCGTTCAACGGTTTGCGCTTTAGCCGCACATCCTTTTCATTTGGAGATTTCTGACATGAACCGCTTCGACATGCGCGACCGATTGCACGGCGTATCAGGCGTGCCGATCACTGCCTACGGCACAGATGGTGAGATCGATGCACAGGTAACTGCCACGATTTACAGCCGCGTTGCGCGCGCCGGTATCCACAATATCGTGGCTGCGGGCAACACCGGCGAGTTCTACGCCTTGACGATCGATGAAATTCTCAAGGTTTATGAGGCCGCCATCGCAGGTGTGGAAGGCGTCGCGCCGGTAACGGCTGCCATCGGGAGGTCTCAGCGCGAGGCTGTTGCTATGGCACGGCAAGCAAAATCCATGGGCGCCTCGGCGGTGATGTCGCATCAGCCCGTGGATCCTTTCGCCGCGCCCCAATCCCAGATCGACTATTTCCGCGGACTTGCTGAAGCAAGCGAACTGCCGCTCGTCGCCTATGTCCGGGCTGAAGGCTTTAGCGTCGAAGATATGACGCGCCTTGCCGCTCATCCCAATATCGTCGGTATAAAGTTCGCGACGACAGACGTGATGTTACTGTCCCGCTCAATTGCCGCGTCCGACTCAAACGGCGCGCTTTATGTATGCGGACTGGCCGAAAGCTGGGCGCCTGCCTTTGCTGCGGTGGGGGCGAAGGGCTTCACGTCCGGGCTGGTCAATGTTGCACCGCAGTTTTCGCTACAGGTGCAAGCGGCGCTCGCAGCTGGCGATTTTGCCGCTGCCCGTTCCGTCGTCGAGCGGATCGAGTTGTTCGAACGGCTGAGAACAAAATATCGCAATGGTGCCAACGTGACGGTGGTGAAGGAAGCCGTTGCCATGCAGGGCTTTCATGTCGGACCGGTCCGTGCGCCAGGTCTTCCAGTCCTCGATGCTGCTGACAAAGATGCATTGAGATCTCTCATGCAGTCCTGGGGACTATTGGGAAGTGCCGTTGCGACGGGTTCCACCCTGTGAAGGGGCCGTGCCGTGGATGGGGAGAGATGCTCCTCGCCGGATCTCCTTCGCTACCGTACAAGGACGAAACTTCTGAACTGAAGGGACGGGAGTGGAAGATAACGAACTCAAGCTGTTCGCAGAGCCGCGGCAATCTAACTATCCGATATCGCCTCCAATCAATGCATTATTTCCAGCTTGAAATACCGCTCCTGCTTGCCGTATGATTGTCTTGTTCTCAGGGCGGGGCGCAATTCCCCACCGGCGGTATCGGGATTTATCCCGGAGCCCGCGAGCGCTTCCGGTCTCCGGAAGGTCAGCAGATCCGGTGCGATGCCGGAGCCGACGGTATAGTCCGGATGGAAGAGAACAAGGTAAAGAGGACCCGCATCCAGTGGGGCCTAATTACGTTGTTCGCCCAAGGGAAATTTGGCGTTTGACCAAACGCGAAAGTGCCGGAAACGGCATAACCCTTGAAAGGCAAGACATGACGATTTCTAAAATTGAAGATGCGATCGCAGCTATCTCTCTCGGTGACATGGTCATCGTGGTGGATGATGAGGATCGTGAAAACGAAGGCGATATCATCGCCGCTTCGGAGACCATCACTCCCGGCCAGATCGCATTCATGATGAACCACGCTCGTGGTCTCATCTGTGTTGCCATGGAAGGCGAGCGACTGGACGAGTTGGAGCTTCCTTTGATGGTTCCGCGCAATACGGAGTTCCACAAGACCGCTTTCACCGTATCGGTGGATTACATTCCTGGCACGACCACCGGCATCTCCGCACAGGACCGTGCCAAGACCGTGCAGGCGCTGGTCACCAAGGAGACGAAGCCGGAAGATTTTGCTCGGCCTGGACACATCTTTCCGTTGCGTGCCAATCCGAAAGGCGTTCTCGGCCGCGCCGGCCACACGGAAGCCGCCGTGGATCTCTGCCGACTCGCAGGAAAGGCACCCTCCGGCACCATCTGCGAAGTTGCCAATGACGATGGCACCATGGCCCGGCTGCCCGATCTAGAGGTGTTTGCCGAACGGCACGGTCTTTTGCTCGTGACGATTAAGGACTTGGTCGAGTATGTGAATGCCCGGGAAGCCGAAGAGCGCAAGCAGGTGGCTTGAGGTCACCAATGCAAAATGCGCCCAGTTCGGGCGCATTTTCATTTTGTAATCTGAATTTAAGACTGCCCGTTACCAGCAGCAGAACCCGCCATCGACCAGAAGATCGACGCCGGTCACGAAGCTTGCTGCATCAGACAGCAGGAAGATGGCCGGCCCAACCATTTCATCGACATTGGCCATGCGCTGCATCGGCGTCTGCTCTTCAAACAGTTTTGTTTGGTGGACCATTTCGGGACGCGTATTCATCGGCGTCGCCGTATAGCCGGGAGAGATCGTGTTGACGCGCAGCCCGCGTCCAACCCACTCCATCGCCATGGATTTCGACATGTGGATGACGCCCGCCTTGGAGGCGTTATAGTGGCACTGCATCAGCCCGCGATTGACGATCACACCGGACATGGACGCTATGTTGACGATCGAGCCGCGTCCGTGCTTCAGCATGGCTTGGGCCTCAGCCTGGCAGGAAAGGAAAACGCCCTTCAGGTTGATATCCATCATCGTCTGGAACTGGCTTTCGTCCATTTCATCGGCAGGATTGGCATTAGCGATGCCTGCAGCGTTGACGGCAAGCGATAGCGCCCCGAGATCCGCCTCGGTTTTGGCTACGGCGTCTGCCAGCGCCTGCTTGCTGGTGACATCTGCGGCAATCTGAACAGACTTGCGACCGGCCTTTGCAATGAAGTCAGCCGTTTGTGCAAGGCCGTCGTCTGTGCGGCGGTCGAGCAACGCGACATCGGCGCCGGCCTGTGCCAAACCCATGGCGATGCGCTGGCCGATACCAGAACCCGCACCCGTGACGAGGGCCACCTGACCGGAAAGATCGAAAAGCTTGGGCGCGTTGAGCGTGATCGTGGACATGCAGGTTTCCTTTTTCAAATTGTCGCCAGTTCCATGACGGACACATCGTTGGCTTCGTCACGGTTGAGAATACCGGCCTGATTTCCTTGGGCAAGAACGAGGATGCGGCTGGAAACGCCGAGAACTTCCTCAAGATCGGAGCTGACCACGATCACCGCTACGCCCTGTTTCGCCAGATCGACGATGATGTCGTAAATGCCGGCGCGTGCGCCGACATCGATGCCACGGGTTGGCTCATCCAGCACGACCACACGCGGATTGCGCGCCAGCCACTTGGCGATGACGACCTTTTGCTGATTGCCACCAGACAGATCGGATGCCGGCTGTTCACCTTTGCCTTTAACGCCAAACTTCGAAATAGCAGCATTGGCGAAACGACGCTTGAGCCCAGGTGTGATCCAACGCGTTCCAAGTAGGTCGAGATTGGCGTAGATAATGTTTTCGCCGATTTCATGCTCGACCACGAGCCCTTGAAGCTTGCGATCCTCCGGCACCATGACGATGCCATGATCGATGGCGTCGGAGGGGGATTTCAGGTTGAGCTGTTTGCCATTGAGGATAATGTGTCCCTGAGAAGTCGCATCTGCACCGGCAATTGCCCGCACCAATTCGGTCCGGCCAGCGCCGATGAGGCCTGCAATACCAAGAATTTCGCCGGCACGCACATCGAAGCTGACATTGCGAAATGCGCTGTTGACGCCTGTCAGTCCTTTGACCTCGAGCACGACCTTTTGGCTGGCCTTCGGTAGGGTAGGGAACATGCGCTCCAGCGAACGGCCGACCATGCTCTCCACGACGGTGCGTACGGGCGTAGAACTATCAGCGAATTCGTTGACCCGTTCTCCATCACGCAAGACGACGATCCGGTCGGTGATTTGTCGGATCTCCTCCATTCGGTGCGAAATGTAGATGATACCAACGCCCTCAGCCCTCAGCTTTCGGACCTGTTCGAACAGCGCCTGCGTTTCCGCCCCGCCAAGGGCTGCTGTCGGCTCGTCAAGGATGAGTAGCTTCGCATCAAGCGCCAGCGCCTTGGCGATCTCAATGAGCTGCTGGTTTGCAGTGGAAAGGCCTACGACTTTGCGGTAGGCGGGAATGTGGAGATTGAGGCGGGCCAGTTGCTCCTGCGCGCGCCTCACCATCTCGGCACGATCGACCTTGCCATTTTTCATCGGCCAGCGCCCGATGAAAACATTCTCCGCAATGGATAGCTCAGGCAGAAGCTTCAGTTCCTGGTGTATCAGCACGACGCCTTTGTCGATCGCCTCGCGCGGCGAGGCGGGGGCGTAGGGTTGGCCAAGCCAGGTCATGGTGCCTTGCGATGGTTCGCGCGATCCTGCAATGATGCCAGACAGGGTCGATTTGCCTGCGCCGTTCTCGCCCAGAAGCGCGACGACCTCGCCAGCATAAACGTCGAGATCGATGTTCTTTAAGACCTCAAGCGGACCGTAACGTTTGCTGATGCCACGCAGCGAAAGAACCGGCTCACGCATGCTTACGACCTCCCAAAACTTGCAATCGAGACGACCGGATGGTCGCAACGCGCCATGTCCGGTTCGACGAGGTGGGGTGCCGCCGAGAAACGGCACCCGCAGTGTAATCAAGGATGGTTGGCGATAAAGCCGTCGACATTTTCTTTGGTGGTCAGGGTCGCATCCATCAACTGAACCGGTGCAACTTTCTCGCCGCCGACAATCTTCACGGCCATCTCGACAGCAGTGCGGCCCATCTTCTGCGTCTGCTGGGTGGCTGTCGCATTGAAGACGCCGTTCTTCAGCGCTTCGAGGGCCGCGGTGTCACCGTCAAAACCGCCAACCACAATCTTCTGCGATGGATTGGCAACCTTGATGGCCTGCGCTGCGCCAAGTGCCAGACCGTCCGCCTGAGCGAAGACGATGGAGACATCCGGATTTGCCTGAAGCATGTTCTGCATGATCTGGAAGCCTTCGTCCTGGCTCCACATGTTCGACCATTGTTCAGCAACGATCTTCACATCCGGGTTCGCCTTGACGGATTCCATGCAGCCTTTGGTACGATCCACTTCTGGCGTCGTGCCCTTCTGGCCGTGAATGATGACCATCTTCCCCTTACCGCCAGCCTGCTTGATGATGTAGTCGCAGACCGACTTTGCAGATGCGACGGAATCAGTCGCCAGGAACGTATCGCCAGGCGCACCGTCTGCGTTACGGTCAACGTTGATGACAGGCACGCCGGCGGCCTTTGCAAGCTTCACCGGAACGGTCGCGGCAGCAGCACCGGCAGGAATGTAGATCAGCGCGTCGATATTTTGGGTCAGAAGATCCTGGATTTGGTTGACCTGCGTCGGGCCATCACCCTTTGCGTCGACGGTCACGACCGTGATGCCGCGCGTTTTGGCTTCTGCTTCCACCGACTGCTTGATCTGGTTGAAGAAGTTTGCCTGAAGATTGGCCACTGCAAGGCCGATCTTCTTGACTTCGGCGGCGTTGGCGGAGCCGAGTGAGAGGGCAAGTGCTGCCGATGCCAGTAGAATACGAGACAGTTTCATGTTGTTTTCCTCCGGTTTTGGTGATGGCTTTCGGGAGACTTTGCCTCCTCCCCTCGGGCCGGTTTCCTCCCCCTCCAGGAAGGGAGATGGTCTGTTGAGGGCGGAGTCGATCTCCGCCGAAGCTTGAAGATCAGGCTCTTCTACGGCGCAGGGTTTCTGCCCCGACCGCCAGAACGATGACGACGCCGATGATGACCTGCTGAAGAAAAGGCGAGACGTTGAGAAGGTTGAGGCCGTTGCGCAGCACGCCGATAATGAGGACGCCAATAAGCGTACCGCCGATACCTCCAGCGCCGCCCGAGAGGGATGTGCCGCCAATGACAACCGCTGCAATCGTATCAAGCTCGTATCCAAAGCCGCTGGACGGCTGGACGGAGTCGAGGCGCGCTGCGAGAACGATACCGGCAAGACCTGCGAGAACAGCGCACACGATATAGACGCCGATAGTCACCAGTTGAACATTGATGCCGGCCAGACGTGCCACTTCAGCATTGCCGCCGACGGCATAGACGGTACGGCCTTCAGCACGGTAGCGCAAAAATGCCCATGAAACGGCGACGACAACCAGCATCAGAAGCACGGTTGCGGTTAGCACGCCGAAGTGCCGATCAATCGCGAGCATCATGAACCAGTCAGGAAAACCAACGATCTGCTGGCCGTCGGTGATCATGTTGGCAACACCACGCGCGACCGACATCATGGCAAGAGTAGCGATGAATGCAGGCACACGAAACACGGTGACAAGTATGCCGACAGCAAGCCCGCAAACGCCAGATGCCAGCAATGCTAGCACGATGGCTGCGCCCATTGGCATCCCGGCGACATTTGCAGTCCATCCCATGATCATCATCGACAGGGCAAGAACAGATCCCACCGAGAGATCGATGCCACCGAGCAGAATAACGAACGTCATGCCGACGGCCATGATGCCGAGAACGGTGATTTGATCGAGGATGTTCAAACCATTGCGCAGCGACAGGAAATTATCGCTGGCAAAAGAGAGGAACACACACAGAAGCAGCAGACCGACGAGAGGTCCCGTGGCTCCACTCAACCAGGCGAGCGGATTTTTCATTTGGACGTTTGCGTCCTTGCGCTCCAACACGGTCATGGCTCCTCCCACTGGTCTTACGTTAGAACTTTTAGTCCGATGAGAATAAATATTCACATCCGGTGCAAAATTCATAATTCAGTTTCTGGACCCTTGTCAATAGCGCAGATGCGGGCGGGTGATTAAATGAAATCACCGCGCTGTCTCTTTTGGAACTTGACACTTTGGCCGCTTATGCAATTATATAGCTATATGTATAAATATTCACACGTGCATCTTGATGAGGATTTCATGGAGCCGAAAGAACTAGAGCGCGTGGCGCGCCAGATCCGCCTGCGCGATGTGCAAGCCGTTTTCGAAGCCGGTGCAGGTCATGTGGGTGGAGAAATGTCTGCCATCGATGTCATGACGGCGCTGTATTTCCGCGTCCTGCGCATTTGGCCGGATGATCCGAAGAACCCGGCGCGCGACCGCTTCGTCCTATCAAAGGGGCATACGGCATGCGCCCTTTACGTCACGCTCGCCAAGCGCGGCTTTATTCCGGAAGACGAAATCTCAACTTTCCTGCAGCCTAATTCGCGTCTGAATGGCCATCCCAACTGCAATAAGGTGCCGGGTGTCGAGACCAATACCGGGCCACTTGGCCACGGCCTGCCGGTTGCGGTCGGCATGGCCAAAGCCGCCAAGCTTTCTGGCGCCGATTACCACACCTATGTGATGACCGGCGACGGCGAGATGCAGGAAGGCTCTAACTGGGAAGCGATTATGTCTGCCGCCCAGTTTGGCCTCAATAATCTGACGCTTATCATTGATCACAATCGCTTCCAGCAAGGTGCGGCGCTCTCTGACACCAACGATATTGCACCGCTTCGACCCAAGCTGGAAGCATTCGGCTGGGACGTCTCTGAAATCAACGGTAACGAGATGGGCGAGGTCGTTCCCGCACTCGAACACCGTAGCGATCGCCCGCACTGCATCGTGGCCCATACCAACAAGGGCCATGGCATATCCTTCATGCAGGACAAGGTGGATTGGCACCACAAGGTGCCGAGCAAAGAACAATATGACATCGCCGTCAAAGAACTTTCGGAGGCATTATAATGAACGCGCCCGTATCTGCCCCCAAACTCCATGACTGCCGCGATGCCTTCGCCGAGACAATTGAGATGCTTGCCGCAAACGACTCACGCGTTGTCGCCGTATGCAATGACTCGGTCGGCTCGTCAAAGCTCGGCGGCTTCAAGGCGAAGTTTCCAGAACGTCTGGTCAATGTCGGTATTGCCGAGCAAAACATGGTTGGTGTTGGTGCTGGTCTTGCAAATGGTGGGCAACTGCCCTTCGTCTGCGGCGCGTCCTGCTTTTTGACAGGCCGCGCTCTGGAGCAGATCAAGGCCGATCTTGCCTATTCCAATGCCAATGTAAAACTTGTCGGCATTTCGTCGGGCATGGCTTATGGCGAGCTTGGGCCGACACACCACTCCATCGAGGATTTCGCGTGGACGCGTGTTTTGCCAAATCTGCCGGTGATTGCGCCTTGTGATCGTATCGAAACTGCCGCTGCAGTGAAATGGGCGGCTGAGTATGCAGGCCCTTGCTTCCTGCGCCTGTCGCGTGTCGGCGTGCCGGATCTGCTGCCGGAAGGGCATATCTTCGAACTCGGCAAAGCCAATCTCCTGCGCGACGGCACGGATTTGACTTTGATCGCTAACGGCACCCTGACACACCGCATGGTCAAGGCCGCAGACATCCTGGCAACACGCGGCATTAAAGCTCGCGTTTTGAACATGGCAACCGTGCGACCGATCGATGAAGCGGCCATCGTTGCGGCGGCAACGGAAACAGGTGCGATCCTGACGGCGGAAGAACACTCGATCTATGGCGGGCTGGGTTCTGCCATCGCCGAAGTGGTTGTGGAGCAGGCTCCGGTGCCAATGAAACGCCTCGGCGTTCCCGGCGTCTTTGCCCATACCGGCCCGGCCGAATGGCTGCTCGATGAGTTCGGGATGGCACCGGCCGCTATTGCCGACGCGGCTCAGGCACTGATCAAAAGAAAATAAGTCTCCTCCCTGCCGCTCACGTCTCCATCTTTGAGGCGTGGGCGGCGCCCTTTTTCACACCCGCGTGGTACTTCGATTTGCCTGACAATCCCGGCTAGGATCACGCGCCAACACTATCTGCTGGGAAAAGAGCATAGCGATGCGCGCCATTTTGTCTGTCGATCAGGGTACTACGAATTCCAAAGCAATTCTGGTTTCGGAAGAAGGAGCGATCCTCTCGCGAGGCTCGGCACCCGTCGGTATCGCTTATCCACAGCCCGGCTGGGTGGAGCAGGACCCAAAACGCATCTGGTCCTCCGTCTTAGAAGCTATCGACGGTTGCCTCAAAGCCGCGCCAGTCACTGTGTGCGTGGAGGCAATCGCTATCTCCAACCAGCGCGAATCCGTAACGATCTGGGATGCAGTGACAGGTGATCCGCTCGGGCCCGTCCTGAGTTGGCAATGCCGCCGCACCGCATCCGCATGTGCGGATCTCATCCAAGGTGGCCACGCCGATCGTGTCATGGCGCTCACGGGCCTTCCTATCGACCCAATGTTTCCCGGCGCCAAAATGCGATGGTTGCTCGACCGCGCGCCCAAAGTTCGCAAGGTCAGGCTCGGCACTATCGATAGCTGGCTGATCCATTGCTTCACTGGCGGTCAGGTCCATGCCTGTGACGCGTCAAACGCAGCCCGCAGCCAAGCCTTGGATCTCAAGCGGCTCGTCTGGAGCGACGAACTCTGCACGCTCTTCGGCGTCGACATTAACGCCCTTCCGGATGTTCGTGATAGTAGCGGCGAATTCGGCGTGACTAAAGACGTCCCTGGCATCAAAGACGGGACGCCTATTCTGGCGGCGATTGGCGACAGTCACGCCGCGCTCTTCGGCCACGGGGCATTCAATCCTGGCGATGGCAAGGTGACCTTTGGTACCGGATCCTCGGTCATGACCACATTGCCGCACTTCATTGCACCCAAACAGGGCATCACCACGACGGTAGCTTGGCAGCTTGGCGGCACGCCGACCTTCGCGTTCGAAGGCAATATTCTGGTCTCTGCCGCCTCGCTACCATGGATGACCGATATCCTAGGGTTGCCGGATGTCGCCACGCTCGTGGAATTGGCCTCGACGGCCGCGCCGGGCGGGCCTGGTTTCGTGCCGGCCTTTGTCGGCCTCGGCGCACCTCACTGGGATTCCGATTGCCGCGCTTTGTTTTCCCAGATCAATTTCTCCACAAGCCGCGCACAGATGGCGCGTGCTGTAACCGACTCCATCGCGTTTCAGGTCTACGACGTCTTCGCAACGATGGGTGCACAGTCGCCCACAGGTTTCGGCCGTCTGTTCGTCGATGGCGGTCCGAGCCAGAGCCGCTTTCTGATGCAATGCGTAGCCGATATGCTGGATCATCCCATTATTCAGCGCGATGCGCCGGAGGCCTCTGCCCTGGGTGCCGCCTACCTCGCAGGGCTTGCGCTCGGTATGTGGTCTGACCTCCAGACTGTCGCCAGCCTCAATGCCAGCGGCACCAAGATCGCTCCGGTCACTTCCAACAAAAATGACAACCTCGCCACGTGGAAGGATGCCATTGCCCGCTCGACCTTGAGAATCCCGTCCGCTACAAGTGAATAAAAATTCATTGGGGGTGCCATGGGTAGGATAAACGAACTTCGTCTGATCTCGCGTGTCGCGCAGATGTACTATAGCGAGCATAAGCGCCAGGCCGAGATTGCCGAACATCTTCACTTGTCCCAGGCAACTGTTTCACGCATGTTGAAGCGCGCCGAGGCGGAAGGCATTGTGCGCACCAGCATCATACCGCCTGTCGGAACCTTCAGCGAGCTGGAAACGAAGCTTCGTGAACGTTTCGACTTGCCTGAAGTCATCGTCGTCGATTGCAGCGAAGACCGTGACGGGGCGATCATGGCGAGGATCGGCGAAGCGGCAGCGCATTTTCTGGAAGTTACCCTTTCGCAAAATGAAATTATCGGCGTGTCCAGTTGGAGCCAAACCATCTTCAAAATGGTCGAAAACATTCATCCGTTGAAAGGTGCGAAAGCCAAATACATTGTCCAGACACTTGGCGGCATGGGCGATCCATCGGTACAGACCCACGCAACGCAGATTACCACTCGCCTTGCACGGCTAACGGAAGCCGACCCGAAGCTTCTAGCTGTCCCGGGTGTAGCAAGCTCTCGCGAAGCGAAGCTCTTGATGCTGTCCGATCCTTTCGTGCGCGATACGATCGATCTCTTCGGCTCGATCACGCTTGCAATCGTTGGCGTCGGCGCAGTCGAGCCGTCCGAGCTTCTGGCACGCTCCGGCAACATATTTTCCGATAAGGAGCTAGCGGACCTGTCTCAAGCAGGCGCTGTCGGCGATATTTCGTTGCGCTTCTTCGACAAGGACGGAACGCCCGTCAAGACGCCGCTGGATGACCGGGTTATCGGACTACCGCTAGAAAATCTGGCCAATGTTGATCGCGTGATCGCGCTGGCTGGCGGGGCAAAGAAAACCGAGGCCATTGCCGGCGCTCTCAGAACCGGCGTTATCGATGTTCTGGTCACCGACAAATTCACCGCCGAACGCCTGGTCGGCCCATAGCGAGTTCCAAGTTTCATAAGGAGGAGAGATGAAACGTTTTGAAGGTCAGTCCGTCTTTGTCAGTGGCGGCAACAAGGGTATCGGTTACGGCATTGCTCGTCGCTTCGCTGAAGAAGGAGCAAAGGTCGCCATCGCTGCTGTAGAGAAGGACACTCCGGATGTCGCGGCGAAGCTTGCCGAAGAAACCGGCCTTCGAACCTTTGGCGTCACGCTTGATGTGCGTGATGCCGCAGCGGTTCGTGAAGCTTACGAGGCGGCGGAGACCGCGCTGGGAGCCCTTTCCATCTCTGTTCAAAATGCGGGCGTCATCACCATTTCCAAAGTCGAGGATCTAAGTGAGGATCAGTGGGACCTCAATATGGAGGTCAATACCAAGGGCGCATTTCTTTGCTGCCAGGAAGCTATCCGCCGTTTTCGCCAGAGCGGAACGAAGGGTCGCCTCATCAACACCGCCTCTGGCCAGGCTCGACAAGGCTTCATCTACACGCCGCACTATGCCGCATCTAAGTTCGGGGTTGTCGGCCTTACCCAAAGCCTTGCCAAGGAGCTCGCCCCAGAGGGTATTACCGTCAACGCTATCTGCCCTGGCATCATCGATACGGAAATGTGGGATTACAACGATCGCGTCTGGGGCAAAATGCTTGGTGACTATAAGCCCGGCGAACTGATGTCCGAATGGGTCGCTAACATTCCCATGCGCCGCGCCGGCACACCGGCAGAAGTAGCGGCCCTGGTGGCGTTCCTGGCCTCGGAGGATGCTGCCTATATCACTGGTCAGACCATCAACGTCGATGGCGGTCTGATAATGTCTTGATAGTTTCCCGCTCTCGGTTCTGGATCATTTCGAAGAAAGGCCGTGCTACCGAGGGGCGGAATGTTGTCAAGTGCTGGTAGTCTCGCCAATCGAGAGTAGTGATCTCAAGCATCGATCAACGGCCGATCTCGTTGGTCTCGATCCTGCTTCCTCGCGACTTCGCTGAACTCAGGAGGAAGCCTTGGCAGCGATGCCGAACGAGGCCATCGCTGCTTCACACGCACGTGTGAACCGCATGGAGGGACCTTCGTTTCCGATCGCAAGCTTGCTGACGCGCGCGCCTTCCAAAAGCATGGCAAGTGTGTCAGCCAAAAGGTCGGGATCGCTGACACCCGTCGAACGACAAAGATCGGCAAGACGGGAATGCTGTTGCATCTTCAGGGATTCTATAACCGCGTGTACCGGGTGACCCTGCTCCTTTAACTCCACGGCGGCATTGGTCAGATCGCATCCATAGGGCTCATTCGACAGACACTGAGCACGTGCTTCCACCCACGCCGCAAGCTGAGCTCTCGGGTCGCCTGGGTTTTTTGCCTCAAGATCTTCCCAAGCGTTATCAAGCGCTTGAGAACTGTGTTTGAGCGCTTCGCACACCAGATCGTCCTTGGAGCCGAAATGTCGATACAAGGTCATCTTATTGGTGGCTGCGGCCTCTGCAATGGCATCGACGCCAATCCCGCGTATCCCATGTTCGCGAAACAGTTGACAGGCCGTCGAGACGATCCTGTCACGAGGCGGGATTTTCTCTTCCGATAAGCGATCAGATTTGAGGGATTTCATGAGACTTAGATTTTATCCTGAGGGACGGTTGACAGGGGTGTGACTGGTCGGTAACTATTCATTTGTTACTTACCGGTAACACCATGTCGCGAGATCGTCAAGTGACGGCTCGCTTTCTGGATTTCGAACTCGTCGGAAGGAGACTGTTATGACCAGTACGACAGGAGAAATGACCCTCGCTGAGATGTACAGGGATCCGATGATCCTCTCGGTAATGCGCGCGGATGGCGTCGCTCTGAGTGAGTTCAAAGAGATGATGGCCGCTGCCGCCTCATCAATAAAGACGCGTCGAGAAAGCGGGTCAGATGTCAAATTCCGGGCGATGGAGGCTGTAGCGTATGCAAGTCGGCTGCAGGTTCCAAGTCTGCAGCCATTGTTCGCTAGTTCACTGCAACAGTGCTGTGCACATTTGTAATGTCGGCGTCATTCTTGACCCGTGTGCTGAAACAGTCGTTGTCGGCGCTAGCCAATCGTCGCCAACTGGTGGTAGCGGCCACCCGCTTTTAGCAGCTGATCGTGTGTTCCAGTTTCTACAATGCGTCCTTCTTCAAGCACAACGATCTGGTCGGCGTGACGGATGGTCGACAGACGATGAGCGATCGAAACTACGGTCCGATCCCGGCTGGCCGCCAGTGCGGCGGACAATGCGTTTTCGGTTTCTGGATCAAGCGCGCTGGTCGCCTCGTCAAGTAGAAGCACCCTCGGGTTGCGAAGGATGGTGCGGGCGAGCGACAGCCTCTGCCGCTCACCGCCGGAAAACTGGTAACCGCGTTAACCTACCTCAGTGAGTATGCCCTTAGGAAGCTGTGAGACTTTTTCGCTCAACTGCGCCTACGCCAAGGCCTGTTCGATTTCATTGACGGATGCATCGGCCTTGGCGAAGCGGAGGTTCTCTTCAATGCTGGCGTTGAGCAGAAATGGGTCCTGCGTAACAACACCCAATATGTGCGAGAGGGATTCAAAGCTGAAATCCTTGAGATCAACGCCATCCAGCGTTACTCGACCACTGTCCGGGTCGTATAGGCGTGCGAGAAGATAGCCTAATGTGCTCTTTCCTGATCCCGTCGAACCAACGATGGCCGTATGCTTACCGGCCTCGATGCGTAAGTTTATGCGATCGAGCGTCGGCCGGCCTGCCGCAGGGTAGGAGAAGGAGACGTTATTAAAGACGATCTCACCACGAACACTTATAACGTCGACAACGGCTGGCTTCGCAGGTTCGAAAAGCGTAGGTTTTGTATCGAGATAACTAAAGACGCGGGTTAACAATGCTCTAGCCTTGCGCAGCTCGACACGCGCCTCGAATAACTCGAGCATTGGCCACAGCAATTGCTCCTGTAGCGCGATCAGTGCGACCAACGTTCCGATCGAAACGCCGAAACCTTGAGCAAGCATCAGTCCGCCTATCAGAAAGGTCACGGCGGGAAGAATGTCGAGCGCGAACATGATGATCGCGATTTCCCACTGGCCGGCGGTATGGGATTTGAGTTCAAGACGCGCGACGTCGGATGAGGTTTCGCGGAAAAGCCGAACGAGATGACGCGTCCGACCCATTGTGCGAGCAAGGATAAAGCCTCCGGCGGAAAGGGACTCTGTGACCGTCGCAGACATATCGGCAATTCGCTCTTGTTGCCGGAAAGTCAGCCGTTCGCGCAGCGCTGCGACGCGGTTATTCAGCCATAGCAGCACGGGCATGAATGCAAGCGAGGCAAATGCAAGACGCCAGTCAAGCAACACCATAGCGACGATGGTGGTGAGCACAACGCTCACATTCCGAGCGACATCAGTCGCTGTTGTCGTAAACAGAGACTGCAAGCCCGCAATATCGCTCGACATACGCGATTGCACTTCTCCCGTGCGGGCTGTCGCAAAGAAGGCGAGGGATAGTGACTGGAGGTGTTCATAAAGGGTGACACGGAGTTCATGCATGAGCTGCTGGCCGATGTGTGTCGAAACATAGGCCTGAAGGACACCGGTGATGGCGGAGAGAACCGCAACGCCGATGAGGCCTACGCAGAGCCAGATTAGGAGTGTGGCATCGCGAGCAGGGAGCGCGCTGTCGATGATGGCGCGCATCATGAAGGGAGTTGTTGCGCCTGCAATGCCGGCAAATGCAATTAGCCCGAGAACAATCAGGAGGGCCTTACGGTGAGGGCGAAACAGTGCAATCACCCGTCTCCATGGGGTGTGCAACTGCGCGGACTTTTCATAGTCTCCAAAATCGTTGTCTGGATCGTGCATGATCTCATCTCATAGTATAGGATCTCTGGCACGGGGGCCCCGTGACCTGCTTAGAGCGTTAAATATTGTACGTCTGCGAGCCGCCCATACTTGCAGGTGACAAACGTCAACGCGCCTCAATCGGTGTGCCCTTAAAAAACACAGGTTTGTGAAGGAATCGTCCAGAAAGCGTGCAGATCGAGCTTGAATGCGTACCATGGTCACTGCTGGCCATGCTTATTGTACAGATCGCCTCACTCCTCCAAACCGTCACGTTGTTTGCAGCGAAAATGGTGGCAAAAGCACTTCCGACGGGTTGATTTCAAAGAAGACAAGCTACTCGTAGACGCGAATTATCACTCTTTGACCAACCCGGAAAGGAGCATCACGACTCACCAAAACGGTAGAGGTTGCGGTACGAATGTCGTTGCGTTCTCCGGGCGTTCCAGTCGACTGCATTAACACCGGGGAGACACGGCTGATACGGCCTTCATATGATTGACCTGATCTGTCTTCGGCAAGGACTTCAACTGGCAGTCCCGGTTTTACGCTGTCGAGAAATTGTTCGGGGATCTCCGCCCTTATGATCTTTTGACCTTCAGGCAAGATTGTAAACATCTCCGTCGCCCCGCTCGCAGTGGCAAACTCGCCTACTTTGATGCCTTGCCGAACAATGAAGCCGTCGACGGGAGCCCTAATTGTTCTAATCTCGACTTCGCGGATCGCCATATCGCGCCGCATTTGCGAAGCAGCGAGAATGGACGCCGCGACTTTGAGTTCAGAGCCGAGGCTGTCTCGCGCCGATATCGCATCATCGAGAGCTTGGTCTGAGACAGCATTGCCGGCAGCAGCGCGTTTAACCCGATCCGCCTGGCGTGAAAGGTTCTTCATCTTCATTTGCAGCAGCTTGTACTGCTCCTGCGCCTGCACCGCCTCTTCCGCGGCAATCTTGGCTGCTAGCGACTCCTGTTCGGAGTCCAGTGTCGCCAGGATGTCGCCCGCTCTGACCTGATCACCTTCGTGCACAAAGAGGGACGCAACCGATCCATCTCTGGGAGAAGTGACACGTAATAGGCCGCCGGGAATATCCACCACACCCCGTGCGGCAGCCATGATTGGGGGTCCCACAAGCTCTGGCCTGTCAGTATCTTCCTCGGCATTCGGAGAGAGCGCGGTGAAATAGAGGAGCGCGACACCAATTAGACCAGCGGAAATTGTTGTCACGGTGGGACGTTTGACGCGGGGTAGAAACTTCATATCCTCAAGATCCTGTGGTGCTTTTGCCGGAGACCGGACGTACATCTCTTAGCAATCGTCCGTCCTCCATCTGGAGAACCCGATCAGCCTGTTTTACCAGACGCATATCGTGAGAAACGCACAGCACGGCCGAGCCAGACTCTTTCGCGATATCCTGAAGTATCGCGACGATGTTGCGACCATTTTCGCTATCCAAAGCGCTTGTCGGTTCATCGGCGAACAAGATTGCGGGCCTTTTGACGATAGCTCTGGCAATCGCTACGCGCTGCTTTTCGCCGCCGGACATCTCCGCTGGTCGAAGATGGCTTTTCTTCGATAGCCCCACACTGGCTAACGCCTCAACCGCGCGCTCGCGAGCCACCGGTGAAGGGACCGACATATAGTCCAAGGGGACCTGCACCTGCTCGACAGCGCTCAGCCCTGGAAAAAGGTTGAAGCCCTGAAAGACAAATCCGCAATTCTTCAAGCGAAACTCGTCTCGTTCTTTGTCGCTCAATGAGGAAAGCGTGAGGCTGCCAGAGCTTACCGAGCCGGCATCCGCTTTCGTCATTCCGCTGAGGATCGAAAGAAGAGTACTCTTGCCGCAGCCAGAGGGGCCGATCATCAGCGTAAATTCGCTGGCGAAAATATCCACCGAGACATCCGACAGCGCCTGCATACGGATATTGTGGATGGTGAAAGACTTGCAAAGATGGCGTGCGCTGAGGACAGGCAGCATGGCTTACCTCAAAAGCATGGCGGGATCTGTATCCTGAAGGCGGTGTATCGCCAGTAGACAGGCGACTGCTGCCACAAGAAGCACAACCGTCGAGGCCGCGGCTACAATGCTGAAACGCAATTCGAACGGGACACGGTAGATCGCTGCCGCCAAGGCGATTGCGGCGCTCAGAATAAGGCTGATGACGAAGCCGAAGAACGCGACCCACCCGGCCTGCTCGACGACGATGATCCTCAACCGGTCGAAAGGTATCCCGAGCGCTCTCAGCGTCGCGTATTGCGGAACAGTTCCTGCTACCGCTCCCATCAAGGTCTGGCTTGTAATAACAGCACCGATCATCACGGCGATCAATGTTGCAAAGATGAAGGCGATGCCCGCGCCTGAATCAAGCAGCATATACATCGTTGTCATTGAGGCGAGCTCTTGCGCGGACCATACCTCGAAGCGACGGATATCGGTTGCACTGTTCAAACTTGCCTGAACGGCAGGGCCGTTCGCGCCTGTCTTGAGGTCGTAGAGGAAGTAAGTCGCGCCACCGTCACTTGGGAGGCTATGATCAAGATTGCGCGCAGTTTCCTGAGACGTAACAACGTTGACACCTCCGAGGCCTCGCAGCCCATCGATATAACCGACGATCCGGACTGCACGCCCGTTAACTTCCGCGACGCCGCCCTTTTTTGTCGACAGTTTTGATGCGTCTGCAATGTCGACGAGAACGCTGCCTGGTTCGATCAATTCGTTGCGAAGCGTCTGCGGAATAATGCGCGCGAGCGCTTCGCTATTATTTGCCGTTTCGATACCGAGGACAGTGACGCTCACACCGCCACCGCCTTTGATCCCTCTCCAGTCACCGGACCCAAAAAGGACCGGCTCGACATGCGAAATTGCAGGCTGGGCGTAGAGACTTGTCGCGGCGCTTGCTGGGATCGCTCGTCCAAGGTCAACGCTCTGCGTACCGGGAAAGCCTACCCAATACGCCGCCGTGGATTGCGTGACGTAAAGGCCATTGGCGCCGACGATGCCCAGCAACAACGCACCCTGAACCGTCATCAGAACCCCTGAAAATGCAATCGCGATCGCCGCGGGCAGAAACCGGCGCCACTCGTGAAGCAACGTCTTACGAGCGATGGATATCGTCATGACCGGCTCTTTCGTTGCGGATCAGAGTTGTTCTTCGCGCCCTGGGCGGCTGAGGTCAGATTTCCTCCCGTGGCTCGCGCAAGTGCGACCAACGCTTCAGCCTCATCTTTGATCGCCTCGATCAGGAGGCGTCTGTTCTCCGCGGCGTGGATTTGGCGCGCCGCAAGAACTGACTGATCCGACAAACCCTGGCGAGCCAGAAGCTCAGCGGCGGCAACAGACTTCTTGGCAGTGGCGTGCGCAGCGTTCGCACGAAGCGTTTCCTGTCGCGCAACGGAAAGGGCGCGCAAGGCGGATAAGGCTTCGCCGTGAGCGACCAGAATTGCTTGGTGGTATGCTGAAATCGCTTCTCGCATTTGCGCTTTTCTTGCCTCGACGATGTCGTGTCTTTTCCCGTAGTCGAAAATGGGTATCTGTAACGAGGGTCCGCCAATGACGCCAAAAAGAGACCCGGAAACCGGTGATCCAAACCCAATCACCCCAGAGAGGTGAAGCTTTGGATAAAGATCGGCAGTCGCTAGCCCCACGTCAGCTCCTGCCTTCAATACGTTCCATTCGGCTCGTCGAACGTCAGGTCGTTGTCGAAGCACTTCAGCGGGAACTTGTGCGACGAAAGCTCTGGCGGGAAGGGGTTGAGACGCTTTTGCCGCGAGAGCGCCATCGCCATCTGGCAAACCCTGAAGGATAGCAATCCGCTGTATTTCCCCGGCTATTGCGTTGTCGAGGCCATGTTTCTGTTGTTCGATCGCTCTGCTCTCGTCAGTAGCGACCTGCGTATCGAGACTGCTTCCGAGCCCACTCTTTGAGCGGACGGCAGCGACATTTTTAGATTTCGCGTAGGCTGAGGAGAGACCATCGAGATTGCCGCGTTGCTGTTGCAGTGCCCGCAATCGTACATAGCTGATTGCGGCCTCCGCCGTGACAGACAGCTTTGCAGCCTCGACATCTTCCGCAGCCATATTGCGTTCCAAGGAAGCAGCTTTTTGGGTCAATTCGTTCTGACCAAACAGAGCGATTTCCCATCCGGTCTCTAAATTGATCTGGGCGGGGCGGCGGGAGATGTCGTCAATGTTGATCTTGCCGGTCGATCCGGTTGCAGACCCTGAGAGCGCGAGATTGGGTAGGTAAGCGGAAGATGCGCTGCGCTCCATCGCGGAGGCAGCGGCTCTGCGCTCACGTGCTTGGACGAGAGTTAAATTCGATTGCTGAACGCGCGATACGATCGCGTCGAGTTGCTTGTCGTTCAGTGCTTTCCACCATTCCAGTTTCATTGGTTCCGCAATCCACACTGCAGGGCTTTGGGGTTGCGCCGGCAATGCCGTCTGAGCGATGTCTGACGGGTTCAGCGATCCTTGATGACAGGAAGAAAGAAGCAGAGAGACGAGGATCCAGTGCTGCGATTTCAGCATAAAACCGCAGGCCGTGGGCGCTTGCTTGAAGGGTGCGAACTGCATCCCACTCATTTCTGAACCATGAGGCATACGAAACCCAATACAATTGCCGTCACCCTATTTTGGGCGAAGCCGTTCTGACGATTGATGCGTTGGAAAGCATTCCGGCTTTTAAAATCATCGCCGGCGTAAGATTTCGCGCAGTCACTGTGCAGATTTGGTCGAGGGCGCCGACGCGCTACGTTCCTCCGGCGCCGTCGACACGCACCAGGCTCCAAGGATGATCAACCCACTGCCGCCCAATTGGAGGGTGGAGATCGGCTCGGCGTAGAATAACCATGCGCTTGCAAGTACAAAAACATAGCTGATGGCAGAGAGGGTAAATGCCTTCGACAAGTCTGTCTTCGCAAGCACGCGCATCCACAAAATGAAACAGGCAATTTCTGCGATGATGGCGAGGATGAACCAAGCGGAAGAGCCGAGTGACATGATCCAAACGATACCAAAGTCACCTGACATACTGTGGGCGCTCTGCTTGAGAAAAATCTGCTGCAGCGTGTTTAACAGCGGAATCGA
This sequence comes from Agrobacterium sp. CNPSo 3708, assembly GCF_028674915.1. Taxonomy (NCBI): domain Bacteria; kingdom Pseudomonadati; phylum Pseudomonadota; class Alphaproteobacteria; order Hyphomicrobiales; family Rhizobiaceae; genus Agrobacterium; species Agrobacterium sp. CNPSo 3708. Next base: position 385,990 of record NZ_JAQZSF010000005.1, read on the forward strand.
GAGCCACAGCGTATGAAAATCCTTCATTGCTTTTCCAGTCCGCTGTCGCTGAAGAACGGCGCAATCCAGCTCAATAGCGTGTGCAGAGTGCGATTTTGGTGCTTGAAGAACATCGAGTTCATGGTGAGCTTGCTGCCAAGCCTCAGCTTGTTCTGGTAATATGCCTGGCCGCTTTGATATATTTTCAGTCCATGCGTAAGGCAGAAGCGCAAGTTCTCAAACCAGCTGAGATAATAGAGGTTGTAATGCCTGCCTCGCTCGGCATCCATGCAGAAGAACTTGTCGATCAGCCGATCACCATCGTGAAGAAGCAGGTTAAAGGCGAGGATGTCGTCCCCGACACGATAGACGGTGCAGAACGCATTTTCTCGCAAGCGCGAAAGGACACCAGCGAAGTATGCGGAGGTCAGTTCTTCGAACTGCCATTCGCTTCGGTTGCGGGTATCGTGATAAAGCTCGAGAAAGCGAGGCAGCATGTCGCCCAGATCGGTGACCCTCTCGACAGACACCTCGCTTGCTGAACGACATTTGCGGCGCATGTCTTTGCGAGTCGAGTTGGACAGCCTGGACAGATAGGTCTCGATATCAGGAAAATCGATGGCCAGCCACGCTGTCGGCAGACTCGACATGGCAACGAAGCCTTGCGACTGAATTGTTTCAAACAACTCGGGCTCAAGAGGCATTGGCACGTCTTTGAGTGCAAACAATCCGTACCCGGATTTTTGCGCCCACCGTTCCGAGCAACGGAGTAACAGCGATATGAGATCAGCCTCGCTATAACCAGGTACAGCGGGGTGAATGCCAATGACAGCGCATTCCGTGCAGGGAGACCCGATGCATGCAAGCTTGAGCGACAAAAATGGCGGAAACTTCGTCCGGATGCTTTCGATCAACGAAGTGAGCCTGCCTCGTTCCAGTGTTGTTTCCAGATGGTAATCGCAGAGGAAAACTGGCGCGGCGGCGACGATCACTCCGCAGTAGGTAACCGTCGCATACCTCCAATTAAAACCGGCAAGTTCCGATTGCTCAATCGCCAGTAAATAATCGTACCGCTCTATGTCAGACTGAAAGCAGGCATCCCACGCGCCTCTGTTTATGGTAGCAAGCGTCTCATGCATCTCGAATTTGAGATTTTGCGCATTGAACCTCGGGCCGTGGTCGATATCAAATCGCGTTTCTAGAAGCATGGTTCATCTCGAAAAATCTGGTGGAAAGATTGGCTACTTTGCGATGCTCTTTGTCCACGTGGATCATGTGATAGCTGTCGTTCAACCAATGCAGTGCCTTCGGTCCGCCTAGTCGTGCGGCGATGTAACGAGCGTGGTCTGGACCGCTAAGATCATCCTGCGTCGAATGAATGATGAGCGACGGCGTAACGATATCGGACAATTGCTTTTTGAGGTGATGGCCAAGGCGATCCATTTCCACCAAGCCGCGGCCCGGGAAATGGCTAAGAATGCCTTCACTCTCCATTCCGGAAATCATGCGCCGCATTCGCTCATCCTTTATGCCAAGCGAAGGCGTTTCGTTGAAATTAAGGCGATCAACGAAGGGTATGAGCCTGATCCACCTGATATGCGGCGACAGGATCGCGTAGTAGCGCGGGACGTTCCACCCGTCGTAATGAAAGCAGGGCGAGTAAAGTGCGACCGACGTAATGGGCGAGGATTTCATATGCGACGCGAGTAGTGTCAGCTTACCGCCGACACAGATGCCCGCACCGAAGACTGTGTCGCTTCTGGTCGAAAGCCAGTCGGCTGCAGCTGCAACGCTTTCCAGCCAGTCTTCGAAGCGTGAACCACGCAGCGCTTTCTCGCCGCGCCCGTGTCCAGCGAGCAAAGGAGCAAGCACGGAGTAGCCCATGCGATTGAATTGCCTTGCGACCAGTCTCATCTCGGCAGGCGCGCCGCTCATGCCATGCACAAGAAGAATTGCCTTACCGTTCGTGCCCTCTTCAAAAAATGAAAGCTCGTCGTTCAAAGGGCTGAAAGTCTCGGCTTTTCCATCGCTGGTAGGGCGTGTGATCGGTCGGGAAAACTGTGTTTGTGAGGCAGTGAAAGAATATGTCATAGGCCTGATATTCCCACGCAAATGACGCCGCCAGAGACGAGAGCAACGCCTATAGAATGCCGCAGGCCAATCTTTTCCTTGAAGAGATAAGCGCTGGCGACGCTGACAACCGCGTAACTTGAAGCCATCAGCGGGAACGCAATGGAAAGAGGGACGTGGGCAAGGACATATGTCCATGCCACCAGTTCCGTGCCCCAAAAGACGATCCCGGTTAAGGTCCAAGGATTCAGGTACGCATTACGACCGCTTCTGGCGGAGGCAAGTTTGAAGCAGACTTCCCGGCCGGCCTCCGTCAGCACGCAAAACAGGATCAGAGCGAGCATCGTGTTATTGAGCCCGTCCGTCATTTCATCATCTCCGAGAGAGACCTTAGAAGTGTGAGATTGGTGACAGTGTTGCGGTCCCGCGTCATTGCGGCGTCGGGGGCGCACAGTGGCTGGTCAATCAAGATCTCACCCTGCTTCAACAGCCTCGTGATGAGGGAGCCAGAGTAGGTGGGCTTCGAGTAATCACCGATTATATCCGCTCCGATGATGCGGTGCCGTGCGGCGATGTCGCTCAAGAGCCTGAGGAGAGTTGAGAGACGCAACTTGCCTTGATCCCAATTGGTGATTGCGTCATCCAAGGCGAGAGAATCTTTGTCGATGGTGATGTAGACGTTGGAGGTGAAAATCCTGGAGATCAGGTATTCGTTGAATGCTGTCGAGCCCATCATCTTCATTGTGTTCCAGACGAGACGATCGCCTGACTGAGTGTAGCTTGCGCAATCGCCATAGTTGCGTTTCACGCGGCTCGGTGGATGATCATACGGATAGAGTTCGACCTTCCCGTTGACCAAATTCGTGAGGTTAGCGCCCTTACGCTCAGGCGATTGCAAATCCTCACTGCAGACACCGAGCGTGATGATCTTTTGAACACTCGCTTTTTTCGCAAGTTCGTTGATCCAGGAGCCGCAATGAACACCATTGTGGAAGTTCACCCAATCCGGGTGGTTGTCGATATGGATGACGGTCAAAGGTCCGTCGAAGGCTTCTGCCACTTCGGCGATCAGTAACGCCGAGACGTGGTGAAAGTCGCCCGATCCAAGGAAACATAGTCTAGGACACGAACGCAGGCGGGCAGAGCGTGAAATGCTGGGTCTCAGAAGATCGAGCGACTCTCTCCTGCTCCAAAGGCGAACGGCGCTCCCACAGCGTCGTTCGTCAACCTCATGCGCGCCCACCGAAAGTGCGGCATCGACAAAGGTCGGTTGCAGATGTAGGGCATCGTCGAGATGGAGCAGAAGCGTGTCCACGAGATCACCTCCGTTCGGCGCGGGTCAGAAGCTGATCAAGCAGTTCAATTGCGAGATTGATCTCATCGAAGGAGATGTTGAGGTTCGGGGCGAATGTGATGACGTTCTTGTGGTAACCGCCGACATCGAGCACCAGACCATATTTGCGTCCGTTAACGATCATATCGCCCTTCATGCCCTCATCAGACATCCAGTCGAGTGTGGCCTTGTCCGGGGTAAAGCTGTCGTCGCGGCAAATCTCCATCCGCAATGCAAGACCGAGGCCATCCACTTCGCCGACGATGGCGTGCTTTCTTTGAAGCTGACGCAAGCCATCCAGGAAGGCCGCGCCTTTCAACGTGACGCTCGCGGCGAAGTTTTCTTCTTCAGCCATTTTCAGAGTTTCGAGAGCGACAGCCGTTCCCATTGGATTGCTCGCGAACGTCGAGTGCGTCGAGCCAGGCGGGAAGATCGTCGGATTGATCATCTCTTCGCGTGCCCAAATGCCAGAAAGCGGATTGAGACCGTTGGTGATCGCCTTGCCGAACACCAGCACGTCGGGGGACACACCGAAATGCTCGATCGACCAGAGCTTGCCCGTTCGGTAGACGCCCATCTGAATTTCATCGACGACGAGAAGAATGCCGTGCTCATCCAGCACCTTCTTCAGTTCTACGAAGAAGTTCATCGGCGGGATGACGTAACCACCGGTTCCCTGAATAGGTTCGATGTAGAATGCCGCGTATTCTGACTTGCCGGCTTTGGGATCCCACACCCCATTATATTCGCTCTCGAACAAACGGGCGAACTTCTGGACGCAATAGTGCCCATATTCTTCTTTCGACATGCCTTTCGGTCCCCGGAAGTGATAGGGGAACTCGATGAACTGTGCGCGCTCACCGAAATGTCCATAACGGCGACGGTAACGGTAAGAGGACGTAATAGAGGTGGCGCCAAGCGTGCGCCCGTGATAGCCGCCCTCAAAGGCGAACATGAGGCTCTTCCCGCCGGAGTAATTGCGAACTAACTTCAGCGAATCCTCGACAGCTTGGGCGCCTCCAACGTTGAAGTGCACACGGCCTTTTCGACCGAATTTTCTTTCCGCATCCTGAGCGATCAACGTCGCTAGCTCGACTTTTTCACGGTGGAGATACTGAGAAGCGACCTGAGGTAGCGTGTCTAACTGCCGATGAGCCACTGCGTTAAGGCGCGGATTGCGGTAACCGAAATTGACCGCTGAGTACCACATCTGGAGATCCAAGAATGCGGTACCGGCTTCGTCATACATGAACGAGCCGTCACAGCCCGAGAAAAACTTCGGGTGATCGGTATAGTGGACAGTGTCGCCGTGCGAGCAATATGTTTGCTCGAGGACACGGAGGTCATTTTCTGATGCGATATTCATTTGGCCGTTAGCCGGCTTGACTAGAGAATGCATAGTTATTGTCCTGATTAGGCAGTTTGGGAGAGGAGAAGGCCTGCGTCATGGAACGTCACGAGGTTCATCAGTTGAGCGGCCGCCAAGTTCTGAACATCCTTGAACGTTGTGTAAGGAACGAACGGGATGAAATTTCTCGCGCAGTGTACAGCCAGCGCGTGCTTTGCGAAAAGAAGGTCGACCTTCGAGGAGACGCAAAAGTCGCTGCGCCCGTCGCCTACATAGATTTGTCTGGCATCCGATTGCACGATGGCGCATTTGCACACGCCTGATCCAGCCCCGCAGGTAGATTCGAAGAACGGGGTGTCCAAACTGTAGTGGAGTCTGCTACCGGTATTTTCGACAGAAAGACGATTGGCGATGACGTGGAGATGCTCGAGACCGTGATTGGCCAGTATGCGACGGATAAAGCGGTCCACACCATCGCTGACCACGGTAACGGGAATCATGTGGGTCGAGCACCAACTCGCGAATTCCGCGAAATCCGCGTCGATTTTCACGGTATCTAAGAATGCATCTATTTCGCTCATGGATGCGTGTATGAGTGCTACTTGTGCGCTCATGCATTGACGGGCGCTGATGTGCCCTTCTTCCCATGCTCGCTCGACATCACGCCATTCTGCGGAAGCGAACCGCTCAAGGACAGCGTCTGTGACATCGATTTCAGCGATGGTACCGTCGAAGTCGCAGTAGGCGTGCATTAGCACACCGCCTTAAGGCACAGTGGGCTTTGCTCTCTGTTGAAGTTTGGATTTTTCATTTGTGAAAGGCTCTCCGTGAAAGCCAGCTCGACCGGCACAGCGGCACATTGACGCCGGTGCGTGTCTGGCAGAGAAGCTACTGCGCCTGGTTTGTTGAGAAATCGTCGAGGAAATATTCGCGTTGAGTGGAGCCCGGGCCGACAGCCAACATCATCGGTTGACGTTCCTCGGTAAGTCAGTCCAACTAACTTTTGAACGACGAAGCTCGCAAGTAGTTGTGACGCTATCATCGCGGGAGGCGCATCGTAGAGCGATGGAATGTCTGCGAGGTGCCCAAGATCCCGGCTTCTAGACCTTTTGTATCGAGAGATAACTTATGAACAACGCCCTCATCCTCGTCATAGAAGACGATCCGGAAATATCAGACATCATCGAAACCTATTTTGCGCGTGAAGGATTCAGAGTGATTACTGCCGGTGACGGTGCTGTTGGTTTGAGCCATCACCAGCGTTTGCGACCTGATCTAGTCGTCCTTGACATAAAATTACCGCGTCAAGATGGGTATGAGGTGCTTGCTGCCATACGCCGGGTTTCCGACACCCCTGTCATCATGGTGACGGCACTTGCAGATGATCTGGACAAGCTGCAAGCTCTGCGCATCGGCGCGGATGACTATGTCGTAAAACCTTTCAATCCGCTTGAGGTCGTCGCGCGCGCTAAAGCAGTGTTACGGCGCGTGGCGGGTCGTAGTGCAGATCACGTCTTACGCGTCGGGCCCCTCAGCGTAGATCCTCAAGCGCATCGGGCGGTGGTCAATGCCGGTTCCGAACCGGTGATCCTCGATCTTACACGTACCGAGTTCCGAATTCTCGCTCATATGGCATCGTCGCCGAACCGGGTGTTCGAGAGATCTGAACTTGTTGACGCTTGTCTTCCAGAGGGCGAGGCGCTGGATCGCACCGTCGATAGCCATGTCAGCAATCTCAGGCGTAAGCTGACCGCTGCGGGGGCGGGGGGCGTCCTAACGGGTGTTCGGGGCGTAGGGTATCGAATTGATGACATCTAAAGGGGTTAACCTAAATGCAGGCCTCATACGGGCAATGGTGCTGCTTACATTGCTGGCGTTCGTCGTCGTTTACGCCGGTTTGGTCGCTTATTTTTTCTTCATTTACGACTGGCTCTATCCAGGCGTGGAAAACGAAAGCGCGTGGCAACTCGGCGACACCATAACGTTGGGCCTATTGCTCGCAGTCGGGATATTGACCGCATCGTTGGTGGGCTGGCGCCTCGCGCGCTATGTTACCGAGCCGCTGAAATCGGTCGCAAGCGCAGCAAGAACGATCGCTCACGGCGATTTTTCAGCGCGCGCGGTGCTGCCTCGCCGCAGCTTTGGTGAAGCTGGCGAGCTCGTCTCCGACTTCAATCTGATGGCAGAGCGACTGGAACGGGCTGAGACGGAATTGAAATACTCCAATTCGGCTATCGCTCACGAATTACGGACGCCGTTGACGATCCTGCGAGGCAGACTGCAGGGCTTGCTTGATGGAGCGTTCGAGCCGAGCCCTGAGCTGTATTCCCGTCTTATCGCCCATGTTGAAGACCTTGGCGGTATTGTCGAAGAGTTGCGCACGTTGGCTCTCAGCAATGCGGGACAACTCGACCTGCGATATTCTCAGATCGATCTCGCCAGCGAGGTTGATGCTGCGGTGACATCGATGGATGATCAGCTCTCCGGCGCCGGCAGCCTCGTGGTCCGACGGTTGGATCAGGCTGTGGCCGTTGCCGACAAGTCCAAGCTACGGCAGGCAATCGTCGCGATTCTTGACAATTGCCGCCGTTATGCTCCGAACTCCACGATCTATCTTGAGACTTGGCAGGACAAGGATCATGTCTATTTCCGATGCACGGATACGGGACCAGGAGTTGAAGAAGAGAACCGCAGCCGCGCATTCGAGAGATTTTGGAGAGCCGACGTGTCTCGGAACCGCGTGTCTGGGGGCTCAGGCCTTGGCCTGTCCATCGTGAAGGCGATCATGCAGGCTCATCAAGGGGACGCGATCATCCTTCCCAAAAAAGACAAGGGTTTCAGCATCGAACTGCAACTCCCGTGCCGGGATCACGCCCGCGGGTAGAGTTTTCCGCACGGCGTTCTCATGTTGTCTGCCCGACAACTCATTACTCTCTTTCGCGGGGGATTTATGATAGAATACTTCGCATACAAATAAACCGCCGCCATCGTTTATCTACGTTTCCTCCATGAAATCTGGATTTTGACTTGCTTAGTCATACTCGAGAGCATTTTCCGCTCCCAGCGGCCGGGCTTCCTACCGGTTGAGTTATCTAAACGAGGTTTCGATGCGAAACGCGCTCATTCTCGCTGCGGCCATAGCTGGCGTAGCAACCTTCACCAATAACGCTGCGCAGGCTGGCTCTTATGCCGCTGCCGAAATCAACATGCGAGCGGGTCCAAGCACGCGCTATCCTTCAATCGGTATTCTTCCCCAAGGTATAAATCTGAACGTGTTGGGCTGCACAAACGGTTACCGTTGGTGCGATGTCGAAGTCTCCGGCCGTCGGGGCTGGGTATCGGGCGCTTATGTTGAAATAGAGCACGACTCTCAAAGGCTTCGCGTGCCAGCCTACGTCCGTCTTGTGCGTGAGCCCGCGGTGCCGACGGTTTCCTTCAGTATCAATAGCTACTGGTCCGATCACTATGAGGATCGGGACTTCTATCACGAGATCGATGCGTGGGACGATGTCACCTGGGAAGCCGACGAGCCTCCACCCGGCTGGGATCCGAGCTGGTGATACGGCACCCTTTTCGCCGCAGTGCTGTGCGAAACCCGCTTACGACTCTTCGCGGCAAACGCTACATGAACGAGAAAACACTGCTTCTCGCCTGTATTGCCTTCTCTATCCTTGAGCTGGCTCTTGCGTGGCATACGACCGGTCCGCAAATAAACGATCGCTTACGAGCGACTGTAGAGCAAGTCGCGACCGAATAAGGGCACGCGAGGGAAGATGCCGTCGAGGTTATCGAAGAGAGGGCGGATGAGTCTACTTTCGCTCGCCCGTAACGACTGCTCAGGAACCGCTCAACGCGTTGAATAAAGGTCCGCGGCAGGAAGTCACCATTGCTTACATCGATGACAGGAATCCATATGTCGGACCCTCCACGCTAGCCAATCTGAGTCTGTATGCCGCGGAAGGTGAGCATCTGCTATAGTTCAAGAAGGTATTTTAGCGCGCCCTATCCGGCGCGCTCGCCAATGAACCGGGAGCTACTAGGAAAAAGATCCTAGGACAAGGACATAGAGCGTTCGTTTCAGACCAAAGGTTCGATTGTCTTTCGCGTTCTCGTCGATGAGGAGTGGGTCGGAGGTGCCGTCGTCACAATAGACGATGTTTCACATAAGAATGAGCATGCCTTTTTTACTCGATCCGGGCAAGCATGCCCAGGCATGTAACAAAAGCCCTGGTACGGGACAGAGCGGCGGTATCCTAAAACCCGCAAATGAACGACACACAAACCGTCTGTTGAAAGCGTTAGATTCATTTTTACGTCGACGAACGCAGATTTAAAATCGTCGGATAATACAATACTCCGCATCCGGGCCCGCATGGTCATGACGAAAGCGGCTCCGATATTGATGAGAGAGGCATGTTCAGGTGCGAGAAGGAGATGACCCGCTTGAGCAACTAAACGATCTGGAGCTTTTCCGACGTCCCGACCACAGCACAAATGTGTTTTGGGGCAGGGATCCGCACCGCCGGACCCCGCCTTTGCCCGTTGGATATTGTGAAACTGCATGTACTTCATACTTGGAAGCGACCTCGTACCTCACGTCTGCATCGGAGCGTATAACGGGTGGAGCAATCCACCTGATGGGTCAGATCATGCGGGCAAGCACATCTTTCGGGCCGCCTTTGTCCATGAGCCTGTGCTTGAGAGCCCCCAAAACGTGTAGCCCGATCAACACCAGAATCGTGTAGGCGCCGTACCGATGCAATGTTTGAAAGACCACGAAAGCACTATCGTTCTTGGGAAGCAGTTCCGGCAGATGAGCTATCATGAAGAAGGGCACGCCATCGCTTTGGGAGAAGCTGCTGGAGAGCGAATAGCCCAGCATTGGAACGAGAAGAGTGAGAAGGATGAGAAGCTTGTGAACCGCGTGCGAAAGAATTCTTTCCCATGCGGTCAGCGCTGATGGGGCGGACGGCATGAACTTTGCGCAACGCCAGCGCAGCGTCAGGTGAACGATCGCAAGCAGCCACACGAGAATGCCGAACTGCTTGTGATTGGGGTAGAGGATCGAGGCGGTCGCCATGTCGCTTTCGGGAAGGCGTGTCATGTACCAGCCGGACGCGATCAGCCCTAGGATCAGCAAAGCCCTTGCCCAGTGTAGACAACGGATGGGCAGAGGGTATTTGAGATTGATTTTCCCAGCTTCGATGGACGACATCTTAATATCCTTATTTTGTCTGTTCGGATCTGAAGATCCAAATCGATTTCAGAATGCTTGTTGCGGAGCTTAAAGAGGTTGGCTGCCCTAAGGATGTGACTGCGCCCTAATGATCAGCCGCGACATTTTTAAGGGCGAAAAAGACGGCGCCTGCCAAGAGGCCAATGAGTGTACCTGCCGCAGTCAACAGCACCGCATGCGCGGCAGAAAAGGCGTTTTTGCCAGCCGCTACGAGCGCCGTCGCGAGGTCGTCCGGAAGCGTCTCAGCTAGAACTAAGGTATCGCCGATGGAATGGCGTGCGGCATCGACGATCTCTGCGGGGATGCCAGCAGGCACCGCCATCGCCGCCATGTAGATTGCCGATAGAGCAACGCCGAAGAAAGTAATGCCGAGGCCCGCGCCAAGCTCGTATCCCGTCGCCTCGAGCGACCCCGCCGAGCCCGCCTTGTCGGCTTCGACAGCGCCCATGATCGCGATAGACGACGCTGTCAGGCCGATGCTGAGCGACAGGCCAAGCATCGTGAGGCAGGCCGCGACGACGAGATTCTGATTGTGGAAATCGGACTGCGCCAACATAACGAGGCAGACCGCTGCGACGGCAAGCGAGGTGGTGGCGACGGCGCGAAGACCAAACTTGGCCGACAGGAAGCCCGCGAGCGGCCCTCCTGTGGCCGCGGCCGCCATGATGGGCAGCATGAACAGACCAGCCTCAAGTGGAGATTTATCCAGCACGAATTGCAGCTCCTGTGCGATGGTGAGCTCGACGCCAGCAAGTGCGCCTGCCGTGACGATCGCCATGCCGACGCCGGTGACGATCGCTGGGCGTGAAAAGAGTGTCACGTCAAGCATCGGATTTGCGGCAGAACGCTGCATGCGCACGAAAACCACGAGGGCAGCGACGCCGATCAGGGCGGCTATTACCACGACCACGAGCGATTGCTTCCCGGCGAAGCCGCTTTTGATGGCAAAGACCAGGCCTATGATCCCGACGATCAACAACAGCGCCTGTCTTATCTGCCACCCGCCTGGTGAGACAGATTCTTTTTTCGGCAAGATGAGGGCGATGATCGGTATGATGACGAGAACCACCGGGACATTGATGAGAAAGACCGATCCCCACCAGAAGTGCTCCAGCAGTGCGCCGCCGACCAGCGGACCGATAGCTGCGCCAGCCGCACCGACAGTGCCCCATAGGCCAAGTGCAATGGCACGCTCACCCGGGTCCTCAAAGGTCCGACGAATGATCCCCAGCACGCAGGGCATGATCATTGCAGCACCGCAAGCGAGCAGGACGCGTCCACCGATCAGCATCCATGGGCCGGTCGAAAATCCTGCCACGACAGACGCCATGCCAAAAACGAGCAGCCCTGTGAGCAGCATCTTTCTATGGCCAACTCTGTCGGCCAGCGTTCCCATTGGAACGAGCAGCCCCGCCATGAGCAGCGAATAAATATCGATGATCCACAGGACCTGCGTGGTGGACGCCTGCAACGCGAGCGTCAAGGACGGCACGGCGATGTGCAGGATCGTCATATCGAGCACGACAGGCAGAAATGCCAACATGACCGCGATGAGAATGATCCATCGCCGTGCATGAACCGGTGTGGATTGCGTCAGGTTCTTCTGGTCCATTGGGATCGTCATCATTTTCACCATCAGATTCAATGGAGCGCCGCGACTTCCTGATACGTCAGTCGAAGAGATCTACAGGGCCGACGCTAGTGCCGGTGCTTGATGGTTTCATGGACGGATTGTGGAGACTTCGTGGAGATAAAGAGAACTGAATGCAGAGTACAGCATCGGTTCGATCGCTCGATGAAGCGATGCGTGATCAAGCGCGAAGTTGTCAAACGCTGACTTTCTACCCGCCACGCCAGGCTTTCTGGCCGAGCTTAGGGCGCGGCCTCCACAGTATCTCGACAAAGCCTGCACATCCCACCCATCGTCGAATTCTAGACGGTCGCCGGTCAAACAGGTTGTCATAGAATTGGATGGTGGACACTCATGCTATGCGGATCCCGCTTCTGGAGAATGAGCGTCTTATGCTTGCCGATCGTTCTCTTGTCATGCAGCGACAAAAGCAAGAATGAGGACAATGCCGAGGTGGCAACGCCTGCCCGCGTCAGTGTGATGACCGTTCGGCCTGAAACGGTTACGGTCTATGACGAACTGCCGGGACGTGTGTCTGCCTATCGCACGGCGGAAATCCGCGCGCAGGTCAGCGGTATCATTCAGAAAAAGCTCTATACCGAAGGCGTGTTCGTCGAAGCGGATACGCCGCTTTTTCAGATTGACCCTGCGCCGTTCTCCGCCGACGTGGATGCAGCAGCAGCTGTGCTTGCGCGTACCGAGGCCGAGCTATTGAACGCGCAGATCAAGTATGATCGGGCGAAATCGCTGTCTGCCCGGGAGATTACCAGCGCGGAGTCCTTCAATAACGCCACTGCGGCGCTCGCTCAGGCCAAGGCGACTGCGGCGGAAGCCAAAGCCATTCTGGTTCGCCGGAAGCTCGAACTTTCCTATGCAACCGTCCGCAGCCCCATCAGCGGGGTTATCGGTCAGTCTTTCATGAGCGAGGGCGGACTTGCGTCGTCCTCTGCCACGTCGCCACTCGCCGTGATCCAGCAGATCGACAAAGTCTATGTCGACGTCCGACAGTCGGCAATGAGCATGGAGGCTCTGCGCGACACCGCTGCCGAGGCGGGTTCGCAGAATCCAGACGAACTGCCGGTCAAGATCATGACCATTGCCGGAAGTCCCTACCGCCACGATGGGAAAATTCAGTTCTCGGACATTTCGGTAGACAGCACCACAGGCAGCCTCGGCATTCGCATTCTCGTCAGCAATCCGGATGAACAGATGCTTCCAGGCATGTACATCCGGGCCATGGTGCCGCGCGCCGTTTACAGCGAGGCAATACGCGTGCCTCAAGAGGCGGTGATCCGCGATCTGGCTGGACGACCACAGGTCCTCGTCGTTGGCGCGGATGGGACTGGCGCGCGTCGGACGGTGGAGCTCGGACCGACCGTCGAGGGCCAATACATCGTAACCGGCGGGCTGGCCGCGGGAGAGACTTTGGTCGTGCTGGGGCAGGATCGTGTCCAGAGCGGACAGCGGCTTGAAACCTCCCCTTATTCATCTGCCGCATCAGAGAAAAAACGCTAAGGAGCGGACGCATCATGCCGCAGTTTTTCATCAACAGGCCGGTTTTCGCCTGGGTTATCGCTATTCTGATCGTCATTGCAGGGATTGTTTCCATACCCCAACTTCCTGTTTCGCGTTTTCCTGTGATTGCTCCACCGAGCGTGTCAATTTACGCCACCTATACGGGAGCAACGCCGCAAACCATCAATGACAGTGTCACGAGCTTGATCGAGCGTGAGCTCTCGAGCGCGAAGAACATTCTTTATTTCGATTCCTCGGCGGACTCCTCAGGCTCCACGACCATCACTGTCACCTTCAAGCCAGGCACCAATCCGGAACTTGCGCAGGTGGACGTTCAAAATCGTCTGAAGGCGGTGGAATCGCGCCTGCCGGAACAGGTTCGCCGCGCCGGCTTGACGGTGGAATCCGCATCGTCCGGTTTCCTGATGATCGTATCGTTGAAATCGAAGGATGGTTCGCTTGATGGGCTTGCACTTGACGACTACCTCGTGCGCAACATCGCCCCGGAATTGAAGCGTGTCTCCGGCGTCGGCCGCGTGCAGTCCTTCGGCTCCGAGGCCGCGATGCGGATCTGGATCGATCCGGTGCGCCTCGTTGCCCATTCCATCTCGATGGCGGAGGTGACGCAGGCCATACAGCAGCAGAATATTCAGGTGGCTCCGGGACGGATCGGTGAAGCGCCTACCGTGCCGGGTCAAAAGGTCACTGTACCTTTGAATGTTAGCGGGCAGTTGCAGAGCCCCGAGCAATTCGCGCAGGTCATCCTCCGCTCCAATCCTGATGGGTCCAGACTGACGCTAGGCGACGTTGCGACGATCGAGGTCGGATCGCAAAGTTCAAGCTTTTCCATCCTCGATGGTGGAAAGCCCGCGACGGCCGCTGCCATTCAGATGACGCCTGGGGCCAATGCGGTGACCACCTCGACCGGTGTGCGCCAGCGCCTCGCCGAACTATCGACGACCATGCCCAAGGGACTGGAATATGCGATTTCCTACGATACGGCGCCTTTCGTGAAGGTTTCCATCCAGAAGGTGGTTCAGACTCTTGCAGAGGCCATGATCCTTGTGTTCCTGATCATGCTGCTTTTCCTGCAAAACCTTCGTTACACGCTCATCCCCGCCATCGTCGCGCCGATCGCCCTTCTTGGAACATTCGCGGTCATGCTGGCGATCGGATATTCGATCAACGCGCTGACAATGTTCGGCATGGTACTGGCCATCGGTATTATCGTCGATGACGCTATCGTCGTGGTTGAAAACGTGGAGCGGCTGATGGCGAAGGAGGGGCTTTCTCCGCTTGAGGCCACACGCAAGGCGATGAGCGAAATATCCGGCGCGGTCATCGGCATTACGCTCGTTCTGACGGCGGTCTTCCTGCCGATGGGGCTTGCGTCCGGTTCTGTCGGCGCAATTTACCGGCAGTTTACAGCGTCGATGGCGGTCTCGATCCTGTTCTCGGCCTTTCTCGCTCTCAGCCTGACACCTGCACTCTGCGCGACGATCCTGAAGCCCGTCAGAGGCGATCAGCATCAGCGGAAAGGCTTTTTCGGCTGGTTCAATCGCGGTTTCGAGCGTTTGACCGCCAGCTATACCTCCTGGGTCGAGGCTCTCGTGCGCAGGACGGGGCGGGCGATGGTCGTCTACATCGCGATCATTGCAGCCGTCGTTTACGGCTATGGTACGATCTCCACGGCGTTCGTCCCGGAAGAGGATCAAGGCTCCTTCATGACGTCCTTCACCCTTCCGGCAGAAGCGACGGCGGGACGAACCCGAGCCGTCGTCGATCTCTTCGAGGAACACGTCAAGACCAGACCGGACATTGCCAACAACCTGACGATCATGGGATTTGGCTTCTCGGGCTCCGGACCCAATACCGCAATGTCCTTCACCACGCTGAAGGACTGGGGAGAACGAAAGACGAGCATCGACGCTGAATTGTCGGCTGCGACCGTGGCAATGGCTGGGGCTCGTGAAGGCGAGATATCGAGCCTCAAGCCGCCAGCGATCGACGAGCTAGGCACGACGTCCGGCTTTGCCTTGCGGCTTCTGGATCGCGCCAACCACGGCGAGAAGGCGCTTGCCGATGCTGCGGCAAAGCTGACAGAGCTTGCAGCTCAGAGCAAGCTGGTCACCGGTGTCCGTGTCGATGGTTTGCCGTCAGGTCCGAGCGTTACCCTGGACGTGGACCGAGCCAAGGCCAGCGCTCTTGGCGTTTCTTTCCTGACGCTCAGTGACACGCTTGCCGGGGCGATCGGCTCAACCCATGTGAACGACTTCCCACGCGACGGACGCCTGCAGCAGGTCATCGTCCAGGCTAAGGCTGCAAGCCGCATGCAGGTGGATGACGTACTGAACCTTCATGTGCGCAGTGATGCCGGCAAGATGGTGCGGCTTTCGGAAATCGTTACGCCGCGTTGGTCTACCATGCCTTTGCAATTCACCCGATATAACGGATATCCTTCCACAAGCATCTCCGGGTCCGCGGCTGCGGGTGTATCCAGCGGTAAAGCGATGGCGGAGATGGAGCGACTTGCGGCCGACTTGCCGAAGGGTTTTGCTGTGGAGTGGACCGGCCAGTCCCTTCAGGAAAGGCAATCGGGCACGCAAGCACCGATGCTGATGGCATTCTCATTCCTGATCGTCTTTCTGGTTCTGGCGGCGCTTTACGAAAGCTGGGTGGTGCCATTATCCGTGATGCTGGTCGTCCCGCTTGGCATCATCGGCGCTGTGATCGCAGTACATCTACGCGGGCTGGAAAACGATGTCTTCTTCAAGGTCGGCCTGATTACACTCATCGGCCTATCCGCCAAAAACGCCGTGCTGATAGTGGAGTTCGCGCGCAAACGCCAGCAGCAAGGAGAAGCGCTTCTCGGCGCCGTCATCATAGCCTCTCGTCTGCGTCTGCGTCCAATCGTCATGACCTCGCTAGCGTTTACCCTCGGTATCATACCGCTGGTGATTGCCAAAGGTGCAAGTTCCGAAACGCAGAACGCGATCGGCACAGGCCTTTTCGGCGGCATGATCTCGGCGACCATTCTGGCCATATTCTTCGTTCCAGTCTTTTACGTTGTCGTGATTTCCTTCAGACAACGCCAGACGCGGTAGAGGAGCGAAAATTGCTATTTCCAAGCCAACTAGAGGTCGACGCTGTGGCGCGAGCCTATAAAGTTTTGATTGGGAAAACACGATTCTGCGATCCCGGTCGGACATTCTACATTACAACTAGGCAAGCGCAAGGAATGTGATCGTTCGTAGCCTGCTCATCAAGTAAAGCTACTCGTCCCGTCACTGGCTATTGACTGCATTCGTGCCCGTCGGCGGTGATATGCTCGAAGCAAACGCGACGATACCTAACGGGCGGCGCTCATTGCCAGCGCCCGTTAGATATCGTTGCTTATATGCACGAACCTGTCATCAGTGACATGGTCGCCGCCCACGCCACAAGAAGTGAAAAATACAGCCGTTCTATTGAAGGAGCAATGCTAACGATAAAGAGTACTTATCGATGGTGTAAATACCAACTATCAATCATACTGAGTGACGAAGCCTAAATACGAATAGCTTTCTTTTAATAAAAAAGGTAAGCGCGATTTTCTATGCGCATTGACGTAGGCGGCATCGCTGACCCGGCCCTCTTGCGTAGCGATATCCGGCTCTATCAGGCAGCGGAGGTTTTGGA
>NZ_JAQZSF010000006.1:0-377320 GCF_028674915.1 Agrobacterium sp. CNPSo 3708
CTGCGGTCGCTCATAATTAACGCGGGGTGGAGCAGCCCGGTAGCTCGTCAGGCTCATAACCTGAAGGCCGCAGGTTCAAATCCTGCCCCCGCAACCAAACATACGACGATCATCAAAAACCCCGCGGCTCAAAGCCGCGGGGTTTTGTCGTTTCTAGAGCAGAAATGCTTGCTTCACAGAGTTTGCAGAGTGAGATCGATCGCATCGTGTCGATCGGACCCATCAATGCGATGCTTGTTGAGTTATGCCTCGTGAGCGCTTTAAAGCTTGTGCAATTATTATAGTTCTCACGGCCCGCATTCTGGTGCGTCTGGGCTCATGAACGGCCGGGTCCGTAACTGCGCCAAACACGTAGATCGCATCGCGTTCTGGTAGCCAGGTCGGTGACACAGGTAACCTTCAATTCGCCCGGTAGTCTTCAAACTCCCAGTAACCGTATCGCCCGAGCTTGAGAGCAATATCCTGCCAGTCCGTCCCCATAGTTCTTTCACATAAAGCTGAAATAAGCTTGGAAACCGCCTGATAATCGTATTCGGCGACGATCAGCATGTGACGAGCAAAAATCGATCCGTCCGTTAATAGTTCTCTAGAAATCCATTTTGGCGTACAAACCTGAAACCCAAACACGTCGCCAGCATCCTCACCTTCAGGTCCTATAGTCGCCTGGACGTAGTAGCCGAAGTCGTCTTCTTCGTCCGGCCAATAGGTTTGCGGATCGATATCTGAGGTCATCAAGCTTTTTAGTTGAGCGCGCATCGTTAATCCGTGAAGTTCTAGTGCCGATTGTATGTCCGCTTATTCAACCGAACCCAAGGGCAAAATTTGCCTGAGTCCTTTAGATTAGTTGCGAATGTGCTGCCGGTCCATGACATCGCTTAAGATCGCGTTGCTGAAAGCGATGAATGAGGATTGGGGTTCGCCCTCATTGGATGCTTGGCGCTTGCGCCCGAATATGCAGCATGGCTTGGACGCCTATCGCTGCGGAAGCGGGGGAGTCACTCTCAGTCACCAGCACGTCGTCGGCATGGCGCGCGTATAGCTTGATTGCTAAGTTCTACCGACGTTAATGACGCGTCCAGCGCAGTCGCCCAACATCATAGCCTAACGATCGTGCTCTGTTCGCCAACATCTTCCGAGTCTGTTCCGAAGGCTTTGCCGTGCGGGTCAAAATCCATAAGTATCGGCCTGAAGGTTCACCCACAATCGACCAGGAGTAGTCGGCGGCGTGATCGAGGACCCAGTAGTCGCCATAGAACGGACCGAAGAAAGAGACTTTCAGTTTGGCGTTGCCGCTGTTGGGGACGATCTTGGCACGGCCTTCTACCGCCTTCTTGGCGCCATCAGGGCTGTCTTTGCGGCAGGTGTTGATGACCTTGATCATTCCATCGTCCCGCAGGGAATACTGAGCGGTTACGCCCTCGCAATCGGTTTCGAAAGAGTTCTCATAGCGGGCGAGTTCGAACCAGTTGCCGAGATATCGGTTTAGTTGAACGGTTTTCGTCGGTTGAGGAACTGATGTGTTGCCGACCGGGCCGACTGTGCTGCAGGCAGCAAGGAAGCCACTGGCGATGAGGGGGAGGAATGATCTGAGTTTCATCGGCGGTTAATGTGGTTGCGCACCAATAGTTCCCGTGGCGGGGGAGACTGTTCAGGTCATTTGCTGAACGTCAGCCTGCTGGTAACCTTATGTATCCAATTCCCAAAGGATGCGCGACTGAGATGAGACATCCGAGATCGAGGGGCGTTCCCGATCAGCGGCCGAAGGGCGACTCTTGGATTTGAATGAGCCACGTTGCTGAGACATACCCCTGCCTGGGCGAACTTGTACGGTTTGGCCCCCGAGCGGTCGTTCTTACCTCCAGGACCTTATCCATCCTATCGGCTGATTTGCCGATATTGTCATATGCCCTCCTGCAGCACGTTATTCAGCAATACCCTTAGAGAAGCCCGGCGAATTGGTGCCGAAGAGGTTGAAGCGGGATTTGTCCATGCCTTCCTGCTTGTATCTCACCTTGGCACCGGCAAGGGCGGACTCGAATTCCTGTCCGGCCGCGAGTTTTGCGGTGAGGTCCTTCATCGGGGTCCGGTCGCCGGTCAGCATATGGATGACGGACAAGGCCCTCTCGCTCAGGATTTGGCGGGAGAGGGGAGAACCGAAGTTGAGCTTCAGTCGAAAATAGGTCCACCGACCATCCTTGTTGCCGCGGATCTGGATGAAGAGCGAAGGGGTGCGTCCCGTCTCTGGAAATTCCAGCAAGGAGTTACATTCCCAATCCCCGTTGGGCATCTGGGTGAAGGTGGGGGCTGCTTTTTGCGATAGATCCGCAAGCGCCTTGCAGCGAGTGGCGTCAAAATTTCGGACCGGAATTCGGCCCGCCTTTGCCACGATCTGCTGGAGTGGAGCGGGCTCCGTCACGCGCGCGGTTCGGGTATCGTCCATCGTTATGCCGACAAAGGATAAGAGGGCGACGACGAGCATTCTCAAAGGCTCCGATTGAAGGGGTGTGCGGCGGAAGGTGGCTGAGCGGACCGAGACTGCGACCGTTCAAGCTGGTCGCACTCTTTCAGCTACGCTTCCTGCGCTTTCGCTCCAAGTTTCGTCGCATGCCTTTGTCAAAAAACCAACAGGAGTTTGACGAACAGGCTCCACTCTCGCCTGATCCATCCCGATCAGGGGCTGATTGGCAGGTTCAACCAACGACAATAGGCCTTTTCACGCCAGCGCCATCACCCGTGATGGAGGGCTCGCTGCAAATCGCCGATGCGTTTGACGCGTTGTCTGCGGTTCGAGCCGTCATTGTATGAGAGGGACTGGAGCATGAACTCGGTCATGGCGACGAGCTGGAGCATGCTGTCACTGCCGTTCTGGTTCAGCGGGATTGTCAGGCAGATGTCGGCGCTTTCTGGACCCCACTCATAGAAGCGGGTGGTGATGAGGACCGTTTTGTATCCGCCGCGTTTTGCCATCTTGGCAAGGCGCTGAAGGGCGGGGAGATTGCCGCCGCAGTCGATCAGGATCAGGAGCGTGCTGTCCGGCTCTTCATCCATCAGTTCGATATAGGTCGAGCCGTCGCTTTGCAGATAGTGGACCCGCTCGCGACATTCGAGCAGCTTCATATAGAAGTAGCGGCACAGGCCGAAGCTTTCCGCCGATGAGGCGATAAAGACGTTCCGGCTGTCCTGAATGGCATCGAGTGCGGTCTTCCACACGGACTGACCGGCGAGATCGTAAACGGCCTGTACGGCCTGGATCTGTTGCATCATCAGACCCGAAAGCGGGGTCTGCCGTGGCTCCTGGCTCTCGGCTTGAACGGCCGGTGATGCGGTGACGCGCTCCCGCAGATGTTCGCGAATGTCGCTCAGCTGCCGGTAGCCGAGAGATCGAAGAAACCGGCCAACCGTCATCGGGCTCAAACCCAGCTTTTCTGCCAGCGTCGCAGCCGTCTCGAAGGGAAGCTCGTTCATATGCTCCATGAGATATTTCGCGATGCGCCGCTCCGCCGGCGTGCCGGACTTCATCAACCGGGACAGATCGATCAGTAGCTTTTCCAATAACGCCTCGTTACGTTTCTATCGGACGACGATACAGAGCTTGGCAGGTGGCTGGTGGTCGCACGTGCTTCGCGACACACTGTACCCGCTTCGAGGGCAGAATACTATTTCTTCCCCGTTGTTTTTCATAGTTTAGGCATGGCTGCTATTCAAGCAAAAGATGATAGCTCACCACCATTTGCGAAAGGCCCGATCGACGGCGTTCTTGTGGAAGAAATACAGCCGCCTTATCTGTGCACCGCAGGTAACGTTCAGAAGAGGAATGGTGGTTTGATTCTTGATGCAGCAAAACGCGCCTTTGAGAACCTGTTTGCTTCGCAGACGCGTTCCGTCTTCTGGAAGGTTCTCGGTCTTACCATTCTTGTTTTGATCGGTCTGTGGTTCGCGATCCGCAGCCTGTTCATCTGGCTTGCTTTGCCATGGCTCGATTCGCTTGTGCCCGGCATGCCGGATTGGGCCGGTTGGATGAGCGTTGTTCTGGCCATTCTTGCCGGCATCGGGTTAGCGCTGGCGCTGGCACTCTTGATATCACCGGTCACGGCGGTGATTGCCGGCCTGTTTCTCGACGATGTGGCGGAGGTGATCGAGAAACAGGATTATGCCGGGGAGCCTGCCGGCCGCGCCATGCCGCTTGGTGAAGCGGTGTTGTCTTCGATCAAGTTTTTCGGCGTGGTCATTCTTGGCAATGCCATCGCACTTCTCCTGCTTCTGGTGCCGGGCGTAAACCTCATCGCCTTCTTCATGGTCAATGGTTATCTTTTGGGGCGGGAGTTCTTCGAATTTGCGGCCATGCGCTTCCGCACGCCAGAGGAGGCGCGGGCCTTTCGCTCGAAACACGCATCGACCGTGTTCATGGCGGGCCTGGTGATCGCAGCGTTTCTGGCGGTGCCCTTCCTCAACCTGCTGACGCCGCTCTTTGCCGCATCCTTCATGGTGCATCTGCACAAGTCGATCAGCCGGAAAGACCCATCCTTCGTGCTGCAATCGACCGCTCCCCGCTCAGGCACCAACCAGCTGGGGCGGTAGCTCGACCAACGGGGCAGGAATGTCCCAGGTCTTTTCCGGCGACTTGCAGATGTCGGCAATGATACAGCGTTCGCATTCCGGCTTGCGGGCCTTGCAGCAATAGCGCCCATGCAGGATCAGCCAGTGGTGAGCGTGGAAGAGATAGGGTTCGGGAATGATCCTGACCAGCCGGTCTTCCACCTGGTCCGGGGTCTTGCCCGGTGCCAACAGGATGCGGTTGGCGATGCGAAAGACATGGGTGTCGACGGCCAGCGTCGGGATGCCGAACGCCATGGACATGACCACGTTGGCGGTCTTGCGGCCCACACCGGGCAGCATCATCAGCTCTTGGCGGGTTTTTGGCACCTCGCCACCAAAATTGTCGATCAGCATCTGCG
The DNA here is from genome assembly GCF_028674915.1 of Agrobacterium sp. CNPSo 3708. Lineage (NCBI taxonomy): Bacteria > Pseudomonadati > Pseudomonadota > Alphaproteobacteria > Hyphomicrobiales > Rhizobiaceae > Agrobacterium > Agrobacterium sp. CNPSo 3708. The sequence continues at coordinate 4,956 of NZ_JAQZSF010000006.1, forward strand.
ACAGCGCGATGACGTTCTTGGCCTTGTTGCGATAAAGCCCAATGGTCTTGATGTAATCGATCAGCCGCTCTTCTCCGAGCGCCAGCATCTTTTGTGGCGTATCGGCAATTTCAAACAGCGCTCTCGTTGCCCGGTTGACGCCGACATCGGTGGCCTGGGCGGACAGTGCGACGGCCACGACGAGCGTGAAAGGATTGGAATGTTCCAGCTCGCCCTTCGGCTCCGGCCGCTGGATGGAAAAACGGCGGAAGATCTCGTTCAGCTCGTCTTGCGAGTAGGCGGTCTTCACGCGCTTTTGCCTGGGCTTCGCCGTCGAAATTGACTTTTTTGCTGTTTGGGTGCTGGATCGTTTCTTGTCGATTGTCATAACGGATCTACATGCGCGTTGATCAGCCGTATCGAGGAAGGCAGATGGAAATGCTCAACGATCAGCCGGTTTTTTCTGCCGAACTCATTCCCTATCGCTCGCTGGGGCGCAAGGGGTTTCGTGTCCTGCTCTTGATCTGCGCGCTCGTCGCAGTCCTCTATGGCGGCTTCTTCCTCGTCACCGGCGCGTGGCCGATCGGCTTCTTTCTGGGGCTCGATTTCCTGCTTCTCTACATTGCCTTTCGTGCAAACTATCGTGCCGCCAAGGTCAAGGAGCAGGTGGTGGTGTCTCGCACCAACCTCTCCATCCGTAAATTTTCGCAGAAGGGCGAGGTGGTTGAACATCGGTTCAACCCGTTCTGGGCGAGGTTTCGGGTGCGCCGTCACGAGGAATTCGGCATTCTTTCCATGCATGTGTCAGGCGAAGGCCGAGTGACGGATATCGGCTCCTTCCTCAACCCGGATGATCGAGAAAGCTTTGCCACGGCATTTCGCAATGCGCTGGCGACGGTGAAGCTCAAAATCTGATAGGTCTTGGCAAGAAACGGGTGGAGGCAGACGTCAGGTCGTGGTCTTCTGATCGCCAAGGAGACATGCCATGAATGCCAATATCATGCTGAAGGAAGATATCACGCCCGTCGGCGCCGACTACGAGACGGTGCGCCAGGTGATCGAGATACTGACGGTGGATTACCGCGACCAGCCGTCGCTGGAGGAGATTGCCGCCAGGCTGAACCAGTCCCCCACCCAGTTGCAGAAGACCTTTACGCGCTGGGCTGGATTGTCGCCTAAAGCCTTTTTGCAGGCCGTAACGCTGGATCACGCCAAACGCCTTCTGCGCGAGGAAAATCTACCGCTTCTGGAAACGGCGATCGAAGTCGGCATGTCGGGCCCGAGCCGCCTTCACGATCTCTTCGTCACCCATGAGGCCATGTCGCCCGGCGAGTGGAAGGTGAAGGGCAGCGGACTGCAGATCCGCTACGGCTTTCACCCGTCGCCATTCGGTCTGGCGCTGGTGATGATCACCGATCGTGGGCTGGCCGGCTGCGCCTTTGCCGATGCGGGTGAGGAGACGGAATGTTTCGAGGATATGGCGCGGCGCTGGCCGAACGCCATCTATGTGGAAGACAGCGCCGCGACAGCACCCTATGCCGAGCGGATTTTTGACCCTAGCCGCTGGAACAGCGACCAGCCGCTGCGCGTCGTGCTGCTGGGCACGGATTTCCAGGTGCGCGTCTGGCAAAGCCTGTTGAAGATCCCGATGGGCAAGGCCGTTACCTATTCGCATGTGGCGCAGGATATCGGCCAGCCGACGGCGTCTCGCGCCGTGGGGGCGGCGATCGGCGCCAACCCCATCTCTTTCGTCGTTCCCTGCCACCGTGCGCTTGGCAAGAGCGGCGCGCTGACCGGCTATCACTGGGGCATTACCCGCAAGCGAGCGATGCTGGGCTGGGAAACGGGGCGGGTTTGATCGCGGCTTTTGCCATGCTGTCGTGGATGTGCGATAACGCAGGGTGACGAGAACATCGATCGAGACAGAGATGAAAAGCACTATTCAGCTTCCGGACGATATCGACAAGCGTATCGAAAAGGTCTCTGCACAAACGAATCTAACACGCAGCCAGATCGTAGAGGAAGCGCTGTCTTTTGGACGGTCTCTTGCATGGCAGGAGCAGTGGGTTGCGGGTGTCAAAGCTGGGCTTGCCGAGGCGGACCGTGATGAGTTCGCGTCTGATGAAGAGATTGCCGCCGTTCTGAGCCGATACGATCAGGCCTGAACGTGATAGAGGTGGTTTGGACGAAACGTTATCTTCGTGAACTCTCGGAGATTGCTGATTATCTCGCCGAGCGAAATCCTGGCGCCGCTGCCCGCATTGTTCGAGACATTCACAGCAAAACCAAAACATTGCTCTCAAGCAATCCGTTTATCGGTCGACCCGGAGAGATCGACGATACGCGAGAGCTGGTTCTTCCTACATCAGGTTACATCGTTGCCTATCGTGTTCGCGACGAGAGGGTCGAGGTCCTTTTCGTACAGCATGGCGCAAAGGAATGGCCGCGGGACATCAGCTAGAAAGCTGTCACTTTGGAGCGTCCTTTGATCTACACATCGTGCTTTCCGAAAATCGAGTCCGATTTTCATGCCGATGCTGTAGCGTCTCCCGAACTCAACTCCATCAGTGCCCGCGCTGCCGCCTCGTCGGTGATCAGCGTGTTGCAGCCGATGCGTTTGATGGTGGCGCGGATGGCGGTGGCGCGGTGGGCGCCGCCGGAGGCGAGAACGATGTGTTTGGCCTTTTTCAGCGTATCGAGATCGATCGACATGGCGTGATTGTTGATCGGGTGATCGACGGAGCGGCCTTCGGCATCGATGAAGTTGAACATGGTGTCGCAGACGCAGCCCGCCGCGACCAGCTCATCGAGCGTCTGTTTGGAAATGAAACCTTCCGACAGCGATGTGGAGTGCGGACCGATATCGCCGCAGCTGACGATGGCGAGATCGAGATTTTCGGCAAGCGCATAAAGCGTGCTCAGCCCGCATTTTTCGATCAGCGCCCGCTTGGTTTCGATGGAATCAACCAGGAGCGGGGCGAGAAACATGTAGCATTCCGCTCCGAGCGCGCTTGCCAGCCGCCAAGTGTAATCGAGCGGGTTGGTCTGGTGGACGGCAACAATGCCGCCGAGCAGCGAGACGACCTTGCAGTTTTCGCGCCGCGGCGGGCGGAAGCTGGAGAGCGAAGCGGTCATGGTGCGGCCCCAGCCGACACCGATGGTGGCGTTGTCCGGCACGACTTCGGAGAGGAACTGGCCAAGCGCAAGACCCACGCCCTTGGCGATATCTCCTACCTTATCCGAACCCGTGGGAATGATCACCGCCTCGTCCAGGCCATAGGCCTTTTCCAGATCGATCGAAAGCGCGACGAAATCCTCGATGCCCTCATTGATCCAGATCTGCACGTCGGAGCGCTTCATCGCCTCATCGAGCAGGCGGATGACGGTGGAGCGGCTGATGCCGAGTTTTTCGGCGACATCCTTCTGCGTCATGCCCTGATTGTAATAGAGCCACGCGGCGCGAAGCCTCAGAGAGGGCGCTTCGGAAAAGGCCGTATGGGTTTCTCTACGCAGTTTTGCCACTGTCTTTTGCCGTATCCTGGTCTGAGTATGCTTGAAAGAGGAGCCTGTCGCTCAAGGGTGCCGGGGTTGAAGGAGAGACTTTAGGGAAAGGCGCGTTTGATCGCTGCATTTTTCCGCCTGACGCATTGCCAAGCGGAGAGTTACCTTCTGCTTGTCCGGCATGACGGGATATGCCGTTTCGAAAAGCCCGGTCAGCGGCGCCAAACGGGCGTCGCACCAACTTGCTTCCATGCCGTCCAAGGCCAGCGCCTCCAGGCTGCCCACAATGACCAGGCCAATGTTCGAATAGACCTGATCACGACCTGCCGCCGCCTTTCGATTGCTCGAGAGCTCGGGCATTTCTGAAAACATTTTCTTGGTGATTGTGACCGCTGCACGACTGGACCAGAGTGTGGCGTCCAGACAGGCGCCAAGCTCCCTCATATTGTCGGTGATTGTCTTCTGCGATCTCGCCGTGGCAGGATCTTCGTAGATATTCATGACGACGATGAGCGCGCGTGTGTAGCCCACCACCGTCTTGTACTCATGGGGGGAGAGTTCATCCAGCTTTTCCGCTTCACCTGGATTGCAAAGTGTATCGAGGATTTTCGAAACTGCTGGATTTGTGGGCTTCATGGCCTCCCGGGAGTGGCGATTGCGGTCGGCGAAAGCCTGCAGGCGTTGTGCGGCGTCCTGCATCTCCTGCAATCGCTTTTCTGACGGTGCGTTCGGTGAAACGCCATCCACCGCTTGCGATGGCACTGGCGCAAAATTGAACCTGACTTCACCTTGGATACCCATGGCGGCCAGTTGCGGTTGGCAGCGCAGGACTGCTCTCATCGCCGCATTGGCGAAGGCCTGATCGATCGCCCCACTGCCCTTTTCAATGATGACGGGCGTTTTATCGAGCGAGCCGTCAGCTTCAAATGTCGCGGCAATAACCACCGCACCGGTTGCCCCCGGCGGCGGGGTGAAACATGCCTCCACTGCGCGCTGAAACTCGGACGGGCTGACGGCCTTTTGCGTCTCCGCCTGCGCTGTCTGGAAGACAAAAGCGGCTGAGGCCATGGCTGCAAAGATCATGTAAAGTCGTTTGGCTATCATGTTTGCATCCAAATTCGTTCCATCACCCCGACGTTAGGCAGCGCATTGGCTTGATCCGGCAGTATTGCAGACATGAAACTTATGTCAATTGCGATGGGCAAATGTCTTGACTTCCTCCCGTAAGCTGCGCGATACTCCCCGCGAACACAGTTCCCTTGTCGCCGTCTGTACGCTCACCCGTGCGGAACGAAATTCGATAGCGATGGTTTCCGAGACATTCACAAGGATTACACGGCATGACTTCCAAGCTTGATCAACTTCGCGCCATCACCACCGTGGTTGCCGATACCGGTGACATCGAGGCGGTGGCCCGTCTGAAGCCGGTGGATTGCACCACCAACCCTTCCATCGTCCTGAAGGCGCTCGGCACGCCTGCCTTTGCCGATACGGTGAAGGAAGCGGTGGCCTGGGGTCGCAAGCAGGGCGGTGCTTCCGAAGGCGTGATTGCCGCGGTTGCCGACCGTCTGGCGATCTCCGTCGGTGCAGCCCTTGTCGATCTCGTGCCCGGTCGCATCTCGACCGAAGTGGACGCCGACCTCTCCTTCGATACGAAGGCTTCGATCGACAAGGCGCACAGCATCATTGCCGCCTACAAGGAGCGCGGCATTGAGCGCGAGCGCATCCTCATCAAGCTGGCCTCCACCTGGGAAGGCATCAAGGCGGCGGAAGTGCTGCAGGCGGAAGGCATCGACTGCAATCTGACGCTTCTCTTCTCGCAGGCCCAGGCGATTGCCTGCGCCGAAGCGAAGGCTTTCCTCATCTCGCCCTTCGTCGGTCGTATTCTCGACTGGTACAAGAAGTCGACCGGTGAGACCTACACCGCCGAGACCGATCCGGGTGTGCTTTCGGTGCGCCAGATCTACAATTACTACAAGGCCAACGGCATCTCGACCGTCGTCATGGGCGCGTCCTTCCGTAATGTCGGCGAAATCGAAGCGCTGGCCGGTTGCGACCGCCTGACGATCAGCCCCGCACTTCTGGAAGAGCTGGACAAGGACACCGGCACGCTGGAGCGCAAGCTGTCTCCTGATCACGCCAAGGCAGAGCCGCTTCAGTCGCTGGACGAAAAGTCCTTCCGCTGGCAGCTCAACGAAGACGCCATGGCGACGGAAAAGCTGTCCGAAGGCATCCGCCTGTTTGCCAAGGATCTGGTGTCGCTGCGCGAGATCGTCAGAAAGGAACTTGCTGCCGCCTGACGAAAAACGACCGGGAACCGATTTCGCGTCCGGTCGTTTTATTATCATAAGATCTCCAGTCTTGAAGCGCGGCTGTTCCCCCTGGCAGTCGCGCTTTTTCTTTGCGTGTTTGGCGTGGGCTGCTGTGACAGCTGGGCGAGCCAGCACTGCACTTGCCGCAACGGGTTGTGACGGTCAGCATTGGAGCCGTCGAGTGGCGGGGCGAGCATGTTCTCGATCTCATCTCGCGTGCCGATCAGGTGCTCTATAGGCAAAGATGTACTGTCGCGTGCGAGTGGTTGCCGTGCGTCAAGACGATGTGAGTCCAGCCTTCACGTAACGGATAGTTCAGGCGCCTTACTGACCGGCCACGACTTCTGAGATCGCCTTAGCCGTCTCGCGGATCAGCTCCAGACAGTCATCTTCTTTTGGCGCCGCTTCGTTGAGCGAGCCGATGAAGGGACAGGTGACGACGGCAAGCGCCGTGCCGTCGAGGGTCAGGATCGGGGCGGAAATGTTGCGCACGCCTGCGGTCTGCAGGCTGTTCATGCTCTCATAGCCCTGGGCCTTCACCTGTTGCAGCCGTTCGCGCAGGTTTGCAGGCAGTTCTTTTTCCTCACCGCGCAGTTGTTCGGCAATCATCAACTCTCGCTGTGTCTCGTTCTGAAAGGCCAGAAGAACGTGGCCGGAGCCGGTATTGAACAGGCTCATCTGCGCGCCGACGCGAATGGAGAGCGCCCAATAGGTGGAAGAGTCCTGCTGCGCGATGACGACGACCGAGCCACGATCATAGACCGCCAGATGACAGGCCTGCTGCGCTTTCGCCGAGAAATCCCGCATCATCGGGGCGGCGAAGGAGACGAGGCGTCTCACGGGCTGGTGGAAGTGGGCGAGCCCGAACATTTTCAAAGTGAGGGTAAAGCGGTCGCCATCCTGCCGCTGCACATAGCCGCGGCGGACCAGCCGATCCAGCATGCGATAGAACTCGTTGGGGCTCTTGCCGAGCGCCTTGGCGATCTCCACCTGGGTCAGCCCGCCATCGGTGCGCGCCAGAAGCTCGAGAATATCCAGCCCCTTGTCCAGCGCCGGTGCGCGGTATCTGTCGCTATCGTCTTCCGTCATCGGGCCTCTATTGATTGCAAGCTGGCTTGACGGTCTGTGAATACACCGTTTACATATGAATTGTCGATGCATATTTGAGACATTGCGCCCGAAGGCGCCGGAGGAGAGCCATCATGGGCCAGGATTTTTCAGGACAGACCGTTGTCATTACCGCAGCGGCGCAGGGGATTGGCCGGGCAACGGCGGAACGCTTCATCGCGCTTGGTGCGCGCGTTATCGCCACAGACATCAATGAAGCTGCTCTCGCAACCCTTGAAAATGCCGAGACCCGCGTTCTCAACGTTCTCGATGGCGCTGCCGTTCAGGCCTTTGCCGCCGAGATCGGCTCTGCGGATGTGCTCTTCAACTGCGCAGGCTTCGTGCATGCCGGCACCATCCTCGACTGCGAGGAAAAGGACTGGGATTTCTCCTTCGATCTCAACGCCAAGGCCATGTACCGCACCTGCCGCGCCTTTTTGCCCGGCATGTTGGAAAAGGGCAAGGGCGCCATCGTCAACATGTCGTCAGTGGCCTCCAGCGTCAAAGGCGTACCGAACCGGTTTGCCTATACGGCCTCGAAGGCGGCTGTCATTGGCCTGACGAAGTCCATCGCATCGGATTTCGTTACCAAGGGTGTTCGCTGCAATGCCATCTGCCCCGGCACCGTTGATAGCCCATCGCTGCATGAGCGCCTGCGCGCGACCGGCGATTACGAAAAGGCGCTCAGCGACTTCATCGCGCGCCAGCCCATGGGGCGCATCGCCAAGCCGGAAGAGATTGCAGCGCTGGTGACCTATCTGGCGTCGGACGAGGCCGGGTTCACCACGGGTCAGATCCATGTGATCGACGGTGGCTGGACGGCCTGACAGGGCCGCTTTTCAGCCCGCGCTGCGGCAGCGCAGTCACGTCCCGTCATCCCGCGGGTGACGGCGGAGGGACTTAAGCTTCTGTCGTCGACGTGGTCCGTCGTCGTTGCCAAGCAGGTCATCGATATGACCAAACAAAAACGGCCGGGGAGGCCCGACCGTTTCTGCATTCCAAGCTTCTGTAATCCTTAGAGGATCGCCTGACCCGCCATCACTGCCAGCACCAGGAAGATGAGGAAGACGACCACGGCGATGAAGAACAGGATCCGGGCAATGCCGGAGGCCGCCGCCGAAATGCCTGTAAAGCCGAAAACGCCGGCGATGATCGAGATCACGAAAAATATTAGAGCCCACTTCAGCATGGTCGGTCCTCTTGCGTCAGATTTGAAACGGGCAAACGCTTAAGGTCCTGGACCCACTCGTTTGTCTCTCAGTGTTTGTTCAGCCAAGCCCTTGGCGCACAATAATCTTCACGCGCGCGGGCATGCAGTAATGACGCAAAAGTGAGGGAAGAGGTTCCAGGGTACCGAAAATCTTTTTCGAGACCCGGCCCTTGCGATGGGTCACGCGGTCGCGGTGGCGGAGGTTTTCCTGGCTTTCATCGTCGTGCGGAGGAAGGCCAGGATGAAGATCCCGCTCATGATGAGCACGATGGTGGGCGCCGGTGCGCTGTCGATCAGGAAGCTCAGCCAGATGCCAAGGGTGGTAGAGAAGAGCGCCACGCAGACGGCGGCAATCAGCATGGCGGAGAAGCGCCGCGTAACAAGGAAGGCGATAGCGCCAGGTGCCACCAGCATGGCGACCGACAGGATGATGCCGATTGCCTGTAGCGCGCCGACGACGGTGAGCGACAGGACGGCAAGCAGGCCGTAATGCAGGATGCGGACCGGCAGGCCGATGGCCTTGGCGTGTTGCGGATCGAAGGCGTGCACCAGCAGATCCTTGCGCAGGATGGCGAGGAAGAGCGTGGCGGCAAGCGCAATCAGGCCGGTCTGGATGACATCGGCCATCGAAACGCCGAGCATATCGCCGAAGAGGATATGATCGAGATGCACGTCGCTCTGCACCTTTACGTAAAGCACCAGCCCCAGGCCGAACATGCCGGAAAAGACGATGCCAAGCACCGTGTCTTCCTTGATGCGGCTGTTTTCCTTCAGAAAACCGGTGCCGAGCGCGCAGATCATGCCAGCGATGAAGGCGCCGATGGAGAAGGGGATGTTGACGATATAGGCGATGACGACGCCGGGCAGCACCGCATGCGAGACCGCATCGCCCATCAGCGACCAGCCTTTCAACACCAGCAGACAGGAAAGCATGGCCATCGGCACGGCGATCATCAGCGTGATGATGAAGGCATATTGCATGAAGGGAAGCTGGAAGGGCAGGAGCGCCAGTTCGAGATATTCGCTCATGCGGGCTCCTCAAGGGCGGCGCGGGCCTTGGCGCGCGAGGCGAGATAGCCGTGTTTGGGCGCAAACAGGAAAGCGGTCAGGAAGATCAGCGTTTGTAGCACGACGATGATACCGCCGGTCGCGCCATCGAGGAAATAGCTCAGGTAAGCACCGAGGAAGCTCGTTGCGGCGCCGATGCCGAAGCTCGTGCCGATCAGCCGCTCGAAACGGTCCGTCAGCAGATAGGCGGTGGCGCCGGGCGTCACCACCATGGCGACGACCAGAAAGGCGCCGACGGTCTGCAGAGCTGCGACAGTGGAGGCGGCGAGCAGGGTGAAGAAGATGACCTTCAGCACGTCCGGCTTCAGACCGATGGTGCGGGCGTGGTTCTCATCGAAGAAGACGACCATGAAGTCCCGCCATTTCAGCGAGAGGACCAGCAAGCTGATGCCGCCGATCAGCGCCAGCTGGATGGTGTCTTCGGGGGTGATGGCGAGGATGTTGCCGAGAACGATGGTCTGAATGTTGATGGAGGTGGGCGAGAGCGACACCATGAAAAGGCCGAGACCAAAGAAGGAGGTGAAGATCAGGCCGATAATGGCGTCTTCCTTCAGCCTTGTCTTCTGGTTGAGAAACAGCATCGATGCCGCCGCAAGCCCGCCGGAGAAAAACGCGCCGAGTGCGAAAGGAAGACCCAGCATATAGGCGCCCGCGACGCCCGGCACGATGGCGTGGGAGAGGGCATCGCCGATCAGCGACCAGCCCTTCAGCATCAGATAGGCGGAGAGAAAGCCGCAGACGCCGCCGACCAGTGCGCTGACCCAGATGGCATTCAGCATGTAGGAGTAGGTGAAGGGCTCAAGCAGGGTGGAGATCATCGCTCCGTGTCCCCCACCTTCGCCGCATCGCCCCGCGTCTCATGGCCATTCTGGCCGTAGATGACGAAGGGGCGCTCGTCATCGGTGATCACTTTCAGATGCCGCGGGTCGGCATCGTCATGCAGGTCGGCGCCGCCCAGGATGAAGTGGCGAAGGCTTCCGCCAAAGGCCGCCTGAAGATTGGCTTCGGTGAAGGTGTCTTTCGTCTTGCCCGAGGCAAGCACCGTGCCCTTGACGAAGACGGCGCGGTCGCAGAAATCCGGCACGCTGCCGAGATTGTGGGTGGAGACCAGCATGATGCGGCCTTCGTCGCGCAGGGACTTTAAAAGCGCAATGATCTGCTCTTCGGTCGTCACGTCGACGCCGGTAAAGGGCTCGTCGAGCAGAATGACCTTGCCCTCCTGCGCCAGCGCGCGGGCGAGAAAGACGCGTTTCTTCTGCCCGCCGGAAAGCTCGCCGATCTGGCGCTTGCGGTAATCCAGCATGTTGACGCGTGCGAGCGCCTCTTCCACCATCAGGTGGTCGCGTTTGGTGGGAATGCGAAAGAAGTTCATGTGGCCGTAACGGCCCATCATCACCACATCCTCGACGAGAACGGGAAAGCTCCAATCCACCTCTTCGGCCTGCGGCACATAGGCGACGAGGTTCTTTTTCAGCGCGGTGGAAGCCGGCTCGCCGAAGATCGAGACGGTGCCGGCCGACAGCGGCACGAAGCCCATGATGGCCTTGAAGATGGTGGATTTGCCCGCACCATTGACGCCGACAAGGGCAGTGATAGTGCCTTTGGGGATCGAGAAGCTTGCGCGGCGCAATGCCGTGTGGCCGTTGCGATAGGTGACCGTCACATCATCGACGGTCAATCCATCCTGACCAGGCTTCGGCTTCGCAGCGCTTCTCGTTTTCCCCATCATCATTGGCTGAGACCCTTCACGATCGTGGCTGTTGTGGTGCGCAGAAGATCGAGATAGGTCGGCACGGGGCCGTTCGCCTCACTCAAAGAATCCACATAGAGAATGCCGCCATAGGCAGCGCCCGTTTCCTTCGCCACCTGCTTTGCTGGATCGGGCGACACGGTGCTTTCGCTGAAGATGACGTGGACATTGTTGGCGCGCATCGCGTCGATGACGCCGCGCACCTGCTGCGGTGTGCCCTGGCTATCGGCATTGACCGGCCAGAGGAACAGTTCCTTCAGGCCGAAATCGCGCGCCAGATAGGAGAAGGCCCCTTCGCTCGTCACCAGCCAGCGCTTGTTTTCCGGCAGTGCTGCGATGGCATCGCGCATCGGCTGGATTTCCTGTCGGATCTTGTCCGAATAGGCCTTGGCATTGGCGGCATAGACATCCGCGTGGTCGGGATCGATTTGCGTGAGCGCCTTGCGGATGTTCTCGACGTAGATCAGCGCATTGTCCGGCGACATCCAGGCATGCGGGTTGGGCTTGCCGCTATAGGCGCCGCCGCTGATCGAAATCGGCGTCACGCCATCACTGACAACGACATTCGGAACGCCGGAGAGATTGGCGAGAAACTTCTGAAACCAGAGTTCGAGGTTCAGCCCGTTCCACAAGACGAGGTTGGCATCGCGGGCTTTGAGAATATCGCGCGGGGTCGGCTGGTAGTTATGGATCTCGGCCCCGGGCTTGGTGATGCTCTCGACATCAGCGGCGTCGCCCGCAACGTTGCGGGCCATATCGGCAATGATTGTGAAGGTGGTGATCACCTTGGGCTTTTCCGCAGCAAAAGCGGAGAAGGGCAGGAAGGCTGCGGCGCAGAGAGCGATAAACGTCGAGCGGGTCAACTTCATGAGAACGATAAAACCTCTTTTGCGATTAATTCGCAATAGCAATGTGGGAGACATCGGAAAGATTGTCAATGCTATTGCAAATCATTCGCATTAAGAACGGCTGCAACTGGATATTGTTCCAAATTCTCCTGTGCAACGGTGTGCTGCGTGCCTGATTGCGCGCGCGGAGGCCTGCTGTCAGCGGCAAGCCCTTCCGGCGAAGTCTTTCTTTGTGCGATAGAGAGACACCGTCCGCCCATCAGTGAGGGATCGCCCGTTGCATGTCTTGCTTGGAAAAAGCGTCGGTAATCTTACAGCGTGTTTCGCCCGGTAGCCTGGGCAAGAGCGGGGTGATGAGCCTCGGCGATCCAGCCCAAAAAACGTCCGGAAACAAACGTTTTTCCTGCCTAATTAAGTCTTCTTCAATGAGAAGCCATCAAGATCAATGGCTGCACGGATGTGGTCTATCACCATCCGGCCTTTTCCACTCCGGTTGCGCAACGAGGCGCGACGGGAGACGAAGGCGTTAGACGAGGTTGTCTATGTCGGGACGTTTGACGTGAAAGCAGTGTTCAAAAGAATACGGTTTTCCCGCAAAGTGGTATTGATTGGCGGTGGCATCCTCCTTCTGGGTGGTGCCTCCGGCGTTGCTGCCATTGTCGTCGGCAGGGATCAGCTCTTCGGTAATTCGGAGGTCGTGCAGAACGGCCTGGAATGCAAGACGGCGCAGACAGTCAAGATCAAGAAGAACGGCTCGGTCTGGATCCGCAAATTCGTCCGCACGGAAGGTGGCGATGGCCCCGAGCGCATGAAGACGGCGCTGCGCGTGGCCAAGGCCATCTACGACAAGGACCATCCCGATCTCGTCCAGGTCTCGGTGCTGGATGCCAAGGGACCGCAGATGCGCGCCGACATGCGCGGCCGATCGATCGCGGCGCAGGCAATCTACATCGCCGATCCGAGCAAGCTGCCGGAAGGCGCTGCTTCTCAGAGTTATTCCGCCTATTACTATGATGGTGCTGCTGCCGATGACGGCCAGTTTTACGGATTGCGCATCGATCTTCCTGTCGAAGACGCCAAGGCGATGACCGCTTCGCTCACCGAATTTGCCGATTGCGTCGATCCGGTCGCGGCCACTGCCGGCGACGGACATGGCGCTCCGGCGGGTGGCCATGGCGCGCCTGCCGGTCACGGTGCCGAGGCTTCGGGCGGGCACGGCGAAAGCAAGGGATCGGATGGCCACGGCGCTGAAGGCGATGGACATGGCGGTGGCGACAAGCCCGCCGAAGGCGGCCACGATGCGCCTGCCAATGCCGATGGCGGTGGTCACGGTTCTGCCGAACCGCTTTTGACTTCGACGCCGGACAAGAGCGAAAGCATGTTCAGCTTCGGCTACATCAAGTCGCTGCTGTTCGGCAAGGGCGAGACGACGGCGGTTGCGGCCGAGCAGCCAGCGGCAGAAGGCCATGGTGAGCCGGCAGCGGCTGGCGACCATGGCAGCGCCCCGGCTTCAGACGGTGGGAATGAAGCGGCGGGTCACAGCGCCCCCGCCGTGGCGGAAGAGCCTGCCGCACAGGGCAGTGCAGTATCCGGCGCGGCGGCTGGTGGACACGATGCGCCTGCGGCCGAGGCGCCGGGACATGATGCTGCTGCTGGCAGCGACCACGCCGCAGAGGCTCCGAAGCCCGAGCACTGATTGGGTTGCTTTGTGCGAGATGAGCGGCTTAGTTACCGCCTCGTGCATGTGAGTATGTCGCCAGTTCTGCACCGTCGCGAGCAGGGGCATCGAAAGTTGCCACCGAAGGCATGAACCCTTCCACGTCCCTGTGCTGATCCTCGGATCAAGGACAGGTGAGGTAGGATGATAAGGCCGAACCAATAGCCGCTTATCTCGGACCGCCGCTCGTCGCGACGGTCCTTTGCAGTTCTTAAACCTCAGTCGGCCTTCTGGCGGCGGGCTGGGAAGAGGATGACGTCGCGGATGGATGGGGCGTTGGTGAGCAGCATGACCAGGCGGTCGACGCCGATGCCGAGGCCGCCAGCGGGGGGCATGCCCTGGTCGATGGCGTCGAGGAATTCGTCGTCCAGCTGCTTGTCCTTTTCGCCACGGGCATGGGCCTGTTCCAGCTGTTCCACCATGCGGCGGCGCTGTTCTTCGGGGTCGTTCAACTCGGAGAAGGCATTGCCCACTTCCCAGGCGTTGCAGTAGCTCTCGAAGCGCTCAACCAGACGCGGCTCGCCCGGCACTTCCTTGGCGAAGGGCGAGATGTCCTTGGGGAAATGGGTCACGTGGCTTGGCTGGATCAGCGTGCCTTCGACCTTTTCCTCGAAGATGAAGGCGAGGCATTCGCCCCAGGTCCAGTCCTTCTCGACTTCGAAGCCGGCGGCCTTGGCGGCAGCGCGGGCTTCCTCGTCGGTCTTGATCGCCAGGAAGTCGATGCCGGTTGCTTCCTTGACGGCATCGGGCATCGGCACGCGCTTGAACGGACCCTTGAAGGAAATTTTCTGGCCCTGGAAATCAAGCTCGGTGGTGCCGTGGATGGCAATGGCCAGTGTTTCGAACATGCGCTCCACGAGGCTCATAATGTCCTCATAGTCGGCATAGGCCCAGTAGCATTCCAGCATGGTGAATTCGGGATTGTGCCGTGTCGACACGCCCTCATTGCGGAAGTTGCGGTTGACCTCGAAGACCTTGTCAGAAAGGCCCGACACCAGCGTGCGCTTCAAGAACAGTTCCGGCGCGATGCGCAGATACATGTCCATCTTCAGCGTGTTGTGGAAGGTCTTGAACGGATCGGCGGTGGCGCCGCCATAGACCGTCTGCAGCATCGGGGTCTCGACTTCGAGGAAGCCTTCGGCCTCCATGAAGCGGCGGATGCCGGAAATGATCTTGGAGCGCTGCTGGAAGCGCAGCTTGGATTCCTCATTGGAGAGGATGTCGAGATGGCGCTTGCGATAGCGGATTTCGACGTCAGAAATACCGTTCCACTTCTCCGGCATCGGCAGAAGCGACTTGGTGAGCATGGTGATCTCTTCGGCATTGATCGTCAGCTCGCCGCGCTTGGTGCGGCGCACCTTGCCGGTAACGCCGATGATGTCGCCGATGTCGATCATCGGCAGCATCTCGCGGGCCGCTTCCGGCGTCGTATCCTTGTGGGAAAAGATCTGCACCTTGCCGGACGCATCATGGATATCCATGAACATGCCGGAATTGCGCGAGGAGTAGACGCGACCGGCAACCGTGACCGTATCGCCCGTTTCGACATCCGGCTCGATATCGGCATATTTTTCCGCAAGCTCGGCATTGGTCAGCGTGCGGTGGAAATGCGCCGGATAGACGTCGCCGATCTTGTCGCGCAAAAGCGCCAGCTTCTGGCGGCGCACTTCGGTGGCGTCGGAGGACAGGGCAGTCGTTTCGGTCGTCTTGGTGTCGGTCATGGTCTTGAAGCCTTTTTCGGGCGAGTTGTTCTTGTGTCTGTGGCGGCTAAGGCCGCGTTCTTCCGTATCGGTAGCGCTGAAAGGCTTAACCCCTCTCGGCGTCATCCTCGGGCTTGACCCGAGGATCTATGGCGTAGCGCTTGTCCACCCGTGGCCTTCGAGGCTTTGGCGTGGATCCTCGGGTCAAGCCCGAGGGTGACGGAGGGTGGGGTGGCGTTGCCGCCTACCCTGAGCCCCTCAGACCCGGCGCGACCTTATCGACCTTAGCCCGCAGCGCCAACCATCGTCGTGACGACGGTGATGGCGGCCTTCAGGCGCTGGCGCACGACGGAGCGGCCGAGCAGCGCCATGGAATCGAAGAGCGGCAGCGAGCGCGAGGAGCCGGACATGGCGACGAAAAGCGGCGGCGTGACGACGCGCAGCTTCTTGCCTGTGCGCTCGGCCACATCGCGCAGTTCCGCTTCGATGGCTTCGACGTTCCAGTCCGGCATCTTTTCCAGATCGGTAGCAACGGTCGTCAGGATCTCGAGGATCTCTTCCGGCTTGCTCTTCAGCCCGGCAAAGGAGGCCGGTGTCAGGCCCACGTCGCCAGAGAGAAGGAAGCCTGCGAGATTAGGCAGTTCGCCAAGCTTGGAGACACGGCTCTGGGAGAGCTTCAGGCCTTCGGTCAGGCGCTGGTTCTCCATCGCCCATTCCAGCGTGCGGGCAATGAATTCTTCCGGCGAAAGCTTTTCGCGCAGCCAGCGACCGTTCAGCCAGTCGAGCTTCTGAATGTCGAAGATCGCGCCGGCCTTGGAAAGCGCGTCCGGATCGAATTTCGCAGCCAGTTCGTCCATCGACAGCAGCTCTTCGCCTTCGGCGATCTGGATGAAGAACAGGCCAAGGAAGTTCATCAGCGCTTCCGGCAGATAGCCGAGCGCGGAATAGTAGGAGATCGAGGTCGGGTTCTTGCGCTTGGAAAGCTTCGACTTGTCGGCGTTGCGCATCAGGGAGAGATGCATGAACACCGGCTCCTGCCAGCCGAAATAGCGATAGAGCAGAATGTGCTTTGGCACCGATGCCAGCCACTCTTCGCCGCGCGCCACATGGGTGATCTTCATCAGATGGTCGTCGATGACGTTTGCCATGTGATAGGTCGGCATGCCGTCGGCCTTGATTAGCACCTGCATGTCGACCGATTCCCACGGGATCGAGACATCGCCATAGACGCCGTCATGGAAATCGCAGGAGCCTTCGGTCGGGATCTTCATGCGCACGACGGAAGGCTCGCCCGCAGCCATCTTGGCGGTGACTTCTTCCGCCTTCAGGTGAAGGCAAAGACCATCATAGCCCGGCGGCTTGCCGGCGGCGCGCTGTGCCTCGCGCATTTCTTCCAGGCGCTGCGGGGTGCAGAAACAGCGGAAGGCGTGGCCCTTGTCGAGCAGCTCCTCAGCGTAGGGCCAGTACATGTCCTTGCGCTCGGACTGGCGGTAGGGGCCGTAGGGGCCACCGACATCCGGGCCTTCCGACCAGGTCAGGCCGGTCCATTTCAGCGCTTCCAGAACCTTCTCTTCATATTCGCGCGTGGAGCGCGTGGCATCGGTATCTTCGATGCGCAGAATGAACTCGCCGCCGTGTTTCTTGGCGAAGAGATAGTTGAAGAGCGCGATATAGGCCGTGCCGACATGCGGCTCGCCGGTGGGGGAAGGGGCAATACGGACGCGGACGCCGGAAGTGGTCATTGAAATTCACTCGTCGTGACGTTGCAGCGACGCAAGGCTGAAATCAGCCTGTTGTCAGCGAAATTGACGTTGGATGCGGCAGGATTGGCAAAAACAGGCGTTGGATCAAGCGCCATTTCACACCATCCCATTGGGCATGGCTTAGGCCACATTCCGCCGCAGGCGTCAAGAAAAGACTGTTGTGCTGTCTTGCCGGTGGTGCCGGGGTCAGGCCCCTCAGGACACCGGCCAGACGTACAGCAGCATGGGAATGCTGACGATGACGATGATGAAGGAGAGCGGAAGGCCAAGGCGCGGATAATCGCTGAAACGGTAACCCCCCGGTCCCATGACAAGCGTGTTGCACTGGTGGCCGATGGGGGTGAGGAAGTCGCAACCGGCACCGATGGCGACGGCCATCAGGAAGGCTTCGGGTCGAAAGCCGAGCGTGGTGGCAAAGCCTGCTGCAATCGGCGCCATCACCAGAACGGTGGCGGCATTGTTCAGGAAGGGCGTCACCGCCATTGCGGTGAGCAGGATCATGCCAAGTGCGGCAAAGGGCGGAAGACCATGGGCGACGCTGCCAAGCCAGTGGGCAATCAACTCGCTGGCGCCTGTGGTTCTCAGGCTGTCGCTGACGGGAATGAGGGCGGCGAGCATGACCAGGATCGGGCCATCCACGGACTTGTAGACTTCCGTCAGCGGGATGGCGCCGACCACGATCATCAGGAAGGCAGCGGCGAAGAAGGCAACCGAGACCGGCACCAAGCCGCTGCCGGCGGCAATCATGGCGGCGGCGAGCACGATCAGCGGCATGAAGGCGCGGCGCTTGACGCCAAGCAGGATTTCGCGCTGGGCAAGCGGCAGCAGCGAAAACTCCTGCAGCATCAGCGGCACGTTCTTGCGGCTGCCCTGCAACAACAGCACGTCTCCCGCCTTCAGCGTCAGATCGCTCAGGCGTTCGCTGACACGCTGACCGCGCCGTGACACGGCAATCAGATTGACGCCGCGCGTATAGGAAAGCGCCAGTTCGCGTGCCGACATGCCGTTCAGGTGGGAATCGTTGCTGATGACGGCTTCCATGGAGATGAGATCGACGACCTTTTCGCCCTTGTCGGTGAGCGGCTTGCCCGAGAGTATGAGGTTTGCCTGCGACACCATCCGGTCGAGGCCTTCCGGGCTGCCTTCCAGCATCACGGTGTCGCCAGCCTTCAACGTCACATCGGGAAAGGGCGAGATGCGACGGGGGCCACGCAGAATGGTTCTGGCAATCACGTCCCCGTCGCCAAGACGCAGGAGTTCGCGCAGCGGCTTGTCGACGAGCACGCTGTCGGGCGAAAGTGTGGCTTCGGCGGTGTAGCTTGCCTGGTCGAGAATATCTTCCACAGAGGCCTGCTGCTTTGCCCGCACCGGCAGAAGACGATAGCCGACGGTGAGGAAGAGAATGCCGACGACCGTCAGCGCAAGGCCGACGGGGGTGAAATCGAACATGCTGAAGCTTTGGCCGGTCATCTCCTCGCGAAGGCGCGACACGACGATGTTGGGCGAGGTGCCGATCTGCGTCATCAAGCCGCCGAGAAGGGCGGAAAAGGCCATCGGCATCAGATAGAAAGAGACGGGGCTGCCGGACTTGCGGGCAAACTGGAAGGCGACCGGCATCATGATGGCGAGCGCGCCGATGTTCTTGATGAAGGCCGACATGATGGCAACGGTCACCATGAGAAAAGCCAGTTGCAGGCCCTTGGAGCGCATTTCCGGCAAATAGCGCTTGATGATGAAATCGACGATGCCGGAACGCGCCACAGCGGAACTGACGATCAGCGCGCTGCCGACGATGATGACGATATCGTCGGAGAAGCCAGAAAAGGCCTTGTCGAAGGGAACGACACCGACGGCAACAGCCACCAGAAGCGCGCTACAGGCCACCACGTCGTAGCGGAACCTGTCCCACATGAAGGCCACCATCATCCCGGCAATCACGGTGAAGGCCAGGATCTGCTCTGTGGTCATGCGGGGGTACTTTCAGGAGGGCATTGCCATTGGACAATGCGGGGATGACCCGGGAAGGGTGCATCAAGAACGCGGGCGCTGTGCCACTTGTTCCTGCCGGTTTTGCGGGTTTTGCGGGCGTGCGGTGAACGCGGCGCCGTGCATGCTGTATCCGGGCGTGCCCTTGGACAAGTCTTTGAGGTTGCTTGTCTCTCAGCCTTGAGGCGCGAGCGCCGTGTTCAGCCTTGAGTTTAAGCTGGAGCCCGCAGCGGGTGCGGGCTCCAGGGATGTCTTCACAGCATCAATGCAGGGTGCTGCTCTTCTTGCGCTTGGAATTGCGGGAGACGATGTTGAGCACTTCCACCAGCGCCGAAAACGCCATGGCGGCATAGACGTAGCCCTTCGGCACATGGAAGCCCATGCCTTCGGCAATCAGCGTCGTGCCGATCATCAGCAGGAAGGCGAGCGCCAGCATGACGACCGTCGGGTTGCGCTCGATGAAGTTGGCAAGCGGGGTTGCGGCGAGCAGCATGACGGTGACGGCAAAGACGACGGCAACGACCATGATCGGCACGTGAGGGGTCATGCCGACTGCGGTGATGATGCTGTCCACCGAGAAAACCAGGTCGAGAAGCAGGATCTGGACGATGGCAGACGAGAAGCTGGTGATGGCAACCTTGCCGCCAACCATGTCTTCCTTGTGATCGATCGGGTCCACGTTGTGGTGGATTTCCTTGGTGGCCTTCCAGACGAGGAAGAGACCGCCGACGATGAGAATGATGTCCTTCCAGGAGAAGGGCTGGCCGAAGACTTCGAAGACCGGCTCTGTGAGCTGCACGATCCAGGCGACGGTGCCGAGCAGTCCAAGACGCATGACGAGCGCCAGACCGATACCGATGCGCCGTGCCTTTTCCCGCTGGTTTTCCGGCAGCTTGTTGGTCAGGATCGAGATGAAGATCAGGTTGTCGATACCCAGCACCACCTCCATGACGATGAGGGTGACGAGCGCCACCCATGCGGTGGGATCTGACAAGAGAGGGACGATGGACTCCATCGGGCCGGACTTCCTTTCAACTGAAGGTTATTATTCGACGGTGATAACGCAGATAATGGGCAATCTATAACGAATAAGTTGCGACGCAAGCATGTCAAAAGCGCCGTCAGGAGAGGTTCCCGGCGGCGCTTTAGACTAACTCGGAAGGATGAATGGCTTCAGGCGGCTTTTGTTCCGTAAGCGGCCATGAAGACGCGGATGGCGCTGGAGATCACGCGCTCCAACTCTTCGTCGGGAACGGGGCCTTCGAGTTCACCAAACAGGCGATATTTAAAGAACGTGCCGGTGGAAAGTTCGATGAACTGGCGCGCGGCCAATTCCACATCGTCAACCTGGAGGCTGCCGTTTTCAATATGATGGCGGATGAACTCTTCCAGAACGATCCTGATATTGTTGGGCGCGGAACTGAAGAACCGTCGCGAAAGCTTGGGCATACGGTCGATGACGCCAAGCAGTGAGCGCATGGCAGGGATCATGTCAGTGCATACCAGACGGTTCGCAAAGGCCGTTCCAAACTGCCTCAGGCCATCGCGCACCTCTTCGGTCCCGGCCAGAATGTCGCGCATGGAGTCAGCAAATTCGCTGCGATGGCGGTCGATCAAAGCGGCGAACAACTCTTCCTTATTGGCGAAGTAAACGTAGATCGTCCCCTTGGAAACGCCAGCTTCCCGGGTAATATCGTTCATGCTGGCGGCGTCGAAGCCCTTTTGCTTGAACATGCGCCACGCGCCATCGAGGATCTGTTCACGCTTGGACGGGTCTTCACCCGCAGCAAAGCGCCCACCTGAAGCGGTGGTCGAACTTGCATCCTCGATTACCTTGTCTGTCATCGTCTTTCGTCCGATTGCGGTTAACCCCCGGTTCAACATATCGAACCGGGCGGTTCGATGCCACTTGATATGTGGTGTAAAAGCGATTATGTCAATCGAACCGAACGGTTCAGTTCAATTAATTTCGTATAACCAGGTGTCTACCATGTCGTCTCAAAAGAGTGGCGCTGTCCGGGCGATCAATACGTCGGAAGAAGCAGAAGTCCAGACCGCAGCTCAGGCTGAAGCCCGCACTGAAGAAAACCGTCCGGCAGAGGCCCCCAAGGCCGCAGCGCCCGTGCAGCCGCCGGTGCAGAAGAAGAAGGGCAAGTCCTTCCTTCTGCCGATCTTCGGTATTGCGCTTCTGGCCGGTGCCGCCTGGTATGGCTACGACTACTGGACGACCGGCCGCTTCATGGTGTCGACCGACGACGCCTATGTGCATGGCGATATTGCGGTCATATCTCCCAAGGTATCCGGCTATGTGGCGAAGGTGGATGTCGTCGCCAACCAGCAGGTAAAGGCGGGCGATCCGCTGGTGACGCTGGATGACGGCGATTATCGCCTGGCGCTGGAGCAGGCCGAGGCGCAGCTTGCCACTCAGCAGCTTTCGCTGAACCGCATCGACGCGCAGATCGCAGGCGGCGAGGCGGCTCTTGCCCAGGCCTCTGCCCAGAAGGGCGCGCTCGACGCAGCCCTGCAGGGTGCCGAGATCAACAACAAGCGTGCTACCGAGCTGCAGTCCAAGGATGTCGGCACCGCCGCATCCGCCGACAATGCCCGCATTTCGCTTGAGCAGGCCAAGGCCAATCTTGCTGCCGGTCAGGCGAATGTGGTTGCGGCCGAGGCCAATATCCAGCTCCTGAAGGCGCAGCGCAAAGAGGCCGAAGGCTCGATCAAGCAGCTGGAACTGGCGCGTGACAAGGCAGCCCGCGATCTTTCCTTCACCGTTCTTCGCGCGCCCTATGATGGCGTGATCGGCAATCTTTCGGTGCAGACGGGCGATCTCGTCTCTGCGGGCAAGCGCCTGGCATCGCTCGTGCCGATGAACGAGCTCTATGTCGATGCCAACTTCAAGGAAACGCAGCTCGCACGCGTCGTGCCCGGTTCCAAGGTGAAGGTGCATGTGGATGCGTTCGATGATGACGCCATCGAAGGCACGGTGCAGTCGATCTCGCCGGCATCCGGCTCGGTCTTCTCCATGCTGCCGCCGGAAAACGCCACGGGCAACTTCACCAAGGTGATCCAGCGCGTGCCGGTGCGTGTCGTTCTTTCCAAGGAAGATATCGACAAGCATCACCTGCGTGCGGGCCTGAGCGTCGTCGTCGATGTCGACACGCGCACGGCACCAAAGCCGGCCGACACCCAGGCAGCCCAGAACCAGTCCAAGTAACCGGCAGCCCGGATCAAGGTAGGGACAAGCATTATGGCGGCTACAGCCAGCATGAGCGGCGGCACCACGGCCGCCGTCGATCCGCCGATGGACCGCAGACGCCTGATCGCGTTCTTCGCCATGGTCTTCGGCATGTTCATGTCGATCCTCGACATTCAGATCGTTTCGGCCTCGCTTGCCGAAATCCAGGCCGGCCTCGGTGCCGGTTCGGATGAAATCGCCTGGGTGCAGACATCCTACCTGATTGCGGAAGTCATCATGATTCCGCTGTCTGGGACGCTGGCGCGCATCCTCTCCACACGCGTGCTGTTTGCCACCTGTGCGGCGGGCTTTACGCTCTCCAGTGCGCTTTGCGCGACCGCGACGAATATCGACCAGATGATCGTCTATCGTGCCATTCAGGGCTTTATCGGCGGCGGCATGATCCCGTCGGTCTTTGCCGCGGCCTTTACCATCTTCCCGCCCTCCAAGCGCCCGATCGTGTCGCCGATCATCGGCCTTGTCGCAACGCTTGCGCCCACCATCGGGCCGACGGTTGGCGGTTATCTCTCCAATGCCTTTTCCTGGCACTGGCTGTTCCTCGTCAACATCATTCCCGGCATCATCGTCACCATCGTGACCTGGACGTTCATCGACTTCGACAAGCCGGAGGCCTCGCTGTGGAAGAAGTTCGACTGGTGGGGTCTGATCTCCATGGGCGTCTTCCTCGGTTCGCTGGAATATGTGCTGGAAGAGGGCAACAATAACGACTGGTTCAATGACGAGAATATCGTCATTGCGGCGATTGCCATGACGATCGGTGCGGTGGTGTTCTTCTGGCGGGCCTTCAAGGTGGATTTCCCGGTGGTGGATCTGCGCGCCTTTGCCGACCGAAACTTCTCCATCGGCTCGCTGTTTTCCTTCGTCATGGGTATCGGCCTTTACGGCTTGACCTATCTCTATCCGCTCTATCTGGGGCGCGTGCGCGGCTATGATGCGCTGATGATCGGCGAGACGATGTTCGTTTCGGGTCTGACCATGTTCTTCACCGCACCGATTGCAGGGCGGCTTTCGGCCAAGCTCGATCCGCGGGTGATGATGGCGATCGGTTTCATCAGCTTTGCGGCGGGCACCTGGATCATGACGCATGTGACGGCCGACTGGGATTTCAACGAGCTTCTGATCCCGCAAATCCTGCGCGGTTTCGGCCTCATGATGTGCATGGTGCCGATCAACAACATCGCGCTCGGCACGCTTCCGCCCGCCCGCATCAAGAACGCATCCGGTCTCTTCAACCTCACGCGTAACTTGGGCGGTGCGGTCGGTCTTGCCATCATCAATACCGTGCTCAGCCAGCGCACCGACGACCACTATGTCCGCATTGCCGAGCATGTGAATTACGGCAATCCGGCAGCCCTCGACTGGCTGAACAATGTCGGCGGCAATTACGACTCCTACGGCCTCGACGGCGCGTCGGTGGCGATCAAGAAGCTTGTCGGCGTGGTGTCGCAGCAGGCGTGGATCCTGGCCTTTGCCGATGTGTTCCTGCTTTTGACCTTCCTGTTCACCGGGCTGATCTTCCTGACGGTGCTGATCAAAAAGCCGAAGGCGGCCCCGCCGCCCGATGCCGCCCACTGAGTTTCACCTATCCACCGCAGCGCATGTGGGGTCACCGGAAACGGTGGCCCCTTTTTGTTTGGGTTGGGAGTGTTTTCTTCGGGGACAATGACACGCCTTAGATGTTGTCGCGGGTCTGTCACGACGAGCGTTCCACACTCTGCCGTGATCCTCGGGCTTGACCCGAGGATCCATGGTTCCCAACAGTTTCAATGGCTTGTGGATCCTCGGGTCAAGCACGAGGATGACGCAGAGTGTATGGCGGGCTGCCTGCAACGAACCGAAACACAGCAGAACAAAGAACGCCGACCGCTCAAGCGACCAATCCGTAACCCATTCATGAGGTACGTACATCATTTTCTGATTTACGTACCTCAGAAACTCCTCTATGACGGTGCGCGGGAGGAAACATGAAGCCGACAGTTCACGATATTGCGTCAAAGGCCGGGGTCAGTCTCGCCACCGTCGACCGGGTGATCAACCTGCGTCCGGGCGTGCATCAGCTGACCCGCGCCAAGGTGGAGGCGGCGATTTCCGAGCTTGGCTATGTGCGCGATATCGCAGCCGCCAACCTCGCCAAGGGGCGCAGCTATGCGCTGGTCTTCATTCTTCCCAACAACGACAATTCCTTCATGGCGGGGCTTCGCAACGAGGTGAGGTGTGCGGCCTCGCGCTCCTATGTGGAGCGCACCTCGATCCGCATCATCGAGGTACCGCCCTTCGATGCGGCGGCACTCACCCAGGCGCTGGATGTGGCCCGGCTGGAAAAGCCTTCGGGCGTCGCCTTTGTCGCGATCGATTCCGAGGACGTGGTCGAGGCGACGGATCGTTTGGCTGACAGCGGTATTGCCGTCGTGACGTTGGTGTCGGATCTGACGGGCTCCAAGCGCGACCATTTCGCCGGTGTCGACAATGCCGCGGCAGGCCGCACGGCGGCAAGCCTGATGGGTCGCTTCCTGCCAAGAGAGACGGCAGAGATCGCGGTTCTGGCGGGCTCCATGCTGGTGAAGGATCACCGCGAGCGTCTGACCGGCTTCGAAGGTGTGATCGAGGCGGAGTTTCCGCATCTTTCCATCCGTCCGGTTCTGGAGGGGCGCGACGATGCCGAAAGGGTGGACGCGCTGGTCGCAGACACTCTGCGCGACAATCCGAGGCTTGCCGGGCTCTATAGCCTCGGTGCCGGCAATCGTGGTCTGATCCGGGCGCTGAAGGCCCATGATGGCTTCCGGCCGTGCGTCATTGCCCATGAGCTGAACGACACGACCGCGGCAGCACTTCGCGACGGCGTGCTGGATGCCGTGCTGAACCAGGATGCCGGCCACGAGGTGCGCAGCGCGATCCGCGTGCTGAAAGCCCGCGCCGATGGGCTTACCGTCATCGAGGCGCAGGAGCGTATCCGTATCGACATATTCCTGAGGGACAATCTCCCTTGAGCACTCTTTGTTTGAACCCGTTTCGGGCGCGGCCCGGCTTCAACTGTGCCAGCCCCATCACATCCCATCTTGGAGGACGATATGTATCTCGGTCTTGATCTTGGAACATCCGGCGTCAAGGCGCTGCTGATCGATGGCGATCAGACGGTCATCGGTTCGGCCAATGGCGCGCTGGACATTTCGCGTCCGCATCACGGCTGGTCGGAGCAGGATCCGGCCCACTGGATCAAGGCGACCGAAACGGCGATCGCCGGGCTGAAGGCGAAATTTCCCGCCGAGCTTTCGGCGGTCAAGGGCATCGGTCTTTCCGGCCAGATGCATGGCGCGACGCTGATCGATGCGAGTGGTGACGTTCTTCGCCCCTCGATCCTGTGGAACGATACGCGCTCTTACGCCGAAGCTGCGAAGCTCGATGCGGACCCCCGCTTTCGCCAGATTACCGGCAATATCGTCTTTCCGGGCTTCACCGCGCCGAAGCTCGTCTGGGTGAAGAACAACGAGCCGGAGATTTTTGCCAAGGTCGCTAAGGTGCTGCTGCCGAAGGATTATCTGCGCCTGTGGCTGACGGGCGAGTACATCTCGGAAATGTCGGACTCCGCCGGCACCTCCTGGCTGGATACGGGCGCGCGCAAGTGGTCGTCCGAGCTGCTGGCGGCTACCGATCTGGATGAGAAGCATATGCCGTCTCTGGTGGAGGGCACCGATGAGGCGGGCGTGCTTCGCTCCGAGCTTGCCTCCGCCTGGGGTATTTCCGGCAAGGTCGTCGTGGCCGGTGGCGCTGGCGACAATGCCGCATCCGCCTGCGGCATGGGCACGGTTGCCGAAGGCCATGCCTTTGTGTCTCTCGGCACCTCGGGCGTGCTCTTTGCTGCCAATGCCTCCTATCTGCCGAAGCCGGAGAGCGCGGTTCACGCCTTCTGCCACGCGCTGCCCAACACCTGGCACCAGATGGGCGTGATCCTGTCGGCCACCGATGCGCTCAACTGGTACTCCGGCATTGCCGGCAAATCCGCGTCCGAACTTTCCAGCGAGTTGGGCGACGACCTGCAAGCGCCAACCGGCGTCACCTTCGCGCCCTATCTCTCGGGCGAACGCACCCCGCACAATGACGCGGCCATTCGCGGCTCCTTCATCGGCCTTTCGCATGAAAGCGACCGCAAGGCGCTGACGCAGGCCGTACTTGAAGGCGTGACCTTTGCGATCCGCGACAATCTCGAGGCGCTGAAATCGGCTGGCACCTCGATCTCGCGCGTCACCGCCATCGGCGGCGGATCGCGTTCGCGCTATTGGCTGGCCTCGATTGCCACCTCGCTCGGCGTGCCGGTCGACATTCCGGCGGAAGGCGATTTCGGCGCGGCCTTTGGCGCCGCCCGTCTCGGCCTGATTGCGGCGACGGGGGCTGATCCGGTTGCCGTCTGCACGCAGCCGGAAACGGAAGAAACCATCGAGCCGGTGGCAGCGCTGTCAGGCGCCTATGAAGAGGCTTATGCGCGGTACCGCGCGCTCTATCCGGCGATCAAGCCGCTGTCGCATTAGGCGTAGAAAGGGGGGTGAACCACACCCTTCAACGCCGCTAACCACACACCACCAAGGGAGAAGCAACGATGAGCACTGGATTTTTCGGCGATATCGCCAAGGTCAAATATGAAGGCCCGGACAGCACCAATCCGCTGGCCTTCCGCCACTACAACCCCGATGAGATCGTCGCCGGCAAGCGCATGGAAGACCATCTGCGCTTTGCGGTCGCCTACTGGCATTCCTTTGCCTGGGAGGGCAGCGATCCCTTCGGCGGACGCACCTTCGACCGCCCATGGTTTGGCGATGACATGCAGAAGGCCAAGCTGAAGGCCGATGTGGCGTTCGAAATGTTCAGCCTGCTCGGCGCGCCCTATTACTGCTTCCACGATGCGGATGCGCGTCCGGAAGGCAAGACCTTTGCGGAAAGCACCAAGAACCTCAACGAGATCGTCGACTACCTGCAGAAGAAGCAGGAAGAGACCGGCGTCAAGCTTCTCTGGGGCACGGCGAACCTCTTCTCCAACCGCCGCTTCATGTCCGGCGCCTCCACCAATCCGGATCCGGATGTGTTTGCCTATTCGGCAGCCACCATCAAGACCTGCATGGACGCCACGATGAAGCTCGGCGGCGAGAACTATGTCCTGTGGGGCGGCCGCGAAGGTTACGAGACGCTGCTCAACACCGACCTCTCCAGAGAGTTCGACCAGATGGCGCGCATGCTGCACATGGTCGTGGAATACAAGTACAAGATCGGCTTCAAGGGCACGATCCTGGTCGAGCCGAAGCCGCAGGAGCCGACCAAGCACCAGTATGATTACGACGTCGCGACCGTCTATGGCTTCCTGAAGAAGTATGGCCTCGAAAACGAAGTGAAGATGAATATCGAGCAGGGCCACGCGATCCTTGCCGGCCACACTTTCGAGCATGAGCTGGCGCTTGCAAACACGCTCGGCATCTTCGGCTCCATCGATATGAACCGCAACGACTACCAGTCCGGTTGGGATACCGACCAGTTCCCCAACAACGTCCCGGAGATGGCGCTGGCCTATTACCAGGTCCTGCAGGCCGGCGGCTTCACCACCGGCGGCACCAACTTCGACTCCAAGCTGCGTCGCCAGTCGCTCGATCCGGAAGATCTGCTGATCGGCCATATCGGCGGCATGGATTGCTGCGCGCGTGGCCTGAAGGCTGCGGCGAAGATGGTGGAAGACGGCGCGCTCTCCAAGCCGCTTGCTGAGCGCTACGCCAAGTGGGACCAGCCGGAAGCCCAGAAGATGCTGCGCGGCGAAATGAAGCTGGACGAGATTGCGGCCAAGGTGGAGCGGGAAAACATCAACCCCGAGCCGAAATCCGGCCGCCAGGAATATCTCGAAAACGTTGTCAACCGCTACGTCTGAGGCGTTGTGCCGGTGAGAGCCGGCTGTTGCGATTGTTTCACCCCGGACGTGCGTTCGGGGTGAAGCCGTTGATGCGCTTTCTCCTCCTCATTCCTGTGCTTGTCACAGGAATCCAGCCGACGCGCGTCTGCGCGGCGAAAAGAGGCCCTTCCAGACCAAAGACTTGGTCTGACTGGATTCCTGTGACAAGCACAGGAATGAGGGTCGATTCTTCAGACCAACTCTTCCGCACGCGCCTCCAATAGCGCGAGGATCTCAAACCCGCACATCCCCCCGATAGACATTCGGCGTCGTCCCCGTCAGCCGTCCGAAAATCTTGCGAAAGGCGGCGGGGTCGGTGTAGCCGACGGACCAGGCGATGGATTCGATGGAGCCGTTGGTGGTTTCGAGCAGTTGCCGCGCCTTCATGATGCGGACATTCTGGTGATACTCGGTGAGCTTCAGTTTCGTGGCGCGGAAGAAGCGGCGTTGCAGGGTGCGCTCCGAGAGGTTCACGCCGTCTGCCAGTTCGCCAACGCTCTTTTGCAATTCCGGGGTGGCGTGGAACTGGTGCTGGATCTGCAGCACCTCGCGATCGCCATGGTCGAAGCGTGGCAGGAAGGCCTTGTAGCGAGCCTGGCTGGCGCGCGGCGGATCGACGATGAGAAAGCGGGCGGTCTCCAGCATCACCGTCTGGCCGAGAAGTTTTTCGACGAGCAGCAGGCCGAGATCGGCCCAGGCGAGAATGCCGCCTGCGGTGATCACGTCGCCGTCGTCGATGATCATGTTGTCGGGCGCTACATCGATGCCGGGAAAGCGCTCTGACAGCCTGTCGGCAAAGGCCCAGTGGGTGGTGGCGCGGCGTCCATTGATGAGGCCGGTTCCGGCCAGCACAAAAGCGCCGGCACAGACCGAGCAGACCGTCACGCCTTCGGCATGTTGCGCTGACAGCCACTGCGAGGCGGGCGTCATGCTCTGCATCTTCTCCGGCATGACGATGCTGGGCGGCGCGATGACGTAGCGCAGCGCATGGGGCTCGCCCGGATGCGAGTCCCAGATGCACGAGACCGTGTCGCTTTCCATCTTCCAATGGCTGATGCGGATGCCGGTTTCACCCGCGCGACCTTCCAGCGCCATCGCCCAGCTGGAGGCGAGGCTGAAGAGATCGGTCAGCCCGTAGATCGCAGCCAGCTGACAGTCGGGATAGATGAGTAGCGCAATTTCGATAGTGCTGATATTCGTATCGACGGTCTTCGGGACGTCCGTCTCGACACCTTTTTCCAGCATTTGCACCATTGTCACTTTTGCCTTCTATAAAGTCGTTTGCGCCACGTGTTTTGTGTAGAGCAAGGCGCTAGCTTGTTCAAGTCAACAGCAACCAGACAGGCACCGACAGGAGAGCGCGATGACGGAACCAGGGACAACCAATGACGCCAACCGCTTTTTCGTGTCGAGGCGCAGTGTCTTGATCGGAGGTGCCGCCCTTGCAGGCGCCGCACTCTCGCCACTCGATTTTTCATCCGCCTCTGCAGCAACCAATTCAGCACAAGGAGATATCAACATGGGTTACGTTACCACCAAAGACGGCGTGCAGATCTTCTACAAGGACTGGGGTCCAAAGGACGCGCAGCCGGTTGTCTTCCACCACGGCTGGCCGCTGTCTTCCGACGACTGGGACGCGCAGATGCTGTTCTTTCTTGCCAACGGCTACCGCGTCGTTGCCCATGACCGCCGTGGACATGGCCGCTCGGAGCAGGTGTCCGAAGGTCACGACATGGACCATTACGCCGCCGACGCCTTTGCCGTAGTCGAGGCGCTGGACCTGAAGAATGCCATCCATATCGGCCACTCCACCGGCGGTGGCGAAGTTGCCCGCTATGTGGCCAAGCATGGCGAACCGGCAGGGCGCGTTGCCAAGGCGGTTCTGGTCTCCGCCGTTCCGCCGCTGATGCTGAAGACCGAGGCCAATCCGGAAGGTCTGCCGATCGAAGTCTTCGACGGTTTCCGTTCCGCACTTGCCGCCAACCGCGCACAGTTCTTCCGTGATGTTCCGGCTGGCCCCTTCTATGGCTTCAATCGCGATGGTGCGACGGTGTATGAAGGCGTGATCCAGAATTGGTGGCGTCAGGGCATGATGGGCGGCGCGAAGGCCCATTACGATGGCATCAAGGCGTTTTCCGAAACCGACCAAACGGACGACCTGAAGGCGATTGGCGTTCCGACGCTGGTGCTGCATGGCGAAGACGACCAGATCGTTCCGATCGCAGACTCCGCTCAGAAGTCGATCAAGCTTCTGAAGAATGGTGAGTTGAAGACCTATCCGGGCTTCTCCCACGGCATGCTGACGGTAAACGCCGACGTGCTGAACGCCGATCTTCTGGCCTTCGCCAAGAAGTAAAAACCTAAACGAAGGGCCGCTGGCGGGGCAAATGCTCTGCCAGCGGCCCTTCGTCGTTTTAACGTTGGCGCATCACGAAACTGTGATGGTGACGAGCGCTGCAATTTCTGATGTTTAGCAGTCTCTTCCATTGGAGATTGCCCATGCCCGCATATGCCATTCTCGCCCTTGCTGTGATCAGCGAAGTCGTCGCGACCATGTCGCTCAAGGCATCGAAAGGGTTCACCGTCCTCGTCCCCTCCATCGCCGTCGTCATCGGCTATGGCGCTGCCTTCTTCTTCCTGTCGATGATCCTCGATCGCATTCCGGTGGGTGTGGCTTACGCCATCTGGGCCGGTGGCGGGATCCTCTTGACGGCGACACTTGGATGGTTCGTCTTCGGCCAGCGCGTAGATTTCTGGGGCTTTGTCGGCATGGCATTCATCCTCGCCGGTGTGCTCATCCTCAATCTGCTGTCGAAATCATCCGTGCATTGAGCGGCCACAAACGCTTGTAAATTCGCATGGTTACATTTCTGTGCCTTCTTGTGTGCGGCGCAACAGACCCTATCTGTATCTGCGTTTCAAAGGGCTTCAGACCGCGCATTGACGCGCATGGCTGGCCCGCCAAGGAGTTTCTATGCTGATCGATAAACTGAACTGGCGTTATGCCACGAAGAAGATGGACCCTGCCAAGGCTGTGTCCGAGGACAAGGTGGACCGCATCATCGAGGCGGCGCGTCTGGCTCCGACGTCAAGCGGCCTTCAGCCCTTCGAAATCATCGTCGTCACCAATCCTGAGGTTCGTGCCAAGATCCAGGAGATCGCCTGGAACCAGGCACAGATCACCGATGGTTCGCATCTCCTGGTGTTCGCCGCCTGGGACAATTACACCCCAGAGCGCATCAACCACATGTTTGACCTGACGAACGAAGAACGCGGCTTCAAGAACGAGGGCTGGGAAAAGTACCGCCAGTTCCTGCTTGGCATGTACCCGGATCGTGATCCGAAAGAAAACTTCGAGCACGCCGCCCGCCAGGCCTATATCGCCTTCGGCATGGCTGTGGCTCAAGCCGCCTTCGAAGGTGTGGATGCAACGCCGATGGAAGGTTTCGAGCCTGCCAAGCTGGACGATATTCTCGGCCTTCGCGAGAAGGGCCTGCGTTCGGTGACGATCCTGCCGCTCGGCTATCGTCAGGAAGAGGGCGACTGGCTGGCCAATCTGAAGAAGATCCGCCGCCCGCTGGATCAGTTCGTTACCAAGGTCGAGTGACGACAACCGTCGCTCTTCGGGCAGATTTTTCCGTCATTCGCGGATAATTGAAATATCCTGCCTATAAATCGGTATCGCATACGGGCATGTATGCGATACACAGATGGCCGAAACGTCCTAGCAACGGCGTGAAAGCCATCGTCTTCAGAAAGTCGACCATGCTCTCAGATGTCTTTCATTGTCGAATGTGCCGGATGGCGGCATGAACGGTTGTGGCCTGACGGGCCATCCGCCGGAATGAAGAGACAATTTCCTCAAGAGCAATGGCATGAATTCCGATATCAGTAAGGGCGCAGAGCGTCCGATCCCGACCTCGACAGCCGACCCGATGGTGGCCTTCGAGGCAGTGACGAAAACCTTTGGCGGCAATGGCAAAGAGCCGGCCTTCACCGCGCTTGCCGGCGTGGATTTCGTTGTCCCACGCGGCGGCATATCCGGCATCATCGGCCGCTCGGGTGCCGGCAAATCCACCATGATCCGGCTCGTCAACGGGCTGGAGCGGCCGACATCCGGCAAGGTGGTGGTGGATGGCGTCGATGTCGGCGCGCTCGACGAGGGCGGCCTGCGCTCGCTTCGCCGCTCCGTCGGCATGATCTTTCAGCACTTCAATTTGCTGTCGTCGCGCACCGCTTACGACAATGTGGCGCTGCCGCTCGAAATCTCCGGTGTCTCCAAGGACGATATCAAGCGCAAGGTCGGGCCGCTGCTCGATCTCGTCGGTCTTGGCGACAAGGCCAAGCGCTATCCGGCAGAACTCTCCGGCGGCCAGAAGCAGCGTGTCGGCATTGCCCGTGCGCTTGCCACCGAGCCGAAGCTGCTGCTTTCCGACGAGGCGACGTCTGCGCTCGACCCGGAAACGACGCAATCGATCTTGGAACTGTTGAAGCGCATCAATGCCGAGCTTGGCCTGACCGTGCTTCTCATCACCCATGAGATGGAGGTGGTGAAGACCATCGCCTCGCAGGTTGCCGTCATCGACAAGGGCCTGATCGTCGAGCAGGGCTCCACCTTCGATATCTTTACCCATCCGCACCACGAAACGACGCGCAGCCTGTTGTCGTCTGCCGTCGGCGTCAAGCTGCCGCATTGGGTGACGTCTGGCTTGAAGAGCGAGCCGGCTGCCGGCGACCGTATTCTGGTGCGTCTCGTCTTCTTCGGCGATACGGCGTTCCAGCCTTTGACCGCACGTCTCGTCGCCGAGATCGGCCCAGATGTGAATATTCTGGCGGGCACCATCGAGGAAATTGCCGGTGCGCCCTTCGGTTCGCTGGTCGTCTCCTATCCGGCAACGCCGGAGGTGCTGGCGCGGGCGAAACGCGTCTATGACGAAACGGGTCTGACGACGGAGGTGCTTGGCTATGTCGCCTGATATGCTGTTCAACATTCTCCTCAAGGGGCTTATCCAGACGCTGCATATGGTGGCGGTCTCCGGCATCGTCGGTTCCGTGCTTGGCCTGCCGATCGGCATCTTCCTTGCCACCAGTGGCAAGGGCGAGCTGTTCGAGGCACCGGTGACGAACCGCATTATCGGCTTCATCGTCAACGCCGCGCGCTCCACGCCCTTTATCATTCTTGTGGTGGCGATCATTCCCTTCACTCGTCTTGTTGCCGGAACCTCGATCGGCACAAATGCGGCCATCGTGCCGCTGACGGTGGCGACCGTTCCCTTCATTGCAAGGCTGGTGGAAGCGGCGATCCGCGAGGTGGACAAGGGGCTGATCGAGGCCGCGCGCGCCATGGGCGCGACACCGCTTCAGATCGTCACCAAGGTGCTTCTGGCCGAAGCCAAGCCCGGCATCACGCTGGCGCTCACACTCACGCTCGTCAGCCTCATCGGCTATTCGGCGATGGTTGGTGCCGTCGGCGGCGGTGGGCTGGGAGACCTCGGCATTCGCTATGGCTATCAGCGCTTCATGCCGGATGTGATGCTGGCGGTGGTCATCGTCCTCATCGTGCTGGTGCAACTGGTGCAGAGCGCCGGTGACGCGCTGGCCCGCAGCTTCGACAAGCGCAATCGCAAGAATTGAATTCAACTGCGCGGTTTTTCCCGCGCGCAGAGATAACAACGTCAAGGAGACACCCATGAAAAAGCTCATTATCGCTGCTTCTCTCGCAGCCCTCTTTGCCGGCAGCGCGCTGGCTGAAACCATCAAGGTCGGCGTGACCCCTGCCGAACATGCGCAGATCATGGAGCAGGTGAAGAAGGTTGCCGCGACCAAGGGCCTCGATATCGAAATCCTCGATTTCTCCGATTACGTCGTGCCGAACCAGGCGCTGGCCGATGGCGAGCTGCAGGCCAACTCCTTCCAGCACCAGCCTTATCTCGACAACCAGATTGCCGACCGCAAGTTCGATATCGTCAGCGTCGGCACCACCATCACCACGCCAATGGGTGTCTACTCCAAGAAGGTGAAGAGCCTGGACGAGCTGAAGGATGGCGCAACCGTCGGCATTCCGAACGACCCCACCAATGGTGGCCGCGCGCTTCTGGTGCTGGCCTCCAAGGGCGTGCTGAAGGTGAACGAGGCTGTCGGCCTCAAGGTCACGCCAGCCGACATCACCGAGAACCCGAAGAACATCCAGATCGTCGAACTCGACGCCGCACAACTGCCGCGTTCGCTGGATGATACCGATGCGTCGGTGATCAACACCAATTATGCAACCGCGGCCGGCCTCAACCCGAAGAAGGATGCAATCGCCATTGAAAGCGAAAAGTCTCCCTATGCGAATGTGATCGCGGTTCGCACGGAAGACAAGGACAAGCCCTGGGTAAAGACGCTGGTTGAATCCTATCACAGCCCGGAAGTGAAAAACTTCATCCTCGAGAAGTATAACGGCACCGTTATCCCTTCCTGGTAACAGGCTGTGCGGTTTTGCAATCTATAGATTGTAAATGGCGCGGTCGGTCTTGCGGCTGCGTGTAGAACTTTCGCCTCTTCCGCAATTGCGGGAGGGGCTTTTTCTTGCAAAAGTGGCAGAATTGTACGTTTCGTACAAAATTACCGCGTGTGTTTTTAATCTCTTCTGAATGTTTCCCCGGCACGATAGCGCTTGATAAGGGCAAGTTGCATTGAGTGTGGGGCAAGGCAGAATGAGGATGATCGGTAGGAGATCTGCGGTCGCAGGTGTTCTTTTTGCCTTTGCGCTCATTGTCACCCTGATCACCGCGCTCGTTCTCTCGGCGCTGACCAATGTGACCCAGATGGCCAACCGGCTGGATGAGGAGCGTTCTCTCCAGACTGCGCGCGGCGCGCTTTCCACCTTCCAGCATCAGCTGGGCGCGACACTGAATGACTACGCCGCCTGGGACGATGCCGCCCGTTTCGTCTATGCCGAAGATGGTGCCGGCTGGATCATCAGCAATTACGGCGACATGACCGTCAATAGCGAGCTCTTCGATACCGCCGTCGTTCTGGACGATCAGGAGGGCGTGCTGCTGGCCTATCAGAATGGCGCACCGGCACCCTGGAGCGTCGGCTCCTATTTCGGTGGTTCCATATCCGAAATGATCAACCGCATCCGCAATGCCGGACCGGAGGCCACCCCGGAAACGACCGGCTTCATCCGCACGCGTGACGGCATTGCCGCCGCGGGCGTGGCGCTGGTGCGCAAGAAATCCGGCGAGCTCGACCCCTCGCTTGGCAAGCGCTATCTGGTGTTCGTTCGCCATCTGACCGATGACAAGGTCGCCAAGCTCGGCCAGACCTATCTGGTCAATGGGCTGTCGCTCGAACCCGGCCTTGCAGCCACACCCTATTATGTCGATATCGTTGATCCGCATGGCGATATTCTTGGCAAGCTGACCTGGACCTCCACCATGCCGGGCGATGTCAGCCTCAACGAGGTGCGCCCGCGGGTGCTGACCGCCTTTTCCATTGTCGGCGTCTTTTTCCTGGTGCTCTTCATCTTCGGCCTTGCCGTCATCCGCAAGCTCAGACGTGAGGAAGCGGTCATGCGCGAAGAGCTTCTGGTCGATCGCTTGAGCGGGCTGCATAATCGTCCCGGCCTGTTTCGTGGCCTGAAGCGCATGACGGAAGCGGCGAACGCGGACGGCTCCTATGTGGAACTCATCTATCTTGATCTCGATGGCTTCAAGGATGTGAACGATTCCTTCGGCCACGAGGTGGGAGATCTGCTGATCAAGGCGGTGGCCGCGGCCCTCAAGGTTCTTGCGCCGAAGGGCGCCCTGCTGGCGCGCCTTGGCGGCGACGAATTCGCAATAGCGCTGCAGGGTCCGAACGCCCGCATTGAGGGGCGCATGTTCTGCGACGCACTGCTGGAGCTCGTCTCCGAACCCTTCATGCTGGGTGACCGCGTTGCCGCAATCGGCTGCAGCATCGGCACGGCCGTCTCCAAGGGTGGCGATATCAATGGCGAGGAACTGCTGCGGCGGGCGGATATGGCCATGTATGAGGCGAAGGAAGGGGGCGGCGGCCGCTACTTCGCCTATCAGGCCGATCTCGACGCGCGCCGTGAAGAGCGCAAGCAGCTGGAAGCCGATCTGAAATACGGCATCGACAACAACGAAATCCGCGTCGCCTTCCAGCCAGTCGTTTCTACGTTGAGCCGCCGTATCATCGGAGTGGAAGCGCTTGCCCGCTGGAACCGCCCAGGCTATGGCCCGGTTTCGCCGGATGTCTTCATTGCAGCGGCGGAATCAGGCGGGCTGATCGACAAGCTCGGCATGCAGGTCATGCGCACGGCGCTCAAGGAAGCGGCCGCATGGCCGGAGCTGAAGATCGCCATCAACATCTCGCCTGTCCAGTTCCGCAACCCAGCCTTCGCCGGACATGTGGTGCAGGTGCTGGACGAAACCGGCATTGCCCCGGAGCGGGTGATGCTGGAAATGACCGAAGGCTACTTCATTCATCATCCAGAGCGCGCCCAGGCCGTCATTGAAAAGCTGCAGCAGATCGGGCTCAGCATCGCGCTTGACGATTTCGGCTCGGGCTTTGCCAGCACCGGCTATCTGCGTCGCTTCGGTTTCGATCGGATGAAGATCGACAAGTCGCTGGTCGTGGCGCTGGAAGAGGGCGGCCGTTCACTCGAAATGCTCACCGCCACCGTGGCTCTCGCCCGCTCGCTTGGCATTCCGGTGACGGCAGAGGGTATCGAAACCGAGGACCAGGCCGTCATCCTGCAGATCTGCGGCTGCGACGAACTGCAGGGCTATCTCTTCTCCAAGCCGCTACCTGCCGCAGGCATTCACGAGTTGCTGGCGCAGCAAGATGCGCCGATGGAGCAGTTGAAGGCTTCGTAATCGAAAGCACAATGCGTCGATTCAAAAAGCATTCGTTGTGCGTCCAACAGGACGCACGGCGCTTTATCGCCCCAGATGCTTTTCGCCGCGCTTCTTGGCGATATCGATCTGCTTCTGGCGGTCGCGGAAGCGTTGGCGGTCTTCTTCGGTCCGATCATTGTAACAGCTCGGGCAGGAGACGCCTTCTTCGAAGAGCGGCGACAGCCGCACCTCCTCGGTGATCGGGTTGCGGCAGGCGTGGCAAAGCTGGTGATCGCCTTCGGCAAGGCCGTGGACCACAGAGACGCGCTCGTCGAAGACGAAGCAGGCGCCTTCCCACAGGCTCTCTTCTTCCGGCACCTCTTCCAGATATTTCAGAATGCCGCCCTTCAGGTGGAAGACATCTTCAAAGCCCTGTTCCTTCATGAAGGCCGTGGCCTTTTCGCAGCGAATGCCGCCTGTGCAATACATGGCGATCTTCGGCTTGTTGTGCAGGCCGGGATTGTTCTTCACCCAATCGGGAAATTCGCGAAACGTCTTGGTCTGCGGATCGACCGCGCCCTTGAAGAGGCCGATCGCCGTCTCATAGTCATTGCGGGTATCGATGACGATCGTATCCGGATCGGAGATCAGCGCGTTCCAGTCCTTCGGATCGACATAGGTGCCGACGATCCGGTTGGGATCGATATCCGGCACGCCCATGGTGACGATTTCCTTCTTCAGCTTCACCTTCATACGCACGAAGGGCATCTTCGACGCGCGGCTTTCCTTGTGCTCCAGGCTCGCAAATTCCGGCTGGGCGCGCAGGTAGGAGAGCACGGTCTGCACGCCTGCATCGGTTCCGGCAATCGTACCATTGATGCCCTCGGCTGCCAGAAGCAGCGTGCCCTTCACACCCTGTTCCTGGCAGAGCTTGAAGAGACTATCGCGCGTGCTCTCGAACCGCGGGAAGCGGGCGAAGTGGTACAGCGCTGCCACGAGGAAATCGCCAGCGGCACCGGAAAGGGTGGAACTGGAAGACGTCGCCTCGGCGGTGGCGTCCGGGCGGAAGGGTGTCGTGCTGTCGGTCATGGGCGCTGAAATACAGCCATCCGGACGTTGTTGCAATCCTGATTGCGTTGGATTTGCGCGGTCACAGTAGATGGTTGTGGCTTAGTCACCGCGCTTTAAAACTGCGCCAGCCTGCAAATTTCGTTTCATGGTCGCGATTCCGTTTGATGAAGCATTGAGGGTGCAGTTATCTGGTCCGCAGTGAATCACTAGCCCTAACCTAATGGCAAGCGCAGTGCAGGATTGTGAGTGTATCAAGCAGCTCTTAGTCCGAATGCATAATCTTGAGACAGTTAAGAGCAGCGATAATGAAATATGAGATGTATCGGTTTATAAACCAGCTGTTCACACGCTACTCTGGCGGACCTGAGGTGCTTGATGAAGCAATCCAGTCTCACCAGAAACTCAAGGAAATCGTTCAGAGCTTGTTCGTAGGCGAACGGGCGTCTAGCTTGCCTCAAGATCTCGTTGCAGCGATAGATCGAGTAATTGATCGTCTTAGACTTACGCATCCCAGCGGCGAGAAGTATTCAGCGGATGCTTTGTCGTTGGACGTCCTAAGTATCCTCGCTAAAAAGAACGATAGACTTTTCCTCCCATACATTGCTCCTCTGCTTGCAGGTTATCGCCGTTTTGCAGCGGACGCGGTCGGCGCTGCCCAGCCGCGCGTTCAGGAAGAATTGATGAGCCTGATAAGCTGGGAAACAATCCTTTCCGCACCAGAAGGCCTCCAGTCAATTATTGCGCCAAAGCTTCAGACGCTTGAGCAGGAGGCTGACAGAAAAGCACAAGAGCTATCGGCTGCGATGTCTGGGTACCAAAAAATTCGTGACAGCCAACAACTCTGTCAGGCGCAAGCTGCCGAAGCGATCGCTAAGGCAGAAAAGCAACTTACCGGCGCAGGCCACGCATTTGAGCAAAAGGCGACTGAATTCGAGGATCGTAACCAGGAAATCGATACCACTATCCGACAGCTTCGAGCTGACCTCGATGCTCAGGTTGCGAGATTTGGCACCGAGGCGGCTAGAAAACTATGGGGCGAACGCGAAAAGCAGAGCCGTTTTGCGCTCATCGCGTCTTCGATTGCGATATTTTGTCTGATTGCCGCGCCGATCCTCGGCGCCATCTGTTTCACGCCTGAAGTTCTGCATTACCTCGCGCAGATCGTCGCGGCATCGAGCCTGCCCACCACCGACGCGAACGGACAGGTTTTGCCCACGCCCAACGATACGCAGATCACAATCGCTGCCATCGGCAGGCTGGTCATCGTCACAGTTCCTGTCTTCCTCTACATCTGGGCCATTCGCCTGGTGGTGCGCTTCAACTCCCGGTCCCTGATGTTGCTGGATGACGCGAGGTTGAGGCTCACCATGCTCGACACCTTCTTCCATTTGATCGAGAAAGAAGGAGCCGTGAAAGAGGATCGCGCGCTTGTGCTAAATGCGCTCTTCCGTCCCGGCCCTGGACATGGCGATAATGTTGATCCGCCAAACTTCACGGAGCTTGTCACGAAGGCAATGGGCTCTACGCCCGGCAAGTGAAACTAGCCGGACCTTTGTGTTGAGCCAATTCATCGGGATGTCAGGCTCATGAGCGGGACTTCACCGGGCCGCGTGCTTCCACAAAAGCGCGACGATCTCCGCCTCGCGGGCGGCCGTCTCCGCAAAGACGTTGTCGGCGAGCGCGAGGCTTTCTTCACGCAGTGCCTGTTGACGGTCGATGATGGCGTCGAGCAGCAGGGCAAGCGTTTCGCCGCCTGCGAAGCTCTCGGGTTCGCGGTCGGCGAAGGCGGCGAGTACGGAGAGGTCGTGTTCGTGGCCGAGGAGTTTGACCAGTTGCTTGGCGTCCGCCCTTTTGGCGCGCATGGCGGACGGCCAGAGCTTTTGTAACAGCGCCAGATGCATCCAGTAGACCTGGCCGCTTTTGCGCAGGTCGTGAAAATACTCGTCATGGGCTTGCCCGTGGCAGAGACCCAAGGCGTCGAGCGCCTTGCGCCGCTGTTTTTCCCAGGTCTTGCGGATCATCTTCAGCGCGGTCTTTTCGCCATGCGAGAGCGACAGGGCCGAGAGTGCGTCCCTGCCGTCTTCGCAGGACTGGATGGCCGCTTCGATCCGCTTTGGCAGGTCGCCATCCTCGTGGGTTGCGGCATCACGGCGCCTGCTCAGCACATCATGGGCGGTTGCCAAGGCTTCGCGCTCGGCATCGGAGCGGGCGAAATCTTGAAGATAGGTGATGGTTTCCACCAAGGCTGCGGCATCGCGCGCGGCTGACAGGGAGCGGGCGGTATCGCGGAAGCGGGCGTTTTCCGTCTTGCGGAACTCCGGCGCCTCCTTTTCGAGGAAGCGGTAGAGCGCGCGAATGCGCTTGAATTTCTTGCGGGTATCATGCACCGCACGGTCCGTGCCGTCCGGCTGATCCTTCAAAAGCGCGATGGCGTCGTCGATGAGTTCTCGCCCGGTATGCTTGATCTCCTCGACGAAGGAGCGGGTGGGATCAATCCTGAAGGACATGGCACAGCTCCCCGCTCAAATCTTCCAAGGCCATATGCTGGTTGGAATAGCGCCTGTCGCCGGTGACTTCCGGGCCAAGCCATGCGGGAAGTGCCGGGCGGTCGGTTTCCTGCTTCATCTCGACTTCTGCAACGACGAGACCGCGATAGATCCCGTCGAAGACATCGACCTCCCAAACGAAGCCTTCGTGATCGACGGTATAGCGGGTCTTTTCGATGACGATGCCAAGCGCTGTGGTCATCAGTTCGCGGGCGTCTTCGACCGTGATGGGATATTCGTATTCGTCGCGCACAAGCGCACTGGTGCCGATCTTGATGGTGAGCCGGGCGTCGGCACCGTCCATGATCCTGACGCGGACCGAGCGGTCCTCCATGGAGGCGACATAGGCTTGCTGGAACGATTTCCGAGACGTCGTTTCTCGCTGCCACTCATCGCTGCGGACCAGAAACTTGCGTTCGATTTCTTTTGCCATTCAACACCCTGCGCTGTTTTGT
This sequence comes from Agrobacterium sp. CNPSo 3708, assembly GCF_028674915.1. Taxonomy (NCBI): domain Bacteria; kingdom Pseudomonadati; phylum Pseudomonadota; class Alphaproteobacteria; order Hyphomicrobiales; family Rhizobiaceae; genus Agrobacterium; species Agrobacterium sp. CNPSo 3708. The sequence continues at coordinate 45,979 of NZ_JAQZSF010000006.1, forward strand.
CGGGACGGTAAACCAAGTAGTTGTCATGAAAAAGCAATAAATGAGAAATCGTTGGCTCGGCCTCGACACGGCGGAATGGTCGCGGTATTTGAAAGCGCAATTTCAATCGATACAAAAGCCGGAGATAACGCCATGGCCCAGGATTCCGAAAAGCTTCTTTCCATCCTGAAACTTCAACCTGTGGTGCCCGTGCTGATCGTGGACGATCTGGCCTCTGCCGTGCCGCTGGCCCGCGCGCTGGTGGAAGGCGGTCTGAAAGCCATCGAGATCACCATGCGCACGCCCGTCGCACTCGATGCCATCCGCGCCGTTGCCGCAGAGGTGGAAGGTGCGCATGTGGGCGCCGGCACCATCTTGAACGCCAAGGATTTCGATGCCGCCGCCAAGGCCGGCTCCACCTTCATCGTGAGCCCCGGCGTCAACAAGAGCGTTCTCGATGCGGCGGAAAGCTCCAACGTGCCGCTGCTTCCAGGTGCCGCCACTGCGAGCGAAGTCATGGTGCTGCGCGATGCAGGCTACAAGGTTCTGAAATTCTTCCCCGCCGAACAGGCCGGTGGCGCGCCTTACCTGAAGGCGCTTTCCTCTCCGCTTGCCGGCACCGTGTTCTGCCCGACCGGCAGCGTCTCGCTGAAGAACGCCAAGGATTACCTGTCGCTGCCGAACGTCGTCTGCGTCGGCGGCTCCTGGGTTGCGCCGAAGGAACTGATCGCAGCGGGTGATTGGGCGGGCATTACCAAGCTTGCAGCCGAAGCCGCAGCGCTTCGCGGCTGATCGCTTGTTCATGCCGTTCACGACGGCGTGAAGATCCCTGCCATTTGTAATCGGCCGTACACTCCCTATCTCCTGTTTCGACATTGACGCAAACAGGAGATTTTGATGTTCGACGCGAAAAAGCTTCTCGACCAGTTTTTGGGTTCGCAGGTGCCTGGGCTGTCAGGAAGCGTGCGGGACCGTGCAGGCCAGGCCGCAGAGATTGCGAAGAACAATCCGATGAAGGCCGGCGCACTGGCTGCGGCCATTTTCGGCACCAAGACGGGCCGCAAGCTTGCGGGCAATGCCGCCGCCGTCGGCGGTATCGCCGCCATCGCCGGTCTTGGCTATCTCGCCTACCGCAACTATCAGTCCGGCAAGTCGCCGCAGGCAGTGACCCAGCCGCAGCCGACGCAGGAGCTTTTGCCTCCGCCGGTCGATTCCCCGTTCCACCCCCAGTCTCCCGCGCTGTCCAACAGTTTCGCGCTGACGCTGGTGCAGGCGATGATTGCCGCTGCCAAGGCTGACGGCCATATCGACGCAGGCGAGCGCGCCCATATCATGGAGAAGGTCAAGGTCTCCGGTCTCGACCATGAGGCGGAAGCCTTCATCGAGAAAGAACTGGCCGATCCGCTCGATATCGACGCGCTGGTGGCTGCGGCAACGACCGAAGAGCAGAAGGTGGAAATCTACACCGCCTCGCGCCTTACCATCGAGCCGGATAGCCGGGCTGAGCGCGGCTATCTCGATCTTCTTGCCGGTCGTCTTGGCCTGCCGGATGCGCTGGTGGAGCATATCGAAGCGACCGTGTCGGCCGCCAAGGTCTGATCGATCAATTTATTCCATATCAGAGGCCGGTTGTCTTTGATGACCGGCTGACCTATTCCTGAGCGTCGCAACGCTCAGGAGGGAAGATGCGCGATCTCAGCCAGTTCAAAGGATGTCCAGCACCGCAGCCGGTGACGCTCGAAGGCCGGTTCGTGACCGCCGTTCCCTTTGATCGGGCGGCGCACCAGCAGGCGCTGTGGGATGCGCTTGGCGGGCTCGGCACCAATGAGCTGATCAAGTACTTCCCCAACGAGCCTTTTGCCGATGCGGCCGCCTTCAGCGACTGGATCGAGGGCATGGCAACGAGCTTGCAGTGGGTAACGCTGGTCTTCATCGAAAATGTAAGCAGCGACGTCATCGGCATGGCGACCTATATGCGACCCGATCCGAAGAATGGCGTGGTCGAGGTGGGCTCGGTTGCCCATGGGCCGAAGATGCAGCGCTCGCCACTTGCCACCGAAGCTCATTATCTGATGGCGCGGCACGTCTTCGACGATCTCGGTTACCGCCGTTACGAGTGGAAGTGCCACAATGAGAACGAGCCGTCCAAGACAACCGCCAAGCGCTACGGCTTCACCTTTGAAGGCGTCTTTCGCCAGCACATGATTTCCAAGGGCAAGAACCGCGATACCGCCTGGTTCTCGATCATCGACAGCGAGTGGCCGGTGATCCGTCAGGCCTTCGAGGCATGGCTTTCGCCGGAGAACTTCAATCAAGACGGAACGCAAAAGCGCAAGCTGGAAGACATCCGTGCCGATCTTCCCGCCGGGGCTACAGCATGAGCGGCAAGGATACGACATCGGCCGCCATTGCCGCCATCGCCATCATCCTCGGCTTCGGGTTTCTGTTCTACATCGTACCGACGGTGACGCTGTGGCTTGCCAACACCTATTCGGTGTGGCTGGCGGCAGCCTTCGATGTTGCGGCGGTGCTGGCCTTCTTCCTGGTATTCTGGCTCAGGGCGCGCCACCAGCGGCGGGGTTGACTGCCTAAAGCGATGGCAATCGCGCCTGCCCAAAAATTCTGCATTTGGCCTTTTCTTGCACCTTCTTTCGGCGCAATTCCAAATGATGTATAGCGGCGGCATTTAAGATGCTGCTCTGTATATTTTGGTGACTTCATGGACTGGAATGTGGCCGAAAGGCCGTTGGAATTGACCGTTTTTGCGCCGATTGCCCCGTCGCTTCCCGTCCGAGAGGATGAACCTTACGCCCGCGACGAGATGTTGCAGGAAATTTTTGAGCAGACGGCCAGGCGCTATCCGTCCAAACTTGCGCTTCGGCTTCTGGGAAACGATCCCGAATATAGCCGCCGGACTGAGCTGACCTACGGGCAACTGGCTGAGCGCGCCATTCGCTTTGCCCGCACGCTGCAGACCATGGGGGTAAGACGTGGCGACCGTGTCGTCATCTGCCTGCCGCGCGGGCTCGATCAGTATATGGCGATCCTCGGTACGCTCTGGGCCGGCGCCTGCTACGTGCCGGTGGACTGGACCTATCCGCAGGACCGTATCGACTTCATTGCCGAAGATAGCGGCGCCACGCTGATCGTGACCGATGCCGAACGTGCCGGTGCCATGCGGGTGCAGACTCTGGTGGTCAACGAGACGCTGGGCGATCTTGCGGCACAGGATGCGCTGCCGATCACGCGGGCCGAAATCGGCGCGTCTCCCGACGATCTCGCCTATATCATCTACACCTCCGGAACGACCGGTCGCCCCAAGGGCGTGATGATCTCGCATCGCAGCGCCTGCCATTTCCTGCGGGCCGAAGGCTCGATCCTGGCGATCGAGGACACCGACAAGGTGTTCGGCGGTTTCAGCGTTGCCTTCGACATGTCGATCGAGACCATGTGGAGCGCCTTTTCCGCCGGTGCCGAACTGTTGGTTGCCAACGAAGCGCTGCACAGAGCGGGCCCGGATGTGGCGATCACGCTGGCCGAGGAAAACGTCACCGTCTGGCACGTGGTGCCATCGCTCTTCACGCTGGTGGAAACCGAGCTTCCGACGCTGCGCATCGTCAATCTCGGCGGCGAGGCCTGCCCGCCGGATCTGGTGAACCGCTGGGCGCGCCCCGGCCTTCGCATCCTCAACACCTATGGCCCGACCGAAACGACGGTGACGGCCACATGGACGGAGGTCCAACCTGGCCGCCGCGTCACCATCGGCCGGCCATTGCCTGGCTATACCGCCTGGATCGTCGACGACAAGCTCTGGCCGGTGAATGCCGGCGCCGAAGGCGAGCTTGTGATCGGCGGGCCGGGGGTCAGTTCCGGCTATGTGAACCGTCCCGATCTCACCGCAGACAAATTCGTCATGACGCCCTTCGACGGGCCGGATGGGCTTCCCGCGCGGATCTATCGCTCCGGCGATCTCGTGCGGCTCGATGCCGTCGGCGATATCGAGTTCATGGGGCGCATCGATACGCAGGTGAAGATCCGCGGTTTCCGCGTCGAGCTTGCCGAGATCGAAGCGGTAATTGCCGAGGATTCTGCCGTGGCGCAGGCCGTGGTGCATCTCTTCCGCGATGATGACGGGTCCGAACTTCTGGCCGCCTTCCTTGTGGCGCGCGGCAGTGCGGTGATCGATATCGACGCTGCCCGCAAGCGCGTTGCTGACCGGTTGCCGAACTATATGCGGCCTGCCGCCTACCAGATACTCGATGCGCTGCCGACACTGCCCGCCTCCGGCAAGGTGGACCGCAAGGCGCTTCAGCGCCCGGTGGTGGTGGCCTCCTCGGATCGCGAAGCTATCGCACCGCAGACGCCGCTCGAAATCCAGCTTCATGCCATCTGGTCGGAGGCTTTCGCGCCCCAGAAGGTTTCCGTCGAAGACGACCTCTTCGAGGATCTGGGCGGCCATTCGCTGAAGGCCGCGCGCCTGGCGTCGGCCATGCGCAAGGCGCCCGGTCTTTCCGGTGTTTCTATCCAGGATCTCTACGCCGCGCCGACCATCCGCCGGCTCGCTGCGCGCCTGGGCGAGCACGTGATGGCCGAGAGCGCAGCACTCGAGCCCTTCCACCGTGTCAGCACGTTCCAGAAGCGCCTCTGCTGGACGCTGCAGACCATCGCGCTGGTGCCGATCTATGCGGTGGCCGGGCTGCAATGGTTTTTCCCCTATCTGGCCTATACCTATCTGGTCGAAGATTTCGGCCGCCTTTCGGCGCTGCTGTTGAGCGGCTTGAGCTTCATTCTCATTCCGCCGCTCGGCATGGTCTTTGCCATCCTCGTCAAATGGCTGGTGATCGGTCGCTACAAGGCGGGCGATTATCCGCTGTGGGGAAGCTATTATCTGCGCTGGTGGTTCGTGCGCCGCCTCTCCGATATCATCGCGACACCCTATCTCAGCGGCACGCCGATGATCCGCTTCTATTACCGGCTGCTGGGTGCCAGGATCGGTCGTCGTGCCTTTATCGGCACCGTTGCCATCGACACCGCCGACCTCGTCAGCATCGGCGATGATGCGATCGTCAGCGATTATGCCATGCTCGCCACCAGTTCGGTGGAGCGCGGCCTCTTGCGCCTCGGCTCGGTCAAGATCGGCCGCAGCGCCTCCATCGGCACCATGGCGGTGGTCGGGCGCAACTGCGTGGTGGGCGATGCCGCAGCGCTCGAGGATCTGTCTTCGCTGCCGATGAACCAGTCGATCCCGGCTGGCGAAAGCTGGAACGGCTCTCCGGCCAAATGCGCCGCCACGGGCCGCGTTGCCCGGCGTGATGACGAGGCGGGCTTCCTGCGCCGCTTTCTGGTCGGCGTTGGGCTTTTCATCGCCGCTGCCCTTCTTCCCGTGGTCGCCATCCTGCCGATTGCGCCCGGTCTGATCGCGATGATCGAAATCGACTGGAACACCGATGGCTATTCCTATCTGCTGATTTCGCCATTCCTGGCACTCACCTATATCGTGCTGATGTGCGTTCTGACCGTCTTCGCCAAGCGCCTGATCCTCGGGCCGGTGCGTCCGGGACGCTACTCGATCCATAGCTGGTTCTATCTGCGCTTCTGGTTCGTCCAGCAGGTGACGGACCTGGCGCTGGCGCTGCTTCACCCGATCTATGCCACCCTTTATGTGCTGCCCTGGTATCGCGCACTGGGTGTGCGGATCGGCAAGCGTGCCGAGATTTCCACCGCCGCAAAGATCGTGCCCGATCTCGTCGATATCGGGCCGGAGAGCTTCATTGCCGATGGCGTGGTCTTTGGTGCGGCACGCCATGAGCCGGGCATCATCGAGCTTGCGCATACCAGAATTGGCCGGCGTTCCTTCATCGGCAACTCCGCGGTGCTGCCGACCGGGGCCAAGATCGCCGATGGTACGCTGATCGGCGTGCTCTCCAAGCCGCCATCGGATGGCGGGGCCGAGAAGCCGGATGGCACATGGTTCGGTTCGCCGCCGATTTCGCTGCCCGTGCGCCAGGCCGTCGGCCTGTTCGATGAGGGCGCGCGCTTCAACCCGCGTCCACGGCTGGTCGCCATGCGCCTGTCGATCGAGGCGATCCGCGTGATCCTGCCGCTCACCCTGTTTCTCGCCTTCTTCAGCATCCTGTTCTCCATCGTCGGTGATATTCAGGATTACGATGACAGCCAGACGCTGATCGCGGCCGTCTTCCCCTTCCTCTATATCGGCTTCGCGCTGGCGTCTGGTCTCTCGGTCGTGGCGCTGAAGTGGCTGGTGATGGGCCGCTACAAGCCGACGACCAAGCCGCTGTGGAGCACCTTCGTCTGGCGCACCGAATTGGTGACGGCAACTTACGAGAACCTGGCGGTGCCGAACCTTCTGCAGCCCTTGCGCGGCACGCCGTGGATCTCGGCCTATCTGCGTCTGCTCGGCTGCAAGATCGGTCGCGACTGCTTCATCGACACGACCGATGTCACCGAGCATGATCTGGTGCGCATCGGCGACGAGGTGGCGCTAAACGAGTTCTCCGGTCTGCAGACCCATCTCTTCGAAGACAGGGTGATGAAGGTCAGCAGCGTCACGGTGGGCGACCGCGCGGTGATCGGCTCCTACGCCATCGTGCTCTACGACGCCGAAATCGGCGAAGATGCCCAGCTCGGCGACCTGTCCGTCGTGATGAAGGGCGAAACGCTGCCGGCGGGCACCTCTTGGGAAGGCTCTCCGGCGCAACCCGTGCGTAACGCATGAGCGAGATCGTCTGGCTTTCCGGCGCGGACGATCTGACGATAGCCACCGGTGAGGTGCCGGTGGTGTGGCACCTGCGCCTCGACGGGCCCGAGACGGAACGGTTGGCGGGCGGAGCAACGCTCTCCGCCGCCGATCTGCAGGATCTGGCATCCAAGCCGGAGGCGGGCATGCGGGCTCTGCGCCGACGCCTTTCAAAGCTCCTGCTGGCCCGGCTCTCTGGCCTGCACCCGGATGAGATCATCATCGGCAGAAGCGCACTCGGCGCGCCGCAGGTCCTCCATCCAGAGGGCTGGCACATAAGCCTCGCTGGCCGCTTCCCCCACTGCCTGATCGGCCTCAGCCGGATCCCCATCGGAGTGGATATCGAACCGCTTGATGCCGAACCGCCGCCGGAAGACAGCTTTACCCCAACCGAACGGCTCGCCCTTCAAGGGGCCACGGAAGGAACGCTCATCACCCGCTGGACGGCAAAAGAAGCCCACGCCAAATGCCTCGGCATCGCATCGCGTATCGATGCGGCCGAGATGGAGACGGCGGCTTTCGATGAGGGGGTGCGGGTTGTTTCAAGGGAAGGGGAAACACATGTGTGCGTGCGGGCGGAGGCAGGAACCGTGCAGGCGGTTGCCAGACTGCCCGATTCCGGTTGGCGATAGTCACCGAACCAGCGCGAAACTCTCTTAAGGCTGCGCCCGAACCACGACATTTCTGCCCTGGTCCTTTGCCGAGTACAATGCCGCGTCGGCGCGCAGGAGAAGCTCTTGCAGTCGCTCGGTCGGTCGGGCCTGGGCGACGCCGAAGCTGCCGGTGATGCGCCCTTTGGGCAAGGGCTCGACCACGCGACTTTCGACAGCGTGGCGCAAACGTTCTGCCACTGTTTCCGCCGCTGCGAGGTCGGCGCCGGGCAAGACGATGCAGAACTCTTCGCCGCCCATTCTTGCAGCGTAGTCGTAAGGGCGCAGGTGATCCTTCACGGCTTCGCCGATGGCCATCAGAACATTGTCGCCGGCATCGTGGCCGTATTCATCATTGATGCGCTTGAAGTGATCGAGATCGAAGAGGATGAGAGACACGGCTTCTTCGGGCCGTGCGGCCTTGGCGCGAATGATCGGCATCTGCTCCATCAGCGCGCGGCGGTTTCCCAGCCCGGTGAGAAAATCCGTAGTTGCCTGATGTTTCAATTGCTTGGTCAAAGTCTCGACCTGCAAGAGCGTCGCGCGCGCAATATCGGTCACCGTGCCGATCTCGTCAGGCGACTTTGGATAGAGCTTCAAAATCCCCTTGTCCTCCGGATACCGCTTCATGGCATCCGCCAGCAGGTTGAGAGGCCTGAGCAGCCGCCAGATCGCAAAAAGGCACAGCGACGTGCCGACCAAGGTAGCGACGAGAATGAGAAGGAGAACCGACAACATGCTGAGCTGAAAACCCATCGACAGATAGGCGACAAGCGCAATCAGCGGCACGTGGACGCTGACGAAGCAGACAAGAAAGGTTTTCGCGACAAAGGACGATTTGATCTTGGTCACGAGCACCTCAGGCTGCGGCTTGTATTAACGCTGCCTCATTTAGTGGCATAAACATGAGAATCCTAGACCATTTTCTGGTGGGCGACATTTCGCAGCGAGTGGCTTGCATCGACACGAGAGGCGCGTACGTCCTATTGAACGATCTCGTTCAGGATGTCAGTTTTGCAAGGCGCCGCTTGTCATGCGCCACCAGCAGAGAGCGATCTGAGCGCCGAGGACAGATAGCGTTCCGTCAGTTCGAATTTTCTCGCCTTTGCCAGATCGATCGCAGCGCCAATATGCAGTTCCAATCCTTCAGCCCCGGAACTTGCGTCGCTCTCCTGTTCGACAAGCACCACACCCGAATAGACCGAAGGCACGCCATCGAAGTCCTTGGCGCATGATCCCATGCTCAGGAGAGACTTCACCTTTCCATTGGCACAGTGAATCCGATAGGGCGACACGAACGGCGTGCCACCCAGGATGACATCATGGATACGGGCGGCAAGGCGCGGACGATCTTCCTCGACGATTTTTTCGAGTATGGACTCAACGGGAATACCCTCCGCGAGCTTGTCTTGATCAATCTCGTATATTCGCGCGAAAGCCACGTCAGCTGTCAGCAGGTTCGTTGCCAATGACCAGGAATAGAATCCCGCACCTTCCAACAGGCCTTTGATCAAACGTCTCTGCATCGTTTCCATAGTGACCCCACACATTCCCCGGCTCCTATTAAAACAATGAGATGGTCTTCGCCAATGGGTTGCGCAGGCAGTCTCCCGGATGTTGACGGTATAAATTCGATCACATTTGTGTGTTCGCTTCTGCTAAAGTAAGGCGACTGCCAATTGCTGACGGAAGGGGCCGTGATACTCTTACAAGAGAGCCAATCGAAAGTTCGGAGATGCCATGACGAAAGAGCCTGTGAAAGGTCCTGCTTCCTATTTTCCGTCCATTGAAGCCAAATACGGCCGCCCCATAGCGGAATGGAAAGACCTCATCAGAAGTCAAAGCGGCAAGAAGCACATGGAGCTGGTTTCCTGGCTGAAGCAGGAGTATGGCTTGGGCCATGGTCATGCGAATGCGCTGGTTGCGGATACGCTTCGAGAGTGATCTGAAACTTCGGTTAATTGACCCGACCAGGCGCAGGACGAAACACGCCATGTGGGTTTTGACCGTTTCGTGCTAAGAATATCCGGGTCGTCATACCCGGATGTGCCGAGCAAGCGGCATCCCAGTCCATACCAGGAGAGATTACCCCATGGCCCGAAAGAACAGGGATGAGCAGGAGTCGTGGGACGAGCCGAAGCCGGAGCCGGTGATCTGTGCGCTGTGCCAGCGCGTCATACCCGACGATCAGATGGACCAGCATCATCTCGTTCCCAAGAGCAAGGGCGGGAAGCAGACCGTGTCCCTGCACCGGATCTGCCACGACCAGATCCATTCGATCTTCACCGACGCCCAACTCGCCAAGAAGTTCTCCACGATCGAGGCCATTCTGGAGGAGCCTGCTGTGCAGACATTCGTCGCATGGGTGAAAAACAAGCCTCCGGGCTTTGCGGATTCCGCCAGGGGATCACGGCAGTCCTTCGGGCGAGGGCGCTAGTCTTAAAGCATGGTCCACGCAAAAGTGTGCAGCGGTTTTGCGATGACGACATGCGACAAAACAAGGACTTAAAAGCGTAGGGAGCGAATCTGAAAGATCGCGACACGCTTTAAAGCGCCGTGCATCCTATTGGACGCACAAAGGACGCTTGTCTTATGACGATCCTTGCCTCAGACGGATAGGTCGAAGATATCCGCCTCTTCCTGGGTCGCGAAGGTGAATGTCACCAGTTCGCTGTCGTCGCTCTGGCGGATGCCGATGGCCGTCACGATCAGCCGGGCGATCTCGTCCTGCGCTTCGCTTCCCGACCTCGATGACCCCACCGCCTTTTCGATGGCGGGGGCGAAGAGTTCGCTGATGACACCGAGGCGCATATTGTAGCGCATGATGATATCGCGGTCCTCGATGATCGCGGCCTGTTCTTCCTTCGGGATATCGGCATTGTCCATGGCGGTGATCGTCGCATTTGTTGCCAGCTTGATCGGGCCTTCGGCCAGCCAGCGATCGACCATCTCATCGAACTGGCGCATGCGCTGCGCGGGGATTGTCTTCTGTACCGTGATCGACATCTGCGTTCCTTTGTTCGCTGCCATGCTTGCTGCCCCACGCTTCCCGATCAGGGGTCGGCGATCGCCAGCATCAGATCTTTTGGGAGCAGGCTTTATGGCGTCAGGCCACAAGCTTCAATGGTTTTGTGGCGAAAGCCCGCCGCCGATCAGCGTGATCTTGAGGAATGAGCGCAGCCCCCGGACAAAGCCACGCCCTCACCGACCATCTTTCGCATCGTCATAGGTTCTCGCTGCCGCGTCGATCCTGTCGCTATTTTCAGCTGCCCAGGCGCACAGGGCTTCGAATGGCTGCCGCAGGGAGTGGCCGAGCGGCGTGATGGCATATTCAACGCCGATCGGCTGCGTCGGCAGAACCGTGCGGGTGACAAGCCCATTGCGCTCCAGCCTCTTCAACGCATCGGCCAGCGCCTTGTGCGTGATGCCATCCAGACGCCGCTTGATTTCGTTGAAACGCGATGGCTTGGGGCAGATCACCGTCAGGATCAGGATCGTCCACTTGTCGGCGATCTTGTCCAGCACCGGGCGGACCTTCGGCATATCGCAGAGCGCCTGCTGAGAGAGGGTTTCCAGGTCGGTATACTCGTCCATATCTAGGCTATCCAAGGTGCGTAATTGATATCAGATATCCACCGTATATCATGGCGGGACCATTGATTGAAAGGAATTACGATGGCTCGCATGAACAACAAGGTGGCTCTGGTCGTAGGCGGCGCGAAGGGCATCGGCCTCGCCATAGCAGAGCGGCTTTCTGCCGAAGGCGCAAAGGTTTTCCTCACCAGCCGCAAGGGTGAGGAGGCCGAAAAGGCAGCCCAGAGCATCGGCAATGGCGCGGTCGGCATTGCTGCCGATGCAAGCTCTCCGGAAGACATGCTCGCGGCTGTCGAAACCGCCCGCAAAGCCCATGGCCATATCGACGCGCTGGTCTTGAATGCCGGTCTTTCCGAATATGCACAGATTGCCGAGATCACGCCGGAGCATTTCGACCGCCACTTCGACGTCAACGTGAGAGGGATGGTCTTCGGCTTTCAGGCCGCTCTGCCTGCAATGAGAGAAGGAGGCTCAGCTGTGCTTATCGGGTCGATTGCCGGTAGCGCAGGCTACGCAGGTTACGGAACCTATTGCGCCACCAAAGCGGCCGTCCGCTCCTATGCAAGAACCTGGACGGCCGAACTCGCCCCCAAAGGCATCCGCGTCAACGTAGTCGCACCCGGCCCGACGGATACGGACATGATGGCCTCAGTCGCAGACGACGTGCGCGCGGCCATCGTCGCGCCGATCCCGATGGGCCGCATGGGACGGCCCGCGGAAGTGGCCGCGGCGACGCTGTTTCTGCTGAGCGATGAGGCGAGCTATATCGCCGGCGCCGAGCTCTGCGTCGATGGCGGGTTGCGGCAGGCTTAAGGGCGGATGGAAGATGCTGCCCGACCTTGAAGGGGTCGGGCGGCCACGATCACCATCGCGAGCCTGCGGCTCCAAGATGGTGGCGATGTGGAGCCGTCAGGCTGTCGTGTGGACTGGACGCTGCGATGTCGTCTGCCGCCGGCTGGTCAGTGTCAGGATCAGGGCGCCGCTCAAACCGGACACGAGCGATCCCATCAAAATCCCGATCTTGACGTGATCCTGCACCGCCGGATCGTCGAATGCCAGCAAGCCGATGAACAGCGACATCGTAAACCCGATGCCACAGAGAAGTGCCGTCCCTGCCACCTGTCCCCAGCTTGCCTGGGCGGGAAGTTGCGCCAGACCGAGCTTCACGAGCACGGCGACGACGCCAAATACGCCGATGAGCTTGCCGAAGAAAAGGCCTCCCGCCACACCCATTGTCAGCGGCTCGGTAAACACCGACAGGCTCAGACCCGAAAGGGAAACGCCTGCATTGGCGAAGCCGAAGATTGGCACGATGATGAAGGCAACGGGTTTGTGCAGCGCATGCTCGAGGCGATGAAGCGGCGACTCGTCCGGCGTCGCTTCCGGTGTGCCGGGCGTCAACTTGAGCGGGATCGTCAGCGCCAGCATCACGCCAGCCAGTGTTGCGTGAACGCCGGACGCAAATACGAGCACCCAGAGCACGGCGCCAAGGACGAGATAGGGCCACAGCACCTTCACCTTCATCTTGCTGAAGATGAAGAGATTGCCCCAAACGAGAGCGGCGCCGATAAGAGCGACCAGGTTCAGGTCTGCCGTATAGAACAGAGCGATGACGATGACCGCACCGAGATCGTCGATGATGGCCAGCGCTGCAAGAAAGATCTTCAGCGAGGTCGGGACGCGCGATCCGAACAGGGAGAGCACGCCAAGGGCAAAAGCGATGTCCGTCGCTGTCGGTATGGCCCATCCTTGCAAGGCGGCTGGATTGTCGCGGTTCAGCAGGACGTAGAAGAGTGCCGGAAACACCATGCCGCCCGCTGCGGCGGCACCCGGCAGAACCCTGCGGCTCCAGCTGGAGAGTTGACCGTCAAGCATTTCGCGTTTGATTTCCAAACCCACCATCAGGAAGAACACCGCCATCAGGGCGTCGTTGATCCAGTGCTGGATGCTCAGCGGTCCGATATAGACGTGGAGGATATGGAAATAGTCTTCAGCCAGAGGCGAGTTGGCCGTGATGATGGCTAGAAGTGCGACGGCCATGAGCACGAGGCCACCCGAGGCCCCGTTGTCGAGAAACTTGCGAAGTGTGGAATTGATGCGACCTGGATTTGATGTCGAAGACACAGGCTCACCCTCCCTTTGTTGGAAGTTGATCTTAGTCTCCGTCGATTTCGGGGGAACCCGCAGCGCACGCAGCACGCGCTTTCAGGTTCAATCATAGCCCAGTTTGGTGCGTTTTTCCACCAAAACCGGCATCTTGCGCGTGCGGTTTAAGGTTTTTTGCCGGGCAAGTCGACGTTTCAGCGCCGCGCTTGTTCGTCCTCCACCCGTCCGGCAAACCAGTTGGCGAGAAGTGCGCCGGATATGTTGTGCCACACGCTGAAGATGGCGCTGGGCACGGCGGCAAGTGGCGAGAAATAAGCCGTTGCAAGGGCGGCACCGAGGCCGGAATTCTGCATGCCGACCTCGATGGCAATGGCTTTGCGCTTGGCAAGCGTCAGGCCGAAGGCCTTCGCCGCAAAGAAGCCCAGCAGGTAGCCGAGGCCGTTGTGAAGGATAACGACGGCGAAGATCATCAGGCCGGATTGGACGATGGACGCCTTGGACGCGCCGACAACTGCCGAGACGATGAGGACGATGCCGATAACGCTGACGAGCGGCAGAGCAGGGACGGCGGCCTTGACGAAAGCGGGCAGAAGTTTCTGCAGGATTGCGCCGAGCGCCAGCGGTATCAGCACCACCTTGATGATGCTCATGAACATCGCCCAACCGTCGACGGGCAGGTACTGGCTGGCAAACAGCCAGACGAGGAAGGGCGTGACGATGGGAGCCACAAGCGTGGTGACCGACGTGCAGGCAACAGAGAGCGCCACGTCTCCCTTGGACAGATAGGTCATGACGTTAGAGGACGTGCCACCTGGGCAGCAGCCCACCAGGATCACGCCTGCCGCCACTTCCGGCGGCATCGGAATGAACTTGGTCAAAAGAACAGCCAGAAGCGGCATGATCAGGAATTGGCCAAGAACGCCGATCGTCACATCGAAGGGCCGCTTCACCACCTCGCGGAAGTCATCAAGCGAAAGGGTAAGACCCATGCCGAACATGATGATGGACAGCAACGTCACGATCCATGGACCGATCTGCTTGAACGTGTCGGGAAAGAAGAAGCCGAGGACCGCAAACAGCACCACCCAGGCCGCGAATGTCTTGCCAACGAACGACGATATCTGCGCCAGTGCCTTCATGATCTGTCCCTCCAAAGAAATGCAAGCGGGACGTCTAGATGCGTCAGCTTGACTGTCAAGGTCAGTTTGGCTGGGTTGTTGCGTGTCTGCTAATATTGCCGTTGCCTGCTTTCAGAAGGCATGTGGACGACAGCTGCAATCGGGGACGATGCGCTTGCACCCATCGGCGAGTTCATCCGTCGCCCAGCAGAAGACATCAAGGGCGCGCTTTTGTCAGCCTGATTTGATCGCCCTCAACCTTGATCTCGTCGCTCCAGCCAAGGTGCCGGTAGAAGCCAGCGGCGCGGCTATTTTCAGCGGTTTCCAGCCAGATTTCAGAATGGTGCCGAAACAGCTCATTCTCAGCGGCATCCACCAGCTTTGCCCCTATGCCCATCCCCTCATGTGAGGGAAGAACGAAGGCAGCGAAGAGAGATCCTTCGGCAATATCGATCATCGAGAACCCGACGACCTCATCGCCCGAAACCGCGGCCCAGGCGCAGGGTGCAGCAGAAATCATCTCGGCAATCGACGCCTCGGTGATGCCGAGACCGGCAAGTTGTTCGCGGCTCAGGTGGTTCTCACGAACGGAGGTGCGAATGTGAAACAGGGCTGGAACATCGGCGGGATTGGCGGGTCTGATCTTCGTCTTCATGTGCTCCTGCATGTTGAAGTGTTCGTTTTGACAAATACGGCTTCATGCTGACAAGGCTTTAATTGCGACGCCGATTGGATTGGCGTAGAATTGGCGATCATCTGGGGGATGTCCATGCCAAAATTGGCCCGGTTCGTACAATTCTCGAGCGGCGTCTTTGCGCTGGCCCTCATCACCTTGTTGAGAACATACGCCGCAGCCGCCGATGATCCTGGTGATCGGCCAATGAATTTTATCCTCGTCTCTGACGGGGATTGCAGCAACTCATGCGTGCAGTGGGTTTCGGCAGAGGGAGCGATAACGTACGCCACACCGACGCGGTTTGCCGCTTTTCTGTCGACGCTGAAGAACCGTAAACTTCCCATCGTCATCCAATCTGTCGGAGGTGACGTCGACGCCGCTTTGGCAATTGGCCAGATGATCCGCAACCGCAAGCTCGATACCGCTATCGGACGCACCCAACTGAACGATTGTCCAATGCTTGATCCGCGGTGCAAGGAGAAAATGGTCAAGGGCGGCTGGTCCTCTGGCACAGTGCGCAGCGGCGGGGCCTATTGCTTTTCTGCTTGTCCATTAGTCGTTGCGGGCGGCGTCAACCGTGCGGCAGCGCCTAACACATCGATCGGTCTCCACCAGATTACAAACGGCAAGAAAGACCGAAACTATGGACCTGTGAACAAGCGCAATCTCGATGCCATCTCCACCCGCAAGGACGACCGCATTAAAGAGAAGTTGGGTACTTATCTTGACGCCATGGGTGTTCAATCCAAAGACGTTTTCGCCATGATGGGACTGGCCACGCCGCATGGTCTTTACCACGTGCTGGATGAAGAGGCACTCAAAACTGGATTGATCACCAAGGTTTACTCGCTTGAGGAGGAGCCGGGGCTCGCTTTCACGCCTGAGGTGCCTAAAACGCTCGCAAAGAAGCCGAAGGCGAAGGGATAGCCTTCGCTGCAGTAATACAACGCAGTAGTTCACAACATCCAATGCGCGCTAAAAGCGTAAGAGCAGTTCTCAGGCGACAGAAGCTGTTGAGTTGAAGGAATGTCAAAAATTAAACTTTCACGCATCTTGCCCGCGGATGCGGATGCACTCATCGATGCAAACCGAAGAAGCGCTGCTTTCCATTCGCCATGGGTTAAACCCTTCGTCGATCGCGAAGGTTTTGATGCTTGGTACGGAAGAACTCTGACCGGGCCGAATCTAGGTTACGTGGTTCGAGAGGCCGAGAGCGACGCAATCGTCGGTGTCGTGAACATCAGTGAGATCGTTTGGGGCGTATTTCGAAGCGCGTATCTAAGCTATTACGGCATGGTGGATTGGTCACGCAAAGGCTTCATGACTGAGGGCGTCCGCAATGCTTGTTGTCATGTTTTTGATGATCTCGGCCTGCACAGGCTGGAGGCGAACATTCAGCCCGAAAACATTGCCTCTCTGTCGTTGATAAAACAGGTGGGCTTCAAGAAGGAAGGATTTTCAACTCAGTATTTGAAAGTCGAGGGATCGTGGCGTGACCACGAGAGGTGGGCGCTGCTCGCCAACGGTCGGCCGATGACGCCCCCTCCTGAGAATGGAAGCCTTGGCTGAGGCGCGCGGGACCGTTACGAGCTGCACCCCCCTTAACGCTATCAGAAGGTTTCTCCATTAGCATCAGCACATAATTCCGGGCAGCTTCTTTAAGGGTCTGATGGCCTCTCTGCTTTTGGTGACGGCGGCACTCCTTAGCGCTACCGTTACCGCTGCTGCCGATTCCGCCAATATCCGTGTCACCTGTTGGACTACCGCCTCGTTTTCGGAAGACCTCGTGGCGGTTGCTCGGGATGAGCAGAGGTGCTGTGCTTCAGCGCACGGAAGAAACTTTCGATCGACGCCGAGCGGGTGCTGCTTCGGTTCTATATCACAGCGGATCGTGTGCTTCCTCAATATCTGTTGTCGCGCAGAAGTGCGCTGGAGGCGGTGCATCTGCTCATGTCTATTTCCGGCGACGGAGACCTAGCCTCCCTCTATGAACGCGCCGACAGGCTGCTTTACGAGGCCAAGGATAACGGACGTAACAAGACAGAAAGTGCAGTCAGCGCCACAGCTTCACCGAAAGCTGTGAAAATCAATAAGGCGAGCAGAGCCTAGCGGGCTGCTGTCCGGCAAAGCCTCACGCCTGCAACGACGCCCCCAACAAAGCCAGTCCCATCAACAGCACCACCAGCGCGCCCGCAATCTCGATCCCATTGGCGATCCTTGAGGCGCGGCGGCTGCCGGTTCCGGCGTAGCGGATGGCGGCGTCCTTGGCGGTGACGGCGAGGATGGCGAGGAGTGAGACGGTGATGGCGGTGCCGATGGACATGGCAAGCACCGAGAGCATGCCGCCGAGCAGCAGGCCGTTCAGCATGGAAAAGCTCATGACGATGATGGCGCCGGAGCAGGGGCGCAGGCCCACCGCCACAATGGCCGACCAGGCTTCGGTGAGGCTGAAGGTGCGGGACTGGAAGAGCAGGGGGTCGGGCGCATGCGCCTTGCCGCAGGCATCGCAGAGATCGCCGCTGCCGCTTTGGGCGTGATCGGCAAAGACCGGCTGGCCCTGGAAGCGCAAGCCGCTGCCCATGCCGGTGCGGCGGGGCGCTGAGCTTGCGGTCTCCCCGAAGCCGGTCGTTCCGTTTTCGGCTGCCTTGAACGAGAGCACGGGGCTGGCGGACAGGCTGGCGCTTGTAAGAGGTGAGGCCGATGACGATGCGGCAAGGGCCGGTGCGGGCGTTTGCGGGGATGCGAGCGCGTGATGGTCAGCGCGCCGATGCAGCATGCTCCAGATCTTGCGCGCCAAGAGCCAGGCGCCGAAGAGCGCGACCATGGCAAAGCTGGCAATTTCCATCGCCTGCGTCGCCTTGGTCATTGTGATGGAGGTGCCGCGCAGCACGAAATAGGCCGCGACGACGAGGCCGATGGCGACGACGCCTTGGATCAGCGCCGAGACGAAGGAGATCAGGATGCCGCGTTTCAGCTGCGTCTCGTTGGCGATCATGTAGGAGGAGATCACCGCCTTGCCATGGCCGGGGCCGGCCGCATGGAATACGCCATAGGCAAAGGAGAGGCCGATCAGCGAGGTCAGCGCCCAGGGGTCTTCGCGCATGGCTTTCAGCGCGCCGGTCAGCGCGCGGTAGAAGCTCTGCTGGTGGACGTTGATCCACTGGAAGAAGGGTGCCAGCGGCCCGCCGACGGAAATGGAAGGTTCGGCCGAGCCGATGCCGAGCGGCGATTGGGCGTGGGCGATGCTGAGGGAGGCGAAGAGAAGGGTGAGGGTGGTGAGCGCGAGGAGAAGCTTGCTTCCCTCATTCCTGTCCTTGTGAGAGGAATCCAGTCGTCGCGCGTCTGCGCGGCGGGAGGAGTCTTGCCAACCCAATGACCTCTCCGGCGTCATGGTCACTCCCCAGGGTGACCTGACCATCCATGAGCCGTTGAAAACATGGATCCTCGGGTCAAGCCCGAGGATGACCCAAAGCGAGCGTTTCAGGGTAATCATCAATCCCTCAGCCTGCCGGGCTCCCTGTGGTGAAACGCCATCCTCTAGCATTGCAGTTCCAGTCTTGTCGCAAAGAGCTTGGTCATGTCGGTGCCGGTCGGGTCGTTGAAGAAGGCGTCGGTGAGACTGCTCTGGTTCTGGGCGATGATTTCATCCGGGTCCGGGCGCACCACCTTGTGTTTGCAGGCGGCCAGATGCGGACCCTTCACCACGATGTCGGTGTCCTTGGCAAAATCGATGGCCGTATACATGGTCGGGTCCCAGGCGCCGAAGGAGAGCTTGCCCTTCACCGGCAGCGGGTTTTTCGGCTTGACCGAGAAGAACATCAGGATCTGGCCATCCTTGTAATCCACATGGATGACGTCCGGCTTGTTGAAGTCGATGTTCTTTCCGTTCACCGCGATGAAGGTGTAATAGGAATATTCCGCCAGCGATTCATGCACCGTGTTGCCGATTTCGGCGAGCTCTTCCTTGTCGAGCTTGGCGTCGCTGTTCTTGTCGTAATCCAGCACCACGCTTGCGGAAAACATCTCGTCGAAGCGCCAGATGTTGCGCACTTCCTGCACATTGCCATCCGCGCCTTCGATGATTTCCATGCGGGCTTCGGCAAAAATATGCGGATGGGCGAAGGCGGTGAGCGGCGCAAGACAGGCGGCGGCGCAGGCGGCCATTGGCAGAAGACGTTTTTTCATGGGCCGCGTTTATCCTCGGGCGAATCTGCGGTTACTCTATAACAAATTGGGTCTGAATTTCGGCGGCCAGCCGATCAACCGTTCTTTCGGAACCAGTTGGACAGATAATCGACGAAGCTGCGCACCTTGGCCGGCAGATAGCGCCGGTGCGGATAGACCGCGTAAATGCCGCGATCGCGGGAAATATAATCATCGAAAAGCGTCACAAGCTCGCCCGACTGGATATGTGGGCGGGCGATGAAGTCCGGCACGATGGCGACGCCTAACCCAGAGCGCGCGGCGCGCAGCGTGGCCTGCGGGCTGTTAACCTCGATCGGCCCGCGCGTTGCCACCGAGTTGGTGCCGCCGCCCGGCTCGAAATAGCGGATGTGGTTCTGGAAGCGGGAATTGGTATCGATGATGCAGGGGACTTTTCCGAGATCCTGCGGGTTTTCCAGTGGCCCATGGCGGGCGACGAAATCCGGTGTCGCCACCGCGTGAACGCGAAAATCCGACAGCTTGCGGGCAATCAGGCCGGAATCCTCCAGCTTGGTGATGCGGATGGCGAGGTCGAATCCTTCTTCGATCAGATCGACGAAGCGGTCGTCGGCGACGATCTCCATGGAAAGCTCGGGGTTTTCGCGGGCGAAATCGATGAGGCTCTGGCCGACATCGGCATCGATGAAGGTGCGCGGCACCGAAAGCCTCAGCTTGCCCTTCAGATCGGAATTCTTCTCGCGTACCAGGTCGGCAAGATTGTCGATCTCTTTCAGAATGTCGGAGGCGGTGCGGTAATAGGTATGGCCGGCTTCCGTCAGCGAAAACTGCCGTGTGGTGCGGTTGAGAAGCAGCGCGCCGAGATCGTCTTCCAGCTCCCGGACATATTTGGACAGCAGCGCCTTGGAGCGTCCGGTCTTGCGTGCGGCGGCCGAAAAACCTTCCGCTTCGACCACGTCGATAAAGGCGCGAATGCGCGTCAGCGTGTCCATTCATAAACTCCTGTTCGTTCCATATAATTGAACGATTGGAATCCACTGTCCAACAGGAAAAGCACTGCCGAAAAAATTCGCGACATGCTGAAAAAATCCTCTTGATTATGACGGCGAATATTCTTATCTCCCTGTCTGCCCAAAGTCGCACGTGCCCATGTGTGTCCGCCGACCCTCGATGTGGTGAGGAGTTCGGTAAGGTACCTGGAATTAACCCCTCCAGTCGCTGTTCCGGCCAACCGGATATGCGAGGACATACGAAGCAACGACGGTGCGGGCCTTTCTGGTTCTCTGCCGGCTTTCCATCAGCCGGGGTACTGAAGAGGCACACCATCATTGCCGTAAGTGCGGTTGGGTATGATTCCCTCCAATCCCATGGCAGACAAAGCCGAATAATGCTCCTGGCAGGGCGTTGTTCATATTTGCGCCTTGAGCGTATGCGAATGAATCTGCGCCTCCACCGGCTGATTCGTCTTGCATATCTCGAGCGTTCTTTGTCCTCCGGAATTTTCCGGAGCCGGATCAAGTTAGGGAACACAACGATGACGACTGCTCGCATCCTCGACTTCATCAATACCCGCCGTCCCGAAGGTCCCTGCCTTGTGGTCGATCTCGACGTCGTGCGTGACAACTTCCATGCGTTCCGGCATGCCCTGCCGAACAGCGCGATCTATTACGCCGTCAAGGCCAACCCGGCTCCTGAAATTCTGTCGCTGCTCGCCTCCATGGGCTCCAACTTCGATTGCGCCTCCGTGGCTGAAATCCAGATGGCGCTCGATGCCGGTGCGACCTCCGACCGCATCTCCTTCGGCAACACCATCAAGAAGGAACGCGATGTTGCACGCGCTCACGCGCTCGGCATCGATCTCTTCGCCGTGGACAGCCATGAGGAAGTCGAGAAGGTTGCCCGTGCCGCTCCCGGTGCGCGCGTATTCTGCCGCGTTCTGACCGATGGCGAAGGTGCCGAATGGCCGCTGTCTCGCAAGTTCGGCTGCGTGCCGCAGATGGCTGTCGATGTTCTGGTCTATGCACACCAGCTGGGTCTGGAATCCTACGGCGTGTCCTTCCATGTCGGTTCGCAGATGATGAACCTCGACGCATGGGATGCAGCCGTTGGCGATGCCAAGCGCGTCTTCGCCTCTCTTGCCAAGCAGGGCATCCACCTGCAGATGGTCAATATGGGCGGCGGTTTTCCGACCAAGTATCTTCGCGACGTTCCCGCCGCTGAAGAATACGGCCAGGCAATCGACACGGCGCTGCGCAAGCACTTCGGCAACCAGATCCCGAAGACCATCATCGAGCCGGGCCGTGGCATGGTTGGCAATGCGGGCGTGATCAAGGCGGAAGTCGTTCTCGTCTCACGCAAGTCCGACAATGACAACCATCGCTGGGTGTTCCTGGACATCGGCAAGTTCGGCGGTCTGGCCGAAACCATGGACGAAGCCATCCGCTACCCCATCCGCACCACGCGCGATGAGGACACGATGGAGCCTTGCGTTCTGGCCGGTCCGACCTGCGACAGCGCCGATGTGCTCTACGAGAAGAACATGTACCCGCTGCCGGTCTCGCTGACCATCGGCGACGAAGTTCTGATCGAAGGAACGGGCGCCTACACGACCACCTATTCGGCGGTCGCTTTCAACGGCTTCGAGCCCTTGAAGGCCTATGTGATCTAAACCCGTCTCAGGGTTTTCTCGATCCAAAGCAATGTGATCTGCGCGAGACGCCGCCCGTTGGGGCGGATGGCGTTCTCCCGGATCTTCCCGTTCCGGCCCGGCTGACGCCCGGGCCTGGCGCACACCCTGCTTGCCAATCCTCTGTCCAGTCGAGGGATAAGCTTGCGGCGCGCGCCGGGCCGGAACGGTTCATTCCTTGTCGTTGCAAGATGGTTGCGCGACATGTTTCTGGCAGGTGCCGCTTTCGTGGGCGGCTTGGTAACGGGAGGCCGGGATGGCCGCTGTTCTCAATTCGGTTCGTGCATTCTTCACGCCGCAGACATTCTTCATCGAGACCGAAAACGCCGGCGACATCGTCGCGCGCGAAAACCTGCTGGACCGCGCCATGGGTCCCGGCCGCCGCCGCAAGTCTTCCGAGAAGCTGCGCGCCGGCCGTGTGCCTGCCGAAGGTCTGGCGCTGGTTGCCCGTGATGAGGATGCCCATGTCATCGGCACCGTGCGCCTGTGGAACGTCGAGGCGGGCGTGACCCGCGAAGGCCGCCCGGTTGCCGCCCTGCTGCTCGGACCGCTCGCCGTCGATGCCGCCCATGAGGGCAAGGGTATCGGCTCGGGGCTGATGCGCGCGGCAATCGCTGAAGCTGCCCGCCGCGGCCACGGCGCAATCCTGCTTGTGGGTGACGCGCCGTACTACGAACGCTTCGGCTTCTTCGCGAACAAGACCCAGCACCTCGTCATGCCTGGCCCCTTCGAGCGCAACCGCTTTCTGGCGCTGGAACTGAAGGCGGGTTGGCTGGATGGTGCCGCCGGCATGCTGGTGGCGAGCGGTCGTCGCTTTTCCTGATCGACAAACAGTCCCTGAGGTCTGCCATTTGACTGTGTGAAATGAGAGAGCCGTTCCCGGTATGGGGGCGGCTCTTCTTATTAGCGGGTGGGCTGCTGCTTCCCGGCCAATCCTGCAATCCACTCACGAGACGATCGGTATCCAGATTTCCACCTCGCCGCGACCGGTGCGCCCATCGGAGCGGTGATCGTAGCGTTCGAAGTCCGGGGCCTGTGCGCTCTTCAGGCCAGCGTCGGGCAGTGCCTTGTTCCAGATCGTATAGACTGTCTTGGCAAAGTCCGAGATATGGCCGCTATGGGTGAAGACGGCATATCGGTGTGCGGGGATATCGATATGCTCCATCCCGGATGTCGAGCCTTTTGCCTCTACTCCCGCGATATAGCGGAAATTGCCGGCGCCGTCCCCCATGCAGCAGACCCCGTATAAGGCTCCCGGCACGGCGTTTTCCACCTCGTTTTCGCGGGCGTTGAAGGCCTGCCAGAGTGCCGGTATCGCGCCGGTGTTGCCAAAGGCGCAGTCGATGCCAAGTCCCACCACCCGCAACGCGCCGCGTTCTTCCTGGCGGGGGGCAGCAACCGGAACAATCATATCCTTGTTCATTTCAAAAGGCTCCATGAGATCGAGAGTGGCGATGGATCGATGGCTTCGCAGAGCGCTTGGCGTGATGCCGAAGCAATGTGCGAAGGCACGTGTGAATGCCTCGTGAGAACCATAGCCAGCATCGAGTGCGATGGCGATGATGTTGTCCTGACCATGAGCGACGGCGCGTGCCGCCTTGGATAATCTGCGGGCGCGCGCGTAGCTCATGATCGACATGCCTGTGGCCAGTTGAAAGATCCGGCACATGTGATGGACATTGACCGCGCAACGCTCAGACAGCGAGGTCAGGGACAGGTCTGTGTGCAAATCCGTTTCTAACTGCCAGATCAGTCTTTCAACAACGGCCATGGGCTCTCCCGTGCTTCACCCGGTCCTTATCGCGGATCGGAGGCTGGTGCGCTTGATCGTATTTGACTTTGCGATGACGGCAAGGGTGCGTCGAGAGCGTGCTTTATGGGACGCAGAAAAGGCTGAAGCGTGTTGCGGTGTTTCAAAACCGCTCCACGCTTCAGGTCGATATCTCACTTGTGGGGGCAGGGCGGAGGGTGCCGCCATGCCATCATACCATCCGGATTACGCGGCGCGCTGGACCTGCGCCTGGTCGTTGCCGGCGATCTGGAACCGGCCTGCGAGCGAGGCGAGCGTGTGGGCGGCATCTGCCAGCGTCTGGGTGGCGGCGTTGGTTTCTTCCACCATGGCGGCATTGTGCTGCGTCATCTGGTCCAGCGTGTTGACGCTGGTGTTGATCTCGGCAAGACCGACGGATTGTTCGCGAGCGGCGGTTGCGATGGCGTCGATGTTGAGATCGATGCGCGATACCACGGCCTGGATTTCGGCCAGAACCGAACCGGTCGACTGAACGAGATCGACGCCGCCTGCCACTTCCTGGCTGGATCTGGCGACCAGCTGCTTGATTTCCTTGGCGGCGGCGGCAGCGCGTTGCGCCAGATCGCGCACCTCCTGCGCCACGACGGCAAAGCCCTTTCCGGCATCGCCCGCACGCGCCGCTTCAACACCGGCATTCAGCGCCAGAAGATTGGTCTGGAAGGCAATGCCTTCGATGACGCCGATGATGGAGCCTATTTCACCCGATGCCGTCTCGATGCGGCTCATGGCCGAAATCGCCTCACCAACGACAGCGGAGGAATGGACGGCGGAGTTGCGCGCATCCTTGACCAGATTGCGCATGTCTTCCACGCGCGATACCGAGGCCTTGCCGGTAGAGGTGACCTGCTCCAGGGCTGCGGCGGTTTCTTCCAGCGCGGCTGCCTGCTGCTCGGTGCGGCGCGCCAGATTGTCGGCGCCGCCACGCAGTTCCTGCCCCTGTCGGTTCAATTGGACGGTCTCCGACAGAACCTCCCGAAGCGTCGAGCGCAACGTTGCGACCGACTCGTTGAAATTCTGTCGCAGGGTTTCGAAGCGCGGATGGAAGGGCTGTTCGAGATTGCGGCTCAGATCGCCATTTGCGAGCTGGCTCAAGCCACCGCCCAGTTGCTCGACAGCAAAACGAAGCGCGTCGGCATCGGCAAGACGCTCACGTTCGCGCTCCTGGCGTTCGGCATCGCTTGCCTGGCGCGCCTCCTCGGCTTGCGCTTCCAGCCGTCTTTTCTCCAACCCCGCATCGCGGAAGATGGCAAGCGCCTTTGCAATGGCGCCGATCTCGTCCTTGCGGCCAAGGTGCGGCGGAGCGTCCGTCAGGTCGCCGCCTGCCATCGTCGTCATGGCGTGGGTCATGTCGCCCAGCGGGCGGATGGCGCGGCGTCTGGTAAAGAGCGTGGAGGCGATGCACAGAAGAATGAGGAAGAACCCAAGGCCATAGCTTGCGCCCTGTAGCAGGGTGGTCTGCGAAGCAGCATAGGCCTCCTTCTCCGTGCCGAAGACATTGCCCATCTCCACCAGTTGGTTGACGGCAGCTTCATGCAGATGGAATTTCGCCCGCAGCGCGCTCAAGGATGCGGTAATGGCCGCACGATCATTGGCAAAAAGGGCAGGGAGCGTTGTGGTTTCCATTTCGCGCCAGAAATCGTCGCCCTTGACCAGCACATCATCGAAAAGCTTGGCCTTCAAGGCATCTGGCAGGGTGGTCGTCTTCCAGTATTGGCGACGGTCTTCATATTGGTCTTTCAGAACCTTCATGCGTGCTGCGTTGGTGTTCAGCGTATCGGTATGCAAGGCGCTTTCATTGGCAAGCGCATAGCTTTCGATGACATACAGCGGCGGCGGCAGAATATCGGCGATCAGGTCCTTGCTGTAGATGATGTCCTGATAGATCGGGCCATTCACCTTCAACCTGTTTAGCGCCTCAGCGCCTGTCAGAAGTGTCAGAAGCACGCCTGCAATCAGGGCAATGCCTGTGGCTGTGATGGCCGCTGAAATGGAAACTCGCATGGTTGTCTTTCTCCGGGCCCTAGATCGCCAGATGCGGCATTAGGGTCATAGCTTGAGTCCGGGAAATAACGTCGCGAAGATAGGTTTAGATCGAACTAATTATGGTTAATAATAATAATCTGTTTTAGCGTGGTTAAAGGTTTCTTAAATCTCTGGCCTCTCGGAGCAAAAGGCGCCAGGGCTTGAGCCTTCCCATGCGATTTGATCCACCTCAAATGCCTCAGTCGTTCGAAGAGATAGGAAAGGCGCGACACACCTTCTCCGCTCTTTTGCGCCGAGTCCAAACCTTGCGGGCGCCAAGCGAAGACGCGTGTTCATCGATCTGATCAAGGAGAGAAAACGTGTTTGCGACCGTCCGAAAAGCCATCCTTCCGCTTCTGTGCTGCGCTCTGCCCGGCATTGCCTTCGCGGCGGATCTGGCGCAAGTTGCACCAGCCCCCACGGCTGAAGAAGCGATCGCTGCGGCAAGCCCGTGGATGATCCGCGTTCGAGCGCTCGGTGTTCTCACCCATGACAGCGGCACGATCAATGGCGTGCCGGGTGCCGGGCTCTCCTATTCGGACACGGTGATCCCGGAATTCGATATCAGCTACTTCTTCACCGACAACATCGCCGCCGAACTCATTCTCGGCACGACCTTTTCCAAGATCAAAACGACGGGGTCGCTTGGCGAGATCGATGTCGGCAAGACCTGGCTCTTGCCGCCAACGCTGACGCTGCAATATCACTTTACCGATTTCGGCGCCTTCAAACCCTATGTGGGTGCTGGCGTGAACTACTCTCTCTTCTATCACCAGAGCGAAAAGCCGGGCTTCAGCAATCTCGATGTGAAGAACGATTTCGGTGCGGCCGTGCAGGTCGGCTTCGACTATATGGTGACGAAGAACTGGGGCGTGAATTTCGACGTGAAGAAGATTTTTCTCGATACCAAATGGACGGCGACGAGCGACGCCTTTGGTGACATCAGCGGCAAGGCGAAGATTGATCCATGGCTGGTGGGCGCGGGTGTGACCTATCGGTTCTGAGGGTTCAGGAGAGGGCGTCGCCGGAGGGTGCGGCCCCTTTTGCCGTTCACGCGTCTCCCTCTCCACCGTCATCCTTGCCCCTGAGGCGAGGATCCAATTATTCCCAACGGCGTCAATGGCTTATGGATCCTCGGGTCAAGCCCGAGGATGACGGAGGTGGGAGTGGAGCGCCTCAGTCTCTACCGCGTCTTTGCGTTAACAACACCTCACCGTCTTCATTCCAACGCGCTGTCTTCAGGCCAAATTGACCGCTTCTCACAAATCCGCTAAACACTGCGGCAGGTTGAGAGTGCCTGCCGTCCGCGAGCATCATTGCTTTGGTGAAACTCTCTGTCAAACCTCCGATACGGTCATTCCTTTTCAGGCATGCAGACGGTGGCAATGCGGACCCCTCCTCGACACTGTATGCCGATGCAGGAGAACCGCCATGCGGAACACGACACCACCTCTACCCAGTCTCGATACGCTGAAGGATCAGGCGAAGCGTCTTCGCGCTGGCCTTGCTGACGAAGGGACAACCATCGGCCATTCACGCGCGCTGGAACTGATCGCGGCGCAATATGGCTACCGCGACTGGAACACGCTGCATGCCGCCGTCGGCAATCGCCCGCCCTTCAATCCCTATATGCTGGGCTCGCGGGTCAGCGGCTATTATCTCGGCCAGCCTTTCACCGGCGCGATCCTTGGCGTGCAATCGCTTGGCGGCGATCCGGAGCGTTATCGTCTGACGATGCATTTCGACGATCCGGTGGATGTCGTCACCTTCGACAGCTTCTCGGCCTTTCGCCAGCGGGTTCATTGCAATGTGGACGCGAGCGGTCGCACGACGGAGCGGACCTCCGATGGGCGGGCGCAGGTCGAGCTCACCTGGTAAAAGCGCAAGCGTGTCCAGTGCTGATTTCAGTACTGGATGCGCTATCGCTGCAGACGTCTTGTGTTGTTACGCCGAGATATCGACGATGCCGCAATCGCCCGCTTCTGAAGCGAAGGCGAGCAGCTTGCCGGTGGCGCTCCAGGAGAGGCCGGAGATCGCGCCCTTGCCGGGGCGGCGCAGCAGCGCCTCCTTGCCGTCGGCCATGCGCACACCGAGGATCATGCCATCGATGAAGCCGATGGCGAGCACGTCGTCGCTGGGGTGGAAAGCGACCTGCGTGGCCATGATGTTGCCGCGGGTGCCGAGTTCTTCCGGCGGCTTGCCCATCGGGCCATCCTTGCCGGAGAAGGGCCAGACGATGGCGGCCGGTGCGCCGGAAGAGGCAAGCCATTTGCCCTTGGGCGACCAAGAGAGCGATTTGACCTTGGCCGGATATCCCGTCATGCGCATGTGGCGGGCGTCAGCACCTTTCGGCGCATCGAGCTTCCAGCCATGCAGCGCATTTTCCTGCATGGTGGTGACAAGGAAGCGGCCATCGGGGGAGTATGTGACGCCGGTATGGGCGCCCTTCCATTCCAGATCGACGGGATCGCCGGCGGTCGCGACCCAGTGCAGCGTCACGCCATTGTAGCGGGCCGCGGCGATACGCAGGCCCTTGGGTGCAAAGGCAATCGCCTCGACCGTGCGCTCTTCCTTGAATTCCTTGGTGGTGCCGTCCGCAAGCTTGACGAAGCTAGATTTTCCAACGGCATAGGCCACGGCATTTTGCGGGCCACCTGCCACCACGCTGATCCACTTGCGCGGCACATGGGCGATTTCGGTCACCGCGCCATCATGACCGATGCGCAGCACCTTGCCGTCCTCGCCGCCCGTCAGAAGCGTGGCGCTATAGGGATCGCGAATGCAGGTGAGCAGGCCTTCATGGGCCTGCGTTACCTTTTCCCCGCCATCGAGACGGTGAATGGTGCCGGCGGCGGTAGCAAACAGCGGGATATCGCCCAGAAAATGCGCCGCGACGACGTGGCCTTCAAGGTCAAGAGGAGCAACGGTTGGCATGGGTGATGAGTCTTTCGTCTGTATGGGTTTTGGCTGCGGTATGGGGTGGTTTGTTTTCGTCCACCCTGTGCGGCGTGGATCCTCGGGTCACCCTCGGGCTTGACCCGAGGGCCGAGGATGACGCGAAGGAGAGGGCGGAGCCCAAGCTTCCCTTGGTCGGCCCCGGTGGAACTGGACCGGCCCCGAAGGGGGATGCTTAAGCCTTCGCTTCGCAGGCGTGGAAGCTCGCTTCCAGTTTTTCGCGGTCGAGTTCACGGCCGATGAAGACGAGGCGGCTTTCGCGCTTTTCGCTGTCCTTCCACGGGCGCTGGTGATCGCCCTCGATGATCATGTGCACGCCCTGAACCACGTAACGCTCGGCATCGCCCTTGAAGGCGATGATGCCCTTGAGGCGCAGAATGTTCGGACCGTCGGTCTGCGTTACCTTCTGGATCCAGGGGAAGAAGCGCTCCGGGTTCATCTCGCCGCCGCGCAGCGAAATGGACTGAACCGTCACGTCATGGATGGGAGACGGTGCCGCATGGTCATGGTCGTGATGATGGTGGTCATGGTCATGCCCGTGGTGATCGTGGCCATGATGGTCGTGATCATGCCCATGATGGTGGTGGTCGTGATCGTGGTGGTGATGATCGCAGTCCGGGCCGCAGGCATGGTCTTCATGGCCGTGCTCGAGGAAGTGCGGATCGTTTTCCAGCGCGCGCTCCAGGTTGAAGGCACCCTGGTCCAGCACGCGGGCAAGATCGACGCCGGAGCGTTCGGTCTTGTAGATGCGGGCGGAGGGGTTGATGGCGCGCACGATGTCTTCGATGCGGGCCAGCTCTTCCTTCGTCACGAGGTCGCTCTTGTTGATGACGACCACATCGGCAAAGGCGATCTGGTCTTCGGCTTCGCGGCTGTCCTTCAGGCGCAGCGGCAGGTGCTTGGCATCGACCAGTGCGACGACGGCGTCGAGCTCGGTCTTGGCGCGCACATCGTCATCCATGAAGAAGGTCTGGGCGACGGGAACCGGATCGGCAAGGCCGGTGGTTTCGACGATGATGCCATCGAAACGGCCCGGACGGCGCATCAGGCCTTCCACGACGCGGATGAGGTCACCGCGCACCGTGCAGCAGATGCAGCCATTGTTCATCTCGTAGATTTCCTCGTCGGATTCCACGATCAGGTCGTTGTCGATGCCGATTTCGCCGAACTCGTTGACGATGACCGCATATTTCTTGCCGTGGTTCTCGGTCAGGATGCGATTGAGCAAGGTGGTCTTGCCAGCACCCAGATAGCCGGTCAGCACGGTAACGGGAATGGGCTTTGCAGCAGCAGCGGTGTTTGCTTCGGTCATTGTTTCGGTCATGGGAAACCTCGATATGCGGCAGAGTGCCGCGACAGACAAAAATGTTGCCGTTCATATAGGCTTGCGAAGAAGGCAGTTCAAAGAAATTCTGTTCAAGAATTTTGATGCTGCGGCCTTAAGACGGATTGAAGTCGCTCACATCGAAGGCGCGCACGTCTTCCAGAAGCGCGATCAGACCGCGCACCGAATGGGCGATGATCTGCTCGCCCTTCTCGGCGGTGGCGGCGGCTGCGTTTCCGGCGACGCCCAATGAGTTCAGGTCGCTCATCATCCAGCCGAAGGCGTGCGGGCCATAGGCGCGCAGATGGGCAAAGCGGCTCGCAAATTCGCTTTGGCGGGAGGAAAAGCTCGCTGCCTTGTCCGTGGCGACTTCATCCGGCTTGAGCGCCAGCATGACCGACGTTTCAATATCGCCGCCATGAATATCGATCGCCTTGTCTTGCGGCGCAATCAGCCCGTCGGGCAGGCCGAACCGCGTCCAGCTGGTGGCAACCGCCAGCATGGAAAAGCGCTTGCGCGCCTCTGTCGCGACGATCGTCATCAGCGGCGCATTGCCGCCATGGGCGTTCAGCATGACGAATTTGCGGATGCCCTTCTCGTGCTGGGCGCGGACGATCTCCAGCCAGCGATTGACGGCCTCATCGAAGGCGAGCGTCTTGGTGCCGGCCACATCCATATGCTCGATGGAGTAGCCGACCGGCTCTACGGGTAGGAAAGTCACGGGGAAGTCTTGCGGCAGGGCTGCCTTCAGGCGCGCGACGATGCCTTGCGCAATCAGCGTATCGGTCTCAAAGGGCAGATGCGGGCCATGCTGCTCATGTGCGCCGAGCGGCAGAACTGCGATTATCTCCGAGGGTTGAAATCCGGCTGTTATCGTTTCGTCGTCAAATTGCGTGTATGTGTTTGGCATATGGCGATCCGCGCCTGTATTCGTTAGAAGTTACAATATCATATAGTCGTTTCGCGATCTGGCAAAAGGCACGGGCTGAATGAGCAAGGACAAGGCCTCGAAAAAGGACAAGGCGTCCAAGAAGGACAAGTCGCAGAAGAAGAAGGATATTGCCTTCAGCCCGGAAGAGCTGGCGCAATCCATCACGCAGGCCGCACGCTCCATGCGCACGGCGCTCAGCCACAATCTTGCGACGAGCGGCCTTTATGCGGGCCAGGACGGCGTGATCCTGGCGCTTGCCCAGGAAGGCAGCATGACGCCCGGCCAGATTGCCCAGAAGCTTGGCGTCAAGGCGCCGACCATGACCCGCACCATCGGTCGCATGGAAGCGCAAGGCTTTGTCGAGCGCAGTGCAGGCGAAGGCGATGGTCGCCTGACCATGGTGAAGCTCACCGAAGCCGGCGAGAAAAGCGTCGATCACATCAACACGTCGCTTGCGGCCTGCGGTGCGCGCGCGGTGGAGGGTTTGTCCGCCAAAGACGTGAAAAACGTGGTCAAGCTCTTGCGCGCCATCGACGCCAACCTGCAGTCCCTCGATTTAATCGATTAAAGATTTGAAGTGAAAGCCTTCAACAGTTCGCAAAACCCTTAAACCTGTTGCGCGTGTTGTTTAAATTGTTTAATCACGATTTAAACGTCGCGGGGGTGCGACGCGCGATCTCGGGGAGGGGACATGGCGCAGAAGGTGAAGCTTTCAACGATTGCCGAAAGCCTGGGGCTTTCCACGGCAACCATTTCTCTGGCGCTGCGTGACAGCCCGTTGGTGGCATCCGACACCCGCGAGAAGATCAAGGATCAAGCTCGCGCGCTGGGCTATATCTATAATCGCCGCGCTGCCAGCCTTCGCACATCCCGCTCCGGTATTATCGGCGTCGTCTTTCACGACGTGATGAACCCCTTCTACGGCGAAATTCTCAAAGCCATCGAAAGCGAACTCGATCGCAGCCGCCAGACCTTCATTCTGTCCAACCATTACGACTCGGTGGAAAAGCAGCGCACCTTTCTGGAAACGCTGCTGCAGCTTGGCAGCGATGGCGTGATCATGTCTCCGGCGATCGGCACGCCGACGGAAGATCTGAAGCTTGCGGAAGAAAACGGCATGCCAGCCATTCTGGTGGCGCGCTCCATGGATGGTGTCGATATGCCGACCTTCCGTGGCGACGACAGCTACGGCATCTCGCTTGCCACCAACCATCTGATCAGCCTTGGCCACCGCACCATCGCCATGGTGGGCGGTACCGACCAGACCTCCACCGGCCGCGATCGCTATCAGGGCTATGTGAATGCGCTGCGCAAGGCCGGTATCGAGGTCGATCCGAACCTGCGCATTCCCGGTGCCCGCTCCAAGCAGGGCGGCTTCGAGGCGGCGGTGAATTTCCTGTCGCTGCCACAGAAACCGACAGCCGCGGTCTGCTGGAACGACCTCGTCGCCATCGGCCTGATGAACGGCGTTTCACGCGCAGGCTTCGTGCCGGGCAAGGATATTTCCGTGACCGGCTATGACGATCTGGAAGAAGCGTCGATTTCCACGCCTTCGCTGACGACCGTGTCCAACGGTCAGGCGGAAGTGGGGCGTCTTGCGGCCCGCGCGTTGCTGGACAGGCTGGCGGGCAGCCATGAGCCGGACGGCATTCACCTGATCAAGCCGGAAATGCGCATCCGCCAGTCCACCGGGCCGTGCATTCCGCGTCAGTAATCCACGACAGTACCAATCTCGTCTTTTCGCGGGTTTCGGTTTCGTCTCGCATCGGTTAGCTTTGCCTTCCGCATCACGGAGCGGTCCCGCCGCTTCGACATTTTTTGCATTTCCGGGTCTTGAGAGCGACTGGCTCTCCTCTCTGGAAATGCGTCTGCAGGAGGAATGACCGCCCATGTCCGATCAAAAACCCGTCGTTCTCGTTCCGGGAAAAATTCATCCGCGCGTGCTGGAGCGCTTCCAAGGCAAGGTGGAGGTGGTGACCGCACCTGTGGGGGCAAAGCCTGCCATCTCCGCCGAGGTGGCGGAGCGCGTTCGCGCCGTCGCCGTCTCCGGCAGTGTCAATGCGGACTGGATCGATGGATTGCCGAACCTTGAGATCATCTCCAATTTCGGTGTGGGCTATGACGGCGTCGATGCCAAGCATGCGGCCAAGCGCGGCATCATCGTCACCAACACGCCGGATGTGCTGAATGACGAAGTGGCCGATACGACGATTGCGCTTCTGATCAACACGGTGCGCCGCCTCTATCAGGCCGAGAGCTATCTGCGTGATGGCAAGTGGGTGAAGGAGGGGCCGTTTGCGCTCTCGCCCTTCTCGCTGCGCGGTCGCAAGGTCGGCCTCTTCGGCATGGGCCGCATCGGCCAGGAAATCGCCAAGCGCCTCGAGCCCTTCAAGGTGGAGATCGGCTATCACACGCGCAGCAAGCGCGACGAGCTGTCCTACACCTATTACGCCTCGCTGAAGGAGATGGCGAGCGCGGTCGATATTCTGATCTGCATCGTGCCCGGCACGCCGGAAACCCACAAGGCCATCAATGGCGAGATCTTCTCCGCACTTGGCTCGAATGGCGTCTTCATCAATGTCGGCCGTGGCTCGAGCGTGGATGAGGATGCGCTGATCAAGGCGCTTGAAGACGGCACGCTCGGTGGTGCCGGTCTCGATGTGTTCTATTCGGAGCCGAATGTGCCCGAAGCGCTGTTGGCATTCGACAATGTGTCGCTCTTGCCGCACGTCGCCTCCGCCTCGGTGCCGACGCGCAATGCCATGGCGGATCTGGTGGCGGACAATATTCTCGGCTGGTTTGCGGAGCGCAAGGTGCTGACGCCGGTGCCGGAAACCCCGGTGAAGGGATGACCGAAAAAGAGAGCGAGGCGTTTTACGCCTTGCTCGCCTGATACCCCCGCACGGCCTTGCCGAAGGCTTCGAACAGAGCGCGTGAGGGGCCATCGGTCTCGGCCCAATATTCCGGGTGCCACTGGACGCCGATGGCAAATCCCTCGGCATCAATAACGGAGACGGCCTCGATGGTGCCGTCTTCGGCGGTCGCTTCCACCTGTAGTCTTGGCGCGGTTTGCGCAATCGCCTGGCGGTGGACCGAGTTGATCTGGATTTCGCCGGAAAGGCCAAGATGCTCCGCAATGCAGGAGCCTTCGCGCACATGCACCGGCTGGCGGATGCTGAACATCACGTCGCGCTCGGTGGTGTCCGGCTTGCGGTGGTCCCAGCGGCCCGGCAGTTCCTGAATTTCGCTGGCAAGCGTGCCGCCAAGGGCAACGTTCAACTCCTGAATGCCGCGGCAGATGGCGAGCATCGGAATGCCGCGATCGATCGCGCGGCGGATGAGTTCGAGGCTCGTCGCATCACGCCCGGCATCGAAGGGGCCATCGGCGTCGGTGGCCTGCTTGCCATAGAGTGAAGGGTGCACATTGCTGGCCGAGCCCGAAACGAGCAGCCCATCCACGCGGTCGAGAATGGCGTCGACCTCATTGCCGCTTTCGAAGGCGGGCACGATCAAGGACATGACGCCGGCCACCTTCAGCGCGGCGTTGAGATATTGCGTCTGCGCCGCGTGCCACTCGGCACCGTCCACCTGTTTGATATCGGCAGGGATCGCGATGATGGGCTTCGACATGATGGCTCCGAATGTGATGCGGTCTTGAAATAAAGCATGTTGCGCAAAAGCGTGCAGCGGTTTTGCGATAACGACATGCGAAAAAGCAAGGGCCGAAAGTGGGTGAGCGGATCTGAAAGATCGCAACACGCTTAAGGCTGCCGTCAGTGAAGCCGAAGGGGCGGATTCGTCAAGCATTCTCTTTGCGTAAGTGACGCAATTTATTGGTCTAAAGTATAAGACGATGCCGCTTGGACGATCGACTTTCCCATGGAGCGATCAATTTTATCGCTCCCAAGCATGTCATGAGATTTATTCTTCCATGGGCCGCTTGTCAGTTGCCATGGCCCATGCTTTTCTCCAGTTGATGTCGTGTGCGTGGAGGGATGCGACACGATGACAGGTTCGTATCTGGGAGGATAATATGGATCGACGTTCATTCATCAAAAAAGGTGCGCTTGCGGGCACGGGTGCTGCGGCAGCAACCGTTCTGGCGGCACCGGCAATCGCGCAGGAAAATGCCAAGATCACATGGAGGTTGACCTCCTCGTTCCCCAAATCGCTCGATACGATCTTTGGCGGCGCGCAGGATATTTCCAACCACGTGAAGAACGCGACCGACGGCAATTTCAACATCCAGGTGTTTGCAGCGGGCGAAATCGTTCCCGGCCTGCAGGCGGCGGATGCCGTCTCCTCCGGCACGGTGGAAATGTGCCATACCTGCTCTTATTATTACGTCGGCAAGGACCCAACCTTTGCGATCGGCACCGCGATCCCCTTTGGCCTCAATGCGCGTCTGACCAACTCCTGGTTCTATGAGGGCAATGGCAACACGCTTTTGAACGAGTTCTACGCCAAGCACAAGCTCTACGGCATGATTTCCGGCAATACCGGGGTGCAGATGGGCGGCTGGTTCCGCAAGGAAATCAACACCGTCGACGATTTCAAGGGCGTGAAGATGCGCATCGCCGGTCTGGCCGGCAAGGTGGTTGAAAAGCTTGGCGTCGTGCCGCAGCAGATCGCCGGCGGCGATATCTACCCGGCGCTGGAAAAGGGCACGATCGACGCGGCCGAATGGGTCGGTCCCTATGACGATCACAAGCTCGGCTTCCAGAAGGTGGCGAAATATTACTACTACCCGGCCTTCTGGGAAGGTGGCCCGGTCATCCACTCCTTCGTCAATCTGGACAAGTGGAACGACCTGCCAAAGAACTATCAGGCCGTGCTGCAGGACGCCTGCTCGTTCGCCAACACCAACATGCTGGCGAAATACGACGCCAAGAACCCGAAGGCGATCAAGCAGATCGTCTCCGAAGGTGCAACGCTTCGTCCCTTCAGCCAGGATATTCTGGACGCCTGCTACAAGGCGGCTCTCGAAGTCTACGCGGAAATCTCTGCCGTCAACCCGGACTTCAAGAAGGTCTATGACGACCAGGTCGCCTTCAAGCGGGAAGGCTATCTGTGGATGCAGCTCGCCGAGTACACCTATGACACGTTCATGATGATACAGCAGCGCAACGGCAAGCTCTGACGTTATAAGCAGGATTGATAGGACGCCCGGATCGAAAGGTCCGGGCTTTTTCGTTTGAGCTTAAACAGGGCTCTCGCGCGTTTATGGACAAGTAACGGCGCCTGGTTATGATCGGCAGCGTTGAGCAGCGAAGCAGAACATTTCGGAGACTAGCCGGAATATCGGCGAGGATCGGCCACGCCGACCTTGGCAAAGGCCTTGCTGTTCAACTGTGGAGGTGATGTGATGCGCAAGCCGCTGAGCATTACGTTTATCGTAAAGAAAAACCGGACAGGCTGGTCAATAGCTGTCCGGTTCAATTTCTTCAGATAAGCAAACCGGAAGGTGGGGCTGCAACCCCGCCTTCCACTCCGTCAATATAACGCTTTCACCCTTATCAAACAAGTATTGCCAATCAAGGATTGATCTTCGGCGGTTCGTTGAGGTTCGGCATTCCGGGCAGGCCGTTGCCGCCGCCCTGGCCGGGTGCGCCGTCCATGGGGGGCAGGCCGAAGTTGGGCATGGTGTTGCCGCCCTGGTTGCCGAAGGCGGGGACCTCGATCTTGATGGTGTTGAGATCGACCTCCGGGGTCTTGTCCAGCCAGTAGGTGACGGATTCCGGCCAGAAGATGACGATGGCGACGAGGATGAGCTGCATGCCGAGCCACGGGATCGCGCCCATGTAAATATCCGAGGTCTTTACCGTGCGCGGCGCGATGGAGCGCAGATAAAAGAGCGCAAAGCCGAAGGGTGGGTGCATGAAGCTCGTCTGCATGTTGATGCACAGCAGCACGCCGAACCAGATCAGATCGATGCCGAGCGACTGGGCGATGGGCGCTAGCATCGGCACGACGATGAAGGCGATCTCGAAGAAATCGAGGAAGAAGGCGAGGAAGAAGATGAAGATGTTGACGAAGATCAGGAAGCCGATCGGGCCGCCTGGAATGCCCGACAGCATGTGCTCGATCCACAGCGAGCCATCCATGCCCTGAAACACCAGCGAGAAGCAGGTGGCGCCGACCAGAATGAACACCACCATGGATGTGATGTGCATGGTGGAATGCATGCCCTGCTTGACCAGATCCCAGGTCAGGCGGCGGTGGGCTGCGGCAAGCGCCATGGCGCCGACGACGCCAAGTGCGCCGGCTTCCGTCGGTGTCGCAAGGCCGAGAAAGATGGTGCCGAGAACCAGGAAGATCAGCACGATGGACGGGATCATGCCGCCCAGAACCTTCAGCACTAGCGCCCGGTTCAGCTCTCCACGGGCTTCCGGCGGAAGTGCGGGAACATCCTTCGGCCGGAAGACCGAGAGAAAGAGGATGAAGAGCATGAAGATTGCGACCTGCAGGAAGGACGGGCCGATGGCGCCGAGATACATGTCGCCGACGGAACGGCCGAGCTGGTCGGCGAGAACGATGAGAACGAGAGAGGGCGGAATGACCTGCGTGATGGTGCCGGATGCAGCAATGACGCCCGTGGCGACGCGCGGATTATAGCCGTATTTCAGCATGATCGGCAGCGAGATGACGCCCATGGTGATGACGGACGCTGCCACGGTGCCGGTGATCGCGCCGAGAATGGCGCCAACCAGAATGACCGCATAGGCAAGGCCGCCGGGGATCGCGCCGAAGAGCTTGCCCGTGCCCTCCAGCAAATCCTCCGCAAGGCCGCACCGTTCCAGGATTGCCCCCATGAAGGTGAAGAAGGGAATGGCGAGCAGCAGATCGTTGGAGATGATGCCGAAGATGCGCAGCGGCAGCGCCTGCATGAAGGCGGGCGAGAAATGCTCGGTGAAGATGCCGATGACGCCGAACAGAAGACCGACGCTGGCAAGCGAGAAAGCGACCGGAAAGCCGTAGAGCATGAAGATGATCATGCCCAGGAACATGGCCGGCGGAAGAATACCGTATTCGAACATCAGAATATCCTTGGAATA
This sequence comes from Agrobacterium sp. CNPSo 3708, assembly GCF_028674915.1. Taxonomy (NCBI): domain Bacteria; kingdom Pseudomonadati; phylum Pseudomonadota; class Alphaproteobacteria; order Hyphomicrobiales; family Rhizobiaceae; genus Agrobacterium; species Agrobacterium sp. CNPSo 3708. The sequence goes on from NZ_JAQZSF010000006.1 coordinate 83,803, forward strand.
GCGCCGGCGTTACTGGAGCGGTTTTTCATATTTGGTGTCGAGCTGATAGAGCCCGTTCAGCGCACCGATGCGCTTCACCAGTTCGGATATTCCCTGAAGGACGAGGAGGGCAAAGCCCGCAAAGATGATGAACTTGACCGGCCAGCGGATGAGGCCGCCGGCATTGGAGGAGACTTCGTTCTGTTGCCACGAGAGAAGGAACACCGGCCAGCTCAGCCAGGCGAGATAGAAGCAGGCGGGAAGCAGGAAGAGAACGAGGCCGATAATATCCACCCAGATGCGGGTGCGCGGTGCAATGGCGCCGTAGATGATATCGACGCGCACATGCTCATTCATCCGCAGCGTATAGGACGCGCCGATGAGCACGATGAAGCCGAACATGTACCACTGGATTTCCAGGAGGCCGTTCGAACTGTAATTGAACAGGTAACGCACAATGGCGTTGCCAGCGCTGACGAGGCAGCAGATGAGAACCAGATAGCCTGAGAATTTTCCCAGCGCCTCGCTCAACAGGTCGATGGCGCGGCTCAGTTTCAAAAGCGCGTGCATTGTTTTCCCCTTTCGATCCCTTTGCGGGTTTTCGAGGAGGAATGTTTATGGCGGAAACCCCTCAGGCGAATCGTCCTCCCACGCCTGTTGTCCCCACCAGAAATCCTCCCTGCGTCCATCGTTATGGGCAGGATTTGCCAAATGCAACTAGGAAGAAGGTCGACCATGCGCCATCCCGGTCTTTCCTGCGCGCCGGTGGCGTCGATGTGACAAATGCCAAGGTTTTCCAGCGGCGCGAGCCCGGGATAAATTGCCCGAATTCGGAGCGATTTTGCCGGGCAAACAGCGCGTTACCCGCGTTGCGTCGGCTTCAAATTTTGTGTAGGTCTTGACGCGGAGCGTTCTGTCGCTTGCTTCGTTATCAGGGAAGACATCCATCGGATGATGGGACGATGACGGCGAGCGCAGATCAATAGAGGGGAAGCAAGCATGAGCGAACACCATAGCGGTCCAGTCGAAGTCGGTGCGAAGATGGACCTTGCCGAGCATCAGAAGACCTACAATCATTTTCTGCTGGCTTCGAAATACGGCACGATGCTGGTGTGCATGCTGATGATCGCCATGGCCGTTGGTTTCTTCACCACAGGCGGTTTCTTCGGCGGATTGCTGGTTTTCATCATCCTGTCGGCTGCGGGTTTCTTCATTCTGTAAGCCGTTTTTGCCGTCATCCACGACAGCGCGGCACCCGTCGCGCTTCATCTCGCTCAGCGTCATAAGACCGATGAGAGGCGCGTGTCATGAAGGCTCTTTTCCTGTCGCTGTGTCTGGCTGTCTGCTTCTGGCAGGGTGCGACGGCGCGTGAATTCACCGCCGAGGAAAAGGCTGACCTTCAGGCGCAGATCGTGCGCTTCGAAACCGCGCTGAAGCAGGGCGACTTCGGTGTTATTACCGACTCGGTCCCGCCTAAGGTTCTCCAGCATATCGCCACGACGGCAGGGATCACCCTGGAACAACTTCGGAGCGCGATGCAAAAGCAGATCGCCCTCACCTCCGTCAAGTTTCTCGATGCCAAGTTGGATATCGACAACGCCACCTATAATGAGGCGCCAGATGGCACCTCTTATGTGTTGGTGCCGTCACGCAGCCTGATCGAAAGCCAAGGCCAGAAGATAGAAGTGAAGAGTACGGTTTTGGCGCTGATGGATGAGGGCAAATGGTATTTGCCCAGGATCGACGACGCACGGCAGATCAACCTCCTGCGTGAGGTTTATCCCTTCGTTACCACCATTGAGTTTCCGACCAGAACGGTGACGCCGGTGGAGTAAGCGTTGCTGCTATGGCGAGAGCGATGCGGGTGTTCAGCCAGTCAGCCTCAGCAACCTCTCATCACGCCGGCGTTGTGAGATCCTGAACCTTGGCGCGGTTGGCGTTGCCCCAGTCGCACAAGGGAACGAGGGCCTGGACCAGCGTATCCCCGAAGGGCGTCAATTCGTAATCGACCACCGGCGGCACGCACTGGTGATCGCGACGCGTCAGCACCTCCATGCCGACCAGATCGCGCAACTGCTGGATCAGTACCTTCTCGCTGATGCCGCCAACGCGTCGCTTCAATTCCGAGAAGCGGGTGGGGCCACCTTGCACATGGTAGAGGGTCAAAGGTTTCCACTTGCCGCCGACGACCCTCAGCGACACGTCCAAACCGCACTTCGTCTCCATCCTGTCCATAAATTCACACTTACCTTTTTGTAGGTTCTACCCACAAGGTAATTGCTTGCCTATGTGGAGGTCAAGCTGCGGCGCGACAGCGTCTCGGCTACGACATCGGCCCTGTGAACAGAATCCGTTCAGGAACGCACGATGTGGTCAATTCCAACAGTTGGAGCAGCTCTCTCTTGCGTCAAATGCGATGAAGGGCGCTCTCATAACAACCAGAAGCAAAGGTTCAACCATGAGCGACAATATCCAGACAATCAGGAGCCTCTACGCCGCAGCCGAAGGGCATTCGCTTGATCTTGAGGGATTTCTCTCCTGCTTCTCCGAGGATGCCTACGTTCGCAACGTCCCGACAGGAACGGATTTCCATGGTCCGGATATCGCGCTCGTTGCCAGCGGCATGGCCGATGCCTTTCCGGACATCCACCGAGAGATCTTCGATCTATACGCGATGAACGACGTGGTGGTCGTCGAGCTTGCCATTCGCGGCACGCAGGATGGGCCACTTGTAACGCCCGAAGGGACGGTCTCTGCGAGTGGAAAGACCATCGATGTTCCTTGCTGCGACGTCTTTCGCCTGAAGGAGGGCAAGGTGACCTCCTTCCATTGCTACAACGCCGCATCCATCATGATGCAGCAACTGGGTCTCGCGGGCTCCAAGCCATGATGATGCAGCCGCATCGGGCAGTCGGCGCCGGCTTCAATAAAACATTCACCTTCGATCTTCATGAGATATCAAAACCTCTCATGCAACAGTTCGACCCGGTCGGGGGCGACTACAGCATCGGCTAGACCGCTGCGTAGATTTTAAGAATACAGAGCGTGCTTTGTGCGTCCAGAGGGACGCACGGCGCTCCATCGCTCAAACAAGGGACCTAAAGGTCGATGCTTGCATTTGTTGAACGCCATATACAGCAGGCATGCGCCACGGACCGCTTTGAGACGAAGAGCAAGGTCCTTTCCTTTGCCCTTCGCACGGCTATCGTCGTGACGCTGGTTGCCGACATATTGAATATCGTCGCCCATCATCTGATGAACGCATTTGGCTTGCTGCCCTACGACGTCTGGCAGGGGGCAACCGTTGGCGTGATCATATCGACCGTGGTGGCCTCGTCGTTGACGTTTTCCATCGTGTATCTCGTGGGTCTCGCCATCCATCATCTGTCCATCTCGCGCGCGACATTCGAACGGCTGAGCCGCACCGACATGCTGTCTGGGCTCCTCAATCGCCGTGCCTTCATGGAAGAGGTGGCGAAGGCGGGCGAGAATGCGTCGCTCATCCTGTTCGATATCGATCGCTTCAAGCGCATCAATGACGAGTTCGGCCACGATGTCGGAGACCATGCGATCGTGACGGTAGCACGGCACCTGATGTCTGCTTTCCCGCAACCCCATGTCGTTGCCAGGATCGGCGGCGAGGAATTTGCCGTTCTGGCGGTTCAACTGACCGCCCAGAAACGTTTGACGCTTGCACAACGATGCAACGAAATGCTGGCAGCGCGGCCCGTGAACCTCAAAGACAGGCTTGTTCACATCACGCTGTCGGGCGGTGTGGCCGATAAGGAATCCTACGCGTCCTTCGAGGATCTGTTCAACGCCTGCGACAGGGCGCTCTATCTGGCGAAATCATCCGGTCGCAATCAGATCCTCCATAGCGACCTGCTGCCGGAGGACTTTAAAGCGAAAGCCAGCGTGGCTGTGTAGCGCCTTGTATTATTGCGTGTTGCTATCGCAAAGCCGCTGCACATTTTTGATTGGACCATGCTTCCGGTGACTGCTATTGGCCCATTGAGGGCATTCGCCGTCGCAAAATCGGGCGCGTAACCGTGGTTTTCTGACAAGGTTTCGCAACAGACATTCTGGCTTGCTTCAGGGGCGGCCGATCTGTGGGGAAAATTAGGATTTCTGCGTTTGCTGATCCTGTTTCGCCGACGGTGATGCTCGTTCTGACCGCCTTCCATAAACGTTGATGCCGATCGCCGCAGATATAATTCCACTGGCGAGCAAGAAGGTAAGTTGCATGCCGCTGGCAATCGCCGGAGGTTCGGCATTGGCAAGCGTTTCCGTCCCGACGCCGAATGCAAAAACTGCACCCATGACAGAAGCGCCCCCGATCAACCCAATGTTGCGCGATAGGCTGAGGAGTCCAGAAACCGTGCCGCGCCGGTCCGCTGAAACATCCGCCAGCGCGGCGGTGTTGTTTGCCGACTGAAAGAGTTGGTAGCCCGGCGTCAGGACGATGATGGAAAGTATGTAGCCAACGACTCCTGTCATATTTGGCAAGACCGCCAGAAGGAAGGCACCAGCTGCCATGAGGACAAGCCCAGTCGCCAGCACTCGGCTGCTTCCGCAAACATCCACCAGACGCCCTGATGGAACGCCGCTGAAGATGGAGATCACCGGACCAATCGCCATGAGCAGCCCCACCGACGTTTCCTTCAGGCCGAGTCCGAGGCCGAGATAAAAAGGGCCGACTACGAGCGTCGTCATCATAACAGTGGCCACCAGCAGGTTGATGGCGAGATTGGGTAGAAGGGCCATGTTTAGTGCGGAGCGCACGCTTGCCGATGATGTCTTCCCAGTGCCGACTGCGTTCGGCAGCATGATGAACGCCAGAAGGAAAGCGATGGCCGCCAGTGGCAGTTGGACCCAGAAGATACCGCGCCATCCCGTCACTGGGATTAGTAGCCCCCCAAGCGAAGGACCGAGCGCCGTGCCCAGAGCGGAAACCGTTCCAAGCAGGCCCATTGCTCGTCCTAGGCTACCCTCGCTCGCCGTATGACGCATCAGCGCCATGGAAAGCGTCATGAGGAAGGCCGCGCCGATGCCCTGAAGCGCGCGCGCACCGATTAGCAACCATAGGCTCGGCGCGAGACCGCAAACGAGCGAGCCAAGGAAAAAGAGGCCGAGACCCGCAAGCAATCCAGGCTTCAGACCATGATTGTCGCCGAGCCGGCCTGCGATGACGACCGCAACGGTTAAAGCGACGAGATAGGCGACGACGACTGCCTGCACCTCGGCAAAGGGTGCGGAGAACGCCTCGGACAACGCCGGCAGTGCGATGTTGGCGATACTGGTACCGAGCGAGGCCAGCAGCATTGTCAGAGCCAGTGTGATCGTGATCCCCGATTGCTTTCTATTCCGCTTAAGCGTTTCAGCCTGTTCCATTGTCTCGTCCTCTTGCTCGAATGCTGGTTCGAGAGTAGCCTGCCACTTCAAGTCGACTTGAGGTCAAGCATGAAATTACTGGATATTGGAGAGGTGTCGGCGCAGAGCGGGGTCAAACCTTCGGCGTTGCGTTACTATGAGGAAGCGGGACTGATTTCCTCCGTTTCACGGCATGGGCTGCGCAGGCAGTTTCCGCCTGAAGTTCTCTTGCAACTCAAGCTGATCGTGATGGGCAAGTCGGCGGGGTTCTCGCTGGAAGAGATCGCAGGCATGTTCAGCAGCAACGGCATCCCTGACCTGCCGCGCGACGTGCTTCATCAGAAGGCCGATGAAATCGACAAGCAAATCTGCGAGTTGACGAAGCTCCGTGACACGCTCCGGCACGTCGCCGAGTGCCCTGCGCCATCGCATATGGAATGCGCCACCTTCAAGCGACTCATGGGAGCCGCAGGAAAGCGGATCGCAGTAAGGAAGAATATCACTCGCACGCGGGGGTAGGTTTCAGAGACTATCATTCGTCAGGTGAGACCGTTGCCAATCCAAATTATTGCGACGCTTGTTCTCCCGACTTTTGCGACGTCACAGAATAGGAGTCTTGCGGAAATCGCAATGACGGCTTTTGGCGCAAAGCCGCAGACAACTCGCTGTCGGCCGGTGCAAACCGAGCTGACTGCCCCTCAACCGCAGGCCATGGAAGACGCTTTGGTCTCATATGGGGTGCAAGTCGAGCGGGCATTGGCGAGACACCAGACGGAGGTGGAAAAAACCTTGCGCGATCGCGCACGATCCGTGCTGCGCTTCACCCATTTCGACTATCTGATGCTGTCGACGAAGTGGCGAAGTGTCCAATATCTCAGGAACAGCTACTGGAAATTTGCGGGGCGATTCCCCCGCAGTGCGGCCTGGTTTTTCACCCTCATTTCCGGGGTGTGGTGAAGCGGTTAGTGTGTCGTAAGGAGAGGGCACCTAAGCAACCGATCTCATGAAGCGCGTCATCCATCCATGATGTCACGTTCGTTGAACGCGTCGTATTTTCGGATCTCGCCGCGCATCTTGCCGCTCCAGCGGCGGACGAAGGCGATAGTGTCGGCTGCCTGCAAATGCGCGCTGAGTGCTGCCTGATCGGCCCAGCGTTCCGATATCAGCAATCGCCCCGCGTGCGGATCATCCACCGCCGCATCATAGCTGATGCATCCTGATCGCTTTCGTGTTTCGGTTGCCAAAGCTTGGAGGTCTGCGGTGAATGGCGCCAGATCGGCCGGATCGACATGCATGTGGCCGGTTATGATCAACATTGATATTGCTTTCCATAGGTGCCCCGACAGCATGGTTGCGGCGGCCGGGGGCTTGACTGGTGACGCGTGTGATCAGGCGGCGACCAGCACGATCTTGCCCTGGATGCTGCCTTCGGACGCACGGCGATGCGCAGCGGCAGCCTCGGCCAGGGGATAGGTGCTGTCGATGACCACCCGAACGGTGCCATCATCGAGCAGCCGGCCAGCCTCAGCCAATTGCCCGCCATTCGAGCGCACCTGCGTCGTCGAGACGGTTATGTTGCGGCGGGCGGCTTCCTCGTGACCTGAAAAGCCAAGCGGGTTGACGAGGAACAGTGCGCCATTCGGCTTGATCAAGGGGAGGAAGCGTTCCATGTTCGCGCCGCCCACGGCATCGAGCACCAGATCGATATCCTTCACCACCGTTTCGACATCTGTCTTCCTGTAGTCGATGAAGAGATCCGCACCGAGGTCTTTGAGAAGCGCCTCATGCTTGCCCGAAGCAACGGCAATTACCCTCGCGCCCTGCCATTTGGCGATCTGCACCGCGAGATGCCCCACGCCTCCGCCCGCGCCGTTCACCATCACCGTCTTGCCGCCAAGCGGAATGGGTGCGTGCGGGAAGGTCTGGAAGGGGTTCGGCACATCATGCCCGAGGCTGACCAGAAATTGCCAGGCGGTCAGCAGCGACATGGGTGCGCCGGCGGCATGGATGTGGTCGATGCCCGCAGGTTTCAGCGCCAGGTCTGACGCGGGAACCCGGACATAGTCGGCATAGGCGCCGCTTCCGATCATCAGATCATGCGGGAAGCGGACCATGGCGAAGACGGCATCGCCGGGTTTGAACTGCGAGACCTTTTCACCCACCGCCGAGACGGTGCCGGAAATATCCGTGCCAAGGATCAGCGGAAAGATTGGATTGGGCTGCCATTCCGGCGGGAGCGCGCGATAACCGTCGCGCAAATAGAGATCCGGCGGGTTGATGCTTGCGGCGTGGACCCGAACAAGCACCTCATCCGCAGAGATTTGCGGTCGTGGCGCATCCTCATAGAGGAGCACATCCGGTCCACCGAATGCGTGCAATCGCACGGCTTTCATCATCTCAGTCATCATTGCCTCACTTGGACTGTCGTTCTGTGAGGGGAAGATAGGACTGCGGGTTTCATTTGAAAATCAGGCGGCAATTCGCTTTAATAGTGCCATGAAGGAACAAATCGGAATTGACAGGCTGACGGGGCTGATTGCATTTGCACGGGCCGGTTCGCTTGGAAGCTACACCGCCGCCGCCCGCTCGCTGGGCATCTCACCGTCCGCGGTCAGCAAAAGCATCCAGCGGCTGGAACAGCAGCTCGGCGTTTCGCTGTTTGCGCGCACGACGCGTTCCTTGACGCTGACGAGCGAAGGGCGCGATCTGCATGATCGGGCGCTGAGGCTGCTGCACGCCGCCGAAGAGATCGAGCAGGCGGCGAAAGCAGCGCGCACCGAGCCAGCCGGCACATTGCGCATCGCTGCATCCCTGCCGATCGGCCTGCATGTCATCGCGCCGGTGCTGCCGCGTTTTCGCGCGCTCCACCCGAAGGTGACCATCGATCTGCGTCTGAGCGATCACATGGTGGATCTTATCGACGGCGGCTTCGACCTTGCGGTTCGCATTGGCGACCTGTCGGATTCGCGCCTGCTTTCCCGCCGCCTGATGCCGCACCGGCTATGCTGCTACGCCTCGCCGGACTATCTGGCCAGGCGCAGCCCGCCAACCCATCCGAACCAGTTGGAGGAGCACGAGACCGTGAGCCTGCGCTATCAGAGCAGCGGCCAGCTGTTTCGCTGGCCTTTCCGCATCGGGGAGAAGGAAGTGGAGATCGTGCCATCCTCCGGCATCATCGTCGATGCCAGCGAAGCCGTGCTCGCGGCAATATCAGCCGGTGCCGGCATCGGCATGGCGACGAGTTTCATGGCCAACGCCTGGGTGAAGCGTGGCGCGCTCGTGCCGGTTCTTTCCGATTACGCGGTGGACCGGCACAATATCACGGCCCTATGGCCCGAAAGCCGACGATCCAACCCCGCCATGCGCGCCTTCCTGAACGCGCTGGTGGAGCTGTCGTAACGGGGGCAGGAGCCTTCGCAACTCGCGGAGGCTCCGAGTTCCACAAGCGATATCAGCCAGCCACCTTCTCCAGCTCCGACAGTGCCTCCGAGGGGAGCTCGATCGTCGCGGCTGCGAGGTTTTCGCGTAGATGGCCGCGTGACGAGGTGCCGGGGATCAGGAGAATGTTCGGCGATCGCTGAAGCAGCCAGGCAAGCGCCACCTGCATCGGCGTGGCGTTGAGCTTTGCGGCCACGTCGGACAGGGTGGAGGATTGCAGCGGCGAGAAGCCGCCGAGCGGGAAGAACGGCACATAGGCGATGCCGCGGGCCGCGAGCGTGTCGATCAGGGCGTCGTCGTGGCGATGCGCAAGATTGTACTGGTTCTGGACGCAGACGATGTCGGTGATCTTTCCGGCATCCTCAATCTGCTTTGCCGTGACGTTGGAAAGGCCGATATGCCGGATCAGCCCCTGTTGCTTCAAATCCGCCAGCACGTCGAGCGCTTCGTCCAACGACCCTTCCGCAGGGCCGTGCACGTCGAACATGGCGCGCAGATTGACGACATCGACCACATCGAGCCCGAGATTGCGCAGATTGTCATGAACGGCCTGTGTCAGCTCCGCACGTGAGAAGGCCGGCTTCCAGGATGCGTCCGCGCCTCTGCTCGCGCCGACCTTGGTGACGATCAGAAGGTCGCTCGCGTAGGGATGCAAGGCCTCGCGGATGATTTCGTTCGTCACATGCGGGCCATAGAAATCGCTGGTGTCGATGTGGTTGACGCCGCTTTCCACCGCTTCGCGCAGCACGGCTACGGCCTCTGCACGATCGCGCGGTGGCCCGAAAACGCCCTTGCCCGCAAGCTGCATCGCGCCATAGCCCAAACGGCGCACCGTGTGGTCGCCAAGCTTGAATGTTGCTGAATTTGTCATCGTGCTCATCGCCCTATCTCCTTTGTGTTGCTGGAAAATAGGCAGGTGGCATATGTGCGACAAGGCGCTATAATCAGGACAGGTTGTCCGTCAACGCGGACAATAGAGACGGGGCGTTGGGAGAGCAAGAGTGGCGGATTTAACGGATCTGAATGCGTTTCTGCTGGTGGCGCGATCCCAGGGGTTTCGGCAGGCGGCGCGCGAAAGCGGCATCAGTTCCTCGGCGTTGAGCGATGCGGTGAAGCGGCTGGAAGACGAGCTTGGGGTACGACTGTTCAACCGCACCACGAGGAGCGTGCTGATGACGGATGCAGGACGTCTCCTCATGGAGCGCACCGCACCCGCATTCGCAGAGGTGGCCTCGGCGTTGAACGAGGTCAAAAGCAGCCGCGGACGCACCTCGGGCGAGCTTCGGCTGAATGTGCCGATGAGTGCGGCAAAGCTGGTCCTACCCGCGATCGTGCCACCGTTTCTCGCGGCCTATCCGGACATCAGCCTCGAAATCGTGACCGATGAGAATTTCGTCGATATCATCAAGAGCGGCTGCGATGCCGGCATCCGTTATGACGAAAGGCTGGAGCAGGATATGCTCGCCCTGCCGATCGGCCCCCGCCAGCAGCGCTTTGCCCTTGCCGCATCGCCGGATTACCTGGCGAGACGAGGCACGCCGCGACATCCACAAGACCTGCTGTCGCATGATTGCATTCTCGGCCGGTTTTCAGGGCGCGCCATTCCGCCCTGGGAATTCGAACGGAACGGGGAAGAGGTCGTCATCAATCCGAAAGGCAACCTCATCGTCCAGTTCGGCGGCGGCACCGATCTTGGCATAGACGCCGCCATTGCCGGCTGCGGCATGTCTTACATTTTCGAGGATTGGCTGAAGCCGTATTTCGATCGGGGGGACTTGGTGCCGGTAATGGAAGACTGGTGGCTGCGGTTTCCCGGCCCGTTTCTTTATTACTCCGGACGGCGGCTTGTACCTGCGCCTTTGCGGGCGTTTATCGATTTCGTGCGGCAAATGAACAGGGATGCAGGGAAAGATTTGGGGGTAGGCTTGTGAAGATCAGGGAAGGGGTCATTCCATTGCTCTCTCTGGCGGGATCGCCGGCAGGAGTCGTAGGGGCCTTCTGGATGGAGACTATCGGACCTAAGCCTGAGTATACATAAAGTTGAAAAGCTATGCAGAAGACGTTGTGAAATCCGCGCCCGGCGTCCAGTTTCTATAAGTGTCTGGCTCAATCCCCAAGCCTTCAAATGGGGCGCCATTTGGAAACATCTGCCTCTTGGTGCTGACCCACAACCGCATCCCATCGCCGAGATCACGCATATAAGGTTGTCCGCTGCTTCCGCCCGTTGGCTCACCGACGAGTTCGGCACGTTTGTTGTCTTTGAAAGGCACCACAAAATCCTCCGCGGCTGAGAAGGTGCGTCTGTCAATGAGGATGGTCAGCGGTCCCTTGAATGCTCCCTCGACTGGCTGTCTCCATTCTGCCTCCTGGGCCAGCAGAGAAGGCGGCTTGCCTTGAGCGCGCGCAAGGGCGTTCGTTACGGGTGTGACATATGTCCAGAACCGATATCGACCAGGCATGAGTGCGGCGACGAGTTTGTCGGGTGTGTTGCCGCCGGAGTTGCCGCGAACATCGATCACCAGATGAATGGTATTGGTGAGAGATTGCAGAAGTCCGATAGCGTCAGCTTCGAAGTGAGGTTGAGCGAAGCTTGGTATGGTCAGGAGGTATCTCTCGCCGTCCACCAGCCAGCGACCTGTCGTTGCAGTACCGCCGTCGGGAAGCTCCCTGCCACGATCGATTTTTTTCTTCGAGCCATCGTCCATCACGATTTCAAAGGAAGGTGGAAACAGGAAAGGCTTTGAGAAAAGGCGGGTGCGTTGCTCGCGAATGCTGGAGCCCGGCACGAACGCCATAAGCCTCGACGCCATCTCATCGATTGGCTGGTCGCCAATCCGGACAATTCGAGTTCCCAGAGCAATATCATCATAGGCTGACTTGGTTACGCACCATCCAGCCTCATCGTGCGTTACGTCCAACCCTATAGGCGCACCGTGCTCATGCCAGAGCCATTCATCGGAAAATGCGGTATGCCCGTTCCTCAGCTTCGCAATAAACCGCATCGTGGCGAGATCGAAACCGAGGCGATCCGGCGCCTCAAAAGCGTCTTCGACATAGGCCTTGAACTCAGCCTCAAAGTCGAAGCTAGCAAGTGCCTCCCAGTGCGCGAAGCAAGATCGGATCGCTTCATATAGGCCAGCGACGATTTCACCACGCCGCGACGCGGACAATGTCCTCTGCGCTTCCAATCGATCAACGTCTTGCGTTGCCATCTCCAGCCTCGGCTCAATAGGCGATCTGCAGATGACGTCGCTATATCGACCTGGATGTCAACGGCTGGTGTTGGCGCAAAGCGGAGAACGTAACTGGCCCTAAGCAGACCTCCAGGTGGTTTGGAGGTAAGGCAATTAGCGCCCTCCAATCGGTCGTAGACTGCTTTTGCCTCCACCTTGAAGCGGACGCTGCCACTAACGTATTGTGAGGCCTGCTCTTTACGGCAGCCAGAGTCTCGCCAGGCCGACCACTCCGCCATTTGACAAACCAGAAACGAATGTGAACGTCCAAATGAACGAACATGCGACCCAAGTCCTCGATGCATATCTCGATGCATACAAACTAGCCGTTCCGCATGCCGTATTGATCGAGGGGCGATGGGGAAGCGGTAAGACCCACTTCTTGGAGAAGGTATACGAGCCGAGTCGCATCCAAAGGATGCACGCAGAGCGCCGTCGTCATGTCCCCTTCCTGTTCGTCAGCCTTTTTGGAGCCACATCGGCCAGTGACGTTGAGATGAGAATCTATAAGACTGCGAATCCTGGCGAAGCGATAGCTGGTAGCCTTGCCGGGACCTTCGCGCTCGGCATCGGCGAGTTCCTTCGCGTGAAGGATACGACCAAGGGCGTTGTCGATCGCCTTGGAAAGAAAGCGATCAAGCGGCTAAATGAATATGTCTTCGTGTTCGATGACCTAGAACGGGTTGAGAAGGCGGCATTCGGGGAAGTAATGGGTCTCGTGAACGCTCTCGTCGCAGAGCACGGCCGCCGCGTGTTGCTGGTCACAGACGAGGACAAGCTAAAGGAGCTCGTCGGCGACACAATCTGGAAAGACCAGAACGAAAAAATCGTAGGAAGGCGAGCGCGCATTGAGGCCGATTTGGAAAGTCTTATGCAGACTTCGATTAGGGAACTGGCGAAGGGGCCTGCTAAAACTCTTTTTACCGACGTGGCCGGCGATCTTTTGGAAGTGGCCCGTGCCTCGAAGGTCGAGAACCTACGGAACCTGAGTTGGGCAATGCACAATGCCACAGCTTTCGTGAATTGCCTCATTAGGGACAATGAAATTCCAGTATCTCACGTCGTGTGGACCATGAAAGTCGTACTAGCAACTACACTGTGGTTGCGCTCTGGTCTCCTTGACAACGAAACCCTGAGGCATATTCCAGGCCTGTCTACCACTTTGGCCTTCCGATCTATCTCGCGTAGCAGTCAGGATGCTCCACTTGATCCGCAACTGACAAAGGCCAAGGCCTTTTCGGATGCCTTCGGCTTTCTTGATGTCGATGCCCCCCCGGTTGATTACGCTTTTATCACCGCGTTCGAGAAGAGCGGAGTGCTTGAGGATTCCGAAGTTAACACTTGGATCAAATCTCATTTTGGGTTTGGACGGAAATACTCAGAGGCTTCTTGGCGAAGACTTTGGCACAGTCATGAGAGGCCGATAGCAGAGACTGAACAAGCTCTGGCCGACCTGAAGGACGAACTCGCCCAACGTGTACATACCCACCTTGGGCCAATCCTCCATGCCGTTGGCTTAGCGCTCAGGCATTGGGCCGTTAATGACCATAGACTGACTAACAATGAGGATGTCGTGGCGTTCTTCAAGAAATACATCGACGATGTTGCCGACCAAGGTCTCTTAGAAAAGAGCGAGCCTGATCATTTTTTTTCTACACTCCACAGTTACGGTGGTCTTGGCTTCAGCTCAAATGACACGGATGAGTTTCAACAGATACTCCAGTATATCCGCACACGATCAAGGGAGATCGCAGCTGCAGAGCTTCGTACGCGGGCTGAGATCATCCTGGACGAAGCCGAAGCAGGTGACTTAGAGGCCTTGTTCAGGCTGGTGCGTAGTGATGAATACCAGCTATCTACAAATCCCGTCCTCAAAGACATCCCAGTGAACCGAGTGGCTGAACTGATGGCTCGGGATGTGCCTGCTCTGCACGCTGGTTCAAAGATGCTAGCTTACCGCTATCATCGCGCGAGAAACGGGGACCCGCTGTTAGAAGAAATTCACTGGGCTCGTGGCGTCTATGCCGCCGTCGTCGAGAAACTTGATCATTGGGAAGAACCCCATCGCTCAATGGCATTAAAATCGATGGCAGGTTTAATAAGTCATTACGAGCAAGGAAAACAGCCTGACGATATGATCATTCCACCCAAGGAGGCCGCCGAAACAGAGGGATAAGCCTCTACACGAATGGTCAAATGCCATAGCGAGTAGTACCTGCAATTTCTTCGGGTTCGGACCAATTTCGAGCCGACATCCGGCCCATCACAAATAACCGCTTTAGGCGCAAAACTGACGTCTCCAGTTGGCCCGAACCGGTCATGCGTGGCCGAATGAGATGGATCAGCTTCTCGCCTCCTTTTGAACGTTCCGACGATTGCTTGGCGAGCCTGAAAGTAACCCTGGGTTCAGCCACTGAAAATCAGGTTGTACCCAAAGATAAGCTCTTTAAAGATGTTGTTTGCAGCCTCCCCGAATCAGCGTCAACAATGGCTGCACCGGCCGCGCTTCTGCGGACTACGAAAGTTCAAGCAAGGTGCCTTATGCCAACCATTGACGCTGATAGACCCATTACCGATGTGCAGACCGATGAATACGGCTTCGCTGAAATGGCGAGGAAACTTGCTCCTTCTATAGCCGAGCTAGCAAACGGAGAGAGCGTTGTTTTCGGCATCGAAGGACCATGGGGTTCCGGTAAGACCAGCTTTTTAAATTTCCTTCGCTCCTCGCTAGAATCCGATCAGAAACCCCATGTGGTCACGCTTGCACCTTGGCTCATTGGTGATAGCCGCGATCTCGTATCTGCCTTAATCGCATCTATGGCCCCAATTCTCGAAGATTTGGAGGCCAACAACCCAGCTAGACGATGGTACGCCCGCAAGTCGAAGGTCGCGAAAGTAGCGGATTTGTTGAAAGGCTATGCCGTGATGACTGGACGCGGATTGGGGCCAGTAGCGAAGATGGCAGGACTGGCAGTTCCTGGACTCAATATCGTCGGAGAAGCGATTGAATTAGGAACTAACACGCTCGTTGGGCTAAAAGGTGCAAGCGAAACGCAGGTCAAAGCAAGCATTTCCGGCCGCATCAGAGAGCTGAATGCACGTTTCATAGTCCTGATCGATGACCTTGACCGGCTTGAACCACAGCAGGCGGTTGAGGTGGTGCGATTGGTGCGATCGGTCGCAGATTTTCCTAACGTTGCATACGTACTTTGTTATGATCGGGCTATCTTGGGACACGCTCTTGAAACCGGGCTGTCGGTAAAGGACGGCGACCTCTTTCTGCAAAAAATCGTCCAGCTGACGTTCACACTGCCTATGCCCGAGCCATTTGATCTTCGGTTCTCGCTCAGAAAGAAGCTGACCGCCTTATTCCAACGCGTGGCTGGACGGGACCTGACCGGTGATGAGCGCGACGACCTGATGCGGTCGGTGGACCTCGAAGGCACGCGGCTAAGGACGCCGCGGGACGTAAAGCTCGTGCTGAACGGCGTCTCGTTCATCTATCCTTCAATCGCGAACGAAGTTTATTTTCCGGATCTTTGCCGGATTCACCTTATCAAAATCGTTCATCCCCGGCTCCATCGGTGGATTGAGGAGTACCTTGGATCACGGAATGTGCTTGTGTCTGGCGACGCTCGAATTGACAAATCAGAACGGGCAAGGCTCGGCGATCGGCTATTGGAGTTGATGCCTGACGACGACGGGGAGTCCCCGAACTCAATTTGGTCGCTTCTGGGTTTCGTGCCCGGCCTTGTGAAGACTGACAACAGTGTCGAGCGCGTTTTCAAGTCCGTAAGTGACAGAGACATCGAACGATTAATCGATGCACGACGGCTCGGCAGCCCTTTGCATTCGCGGTTCTACTTTGCCCTCAGTCCTCCGAAGGCTATGATCCCAGAAGCGGATATGCGATCACTTAGAGAAGCGGCGGGGCAGGATGTACCAGTCACTACCAGCATCCTACGCGGATACATTGAAAGCGAGCGGCATTATGGGCAAAGCTGGATTGAGCACCTGCTCATGAGGCTCGACGACCTTGAACTTCGAACCTACTCGATCGACCAACTGGCTGGGCTAGCAACCGCACTTGCAATCAGCGCCGGACACGCTATTCGCAAGCATGAGCGGATAGACTTTCTGGCCGTCTCGCTTTCTACGAAATTTCAATGGACGGTCGATCTGATCCTAACGAAGATCAAAAAGATTGATGCTGCTCGTGCAGCGTCCGTCAGCAGCGAGATTTTCCACCAAGGCGATCTCGCATGGCTCGTGGGCCGCTACTACCGCCAGCAACTCTTTGATCATGGCCGCGTGGGAGACAGGGCGAAGTCCGCCGACCAGCTTGTCCATACCGACGCGGTGATGGATCAAGGACGGGCCACCATTGAGGCACGGCTTTCGGCGGCCACCGACGATTTCCTGGATTTTAAAGACTTCGGCGCTTTCATTTTCGGATGGCGAGACATGTCTGGGATCGACACGACGAAAGCCTGGGTCACGCAGAAAGTTGCCACGGATGCTAACTTTCTAAAATTCCTTCTCCAAATGCGGAGCTGGGCGGCGAGTGATCGGGTGTACTATCCGTTGCGCCGTGAAGCCGTGGAAATCTTCGTTCCGTGGCATGACGTCATCGCCCGCATTAAAGTGATCGAACAACAGGCCGACGACGAGACATTGCGGACCGTAGGTAGTATCAAGCTGGCAATCAAACATGGACGTGACCGCTCGGGGGATGACTTCGATGCCGGCGGAGTTTCAACGGTAGGCGAAGACGACCCAGATGAGGCGGTAGCTAACCCTAGCCCTGCTGACGGTAAAAGGCACTAACTCACGTAACTTGAAGCAGTCGATGTCTCCTATTGGCGCAGACCAGTCCCAGAGAAGAGATCAAAGAAACTCAACGGCCCTTGCACTGGCGCCAGTTCTCCTGTCAGCTTCGGTGCATCTTTCGTTATCGCGACCGTCCGCTGACCGACCCACCCTCAACCTTCTCCGGGCTTCTTCACCAGAAGTCCGTTCAGAAGCAGATCGAGATGGGCGGCGCGGTAGCCCTTTATGTCGATGTCCATGGCTTCTTCGAAGATGATCCTCAGAACGGTGAGCGTCATCAGCGGTGCGATGACGAGTTCGGGGAAGGCGATGTAGTCGTTTTTCAGTTCGCCGGCTGCGGCACCTTCCTTGATGAGTTCGATGATCCTGTCGATCAGGGGCTGGAAGACACATTGCTCATGCCGGGCGACGATGTCGGGGAACTTCTGGCCCTCGGCGATGATCAGTTTGAGGATTTCGCGGTTCTGGCGGTCTTGGTCGAGATGATCGTAGAGTGCGCCCAGAAGCGATCTGATCTTCTCGGAGGCCGTGCCGGTGCGGGTGTCCTCGCTCTTGACGATGTCGGCGAAGGATGTCGAGGCATGGCGGATGGTGGCTTCGAAGAGAATTTCCTTGGTCTCGAAGTACACATAAATGGTGCCCTTGGTGACGCCGACATGTTTGGCGATGTCCTCAACCCGTGTTGCGGCGTACCCGTTCTTGACGAATTCGGTGAAGGCCGCGTCCAGGATCTGCGCGGGGCGGAGCTCTTTCTGCTCGGCGCGCGTCAGTTTCTTTCCCGCCTTGGAGTGGCACAGCTTAAACATCGGTGATCGGCATCCCATTCATTCGGCATCGATAGTGCTGAAGCAAGTCGCGATCGTTCAGATTCGCGTCGCCGCTTCGTTCTTTGTTTTATCGCATATCGTTATCGCAAAACCGCTGCATAGTTTTTCGTGCAGCAGGCTTAAGAAGTTATCATTGACTTTCCAGTCAGTCAAATATACGCAATCACGATATCTCGATGATAAGGCCCACCCATGAAGCAGATTTTGAGCGTGCTCCTGATTGCGAGCGCCGGTTTTTTGACCGCGTGCAGTCCAAAGGAAGGCGAAGGAGAACCGGACTTGCGCCAGGTCCGGGTGGTGACGGTTGAGAACAGCCAGGTGGTGTCCGGCGGAGCCGTGACCGGCGAAATCCGCGCGCGTATCGAGACCGATCTGTCCTTCCGTGTGGGCGGCAAGATCATTGATCGTCAGGTCGATGTTGGAGACCATGTGAGAGCGGGCCAGGTTCTGGCGCGCATCGATGCGGAAGAGCAGCAGGCCGATCTGGCGGTTGCCGAGGCCAATCTCGAGGCCGCTGTGGCGCAGCGCATCCAGGCAGAGCTGGCCTTTGCCCGCCAGCAGAAACTTTTCGAAACGCAGGTGACGCCACGCTCGGCACTCGATCAGGCGCAGGAAGCGCTTTCCACCGCGCAGGGCAGTGAGCGGTCGGCGCAGGCGCAGCTTGGCAGCGCCAAGGAAGCGCTCTCCTATACCGAACTGAAAGCCGATCAGGATGGGTTGATCACCGCGCGCAATGCCGAAGTGGGGCAGGTGGCGCAGGCGGCATCGCCCATCTTCACGCTGGCGCAGGATGGCCCGCGCGACGCGATCTTCGAAGTGGTGGAAACGCTCTTCCTCGGCCGCGAGATTCAGCCGGAGGTGAAGATCACGCTTCTGACCGATCCCGACCGGCAGGTGATGGCCAAGGTCCGCGAGATTTCCCCCACCATCGATTCCTCCACCGGAACGGTGAAGGTGAAGGTCGGGCTTGGGGTGGACGTTCCCATGCCGCTCGGCGCTGCCGTGCAGGGCAATTTCCTCTATGAGCCACAGGCCGCCATGGTGCTGCCTTGGTCGGCGATTTCCTCCAAGGATGGAAGGCCGGCTGTCTGGGTCGTCGATCCCGCCTCGTCGAAAGTGGCGCTGCGCGCCATCGAGGTCGAAGATTATGAAACAGGTCATTTCATCGTCAAGCAGGGGCTGAAGCCCGGTGAGAGCGTGGTGGCCGAGGGTGGCAAGTTCCTGCGCCCGGATGAAAAGGTCGCTTTCGAGAAGGTGGCAGTACAATGATCAGAACCCAGATTGCTACCCTCCTTCTATCGGGGCTGCTGCTTTCCGCCTGCAGCGAGGATAAGTCCGAGGCCCCACCGCCGCCGCGCCCCGTGCTTTCGGTGGTGGCCAAGGAAATGCCCGTGCAGTCTCTCAGCTTTGCGGGAACGGTGTCTCCGCGCTTCGAGGCCGAGCTTGGTTTTCGCACGCTGGGGCGTCTCACGTCTCGCACCGTCAGCGTCGGCGATCTCGTGGAGAAGGGGCAGGTCATTGCCACCATCGATCCGACATCGCTGGAGCTTGCCGTGCGCAGCGCCCAATCGGATCTTTCCAATGCGCAGGCGCAGCTTCGCAATGCGCAGAGCACGCAGCAGCGCCAGTTGCAGCTTGCCGAAACGCGCTCCGGCACCCGGGCCGCATTGGAAGAGGCGGAACAAGGGCTGAAGACCGCAAGCGCCTCCGTGGCGCGGGCGCAGGCCAATCTCAACAAGGCGAATGAGCAGCTGAGCTATGCGCAGCTTGCCGCCGAATTCGACGGCGTGGTGACGGCAACCTCGGCAGAACTCGGCCAGGTGGTGACCGTCGGCCAGGTGGTGGTGACGATTGCCAAGCCGGACGAGCGCGATGCGGTGATCGACGTGCCGCAGTCCATTGCCGAGCAGCTGAAACTTGGCACGCCCTTCGACGTGGCGCTGCAGCTCGATCCGCAGGTGCGGGTGGCGGGCACGGTGCGCGAGATCGCGCCGCAGGCCGATACGGCCACACGAACGCGCCGCACGAAGATCGCGCTTGACCACCCGGGTGATGCCTTCCGGCTGGGT
The DNA here is from genome assembly GCF_028674915.1 of Agrobacterium sp. CNPSo 3708. Classification (NCBI taxonomy): domain Bacteria; kingdom Pseudomonadati; phylum Pseudomonadota; class Alphaproteobacteria; order Hyphomicrobiales; family Rhizobiaceae; genus Agrobacterium; species Agrobacterium sp. CNPSo 3708. Next base: position 103,549 of record NZ_JAQZSF010000006.1, read on the forward strand.
GCGGTGATCCGCGCTTCGGCCAGCATCGCCTCCAAACCCAATCTGATGCTGCCGGCCACCGCCATCCGCACGCGCGACAGCCAAACCGCCGTGTGGATTGTCGATGAGGCCGCCGCAAAGGTTACGCTTCGCCCGGTCGTGCTGGAGGGTCCGCCGAACGCCTATGGCTATGTGGTTGTCAAAGAGGGCGTGAAGCCGGGGGAGCGTGTCGTTATTGCAGGCGTCAACTCGCTTGAGGACGGGCAGTCCATTCGCATCGATCAGGAGCGCGTACAGTGAAAAAGTTCAATCTCTCCGAATGGGCATTGGCGCACCGCTCGCTCGTCTCCTATTTCATGATCGTCTTCCTCATTGCAGGCGTGTTTTCCTATCTCAATCTCGGGCGTGAAGAAGATCCGAACTTCACCATCAAGACGATGGTGATTTCCGCCGCCTGGCCGGGGGCGACGGCCGAAGAGGTCAGCCGTCAGGTAACGGACCGCATCGAGAAGAAGCTGCAGGAGCTGGAATCGCTCGATTATACCCGCAGCGAAACGACCGCCGGCAAGACCACCGTCTTCCTCGAGCTTCTGCCCACCACCAAGGCGCGGGATGTGGAGCCGACCTGGCGCCGCGTCCGCAACATGATCAGCGATATCAAGGGCGAGTTTCCCTCGGGCGTGCAGGGGCCCTTCTTCAACGATCGCTTCGGCGACGTCTTCGGCAATATCTTTGCCTTTACCAGCGACGGGCTGTCTCAGCGCCAGCTGCGCGATCTCGTCGAAGATGCGCGCTCCAAAATCCTGACCATCGAGAATGTCGGCAAGGTCGATATTATCGGGGCGCAGGACGAGGCGATCTATCTGGAGTTTTCCACCCGCAAGATTGCAGCGCTCGGCATCGATCGCCAGTCGATCATCGCCACGCTGCAGGCGCAGAATGCGGTGACGCAATCCGGCTTCGTGACCGCTGGGCCGGAGCGCATCGCCATCCGTGTGGGCGGACAGTTCGCCTCGGAAAACGCGCTGGAATCCATCAATCTGCGCGTCAATGACCGCTTCTTCCCGTTAACCGATGTGGCGACGATCCATCGCGGCTATGTCGATCCGCCGACGGCACTCTTCCGCTACAATGGCAAGCCGGCCATCGGTCTTGCCATCGGCATGCGGGCCGGTGCCAACCTGCTGGAGTTCGGTGAAGCCGTCGATGAACACATCAAGGCGGTCGTCGCAGACCTACCGATCGGCGTCGAGGTCAACCGCGTGTCCGATCAGCCCGCAGTGGTGGAGGAGGCTGTGTCCGGCTTCACCCGTGCGCTGTTCGAAGCGGTTGCCATCGTTCTTGTCATCAGCTTCATCAGCCTTGGTCTTCGCGCCGGTCTGGTGGTTGCGGTGTCCATTCCGCTCGTGCTCGCCATCACCTTCGTCTACATGGAATATACCGGCATTTCGTTGCAGCGCATCTCGCTTGGTGCGCTGATCATTGCGCTCGGTCTTCTGGTCGATGACGCGATGATTGCGGTGGAGATGATGGTGGCGCGGCTGGAGGAGGGCGACGATCTGCGCAAGGCCGCGACCTATGTTTACACGTCCACCGCCTTCCCGATGCTGACCGGCACACTCGTGACCGTCGCGGGCTTCATCCCGATCGGCCTCAACAGCAGTGCGGCGGGTGAGTTCACCTTCACGCTGTTTGTCGTCATTGCGGTTTCGCTGCTGGTCTCCTGGATCGTCGCGGTTCTCTTCACCCCGCTTCTCGGCGTGTTGATGCTGCCCAAGACGATGAAGCAGCATCACGACAAGAAGGGCCGGGTTGCGACGATCTTCTCGCGTCTATTGACGACAGCCATGCGCTGGCGCTGGGTGACCATTCTGTTGACCATCGGTGTCTTCGGCGTCTCCGTCGCCGGCATGGGTCTGGTGCAGCAGCAGTTCTTCCCAAGCTCCGACCGGCCGGAACTGATCATCGACTGGAACCTGCCGCAGAACAGCTCGATTGCCGAGACCAACCGGCAGATGGCAAAGTTCGAGCAGGACAAGCTCGCCAACAATCCTGATATCGACCACTGGACGACCTATGTGGGGCAGGGCGCGCCGCGCTTCATTTTGTCCTTCGACGTGCAGAACCAGAACGTCTTCTTCGGCCAGACGGTGATCGTGCCGAAAAGCCTGGAAGCGCGTGACCGGGTGCGCGGCGATTTCCAGAAATATCTGAACGAGACGTTTCCCGGCACCGATGCCTTCGTAAAACTGCTCGATATCGGCCCGCCGGTCGGCAAGCCGGTGCAGTATCGCATCAGCGGTCCGGACGTCCAGAAGGTGCGCGACATCTCCATGCGCTTTGCCGGTGTCGTCGGCCAGCATCCGCTGCTCACCAACATGATCTTCGACTGGAACGAGCCATCGCGCGTGGTCAAGGTCGATGTGTTGCAGGACAAGGCCCGGCAGCTTGGCGTGAGCTCGGAAGATATTGCCACCGTGCTGAACAGCATCGTCGAAGGCGCGAGCGCCACGCAGGTGCGCGACAATATCTACCTCATCGATGTGATCGGACGTGCTGACGCTCAGGAGCGCGGCTCGATCGAGACGTTGCAGAACCTGCAGATTGCAGGCTCCGACGGAAAGCTCATCCCGCTCTCGGCCGTGGCGAACCTGCGCTATGATGTGGAACAAGCCATGATCGCATCGCGCGACCGCATCCCGACCATCACGCTGAAAGCGGCGATCAAGGGGCCGACCCAGCCGGCGACGATCGTCACCCAGCTTCAGCCGCAGGTGGATGCCTTCATCAAGACGCTGCCGGTCGGCTACAAGGTCGAGATCGGCGGCGCCGTGGAATCGAGCGCCGAAGCGCAAGGACCGATTGCCGCCGTCGCACCGATGATGCTCTTTGCCATGGCGACGATCCTGATGATCCAGCTGCAGAGCTTCAGCCGCCTGTTCCTGGTCTTTGCGGTGGCTCCAACAGCGCTGATCGGCGTGGTGGCGGCACTGCTTCTCAGCAACGCGCCGATGGGCTTCGTGGCGATCCTCGGCATTCTGGCGCTGATCGGCATCCTTATCCGAAACTCGGTCATCCTGGTGGTGCAGATCGAGCATCTGCGCATGGAGGGCGTGCCTGCCTGGCAAGCCGTGATCGAGGCGACCGAGCACCGCATGCGCCCGATCATGCTGACGGCGGCGGCTGCGACACTGGCACTTATCCCGATTTCGCGCGAAGTCTTCTGGGGGCCGATGGCCTATGCGATGATGGGCGGTATCGTGGTCGGCACGGTGCTGACACTGCTCTTTTTGCCGGCGCTTTACGTGACCTGGTTCCGCATCAAGCCGGAGGAGAAGACGGCCGAGCCAGAGGCGAAAGCCGAAGGCGACGCCAAGCCTGCTTGAAAAAACAAGCTGGAGGCGATCCCGTTTAAGTTCTGAATCTGGGGCTCACCCCCCTCTGTCCTGCCGGACATCTCCCCCTCAAGGGGGGAGATCGACTCGTGGCGAACTCTCGCACTTCGTCGACGTTGATGATGAAATGGGGGAGCATCCCTCTTGCCATTCTCCCCCCTTGAGGGGGAGATGTCCGGCAGGACAGAGGGGGGTGCGGCACCCCTCGGGCATGCCCGCCAGAAAGAACAGAAGTGGGGCGACCGAAATAGAACGCCTCTCGCTCGTCATCCTCAAGCTTGACCTGAGGATCCATGTTTTTCGATCACTTGAGGATTGGGTCGTGGATCCTCGCCTCAAGGGCGAGGATGACGGGGAGGAGGGGTTTAGCGTTACATCAACGTCGCGCGGAAGGAAACCCGCCTACCTCTTATCACAGAGTACACAGAAGAAGAGCCATTGGCGTATTTTACTGTGGTGTCCGGAAGGACGGACGGCGTTCGGAAGAACGCTTACGACGCGCCAGCGCCGCGCATGCGGGCGAGGCCGTCGACGGCGGGCTTGTATTTGGGGTCGAGGCGGGCGGCGTGGTTGTAGGATTTCAGCGCCTTGTCGCGTTCGCCGCGGCGCTCATAGACCAGTGCCTGGTTGGCCCAGGATTCCGCGCGGCTGTCATCCAGCGCGATGGCGTGGTTGAAATCGGCAAAGGCGTTTTCGTCGTCGTTCAGCGCCACATAGGAAATGCCGCGACCGTTGTATGGCTCGGGCGAGTTGGGCGAAAGCGAGATGGCCTTGGAGAAATCTTCGATGGCCTGGCTGTGCTGGCTGCGCAGCTGGTAGATCAGGCCGCGATTGTGATAGGCGCGGCCATCGGTGGTGTCGGTGTTGATGGCGGCGGTGAAGTCGTTGAAGGCTTCGTTGGTGCGGCCCGTCTGGCGGTAGAGGTTGCCGCGACCGATCAGCGCCACGTCGTAATTCGGGTTGATCTGCAGCGCGCTGTTATAATCCTGCAGCGCCTGCTGCTGCTGGCCCATGTTGCGGTAGACGAGCGCGCGGTTGGCGTAAGCCTGATAGAAGCGTGGATTGAGCTGCAGGGCCTGATTGAAGTCGGCAATGGCGCGCTTGGAGTCACCGGCGCGGCCGTAAGCCGAGCCACGGACGTTATAGCCTTCCGGATCCTGCGGGTTGGCGTTGATGACCGAGGTCAGCGAGGCGATGTTCTGTTCAGACCCTTGAGCGCGGTCGATCTGGAACACGTCGTTTGTCGTGTTGGTGGTGGCGCAGCCGGCAAGAGCCGCAACCATGCCGCAGAGGATGAGGGTGGAAGAAAGCCGCATGGTTTTTCTCTGAGATACGCCGTGGAACAGGGCGATAGGACGTCTGGATTCACCGGTATCAACAGCGTTCATGCGGTATGGGTTCCCTCTCAAGGCTGATCATGCAGAGCCAATTATGCAGGCCCGATCGTGCAAAGCGAATTCAGACATGCTAAACCGTGTCGCGATCTTTCAGATCCGCTCCTTCACGCTTTAGGCCTTCTTCTCTCGCATGTCGTTATCGCAAAACCGGTCACCGCTTTTGCGCGACATGCTTTAGAGCGCCGTGCGTCCTATTGGACGCACAAAGGACGCTCCATCTTCTTTGAGCCACGCATCGTGCTTTCCGAAAACCCTATCCGATTTTTGGGCCGATGCTGTAAAACTCAAAGAGCGGCGGCGAAATAATCGCCCCCGCCCCATAAGCATTCAAAAACGTCGAAAAGACGGCCTATTAGCGGCTCGCAGCACGTGGAGCAGCAATCAGACCTTCGCGCTGCATGCGCTTGCGAGCAAGCTTGCGAACGCGGCGAACGGCTTCAGCCTTTTCGCGAGCGCGCTTCTGCGAAGGCTTCTCGTAATAATCACGCATCTTCATTTCGCGGAAGATACCTTCGCGCTGCATTTTCTTCTTGAGAGCGCGAAGCGCCTGATCAACGTTGTTATCGCGGACTAGTACCTGCACGTGAATCCCGTTCCTTTAGGTTGGTTATCTTGCCATGCGAATAAAGGCATTCGCAGGCAAACAAAAAAGCGTTCGTGTGGCCGGGTTGGCCGCGCGATTGGTGTGGTGCAATATCAGATCGTTTCCTTGAAGTCCAGCCGTTAACTGTGTCTCTCGGTGAAAATACAAGGGGTGCCGAGAAAGTTATGACGCATGTCAAAACAATCATGTCGCGGCGTCGCAAAATGAACACTGAACACTGCGCATATTTGCCATTCATAGGTCTCAGCCGGAATAATCCAGCGTGTCTTCAGGGAGTTGCTTGCGAATGCGCAAATTTTCTGTTTTTGCCGTGGCTCGCGAGGCAATGCGGGCCCACAAGGGATGGGATGCCCAGTGGGCTTCTCCCGAGCCGCGCAAGGAATATGACGTCATCATCATCGGTGGCGGCGGCCATGGTCTCGGTGCCGCTTATTATCTGGCCAAGGAACATGGCATCACGAATATTGCCGTTCTGGAAAAGGGCTGGCTCGGCGGCGGCAATACCGGCCGCAACACCACCATCATCCGCTCGAACTATCTCTATGAAGAGAGCATGGATATGTACGAGCACTCCCTCAAATTGTGGGAAGGCTTGAGCCAGGATCTGAACTACAACGTCATGTATTCGGCACGCGGCGTGATGATGCTGTCGCACAATGTGCATGACCAGCAGTCCTTCAAGCGCCATATCAATGCCAACCGCCTCTATGGCATCGACAATGAATGGCTGACGCCGGAAGAGGCCAAGGCCTACTGTCCGCCACTCGATATTTCTGCGAACGCGCGCTACGCCATCAATGGTGCTGCCCTGCAGCGTCGCGGTGGTACCGCCCGTCACGATGCTGTTGCCTGGGGCTATGCCCGTGCGGCGTCCGATCGCGGCGTCCACATCATCCAGAACTGCGAAGTCACCGCGATCCGTCGTGGGCCGGATGGCGCAGTGACGGGTGTGGAAACCAATCGTGGCTTCATTGGCGCCAAGAAGATCGGCGTATCGGCGGCCGGTCACTCCTCCGTCATCATGAAAATGGCCGATGTGCGCGTGCCGCTTGCTTCCAACCCGTTGCAGGCTCTGGTCTCCGAGCCGCTGAAACCCATCTTCCCCTGCGTGGTGATGTCCAACACCGTGCATGCCTATATCTCGCAGTCCGACAAGGGCGAGCTGGTCATCGGTGCCGGTACCGACCAGTACAACTCTTATTCGCAGACCGGCGGCCTGCAGATCATCACGCATACGCTGGACGCCATCTGCGAACTCTTCCCGATCTTCCGTCGTGTGAAGATGATGCGCCAGTGGGGCGGCATTACCGACAACACACCGGATCGTTCGGCGATCCAGAGCGTGACGCCGGTTCCAAACCTCTTTGTCAATTGCGGCTGGGGTACGGGCGGCTTCAAGGCCACGCCAGGCTCTGCGCATCTCTTCGCGCATCTGATTGCGCGCGGCGAGCCGCACCGGCTGGCGGCAGGGCTGAACCTCGACCGGTTCCGCACTGGACGGTTGATCGACGAGGCGGCAGCCGCGGCGGTTGCCCATTGAAGATGCCGGCTGCTCTCCTTGCAGCCATGTGTATGGCCTCTGCGGCCGATGCCGGTCCGGTTGTTCCCGAGGCTGGCGATTTTCGAGTGCAGGCCATCCGCAAGGTGCAGGGAGAGGACAACTGGCCGTTTCTGGCGGAAGAGGGCTTCCTGATGTGCGCTCCAAGCCTTGGCCAGAAGCTCGTCTATTTCGTGCCGAAGGGTGCAGATGGCGAGAATGAATATCCCGTCGCCCTCGACAGCAATCTGATGTCGATGGCGGTGGTCAATATCGGGCGCGGCAACGCGTTTCGGCCCTATACGAATTTTGAAGATCTGACGAACAGGCTCTCCCCCTACATCACCATGGGAAAGCGCCTGTGTGACCAACCCGCCGGAACGGTGATTCCGGAAAGCTCTCTTTGAGGGAACATCATGCTGCTGATCCGTTGTCCATATTGCGAAGAAGAACGCTCCGAGCTGGAGTTCCGCTGGGCTGGCGAGGCGCATATTGCCCGCCCTGAAAACATTGCCGGGATCTCCGACGAGGAGTTTGCCGAGTATTTCTTCATGCGCGATAACGACAAGGGCATGGTCTATGAGCGCTGGCGCCATATCCATGGCTGCGGCCGCTTCTTCAACGCGGCGCGCCATTCCGTGACCGACAAGTTTTACCTGACATACAAGGCGGGCGAGCCGAAGCCGGATGAGGCTTCGCTTCTCTCCTCCAGCGAAGGAGCAGCCCGATGAGTGGCGCTTACCGTATCAAGGGTGCCGGCCGCCTGACGCCTGCCCGCACCGCCCGCTTCAACTTCGACGGCAAGAGCTATACTGCGCTTCAGGGAGACACGGTTGCCTCCGCATTGCTGGCAAATGGCGTGCACCTGATCGGCCGCTCGTTCAAATATCACCGTCCGCGCGGCTTTCTGTCTGCCGGTCCGGAAGAGCCGAATGCGCTGATCGACGTGTCGCGCGATGCCTCCCGCCGCCAGCCGAACGTGCGCGCCACGGTGCAGGAAGTCTTCGACGGGGCGATCGTCTCGTCGCAGAACCGCTATCCGTCGCTGTCCTTCGATGTCGGCGCGATCAACGATTTCTTCTCGCCCTTCTTTGCGGCGGGCTTCTACTACAAGACCTTCATGTGGCCGAAGGCGGCATGGCACAAGCTCTATGAGCCGATCATCCGCCGCGCCGCGGGTCTCGGCAGCGCGCCGAAACAGGGCGATACCGACCAATATGCCAGCCGTTATGCCCATTGCGACGTGCTGGTGGCCGGTGGCGGTGCTGCCGGTCTGACGGCGGCGCTTTCTGCGGCCAAGACGGGTGCCAAGGTCATGCTGGTCGACGAGAACCCGACGGTTGGCGGTGCGCTGCGCTTTGAAAGCGGCACCGTGATCGACGGCAAGAACGGCTATGACTGGGCGCAGTCGGTTTTGGCCGAGCTGAAGGCGATGCCGAATGTGGAGGTGCTGACCCGCACCACCGTCTTCGGTTACTACAACCACAACTTCATCGGCCTGGCCGAGCGCGTGACCGACCACCTGGCAAGCCCGGCGCTGCATGAGCCGCGCGAGCGCCTGTGGCAGGTGCGCGCCAAGAAGGTGGTGATGGCGACCGGCGCCATCGAGCGCCACATGGTATTCGCCAATAACGACCGCCCCGGCATCATGCTGGCGTCCGCTGCCCGCACCTATCTCAACCAGTATGGCGTGGCTGTCGGCCACAATGTTGGTGTCTACACCGCCCAGGACAGCGCCTATGAGGCGGCCTTCGACCTGAAGCGCGCCGGTGTCAAGATCGCGGCGATCGTCGATTGCCGTCCTAATCCGAGCGCAAAGCTTCTGGACGAGGCGCGCGCGCTTGGTATCGAGGTTCTGGCTGGCCACAGCGTCTTCGATACGGCGGGCCGCCTTCGCGTCACCTCCATGACGGTTGGCCGCAATGGCGGTTCGGGCAAGCGCAAGATCGCTGTCGATGCGCTGATCGTCTCGGCCGGCTGGACGCCATCGGTCCATCTCTTCTCGCAGTCTCGCGGCAAACTGAAATATGACGCGCCGAACCAGCGCTTCCTGCCCGACGTGCACGTGCAGGACTGCGTTTCGATCGGCGCCTGCAACGGTACCGACGATCTCTCCGCGCTGCTTTCCGAAGCGGCTGCGGCTGGGGGCGGCGAAGTTGCCGTTTCCGGCAGCAATGCCAACACCTGGACGGGCGGCATGATCGGCGCTGCCGAAGGTGCGGGTGCAGACCAAAGCGTCAAGGCCTTCATCGACTTCCAGCACGATGTCTGCGCCAAGGATATCCGCCTTGCGGTACGCGAAGGCATGCACTCCATCGAGCACATCAAGCGCTTCACCACCAACGGCATGGCGTCCGACCAGGGCAAGATGTCCAACATGCATGGTCTTGCCATTGCATCGGAAGCGCTGGGCCGCGATCTGCCGAAGGTCGGTCTCACCACCTTCCGCGCACCTTACACGCCGGTGACCTTCGGTACGCTGGTCGGCCATTCGCGTGGCAAGCTGTTCGATCCGGCCCGCAAGACGCCGATGCATGCCTTGGAAGAAGCAGAAGGTGCGGCCTTCGAGGATGTCGGTAACTGGAAGCGCGCCTGGTACTATCCGCGTGCGGGCGAAGACATGCATGAGGCAGTCAACCGCGAGTGCAAGACGGTGCGCGAAAGCGTTGGCGTCTTCGATGCCTCCACGCTCGGCAAGATCGAGGTTGTCGGCCCGGATGCGGCGAAGTTCCTCAACCTGCTCTACACCAATGCCTGGGATACGCTGAAGCCCGGTCGCTGCCGCTACGGCATCATGACCCGCGAAGACGGTTTCGTCTATGATGACGGTGTTGTCGGTCGCATGGCGGAAGACCGCTTCCACGTGACGACGACGACGGGCGGCGCGCCACGCGTGCTGCACCACATGGAAGACTATCTGCAGACGGAATTCCCGCATCTCAACGTCTGGCTGACCTCCGCCACCGAACAATGGGCGGTGATCGCGGTGCAGGGACCGAAGGCGCGCGAGGTGATTGCGCCGCTGGTGGAAGGTATCGATCTTTCGCCCGAAGCGTTCCCGCATATGGCGGTGGCGGAAGGCAAGATCTGCGGCGTGCCGACGCGTCTTTTCCGCGTGTCGTTTACCGGCGAACTCGGCTTCGAAGTCAACGTACCTGCCGATTTCGGCCCGGCCGTTTGGCAGGCCATTGCCGAGCGGGCGAAAGCCGTCGGCGGCTGCCTTTATGGCACCGAGACAATGCACGTGCTGCGCGCCGAAAAGGGCTACATCATCGTCGGCCAGGATACCGATGGCACGGTGACGCCCGACGATGCGGGCCTTGGCTGGGCTGTCTCCAAGAAGAAGACGGACTTCGTCGGTATTCGCGGTCTGCAGCGCCCGGATCTGACCCGCAGCGGCCGCAAGCAGCTTGTCGGTCTCTTGCCGAAGAACGCGCATGAGGTGCCGGAAGAGGGCGGCCAGATCGTCGTCGATCCGAATGCACCCAAGCCGATGACAATGCTCGGTCACGTCACATCGTCCTACTGGTCCGAAAATCTCGGTCGCGCCATCGCTTTCGGTCTGGTGGCCGATGGCCGGGCGCGGATGGGTGAGACCCTCTACATTCCGCTTGCCGACAGGACGATTGCAGTCGAGGTGACGGACATGGTGTTCTTCGACAAGGAAGGAGGCCGGATCAATGGCTGATTTGGCGACAGCAAAGCGTACATTCGTTCTCGACGGCGTGCATGGCGGTTCCGCCGGTACATCCATCAAGCCTGCGGCACCGGCCTACCGGCTGGTGCTGCGCGCGCGGCCAGAGGCGGTGGAGGCCGTATCTCAGGCGCTCGAACTTGCCCTGCCGACACGCCCGAAAACCTCTGCGACCTCGGGACTGCGCTCGGCCTTGTGGATCGGCCCGGATGAGTGGCTGGTCATCGACCAGGGCGAAGCCGACCTGATGGCAGCACTTTCCAGCACGACCGGACTGTTTTCCGCAACCGACGTCTCCCACCGCAACCTCGCCATCATCGTTTCCGGCCCCGGCGCCGAAACGACGATCAATGCCGGCTGCCCGCAGGACCTCTCGCTTGCCGCCTTCCCGGTCGGCGCCTGCACCCGCACAGTCTTCGGCAAGGCGGAAGTGGTGCTGCTGCGCGTGGCCGATGACACCTTTCGCGTGGAGTGCTGGCGCTCCTTTGCGGACTATGTGTTCGGTCTGCTGGACGAGGGTTCGCGGGACGCTTGAGGCGCGCGCTTTAGTCATTCAGGCGCCCTAAGCCGTTGAAAAGATGGATCCTCGGGTCGAGCCCGAGGATGACGCAGGTTGGGTTTTGCCCCTCGTCCTGACCGGCCTCTCCGTGCCGCTCTTTCTACTGCCTTGATCCCAGCGCCAGACGGCAGGCGAGCCCGGCAAAGACCCCTGCCAGTAGATAGTGCGGCAGTTTGGGAAAGCGGCTGATGCCGGAAAGCCGCTGGCGGATGTTGCTGCCAAGAAGAATCACGGTGCCATTCACCAGAAAGCCGATGCCGTTCAGGATGGTGGCGAGGATCACCATCTGGAGGACGAGCGCATTGCCATCCGGATTGATGAACTGCGGAAAGAGCGCCAGAACGAAGAGCGCCATTTTCGGGTTGAGGATGTTGGTGGCGAGGCCTTCCAGAAAAATCCGTCTTGAGGACAGCCGTTTCAATCCGGTTGTGGGCGAAAAGCCCGCGCCCTGTGAGCGCACGGTTTTGACGGCAAGATACAAGAGATAGGCGCAACCCGCCCAGCGGACGATCTCGTAGGCGACCGGTACCGTCAGAAACAATTGCGAGAGGCCCAAGGCTGCGGCAATCGCGTGGCAATAGGTCCCGGCGGCTATTCCGGCATAGGTCAGAAAACCTGCGGACCGGCCCTGGCTGACACTGCGCGAGGCGATCAGCAGCATATCCGGACCGGGTGTAGCCGTCAGCACGAGGGCTGCGGCGGCAAAGAGCATGAGGGTGGGGAATTCCGGCATGGTATTTTCCTTTTGAAAATGAGGCCGGAATTCCGATCTATCATGGGCGACGCAGATAGCAAGCGCCGTTGTGCCGCTAAGCCGATTTCGCCTGTGCCCGCATGAAGCCCACCGTTGCTGCCCAGAGAACGACGCCGATCAGGAGCAAGACGCCCGCAATCGAATATTGCACCGGATCGCGCCCGGTCCATGGGCCGACGAGGAAGAAGCAGCTGATGGCGCCGAGCACCGGCAGGATGGTCGGTGTGCGGAAGTGCTTGTGCGCCACCTTGTCCTTGCGCAGCACCAGCACCGCGACATTGACGATGGTGAAAACGCCGAGCAGCAGGAGAGCCGTTGTACCGCCAAGCGCTGGAACACCGCCGGCAAAGGCGATGAGTCCGACGGCGATCAGCGAGGTGAAGATGATCGCCACAAAGGGCGTGCGGCGGCCGGAATGGACCTTGCCGAGGGCTGGCGGAAGCACGCCTTCGCGGCTCATGCCGTAGATCAGGCGGCTTGCCATCATCATGTTGATCAGCGCCGAATTGGCGACGGCAAACATAGTGACGACGGCGAAGATGCCGATCGGGAAGTTTGGCGCGCCGGCTTGTACCACCTTCAAGAGCGGCGTTTCGCCTTCGCCGAGTTCGGCAGCGGGCACGAGGGTGATGGCGGAAATGGCGACCAGAATATAGATGATGCCGGTGATGACGAGACCGCCGAGCAGCACTTTCGGAAAGATGCGGGCGGGCTGCTTGCATTCTTCGGCCATGTTGACCGAATCCTCAAAACCGACCATGGCGAAGAAGGCAAGTGTGGTGGCGGCCACCACCGACCAGATGACGCCGTGTTCACCCGCAGGCTGGAAGGTCCAGGCGCGCGACACATCGCCCTGACCATTGCCGATGGCCCAGAAGCCGATGCAGATGATCAACAGCAGGCCGGTCAGCTCCACCACCGTCAGCACCACATTCATCTTCACGCTTTCACCGACGCCACGGAAATTGATGAGTGCGACGGCAACGATGAAGGCAATAGCGATGCCGGTGACACCGAAGCCGCCGAAATCGAAGCCGGTGACGGTGGCGAAATTGGCGGCAAAGGCGCGCGAGGCGGTGGAGGCGGAGGTCACACCCGACGACATGACGGTGAAGGCGACGAGGAAGGTGATGAAGTGAACGCCGAAAGCCTTGTGGGTATAAAGGGCAGCGCCTGCGGCGCGCGGATATTTCGTCACCAGTTCGAGATAGCTGCAGGCGGTCAAAAGTGCCACGGCAAAAGCGATGAGGAAGGGCAGCCAGACCACGCCACCCACTTCGGCGGCGACCTGACCGGTCAGCGCGTAGATGCCGGTGCCGAGAATATCCCCGACGATGAACAGAAGAAGCAGCCCCGGCCCCATGACGCGTTTAAGCTCAGTGCTTTGCTCGCCTGCATCATCCGGTTGTGTAATGTTTTGCGCCATATAGAATTCCCCCAAATAATATCGGCTTTAACGTGAGGGCTGGATGAAGGTTCCCGCGAGAGAAGAGCAAATGGCGCCAAGTGCTTGCGCTGGAATTGGCTGGAGGAATGGCGATGGTTTCTGCTATAGAGGATACAGCTTTTGGGCGAAGGGCTGAAGCCGCGCCCGACCCGTCATGGTCGGGCTCGACTAACCACGAGCCATTGAAAGCAGGGACCCTCGTGGCCGAGCCCGAGGACGACGAGGGGAACAGGTTAGTACTTCATTGCAGCCTGGCAGCCTTGGCTGGAGCCTTCTATAGAGGATATGATGCAGATACAGGTCGGCCATTATCCGCAATTGCAGATGCTCTGCTGGAGCAGGGACGCGAACGCGTGCTTGACTGGCGAAGAAGCGTTCTCGATCTACGAGCGCAATTGGCGCTTTGTCGACACTGAGGCACTGACCACAGAAGAGAAAGCGTTGATCGACGATCTGGTTGAGCGATACGGCCCTTTGCTGATAGCATCCTGACATATGAGTACTTTCCGCCGTCCGCATCATAACGCTGTCCTGACCGTGCTGAACTCTCTCGACGGAGAGTTGCTGAAACGCGCTGAATGTTTTTTCGGCGGCGAGACCGCGATCGTCCTTAGCCTCGACGAGTATCGTGAAAGCGTCGATATCGACTTTCTCTGTTCGTCTCAGGAAGGCTACAGGATGCTCCGCGAAGCCGTGTGGAGCAGACGATTTTCGGGGCTTGCCAAATCGACTGGGAAGTCGATTGGCCGGGTTTCAACTCTGCGAGACATGCGGGCCGACCAATATGGTATTCGGACCTTTGTGCAGGTGGACGATACCCGCATCAAGTTCGAGATCGTACGCGAGGGTCGTATCGATCTTTCCGGGCAGATGGATGAGCGCTACGGCGTCCCGGTGCTGAGCAGAAGCGATATGTTCGCTGAGAAGCTTTTGGCGAATGCGGACCGCTGGCCTGATAAGGCCGTTTACAGCAGAGATATTATCGATCTGTCGATGATGATTGCTGCGTGGGGCAATGTTCCTGCTGCGGCGTGGCAGAAAGCTCGAGACGCTTACGGTGAGACGGTTACGAGCGCGTATTCCAGGGCTGTCGCGTTGATTCAGGACAGAGAATGGCTCCACACCTGTATGGACGGCATGCAGATGGACCGGCAGCTTGCGTCGCGGATATTGGGAGCGCATGCGAACCCAACGGTCGATCAGGAGCCGGATTGAGCTTCGAATAAAGGCTTGGCTTTGAGCACGCTACCTATGTGACGGTCACCGCACCCAGCCCTTCCAATCCACCCAGCGCCCGTGAAAATCCGCTCGGCCGATCTCCTGTTTTTCACCCGTGGGCCAGATTTGCAGGGTCAGTGCGGCACCGCGTGGCTGGCCATCGCCTTCCATCTGGAGGCGGGCGAGCGGGGCGTCCGGGGTGGCGCGGCTTCCGGCCTCAGTGATCAGCGCTTCGCCCTTCTGTTTGAGGCTGTCTGGAAAATACTGCCAGGCGACGGAGTGGAAGATGACATGGGTGGCGCCGGGCTTCGAGGTTTCGAGCCGTCCTGCCAGCCAGTCGATCGCGTCTGCCTTTTCCACCTGCAGGTGATTGTCGGCGGCGATGGTGAGCGCATTTTGCGTGCGCTCCAGGCGGTCCGCCTGGTCTGCCCAGATGTAGGAGAGCTGGCGCAGGCGGTCGTCGGGATTGGATGGATTCAAGGGATTGAGGTCGCAGCCGGCGCGTTCGAGGACGGTGAAGCTAAGCGGGATGGCTGGCGCTTCGCCGCGCCATTCCGGCGAGAGGAAGACGGGACTGCCCGTTCCCCATTCCGTTTCGCCAAGGCGGTAGCGATAGCGGTCGAGCTGGAGGTTGAGGCCGGCGCTTGCGCCAACCTCTGAAAGGATGAGCGGCCTGCCGGTGCGCTCGGCGACGATGAAGAGACCAGGCAGGAGGGCCGCGGAGCGGCGGACTTCGTTGGTTTGCGGCGGGAACTTCAGTCGCTCTAGGATGAAGGCCTTGTGCTCCTGAAAGGCTTGCTGGCAGGCGGTCCAGAGGTCGGTGTCATTGAGTTCGGTCAGCGGGCTGATCCGGTTTGAACGAACCAGCGCATGCAGGCACCCGGCGGTGCGCAAGGGCACGGAGTCGTCGCTGGGACCGGGCGGGCCGGGCCATGTGAGGATGGTGTGGGCAACGGTGCCTTGCGCGCTGTCCAGCTTTTCGGCAAGCAGCCGGCAGAGCCTGGCGGTGAAGGGCGAACCGAGCGCATCGCACGCTTGCGCCTGCGTCTGGAATGCTTCTCGAACGATTGCTTCCGGCATGGTGCCCTCCGTCCTCTGCCTGTTCTAAGACGTGTCGCGATCTTTTAGATACGCGTCAGACGCCTCAGGTCTTTGCGATCGTAAACCGTCGAACCGTTTGCGCCGACCATGCCTTACGCGTCCTCCGGCCTGTCCTTCGGATCGAATTGCGAGATGGTGGTCCAGCGGGCGGTGAGCGCCGGTTTGCGTTCGTCTTCGATTTCCACCGTCACGTCGTAGGTGTTGGTCAGCATCGATGCGCCGCGAAAGCGGGCTTCGGCCAGGGTGAAACGGCCGCGCACGCGCGCGCCGCTCTTGACCGGGGCGACGAAGGTGACTTTGTCGAAGCCGTAATTGATGCCCATGGTCTGTTCGCGGATTTTCGGCAGTGCGCTGTAGTTCATGGCCGACAGCAGCGAAAGCGTCAGGAAGCCATGGGCAATCGTGCCGCCGAAAGGGCTCTCGGCCTTGGCACGTTCAGGATCGGTGTGGATGAACTGGTCATCCAGCGTGGCCCCCGCAAAGGCATCGATCATTGCCTGATCGACGGTGATCCAGTCGGATACTCCCACTTCCGTGCCGACCAAACCCTTCACTTCACTAAGCGATACGTCTTTCACAGCGCGTGGTCCTTTTCATGATGGAGACTCTACCGTATCGGCCCGAAAGTCGGAATCGATTTTCGGAAAGCACGATGCGGTGAGTCTACGAGATAGAGCGTCTTTATGCGTCCAATAGGACGGCGACGCGCTATAGGGCAGGTGAATGCGTGTCATCAACGGCTACATCATCGGACGGGAAATCGGAACCGATTTCGCAAAGCCGATGCTAAAAGAATGAGGGCCTCCCCTAAAGGAGGCGGGGTGCACCCACATAAAAGACGACGGAGCGGGGTGGCAACCAGGCGGGAACGCCGAAATCGACGCCGAGCGGTTTCCAGCCTTCGCCCTTCAAGGTGAAGGGAATGGCGTTGCGGCTGCGGTTGAACAGAATGGCCAAGCGAACCGTCTTGCTGGTCTGCCTGTCCAGTGTTTTCAGCACCATGGCGAAGGTGGTGGCATCCGGGCGGTTCCAGTCCTCGTCGCGCATGGGGTCGCCCAAGGGCGAAAGCCATTCGATCTCGCCGTTGCCGGTTGAGAAGAAAGTGCTTTCGCCAAAGACTGCGAAGCGCTGGCGCAGCTTGGCCAGAAAGGCGGTGTGGTCGATCAGATCGGGGGAAAGGGCTTGCCAGTCCACCCAGGTGATCTCGTTGTCCTGGGCATAGGCGTTGTTGTTGCCGCGCTGGCTGCGCCCACCTTCATCGCCCGCCGCCAGCATCACCGTGCCGCGGGTGACGAAGAGGGTGGCGAGCAGCGCCTTGACGTCGGCGATCCGGGCAGCGTTGACCGCCGGATCGTCGGTCAGGCCCTCGATGCCATTGTTCCACGAGTGATTGTCATTGTGGCCGTCGCGGTTCTCCTCGCCATTCGCCTCATTGTGTTTGTGGGCGTGGGCGACGAGATCGAAAAGCGTGAAGCCGTCATGGGCGGCGATGAAGTTGACGCTGCGGGTTTCGGTGCGCGCGTTGCGTGAGAAGATCGGGGCAGAACCGGCAAGCGCATCGGCGAGCGCGCCGATCGTATAATCGTCGCCACGCCAGTAGCGGCGGATATCGTCACGCGCCCGGTCGTTCCATTCGAGGAACGAGGCCGGAAAATTGCCGAGTTGATAGCCGCCGGGGCCGATGTCCCAGGGTTCTGCGATCAGCACCCGGTCGGCCAAAAGCGGGTCTTCATGCATCTGGCGCAGGGTTTCGCTTTGCGGATCGAAGCCCTCCGCTGTGCGGCCGATAACGGGGGCGAGATCGAAGCGGAAGCCATCGATACCGGCATGGGCGACGAAGTGGCGGAGCGTTTCGATGACGAGATGGCGCACCTGTGGGTGATCGCAAGCAAGCGTATTGCCGGTGCCGGTGTCGTTGATCAGCGTGCCGGGATCGTCGGATGCGTGACGGTAATAGGTGAGGTTGTCGAGACCGCGCAGCGATAGCGTCGAGCCGAAGCGATCGCTCTCGCCCGTATGGTTGAAGACGAGATCGAGGATCACGCCAATGCCTGCATCATGCAGTTTGGCGACAGTGTCGCGCAGTTCGGCGATACCGCCAGGGCAGAGCCGCGGATCGAGCGCCATGAAGCCGACGGGGTTGTAACCCCAGCCATTGGTGAGATTGAGCGGCGGCAGATGCCGTTCGTCGATCCAGGCGGTGATCGGCATCAATTCCACGGCGCTGACGCCGATCTTTTTCAGATGCGCGATGATGGTGGGGTGGGCGAGCGCTGCGACCGTGCCGCGAATGGCTTCCGGTATGTCGGGGTGCAGCATGGTGAAGGGCTTGACGGCCACTTCATAGATCAGGCCGGTGCGGGTGAAGCGGGGTGGCTCGGGCGTGATCGGCGTGTCGCTGGAGACGATCGCCTTCGGCATGACGGCGCTGGTGTCTTCGCCGAAGGTGAAGAGGGAGGGGTGGTTCTGGAAAGGGCGGTCGATCGTGGTTGCGTAGGGGTCGAGGAGGAGCTTGGCCGGGTCGAACCATTGGCCGTGGTCTGGCGCGTGAGGGCCGTGGGCGCGGTAGCCGTAGCGGGTGCCTGTGGTGGCTTGCGCAACGGTGAGGCGATGGATGCCGTCCTCGTCACGCTGCATGTGCAGGCGCGCGGTTTCGGTGTTGCCGCTGGCGTCGTAGAGGCAGAGTTCGATTTTCGTGGCGTTTTGGGAGTAGACGGAAAACTGGGTGCCTGTTGGCGTGGGGACTGCACCTTGGGGGAACGCTGGGTGGGTTGGCATGGGCTGGTCCCTTTGGTGGTTTGTGAGTTGGGGCTTGCGTCTCTTTTGGTGCGAAGGCGCGGCCCGTCTGTTCTTTAGGACCCCCCTCTGTCCTGCCGGACATCTCCCCCTCAAGGGGGGAGATCGGGTTGGGGTTGGCCGCTCGCTTTTCTTGCTACCTCCGTGAGGAGGTTTCTTCAGCACCAAGCTTGATACGAAGCGGAAGCTTGCCTCTTGCCGATCTCCCCCCTTGAGGGGGAGATGCCCGGCAGGGCAGAGGGGGGTGGCCACCCGCAAAAGGGAGGCGAGCCATGACAGCCCACCCCCCCAGCCGCAGATCAGGTAATCACCGTCGGCGCATCGCGGCCTGTGTGCTTCTTGATGCCGGCAATCGTGTCTGCCGCAGCGATGAGGTCGGCCAGCGCTTCCTGGGTTTCGATAGTGTGGCGGGCCGCATCGGCCTCGTAGCGCTCGACATAGAGGCGCAGCGTGGCGCCGGAGGTGCCGGTGCCGGAGAGGCGCAACACGATGCGCGAGCCGCCTTCGAAGAGGATGCGGATGCCCTGGTTCTTGCTGACCGACTGATCGACCGGATCGTGATAGGCAAAGTCGTCGGCCTTGGCGACCTTCAGGTTGCCGTAAGTGGTGCCGGGAAGCGTCGCCAGCTTCTCGCGCAGTATGGCGACCAGCGTGTTGGCGGCGTCGCTGTCGACTTCTTCATAGTCGTGGCGCGAGTAATAGTTGCGGCCATATTCGGCCCAGTGCTTGGTGACGATGTCCTTGACGCTTTCCTTGCGGGCGGCGACGATGTTCAGCCAGAAGAGCACGGCCCAGAGACCGTCCTTTTCGCGCACATGGTTGGAGCCGGTGCCGAAGCTTTCCTCGCCGCAGACGGTGACCTTGCCGGCATCCAGCAGGTTGCCGAAGAACTTCCAGCCGGTCGGCGTTTCATACATGCCGATGCCGAGCTTTTCCGCCACGCGGTCTGCGGCGGCACTCGTCGGCATGGAGCGGGCGATGCCGGAAATGCCAGATGCGTAGCCGGGCGCCAGCTTGGCGTTGGCGGCGATGATGGCAAGCGAATCCGACGGCGTGACGAACATGCCCTTGCCGACGACCATGTTGCGGTCGCCGTCGCCATCGGAAGCGGCGCCGAAATCGGGGCCTTCCGGGCTCATCACGTCGTCATAGAGTTCCTTGGCGTGAACGAGGTTCGGGTCTGGGTGATGGCCGCCGAAATCCGGCAGCGGTACGGAGTTGCGAACCGAGCCTGCCGGTGCGCCAAGGCGCTTCTCGATGATTTCGACCGCATAGGGGCCAGTCACCGCGCTCATGGAATCGACCACGACCTTGAAGCCGCCTGCGATCAGATCGCGGATCGCACCGAAGTCGAAGAGTTCTTCCATCAGCGTGGCGTAATCGGCCACCGGATCGATGACTTCCACCTGCATGCCGGCGACGTCGCTCGTGCCGATCCGGTCGAGATCGATATCGGCAACATCGGCGATGCGGTAGGTTTCGATCGACTTGGTGCGGGCGAAGATGGCGTCGGTGATCTTTTCGGGCGCCGGGCCGCCATTGCCGATATTGTACTTGATGCCGAAGTCTTCGTTGGGGCCACCGGGATTGTGGCTGGCGGAGAGAACGATGCCGCCGAAAGCCTTGTATTTGCGGATGACGTTGGAGGCAGCAGGCGTGGAGAGAATGCCGCCCTGGCCGACCAGAACCTTGCCGAAGCCTGCGGCTGCGGCCATCTTGATCGCCTTCTGGATGACCTCACGATTGTAGTAGCGGCCATCGCCGCCGATCACCAGCGCCTCACCGGCAAAGCCCTCGAGGCTGTCGAAGATCGACTGGATGAAGTTTTCCGCGTAGTTCTCCTGCGCGAAAACCGGCACCTTCTTGCGAAGGCCGGAGGTTCCGGGCTTCTGATCCTGAAACGGCGTGGTCTGGACGGTCTTGATCGACATTCAATGGCCTTTCGACAAAAGTTGGGTGTAGAGCGCGGCATACAGCCCTGCGCTCTTTTCCCAGGAAACATCCGATTTCATCCCCTGCTTCTGCATCTGCGTCCACAGCTTCGGGTCTCGGTAATATCGCATGGTGCGGCGGAGCGCCTGGCGCAGTCCTTCCGGGGTGACGGAGGAGAACTGGACGCCGGTGGCGACCTTGGCGGAAACAGCAGCGTGATTGGCATCGATCACGGTATCGTTCAAGCCCCCGTTGCGTGCAACGACGGGCACGCAGCCATAGCGCAGCGCATAAAGCTGGGTCAGGCCACAGGGCTCGAAGCGGGAGGGAACGATGATGGCATCGCTGCCGGCCTGCATCAGGTGCGACAGCGGCTCGTTATAGCCGACGGCAACGCCGACGCGTCCGGGATGACGGGTGGCGGCGGCCATCAGCGCGCCTTCCAGCGCAATCTCGCCGGCACCCAGCACCACCAGACGACCGCCCATCTCGACGATATCGTCGGCAACCTCGGCAATCAGGTCGATGCCCTTTTGCCAGGTGAGGCGGGAGATGACGCAGAAGAGCGGACCGTTGTCGTGATCGACCCGGAAGTGGTTGGCGACGGCGGCCTTGTTGATGGCGCGCAGCTTCAGGTTTGCAGCCGTATAGTTTTCCTGGATCAGATGGTCGATTGCCGGGTTCCAGACCTCGGCATCGATGCCGTTGACGATGCCATGCAGCGCCTGGGCGCGGGCGCGGATGACGCCCTCGAGCCCCATGCCGTAATCCGGGGTCAGGATTTCCTCGGCATAGGACGGGCTCACCGTGCTGAGCGCCGTTGCCGTCTGCAGGCCGCCCTTCAGAAAGCTGATATCGTTATAATATTCAATGCTTTCGGTGGAAAAGGCATGGGCCGGCAGGCGCAGTTCGGAAAAGATATTGGCGCCGAACTGACCCTGGAAGGCAATATTGTGGATGGTCAGCAGGCTTGGAATTTCCGGCGTCTCGGCATAGCGCATATAGACCGGGGCCATTGCGGACTGCCAGTCATGCGCATGCAGGAGATCTGGCTGCCAGCCGGCAAGCTTGCCTGCGGCGATTTCGGCAGCGGCCAGCGAAAGGGCGGCATAGCGCTTCCAGTTGTCGGCGAAATCCTTGCCGGTGGAATCGAGATAGGGGCCGGCGGGGCGGTCATAGAGCGAGGGAATGTCGAGGATCAGGAGGTCCAGACCCTCATGCTCGCCTGCCAGAATATCGGCATGTTCACCCAGAAGATCGGGAAACTCCCCGACCTTGTGGGCGTCCTTGACCGCCGATTTGACGGCGGGGTAGCCGGGGATGAGCGAGCGGGTGTGAACGCCGCAGGCTTTCAGCGCGATGGGGAGCGCGCCGGAAACATCCGCAAGCCCCCCGGTCTTGATCAGCGGATAGATTTCGGATGTGACCGAAAGAACATTCATGAGGCTCACAGGTCCAGCTTGTCGATCATCGATTGGGTTATCAGGCAGATGCCGTTGTCCGTGCGGCGGAACCGCTTGGCATCGAGGATCGGGTCCTCGCCGACGATCAGCCCTTCCGGGATGACGACGCCGTGGTCGATGACGACATTGCTGAGCTGCGCGTGGCGGCCGATCTTCACGCTTGGCAGCACGACGGCATTTTCGAGGCGCGAATAGGAGTTTGCGCGCACACCGGTAAACAGCAGGCTGCGGTTCAGCGATGCGCCGGAGATGATGCAATCGCCCGAGACGACGGAGGAGACCGCCGAGCCGCGGCGGTTTTCGTCGTCATGCACGAATTTCGCCGGCGGCGTGATCTCGGCATAGGTCCAGATCGGCCAGGACTTGTCGTAGATATCCAGATCCGGAACGATATCGGTCAAATCGATATTGGCCTGCCAGTAGGCATCGATGGTGCCGACATCGCGCCAGTATGGACCGTGCTCAAAATCGGAGCGCACGCAGGAGGAGGCGAAGCGGTGCGCGACGGCCTTACCATGTTCGACGATATAGGGGATGATGTCCTTGCCGAAGTCGCGGCTGGAATTCGGGTCGCTGGCATCGCGGCGCAGGCATTCCATCAGGAACTTGGTGTGGAAGACGTAGATGCCCATGGAGGCGAGAGCGTTTTCCTCATCGCCCGGAATGCCCGGCGGGTCGGCCGGCTTTTCGATGAAGGCGATGATCTCGTCCTTGTCGTTGACATGCATGACGCCGAAACCGGTGGCTTCCATGCGCGGCACTTCCAGGCAACCGATCGTCACGTCCGCGCCGGAATCCACATGCTGCTGCAGCATGTATTCATAGTCCATCTTGTAGATATGGTCGCCGGCGAGGATGACCATATATTCGGGGCCGTGAGACTCGATGATGTCGATATTCTGGTAGACGGCGTCTGCGGTGCCTTCGTACCATTGCGTTTCGGAAACGCGCTGGGAGGCGGGCAGAATATCGAAGCTTTCGTTACGTTCCGGGCGGAAGAAGTCCCAGCCGCGCTGCAGGTGGCGGATCAGCGAATGCGCCTTGTACTGCGTGGCGACGCCAATGCGGCGGATGCCCGAGTTCAGCGCATTGGAGAGCGCGAAATCGATAATGCGTGCCTTGCCGCCGAAATAGACCGCAGGCTTTGCGCGGCGGTCGGTGAGTTCCTTGAGGCGGCTGCCGCGCCCGCCAGCCAGCACATATGCCATTGCATCACGTGCCAGAGGCTGAATTCTCTTTTCACTCATCGGTCCTGTCCTCCCATAAAATTCCACGGTTCCCTTGGTCTCAAACGTGTGGGGAGATTTTAAGGTTTCCCATCACGTGTTCATTTTCCTCTGCCTCATGTCCCTGCGACGAGAGGCGGATTAGTTTTCCAGCTCCAGCATGATGACGGCGAGCGGCGGAAGTGTGAGCGTCGCGCCGATGCTGCCGCCGGCATCCACCGCCTGCACGCGCCCGCCATTGCCCTTGCCCGTCCCGCCATAGATCTCGGCATCGGTGTTGAGAATTTCGCGCCAGCGCCCTGCGGCGGGAAGCGGCACGTAAAAATTCTCGCGATAGACCGGCGTCAGGTTGGAGATGACCGCCACCGGCTTTTCGCCCGGCGCACGGCGCAGCCATGCCAGCACGGAATTGTCGTGATCGTCGGCCATCAGCCATTCGAAGCCTTCCGGCTCGCAGTCGCGGGCATGAAGGGCGGCCTTGGAGCGGTAGGTGAAGTTCAGATCGCGCACCAGGCGGCGCATGCCTTCATGCATGTGGTACTGCAGGAGGTTCCAGTCGAGCGAGACCTTCTCGCTCCATTCGCTCCACTGCGCAAATTCCTGACCCATGAACAGCAGCTTCTTGCCCGGATAGCCCCACATGAAGGCGTAATAGGCGCGAAGATTGGCGAATTTCTGCCAGTCGTCGCCCGGCATCTTGGCAATCATCGAACCTTTGCCATGCACCACTTCGTCATGCGAGATCGGCAGCACGAAATTCTCGCTGAAGGCGTAGAGCAGACCGAAGGTCAGTTCCTGATGGTGGAACTTGCGATGCACGGGTTCGCGGGCAAAATAGCTCAGCGTGTCGTGCATGAAGCCCATGTTCCACTTGAAGCCGAAGCCGAGACCGCCCTCATGCACGGGCTGGGAGACCTTGGGCCAGGAGGTGGATTCTTCCGCAATGGTCATGACGCCCGGATGGTTGCCATAGATCAGCGTGTTCATCTTCTGCAGGAAGCGAACCGATTCCAGGTTCTCGCGCCCGCCATATTCGTTGGGGATCCACTCGCCTTCCTTGCGGGAGTAATCGAGATAGAGCATCGAGGCGACCGCATCGACGCGCAGGCCGTCGAGGTGGAATTTTTCCGCCCAGTAGAGCGCATTGTTGATGAGGTAGGACATGACCTCGACGCGACCGAAATTGTAGATCGCGGTGTTCCAGTCTGGGTGGAAGCCCTGACGCGGATCGGCATGCTCATAAAGGGCGGTACCGTCGAACCACTTCAAGCCATGCTCGTCGGTGGGGAAATGGGCCGGCACCCAGTCGAGGATGACGCCGATGCCGACCTTGTGGGCGCCGTTGACGAAGCGGGCAAAACCCTCCGGCTCGCCAAAGCGGGCGGTCGGCGCATAAAGGCCGGTCGTCTGGTAGCCCCAGGAGGGATCATAGGGGTGTTCGGTGATGGGAAGGAATTCGATATGGGTGAAGCCCATGTCGGCGCAATAGGGGATGAGCTGGGCGGCCATCTCGTCCCAGGTCAGCATGGAGCCGTCCTGATGCTTGCGCCAGGAGGCAGCGTGGACCTCATAGACGCTGATCGGCTGGCGACGCTGATCGATGCTGGCCCAATGCTTGCGGTGCGCGTCGTCTTCCCATTGCTGGACAAGCTCCGGCGTGGTGACGGAGGCATTCTTCGGGCGAAGCTCGGCGCGGCGCGCGTAAGGGTCGGCCTTCAGCGGCAAAAGCTCGCCATGGGGGCCGATGATCTCGAACTTGTAGGCGCAGCCGGCATAGACATCCGGTGCGAAGATTTCCCAGATGCCGGTGTCCTTGCGAAAGCGCATCACATGGCGGCGGCCATCCCAATTGTTGAAATCGCCGACGACGGAGACACGGCGCGCATTCGGCGCCCAGACCGCGAAATGGAAACCCTCGACGCCTTCAAGCTTCAGGGGATGTGCGCCCATCTTGTCGAAGAGACGTAAGTGCGATCCTTCGCGCACCAGATAATCGTCCATCGGGCCGAGCACGGGGCCGAAACTATAGGGGTCGGTCACCGCCCATTCGGCATCGTCGCGAAGCGCGCGGTAACGCACGGGCTGGCGCTTGGTAATCGTGATCGGACCTTCGAAGAAGCCGTCGTCGTCGACGCGGGTCAACTCTCCGGCAACGTTGCCGTCCAAGGTCATGACCGTCACTTCTTCGGCGCCCGGGATAAAACAGCGGGCGACGAGAGTGCCCGGCGTCTGGTGGACGCCGAGCACTGCAAAGGGATTGGAATGCAAACCGCTCTTGATTGCCTCGATTTCGGCCGTGGGTATGGAGTTGAAAGTCTTCTCTTCAGCCGAATTGAGCGGTTTTTTCATCAGGCTCTCCAGATTTCCGTGGCGTATTGGCGGATCGTCCGGTCGGACGAGAACCAGCCCATGCGCGCGGTATTGCGAACGGTTTTTTCAAACCAGCTGGAGGGGTTGCTCCAGATGGCATCGACATCGCGCTGGGCTTGCGCATAGGCATCGAAATCGGCGGCGACCATGAACCAGTCATTGTTGTAGAGACCGTCCATCAGTCCGGTGAAGCGCGAGCGGTCGTCAGGCGAAAACACGCCGGACGCGATCGAAGAGACGGCTTGAGCAAGCTCGGCCGAATTTTCGATGATGGCGCGCGGATTGTGGCCCTCGGAGCGCGCCTTGGCCACCTCGTCTGCGGTCTTGCCGAAGATGACGATATTGTCTTCGCCGACATGCTCAAGCATCTCGACATTGGCGCCGTCGAGCGTGCCGATGGTGAGTGCTCCATTGAGCGCGAATTTCATGTTGCCGGTGCCTGACGCTTCCATGCCCGCGGTGGAAATCTGCTCCGACAGGTCAGCGGCCGGCACCATGATTTCGGCCAGCGAGACGTTGTAATTCGGAATAAATACCACTTTCAGAAGCCCACGCACTGCCGGATCGTTGTTGATGACGCGGGCGATATCATTGGCGAGCTTAATGATAAGCTTGGCGTTGTGATAACTCGGCGCGGCCTTACCGGCAAAGAACTTAACGCGTGGAACCCAATCCAGTTCCGGGTGCGAGCGAATTTGGTCGTACAAAGCGACCGCCTCGATCAGGTTCAGCAGCTGGCGCTTATATTCGTGGATGCGCTTGATCTGGATATCGAAGAGCGCGGAGGGATCGACGCGGATGCCCATGCGCTGCGCTACCGTATTGGCAAGGCGCACCTTGTTCTGCCGCTTGATCTCGGCGAACTTGTCGCGGAAGCTGGAATCTTCGGCAAAGCGGTCGAGATCGAGAAGCTTCTCGGCATCGTCCATGAAGGCATCGCCGATGGCGTCGCGGATCAGGCTCGTCAGGCCCGGATTGCACTGCATCAGCCAGCGGCGTGGGGTAATGCCGTTGGTCTTGTTGTTGATGCGGTTTGGAAACAGCATGTGCAGGTCGGAAAAGACTGTTTCCTTCATCAGCTCGGTATGCAGCGCCGACACGCCGTTGATGGAGTGCGAGCCGATAAAGGCGAGGTTACCCATGCGCACGCGGCGCTCGCCGCCTTCGTCGATCAGCGAGATCGAGCGGATCTGGCCATCCGAGAGCTTCTTTTCCTTGCGGGCGAAGATCAGCGTGTTGGCATTGATCGCGTAGATGATCTGCATGTGGCGCGGAAGAAGCCGCTCAAGCAGCGGCACCGGCCAGCTTTCCAGCGCTTCGGGAAGAAGCGTGTGGTTGGTGTAGGAGAAGGTGCCACGGGTGATCGTCCAGGCCTCTTCGAAATCCATGCCATGCACGTCGCAGAGAAGGCGCATCATTTCGGCAATGGATATGGCCGGATGGGTATCGTTGAGCTGGATGGAGACCTTGTCCGGGAGATTGGTGAAGTCCGGATATTGCTGCAGGTGACGGCGCAGGATGTCCTGCAGCGAGGCAGACGAGAAGAAGTATTCCTGGCGCAGGCGCAGTTCCTGGCCGGCAGGGTTCGCGTCGGCCGGGTAGAGAACACGGGTGAGGGACTCGGCCTTGTTGCTTTCACGCAGCGCGCCAATGTGGTCGCCGGCATTGAAGGCATCGAGCAGGATCGGATCGATTGGCTGGGCGGACCAGAGGCGCAGCGTGTTGACGCGGGTGCCGCGCCAGCCGACCACCGGCGTATCATAGGCCATGGCGATCATGCGCTCGGCCGGTTTCCACAGGAAGCGCTGCGGATCTTCATAGCCGCCAATGGTTTCCACCGTGCCGCCGAAGCCGATTTCATAGGCGCTTTCACGCCGCTCGAATTCCCAGGGGTTGCCGTGGGCAAGCCAGGTCTCGGGCAGTTCCACCTGCCAGCCATCGGCCATCTGCTGGCGGAACAGGCCGTGGACATAGCGGATGCCGTAGCCATAGGCGGCGATATCGACGGTGGCCATGGATTCCATGAAACAGGCGGCGAGACGGCCAAGACCGCCATTGCCGAGTGCGGCATCCGGCTCCAGTCCGGCGATCACGTCGAACTCGACGCCGAGCGAGGTGAGCGCCTGGCGAATTTCCTCCATCAGTTCCAGATTGGAAATGGCGTCACGCATCAGCCGGCCAATGAGGAATTCCAGCGACAGGTAATAGACCCGCTTGGAATCGTTCTGATAGGCCTTGCGGGTGGATTCCATCCACTTGTCGATGATGCGGTCGCGAACGACGAGAATGGTGGCCGTCAACCAGTCATGCGGCTTTGCGACCTTGACGTCCTTGCCGATGCGGTAGGTGAGGCGCTCGATGATTTCAGAGGCAAGCACATCCGGTTCGGAACTGCGCGGGGCGGGGCGGGGAAGGTCGTTGGTGGCAAGTTTGTTGATCATGGGTCGGTCAGCACCTTGATGGGAGGAGAGGGCCTGAGTCTATCTGTCGATCAAAGCGCGTCGCGATCCTTGGGAGCGGCTCGTCACGCTTTCAATCCTTTCATTGTTGCATGTCACGATCGAAAATCGTCTTGCTGTTCGCAGACATGCTGCACTGCTTCGATTGCAGTTTATGCATCGATAAGCGGCTGTGGCAACAGCCCTTTTTGCAAGAGAAGCGATTGCCCAGAAAGGGGCCGAGGTAGGCGTTAAAACGCTTTCTTAAAAGGCAAAGAGCGCGTAGCTTTCGCCACGCGCTTGGCAAACTTATCGAGTGAACTGGAGGTCAGTTGATCAGGCGTGTGGGGAGGCTTGCGGCCTTTCGGGCGATCTCGCCGAAGGCGGCCACGATCTCTTCCATGTTATTGGGGTCATAGTAGTTATCCGCGCTGCTAGCGCAATATTGCAGCAGCGACTTGCCCTTTGCGGGGGCCATGAATGCGACGGTGAAGATCTGGATGCCGTCTGCCTTGACCGCAGCGCAGGTGGAGCGCACTTGGTTGTCGATCGCCGTGCTCGTCATTTCGCCGTCCGTCATCAACACGACATAGCGTTGAAATGCGTTGTTACCGTTTTTGTCGTGCTCTCTCTTCTCGTTGGAATTGCTGCTTTTCAGCGCCGTGAAGGCTGTGTTGAGCGCGACGGCCGCATTTGTACCACCGGTCGGATATTGCGGAATGGCATTGACATAGGAGCGGGCAGAGGACGTTCCCCAGCTCAACTGGCGCGCCGCGAAGGGCACGTCGTTATAGGCGATGGCACCAGTGCGAACCAGCTCCGATTCCGGATTGCCGTGATCTTTATAAGATGGGTCGGACTTGTTCAGCGTGTCCATCAAATAAGACACGGCCTCTTGCAACGACTGCATCTTGCTGACGTAGCACGGCTTGTTGGATTCGGCCCTCGGCCAGGACTTTTCCGAATAGTTGGAGCAGGTATCCTTGCTCTTGTTCACCGTGTCCGTCTTAAAGGACATGGAGCCGGAGCGGTCCAGCACCAGATAGAGAGACAGGGCCGCACCCTTGCTGAAGGAGCTTTGGGCGGTGCTGCTGACCCTCAAGGTTATGGTCTGAAAGCCTAAGAAACCCATCAGAGGGTTGAGTTCGACTTGCCGGCTGATGGTACCGGAAATTTTGAAGGCGGTTCCCTTCTTGTTGTCGGAGCGTTCCGCGATCGCGTCGACTTCAGGTTTCTTCTTCTTCGATTTGCCCTTATCTGCCCCGTTCCCGTTCCCGTTCCCGTTCCCGTTCCCTTTTCCGTTTCCACTGGCGCTTGCGTCGTCATCGTCGTCGACCCCGTAGTTCTCCAGGCGCTGCCTTACCTCGGCGGCATATTCTGCATCGGACTTCTTGCCCTCGTCGATGCGGGCATGGGTGGCTACAGCAAGCGTTGCGCTGTCGAGCACGGTCTGCATGTCGTTTTTCACCTGCATGACGCGGGTGGTTTCCATGCCAGCGCCAACGGCACCAAAGAGGAGAGGCAGACCAAGTGCAGTCAGAATTGCGAAGTTGCCGCGCTTGTCGGCAAGTAAGCTTTTAAACGTCCGTCCCATCATCATTCGGCCAACACCCAGCTATCGCCTTGTTTTATAAGGGGCAGACTTACCGACGCTTTATTGATGATTTGCTAACTCAAGCAATCCAGTTTGAGCAAAGCGGCATTTTATTTAATAATAATTATAGCTGTGACGCTTTTTACTTGCAGCTGTTCTACCGCAGACAACTCCCGATCGGTGAAGAATGGGATGGGCGGTTGAAAGGGTGATGATCAACTGACCGGGACGACATCGACCGCTTGTGTAATCTTCTGGTTGCCGTAGCTTTTCAATACGCCGATGACGGGTGCCACATCGGCATAATCACGGCCATAGCCGACGACGATATGATCGCTGCCGGCAAGGATATCGTTGGTCGGGTCCAGTTCGATATAGCCGTCCGCTTCGCCGCACCAGACGCGCACCCAGGCATGCATGGCGTCTGCGCCTTCGAGCCGCTCCTTGCCAGGTGGCGGAAGGGTGCGCAGGAAACCGCTGACATAGCCGGCGGGAATGCCGAGGCTGCGCAGTGCTGCAATCATGATGTGGGAGAAATCCTGGCAGACGCCACGCTTCAGCTTGAAGGCCTGGCCCGGTGTCGTGTCCACCGTGGTGGCCTCGCCATCATATTTGAAGTCCTTGTAGATGCGCTTGCATAGCGCAAAGGCAATTTCGCGCACCGTCATGCCAGGCTTGGCCGTTTCACGCGCGTAAGACGCAATCGCCGCATCTTCGCCGATGCGGGGGCTGGC
Organism: Agrobacterium sp. CNPSo 3708; assembly: GCF_028674915.1. NCBI lineage: Bacteria > Pseudomonadati > Pseudomonadota > Alphaproteobacteria > Hyphomicrobiales > Rhizobiaceae > Agrobacterium > Agrobacterium sp. CNPSo 3708. The sequence goes on from NZ_JAQZSF010000006.1 coordinate 133,787, forward strand.
GCCTGCCAGATGGTGGGGGGCGTCCGCATCCAGCGAGTTGATGCTGGAAAGCTCCGCCTGCAGCCTGTCGAGCGGTGGCGAGAGATCTGCCGTCAGCGACGGGCTCTCCACCGAGACGCGGGCCTGCATGCGGATGTCGAGCTTGTCGTGGGAGGCGCGCAGATAGATCGAGGTGGCGCTCTGGTGGAAGAAGTCGTCGAAGACGGTACGCTCTTCGGGCGTCGGCGAGACGGTGAGAGCAGAGGCGACCAGCCTTTGCCTGCCTTGAATGGAAAGCGGCGTGACACGGATGATGTGGCGCGCGCCGGAGGCCAGCGTGTCGTAGACATAACCCATATGCAGCGAGAGATCGTAGAGCATCGACTATCCGAGATAGGTTTGCGCGAGAATATCGGAAAGCCGTTCGAGATCCTTCTCCAGCTGGCGGAAGACATCGCCGGAGAGATTTTCCGACGTCATGACCGCAAGCGTGGACTGAATGCGCATCGCCTCTCGGCAGAAGGGCGACATCTGGCCGTTGATGGAGGCGTTGGGCAATTGCTCGACCTCGGCATGGATCTCGTTCAGCTGGAAGAGGATCGAGCGCGGGTTGAGCGGGTCGAGCGCCAGGAGATCCATCACCGTCAGCGCTGCGGTATTCACATTGTAGCGGCGGCGATGGGTCATGACGCTGTCGCCGATTTCGAGCAGCATGTCATAGGAGCCGTCGGGTGCTTCCGGCCCGCCCATATGCGCAAGCAGCCGTGTCATGTGCAGGCCACGTTCGAGATAGCGCCCGATCGCCAGGAAGCGCCAGCCGGTGAAGCGATACATGTTTTCATGCACCAGACCGGCAAAGCCCGCGACCTTGCGCAACAGAATGGTCATGGCATGGGTGGCGTCGTCGCCCGCATGGATCTTGCTGTGAAAGCGGCGCGCGGTCTTCGCCAGATCGTTGAGTGCCAGCCAGCCATCCGGCGAGAAGCGGTCGCGGATGTTGCTGGCGGAATAGATGGCGCTGTTGATATTGGCGATCAGGCTGGAGGGGACGGGCTCCTCCACGTCGATATCGACGGTTTCCAGATAGTCGGTGACATGGGCAAGCAGCGGCTGCTTCGGATCGGCGGATTCGGCATAGCGTGCATGCCAGGCGCGCAGGATGCGCAGCGCGCCTTCGGAGCGTTCGATATAGCGGCCGAGCCAGAAGAGATTATCGGCCGCACGGCTCGGCAGGCTGCCGGGTATGTTGCGGATGAAGTTCTCTTCCGGAGGCAGAAGCGTGGTGCGCTCCACCGGCTTGTCGCTGACGATCCAGACATCCGCCGCGCGGCCTCCGGCCTGCATGGCAATGGCCGCGACATCATTGCTGCGGCCGATACGGGCAAAGCCACCCGGCATCACCTGCCAGCCATCCTGGGTGCGGGCAACGAAGACGCGAAGGCTCATGGGCCGTGGCACGAGCTTGCCATCGACGAAGGCAGGCGTGGTGGACAGCGTGACGACTTCCTGGCCGACGAGCTTGTGGCCGTCGGTTGCCAGCCAGTCGCTGATCGAATCCTTGGCGGTCTCGCGCAGGCTCGAACCCAGCACCGACTGCCCGTTATCGTCGAAGAAGGGCAGGCGCGAGTAAGCGGGGCCGATGACCATGCGCTCGATATTGCTGGCCACCTGCTGGCGCTCCGTCGGCTGGCCGCACCACCATGTGGCAATCGACGGCATGGCGAGATCTTCGCCCAGGATATGGCGACAGATGGCGGGCATGAAGGCAAGCAGCGCGCGGGTTTCCAAGATGCCGCTGCCGAGCGCATTGACCATGTTGAGCGAGCCGGCGCGCAGCGCCTGCACCATGCCGGGCGTGCCGATATGGGAGTTCTGGTCGAGCTCCAGCGGATCGGCATAGGACGCATCGAGACGCCGCCACAACACGCCGACGGGCTTGAGGCCTGCGACGGTGCGGACCATGACGCGGTTGTTGACGACCGTCAGGTCTTCGCCTTCCAGGAGCATGAAGCCGAGATAGCGAGCGATATAGGCATGCTCGAAATAGGTTTCGCTGGCCGGACCTGGGGTCAGGACCGCGATACGCTCATCCATATGCTGGCGGTGCGATTGCAGCGTATCGCGAAACGCGCCGAAGAAGGAGGCGAGGCGATGGACATGCGCCTCCGCATAGATATCGGAAAAGGCGCGGGTGGTGGCCACACGGTTTTCGAGCGCGAAGCCCGCGCCGGAGGGTGCCTGGGCGCGATCGGCCAGAACCCACCAGTTGCCGTCGGGCCCACGGCCGATCTCGAAGGAGCAGAAGTGCAGGTAATGGCCGTTGGCGGGTTTTACCCCCACCATGGGGCGCAGAAATTCCGGATTGGAGGCAATGAGGGCTGGCGGCACGTAACCCTGCTGCACCAGCGTGTTCTCGCCATAGATATCGGCGACCACGGCTTCGAGCAGATTTGCCCGCTGGACGAGGCCTCTGGTGACGACCTGCCATTCGGCATCATCGATCAGAACCGGGACATGCGAGATCGGCCAGTTGCGTTCGCTGCCGCCACCGCCGACGCCTTGAGCGCTATAGTCACGATAGAAGACGCCGGCATCGCGCAGATAGCGGTCGGTACGCGAGAAGCGGTCGTGCAGTTCACGCTCGTCCATGCGCGAAAGGGCATTGACGAAAGGCTGCCAGACGGGGCGGATACGCCCGTCTATATCCAGCATTTCATCGGCAACGCCCGGCAACGCGCGATAGCCCAGCATGGATCCCATGCCGGTTTCTCCGGTCTTGCGTTCCGTTGCAGGTGCCTTCGCCACCTTATACTCCTTGCGGGCGTCGCAGATCGAGTGTCAGCGGAAACTCCGGCGACACCGCTTCCGGCCAGACGGTATATTGACCGGCCGTGTGGCCCCAAGGCTCGAAACGCGCCAGGCGACGCGCTTCCGCCTCGTTTCCATTGACCGGAAAGGTGTCATAGTTGCGCCCGCCCGGATGGGCAACATGATAGATGCAGCCACCGATCGAACGGTTCGACCATGTATCATAAATATCGAATGTTAAGGGCGAGTTGACCGGCAGCACCGGGTGCAGGCCGGCTGCCGGCTGCCACGCCTTGAAGCGCACGCCTGCGACCGAAACGCCGGATTCGCCCGTTGGCTTCAAGGGCACGGCGCGGCCATTGCAGGACACGGTGTAGCGGGCCGGATTGGTGGTTTCGAGGCGTACCTGAAGGCGCTCGACGGAGGAATCCACATAGCGCACCGTGCCGCCGATGGCCCCCTGTTCGCCCATGACATGCCAGGGTTCCAGCGCCTGGCGCAGCTCCAGCTTCGAGCCCTCATATTCCACCTCGCCGAAGAAGGGGAAGCGGAATTCGAGCTGGGCGACGAACCACTCCGGCTTCAGGTCGAAACCGTTCTCTCTCAGATCGGCGAGAACGTCGAGGAAATCCGCCCAGATGTAGTGCGGCAGCATGAAGCGGTCAGCAAGCGCTGTACCCCAGCGGACGAACTTTCCGCCGATCGGGTTCTTCCAGAAGCGGGCGATCAGCGCACGCACCAGCAACTGCTGGGCAAGCGACATGCGGGCATTCGGCGGCATTTCAAAACCACGGAATTCCACAAGGCCAAGACGGCCCGTCGGGCCATCGGGCGAAAACAGCTTGTCGATGCAGATTTCCGAGCGGTGGGTGTTGCCGGTGACATCAACGAGCAGATTGCGGAACAGACGGTCGACCAGCCACGGCAGGGGGGGCACGCCTTCGCCGGGCGCCGGCACCTGGGCCATGGCGATTTCCAGCTCGTACATGCTGTCATGGCGCGCTTCATCGATGCGCGGCGCTTGGCTGGTGGGGCCGATAAAGAGGCCGGAGAAAAGGTAGGAGAGCGAGGGGTGGCGCTGCCAGTGCAGCACGAGGCTCTTCAACAGATCGGGGCGGCGCAGGAACGGGCTGTCATTGGGGTTTGCGCCACCGACGACCACATGGTTGCCGCCGCCGGTGCCGGTGTGGCGACCGTCGATCATGAACTTGTCGGCGCCAAGCCGCGACTGGCGCGCGTCTTCATAAATCGCGGTTGTGATATCGACGCACTCCTTCCAGCTTGCGGCCGGATGGATGTTGACCTCGATGACGCCGGGATCGGGTGCGACGCGAATAACGTTCATGCGCTCGTCATGTGGGGGCGCGTAGCCCTCGATATGGACGGGCAGGCCGAGATCGGTGGCGGCAGCCTCGGCGGATGCGATGAGGTCGAGATAATCCTCAATGCGTTCGACCGGCGGCATGAAGACGCAGAGCCGGCCATCGCGCGCTTCGACGGATAGTGCGGTGCGGACCGTTCCGGCGATATCGCTGATGACCTGCTCGTTGCGGCCGAGGTTTGGGGCATCGCCCGCCTGGAAGGACGCTTCTGGCATGCTGCGTGTCGAAGGCGATGGGGCATGCGCCGAAGGCGGCAAGGCATCCGGCAGAGGACCGCGGGGAATCGAGGGATCGGCCTCGTGAATGTAGGGGAAGGCGGACGGCGGAACGTAGGGCAGGGTTCCAAGCGGCAGGCGGTAGCCGACGGCGCTATCGCCCGGCACCAGGAAGATCTTGCCGCGCCGCGTCTTCCACCGCTCGCTGACCCAGCGCTTGTGGCCGGAGCTTTGCGCATTCCACGCCTGCACGGGCAGAATATAGCCGGTCGGCTCCGTCAGGCCGCGCTCGAAGACGCGCGCCAAGCGGCTGCGCTCTTCCGGGTCCTTGAGCTTGGAGTTGGAGGGATCGACATTGTCGGGAAGGTTGGCTTCCTTGATCAGCCATTCCGCCGTGTCTTCATAGGCGGGCAGTACCAGATCAGGCTCGATGCCGAGGTGGCCGGCAATCGAGGTGAGCAGACGTTCGGCATCGGTGGAGGTGACGCCGGTATCCTGACCTTCCTGAGCGACGAGATCGGGATTGCGCCAGACGGACTTGCCGTCCTTGCGCCAATAAAGCGAGAAGGTCCAGCGTGGCAGGGTTTCGCCCGGATACCACTTGCCCTGGCCATAATGCAGGAAGCCGTTGGGGGCAAAGCGCTCGCGCAGTTTGCGGATGAGGATATCCGCCTTTTGCCGCTTGGTCGGGCCGACGGCGCCAGTGTTCCATTCCTCGGATTCGAAATCGTCGATGGAGACGAAGGTCGGCTCGCCGCCCATGGTCAGGCGCACATCCTGTGCGATGAGCGCGCGATCGACGGTTTCGCCAAGCGCATTCAGCTCTTCCCAGCTTTCATCCGAAAAGGGCTTGGTGATGCGCGGATGTTCGGCAACGCGCGTGACCCTCATGTCGAAGGCGAATTCGGTATTGGCCTCGCCGAAATAGCCGCCGGAAATGGGCGCTGCGTTGCGATAATGCGGAGTGGCCGACAAGGGAATATGGCTTTCGCCGGTCAGAAGCCCCGATGTCGGATCAAAACCGACCCAGCCGGCACCCGGCAGATAGACCTCTGCCCAGGCATGCAGATCGGTGAAATCCACTTCCGTGCCGGACGGTCCATCGAGCGCCTTCAGATCCGGCGCGAGCTGAATGAGATAGCCGGAGACGAAGCGGGCGGCCAGCCCGAGGCGACGCAGCACCTGCACCAGAAGCCAGCTGGTATCGCGGCAGGAGCCCTTGCCCGACAGAAGCGTTTCTTCCGGGGTCTGCACGCCGGGCTCCATGCGGATGACGTAACCGATGGCCTGCTGAAGTTTTGCATTGATGCCGACGATCATATCGACCGTTGTCTGGCCGGGGGTCTTGTCGATTGTGGCCATCAGAGCATCGAAGAGCGGACCGGTCTCTTCCGTCTTGCGGTAGATCGACAGATCGTCCTTCAGCGTTTCCGGATAGTCGAAGGGCCATTTGGTGGCGCTTTCTTCGACGAAGAAATCGAAGGGGTTATAGACCGTCATATCCGCGACGAGATCGACCTCGATCTTGAACTCGGTGACCGGATCGGGAAAGACGAAGCGGGCCTGGAAGTTGCCGTAAGGGTCCTGCTGCAGATTGACGAAATGATTGGAGGGCGTGACCTTCAGCGAATGGCTGATGACCTTGGTGCGTGAATGCGGCGCCGGTTTCAACCTTATGATCTGGGGTCCGAGGCGGACTGGCCGGTCATATTTATAATGCGTCAGATGATAGATGCTCGCCTTGATCGACATGTATTACCTTATATTTCCGGCATTTGCGGATTGTTCCGCCCCCTCTATTGCCCTGACTTTGTGCAATGCACGCGCATAATGCAAGGAACATTTCGGTCCCGTCGTGCATTCGTCGCCGCGGTATTTCAAAGGGCGCGTCAGGGGTGTTCTTGAGGTCGTGTAGACAAGTACCAGCTTAGTGATATTGCTGTCATCGCTAGGGCACAGACTTGGTCTTTGTCAGTCAGCGCGATTCTGTGATTTGAGAAAGTGGTAATGAATTGAAAACGCAAGGAAATTCTCCTGAGGAGATGGCTGCCTACGCGCGATTCGATCTCAATTTCAGAGCGCAGATGCGGATGATGGGCAGTGCCTTCTGGACATCTCCGGTGCGATCCCGGCTGATCCTTCTGGCCTGCGGTCTGCTGACCATCATTCTCGTGACCGCCTATGGGCAGGTGAGGCTGAACGAATGGAACGCGCCCTTCTACAATTCGCTGGAGCGGCGCGACCTCAACGCCTTCATTCACCAGCTGGAAGTCTTCACCATCATTGCCGGGTGCCTGCTGCTTCTCAACGTCTTCCAGACATGGCTGAACCAGATGACCGCGCTGAACATGCGCGAGGGGCTGGCGAAAGACATGGTGGAGCAGTGGCTGAAGCCCGGCCGCGCCGCCAAGCTTGCAAGCTTCGGCACCATTTCCATCAACCCCGACCAGCGCCTGCATGAAGATGTGCGCAACCTTGCCGAAAGCAGCACCGCACTTGCCATTGGCCTCGTCAACGCCACCATTATTCTCGTCAGCTTCATTGGCGTGCTCTGGGGCCTTTCTGCGGGCTTTGCCATCGAGATCGGCGGCAAGATGGTGGCGATCCCGGGCTATATGGTCTGGGCGGCACTTCTTTATGCGGGATCGGCCTCGCTGCTTTCCAACATTGTCGGGTACCGGCTGGTGCCGCTGAATGCCGAGCGCTATTCCAAAGAGGCGGAGCTGCGCTTCTCTTTGATGCGGGCGAGCGAAAATCTGACGGCCATCACGCTCTCGCGCGGCGAGAAGAACGAGCGTCACCGCATTCGCCAGGATATCGATGCGGTGCTGGTCGTCATTCGCGGGCTCGCCATGGGGCTGACGCATCTGACATGGGTGTCTGCCGGTTATGGCTGGCTTGCCATCGTCGCGCCGATCCTGATTGCCGCGCCCGTCTACTTCTCCGGCAACCTGACGTTTGGCGGGCTGATGATGGCGGTGGGCGCCTTCAACCAGGTGAATGTGGCGCTGCGCTGGTACATCGACAATTTCGGCCCGATCGCCAGCTGGAAGGCGACGCTGCAACGCGTGTCGATCTTCCGCAATGCGCTGATCCAGATGGACAGCGTCGAGAGGCACGAAAACGCCATCGACCTCGAACGTTCCGCGACCGATGTCGTGCGGTTTTCATCCGTCGAAATCAGTCCTGAAGCGGGAGGCAAGGAGATGGTGCGCAGCTTCAGGCTGCGCGAAGCTCCTGTCGAGATCGCCATTGGCGACCGTGTGGTGATCGACGGAGACCAGGGCGTGAACCGACGGCTGTTCTTTGCGGCGATTGCCGGGCTCTGGCCCTGGGGGCGCGGCAAGATCACCATGCCGCCGCGCGACGAGACGCTGTTCATTGCTCAGCACGGCTACATGCCGGCGGCGCCATTGCGCGAAATTCTCTCCTATCCGCGTGCGCCGCAGAAGTTCACGGAAGAAGAATTTCTGGCCGCCATGGAAGCCTGCGGCCTTGGCCACATCATTCCGCGGATGAACGACAATATTCGCTGGGACCAGAAGTTCGATTCCGACGAGCAGGCCTGTATTCGGGTGGCCAACGCGCTTCTGTTAAAGCCGCGCTGGCTGTTCATCGACGATCTGCTGGAAGGTCTGGAGAAGCACACGATCGACCGGCTGGTGGAGGTGCTGAGCGGAATGAAGGACACCGCCGTGGTCTATATCGGCCGCTCGGATGCGGTGATGCAGGTCCTGTCACCACGTGTTCTGCATCTCGATCTGGTTACGACCGCGCAAGCTGGATAGAGTGCGTGTCTTCCATGACCACTGGCGAGCGGATTTCGAGCCGCTCTCCTTTTGTCGTCTGTGTTTCGAAACGAAGCATAAAGGGCGCCGTCACCGCAATCGAGACGATGGCCAGCAGAGCGACCACGATCAGGCGGTCGTAATGCCTCTGTTTGATGTCATTCCCACTCCAGTCATATGCCATTTTCGAGCCTCGCCCTGCATCTGGAAGTATATGAAATTAACCTAATAAATTAAGAGACTGAGCCGTTATAGTTAACGAAGCATTACCGAAGCTTGGTAATTTGTTGTATTGTGGTTTTTTGACTGTGTTTGATGCGACTTGTTGTTGATTCAAGAATCAGCTTTCTCATTTCAAGCGACATGCTGGAAATGAAGACCAGCCAAGACGAAATCGCTCTTTTCCAATCAATGGTGAATAGGCTATCGCGACACCGGGAGGTGCGCGATCAAGAGGTATGCTGATGGACAACCAACCACCCTCCGATATGGAACTGACCCTTCGCACGCTGGCCATGCCGGCTGACGCCAATCCCGCTGGTGATATTTTTGGCGGCTGGGTGATGTCGCAGATGGACCTTGCCGCCTTCGTGCGCGCCAATGACGTGGCGGGCGGCCGCACGGTCACCGTTGCCGTCAACGAGATCGTCTTCAAGAAGCCGGTGAAGATCGGCGACACGCTGTGCGTCTACACCCGCATCGAGAAGGTGGGGCGCACTTCGATCACGCTGAAGATCGAAGCCTGGACGCGCCACTATTCGCAACATTCCCGCGACAAGGTGACGGAGGCCGTGTTCATCATGGTGGCGGTGGACGATGCGGGCAACCCGCGGCCGGTGAAGGGGTGAGGGGTTTGGTGGTGCGGGTGGGCTGATTGGCTTGATGAGCGGCACTCACCTCTCTTCCGTCATTCTCGGCCTTGAGCCGAGAATCCACGTCTTTCAGAGTTCGTTGCGCGTGGTGGCCTGCGCTGATTGCCTGTTAAGCCCTTGAGGTTGTGGATCCTCGGGTCAAGCCCGAGGAAGACGGCAGTGGGTGGGGCAGAGACGGCGCACTTCAGCCCGGCCCATGGATGAGCCACATCCGTCTCGCGTCTCGTGGTATGCTGCGGTTCTACTGGAGCACCCGCTACCCGGCCCACGTCACCGGATAACCGATTGGTTTAGAACTTTACGCCGAGGCCGAGGCGGACACCGTGCTGGTCGATATCGGAGTTGAGCAGCGGGCCGGCATCGTAGTCGAAATTCTGATCGCCGAAATTGGTGTAGCGATATTCGACGCGGCCGAAGATCATGTCGGTGAAGGCGTAATCGACGCCGGCGCCGACGGTGAAGCCGTAGAAGTTTTCTTTCTGGGTACCGGCACCTGGCACCGTCAGATAGCCACGGCCGATGGCCCAGCCGGCCGTGCCGTAGACCAAGGCGCGATCAACCGCGTAGCCGACCTTGGCGCGGACCGAGCCCTGCCAATCGAAGCCGTATTCGTAGAAATCCGGTGCGAGAACCGTGAGCTTGCCGCCGCCCAGGTTGCCTTCGAAATCGCCTTCGACGCCTGCGACCCAGTTGTTGGAGAACTGATAATTATAGCCGGCAAAACCGCCGATCAGGCCGTCGTCGAAATTGGCATTCACCGTGCCGACCGGGGCGATGCCCAGAATATCGTTCTTGTTCCAGCCATATCCAACCTGAATACCCGCGTTAAAGCCGCTCCAGGAGAAGGAAGAGTTGTCGATCGCGACCGGTGCTGCGGGAACGTCCGAGACGGCGTCCGCGGCAATTGCGGACGTTGCGGCAAGAATAAAAGCGGCGGCGGCAAAGACAGTGGTTTTCATCGGAAGCACTCTAAGGTTCAATGGCGCTATCGATAGCCTATTGGCGGCAAAATGCTGTAACTCCGCAGCAACAACAGAAACATCTTGCGGCCTGCAGCTTGGAGCGCGGTGGCGTGCCACTCGGCTCTTTTCAGGGCTACAGCACCGGCGCGAAAATCGGGCTCGATTTTCGCAAAGACACGATGCGTCGATTTAAAAAGGGAAAGCGTCCCGGCGATACCGGGCGTCTGGCCCTTCATGGCCCATGGACTTCACGCTCGCGACTGGATGCCCTGCTGGGTATGGTTTAGCGTGTTGTAGAGACCAGTGCCGTGTCGCAGCCGGCGTTGCTCGGCCATCTCGTCGCGCGCGTCCTTTTCCTTTCGGTCTTCCTCGCGCTCAGCAAAAGGGCGGATATCGAAATCATCAGCGATGGACATGCCCTTTTTGGCGGTGACGTCGTAGAGATCGACGCTGATCACCGTGCAGTTTTGCGAGGTGGTCTCATCGATCAGGGCCTGGATCTCCTCCGCCTTATAGAGGCGCACCGGCATTTCCAGAAGAACCGTATCGCCATCGCGCCAGCGGGTGGCAATCAGTAGCATTTCGTCTTTTCCGATGATGTAGCCAGGCGTGGTCATAGAAGATGATCCTCATCGTCGCTGTCTTCTCAAATGCCGGGTTACTCCGCGTGAAGCGGCGTTCATCTGTTCGGGCACAGATCCGTTCCTACTATTATACTAGTAATTATGTCAACAAGAAAACTAGTAACAAGGGGAACAAAGAGAGAATCAGTTTTTCGATGGCTGACTGGTCAAATAGATTGTTGCTGTGATGATGGGAGGCGAGGTGACGCTTGCCAGCAGGCTTACATGTTGATGATCGAGCGGCGGACGCGGCCGACGATGATGGGGTCGTTGTCGGGGAAGATCGGTTCGTGCTGCGGATTGGTGGAGACGGGCTCGAAGCGCATGGGGCCGGAGCGGTAGCGCTTATAGGTGGCGTTGCCTTCCACGTCCGAGATGACGTAGCAGCCATTGGGAACGAGGTTGCGATCGTTGCGATCGACGAAGATGATGGAGTCGGGCGGAGAAATCCTGTCCATGGAATCACCGCTGACTTTCAAGGCAATCCAGTCTCCCGAGGCCGGTAAATCCGCCACGCGGATGAGGCCAAGGGCTTCGTCGGCGATGTCATCACGGATCATGGCGCCGGCGCTGACCCAGGCGAGATAGGGCACGATCAGGGTGGGAACGCCTTCGGCATCCGGCGTGTAGGATGGGTCGAGTTCATGGACGCTGACGCCGAGCGCTTGGGCAAGGGCGGGAAGTTCGGTGGTCTTTTCAGTCAAGCCGGTCTCGAGTTGCGAGATGAGCTGCTGGCTCACACCCGACAGTTCCGCAACTTTCGCCTGCGAAAGATTTTTGATCTTCCTGATCGATTTCAGATTTTCGCCAATAATTCCCATGGCTTAGTTTCTACCAGAACACTTGTGGAAACGCACACAAGGAAACTAGTTGACGGATGTCCCGATTTTTACTAGTTTCCTTGTATGAACAGATTTCGTCATCACATCGCACCGGGCGCTGAGGCCGATGGCTTCCGGGTCGGACCCGGCTCGGCAGGGAGCGGCTTCAGGCCGTTCGTTTGCCGGTCAAGGGTGGCGGCCCGAGAGGTCTGCGCCAGAGGGGCGGTCGCGGTTGAGACGGTGCCTGTCTTGCGAATGGCGAGGGGTGGGTTTGTCCCTCGTCTGGACCTGCGCCCCGATGTCTTTGGTGAGCGGCAGGCAGCGAAGCGGAGGACCGATGCGTCCTTCGCCGCGCTGGCCGCTCCCGGCATCGGGGCGGGGCGAAGGCGGGCTTTGACCTTTATGGAGGATCGGCGCGCATGAGTTCTGTCCGTATCGAAGCATCCGCGCAGGCGCGCCGCGCTGCGTTTCAGACACGCTATATCGGCTGCCGCGAATGCCGGCGCCCGCTTTCTATCGAACACCAGATCGAGCGGTTCTGCGACAGGTGCGGAACGGTGACGCCGGTCGAAATCCGGGAAGGAAAGAATGATGACTGATGTTCTGGACAGACCCGGCTTCGGCGTGGCGCGCTGGAAGGCGGTTGCCGAATATCGAAGCCAGGCCGGTATCGTCGATGTCGAACACGCGATCGAGGAACTGGACGAGCTGCACGACCTGATCGAGCGCGGGCCGGATTGGAATACGCTGGTCAAGATCACCGTGACCTTTGCCCGCCCGGTTTGCGGGTTGCTGACCATCGAGGAGGCCGCGCGGCTATGACCCAATGCAACAGCAACATGCAGGCCGTGGCGACGAATGATGATGAGGATGCAAGCTTCGATTTCGAGGCTTTCGAGGCCGAGCTTCTTTGCGAGGTCAACCGCATCAATGGCGAGCGACTGGCGGCCTGATGGCTGCAGTGTTTGCCCCATGACTGAGTTCGAGATCTCGGCGGCTCTGCCGCTGGATCGAAGGTTTTGATCGCGTCTCCTCCCTGGCGATCAAAAACGGGCTGACGGCTTGTCCTCCCGGGCCGTCAGCCCAACCCTCCAATCCTTGAAGCCTTTGCCGTCTCGAGAAGACGGTTCGAGGCGCTTGTCGGGAAGATCCTGCGCGGGGACGCCGGCCTTTTGGCCCGAAAACTCTCAGCCGTACCCTGAAGGTGCGGCCGATATCACCATTGCCAATACCACGCGCCCTAAGTCTGCGCCTGCGGTTCAGACGACAGGCGAACTTTGCCGCCTGATGGCGAGGAAGCGGGAACACGCATGAGCAAGGCACTGACACTTTTTCGCTCCGGCTATGACACGGCCGAGATCGCCTACATTCTGGGGCGCACGGAAGCGGATGTTTACAACGAGCTTGCACGGCTTCGCGAAGAAAGCCGGGCGGCGAATGTGGCGGTGATCAAGTATCACCCGGCCAAGGATGCTTGGGGCACGCCGCCGATGCGCGCGGAGAATGCCAATGGCTAACCTGCCTTTCATGCCGTTCTGGACCGATGCCTATCTGGCCGACACGGTGCATCTGACCACCGAGCAGCATGGCGCCTATCTGCTGCTGCTCTTCCAGGCGTGGCGCTCCCCCGATTGTTCGCTGGCCGACGATGATGAACTTCTGGCGCTGCAGGCCAAGGTTTCTCCGGCCAGATGGCGGGCGATGAAGCCGGTGGTGATGGCATTCTGGAAGCTCGACAAGCGGCGGAAGAAATGGGTGCAGAAGCGGCTGCGGATCGAGCGCGAAAAGGCCATGGAGCGCAAGGCGAAAGCCAGAGATAGCGCCGTAACCCGCTGGAAAGGCGAGAAAAACAGCGATGCGAAGGCATTGCGGTCGCACAGCGAAGGCTCTGCTTCCAGAGTCACACCCATAGAAGAAAAATCTGGCGATTTTTCCAGACGCGCTCGCGCGCCGAAAAAATCATCCCGCGATTTGTTGATGGAGGCGTTTCAGGATGTTTGACCTCATTGCCAAGGATCAGTTCGACCGGCTGCCGGAGCGGTATCGTGAGCGTGCGCGGCAGATTGCCCTACGGGTGCAGGAGATCGACCGGCTGCTTGCGCCCGCCGCGCCGGAGACCATTCGCGATACGGCGCTTCGGCTGATCGGCCAGTTTCGTCCGCAGCCGGGCGTGGATGTGGCGGCGTTTGGCCGCGAGTTTCGCGGTGTCTGCGCCGATCTGCCGGAATGGGCGGTGTGCGAGGCGGCCAATGATTTCATTGCCGGGCGCGTTGCCAACCACACCGGCCAGTTCGTGCCGACCTGTGCGGAGTTCGGCAAGCAGGCCAGAGCCATCATCGCGCCTTTTCACGCCGAACGCTGTGCGCTGCGCATCGAAGCCTCGCGACTGTTCGACCGTGCGGCGGATGAGAAGCGGCGGGCAATGATTGCCATCGAGCGGGCTGATCCCGCGGTGAAAGCGCGGGTGAGGGCGATTGTGGCGGAGGCGCGCGCAGGGGCGCCGGTGAGCGTCGGGTTCCTGCATGGGTCTCTCGACCCGCAGGTGCAGGCGACACTGGATGCGATGAAGAAGACGCCGCAGCACCCATCGAAAATTTCAAAGACACGTATCGGCAAGGACGACAGACGATGAGCCTCTATCCTCAGACACAGCTGAATCTCACCCTGATCCAGACCAACCGCGTGGACGGCTTCATGCGGCTTGTCAGCCCGCTGGAATACCGCGCGCGTGACAGCATGGCGGATGCGGCGCGTCACCTTCTTCAGAAATATCCCGAGGCTACGCTGCATCTGGTGCGCAGCGATGTGCGGGCGCGCTGGCTGGTCAGGATCCGGATGGAGATGGTGGTGCATTTTCGCGATGCGCTGGGCAAGACCTACCCGCAGATCGCCCGCTTCATGCGCCGCGACCACACCTCCATTCTGCATCTCTACCGAAAGGCGAAGGCACAAGATTTGGAGGGCGGGGCGTGACCGGCACAATTCCAGAGGCAATCCACCAGGCAAAGGCGGCGGCATCGGAACGCAAGAAGCGGGAAACGGCGATCCACCGCATTCTCGACCAGTATCAGCAAGGCCGCGGTGCATCGGCCTGCATGGACGACATCAAGCGCATCCTGGCGCGCGATTAACAACGGAAAAGGACAAGCATCATGACCAGCAAGGCCGAAAAACTGAAGCAGAAGCGCGGACGGCGCAAGGTGATCAATGTGGCGCGCGAGCCGAATGGGCGCATCTCAAGATCCGGCCGCGCCCACGCGCCGGCAGACAGCGTGGCGCTGAAGGCGCGAGCAAGCCGCATAGGCGTGACGGTCGAAGAAGCGCGTGATCCGCGGGCCGCAACCTATATCGGCACGCTGAACATGCTCGGCAAACGCGATGGCCTAAGCGACGACCAGTATGAGGGCGCGGTGCGGTTTCTGGAACTGCGCCAATCCTATATGATGGCGATCAAGGCGCCGGATGGCGAGCGCGACAAAAGCGAGCGCAGCACGCCTTCCCAGACGATCAGCGAGGATTACGAGAAATGGTGCAAGGCGGTGATTGCCCGCTATGACGGATGCCGCAAGACCATCCAGACCGCACAGAACGAGCTTCGCCAGAACCTTTGGGCAGCGCTGGATTTCTGCGTGATCAAGGGCGAGCGGCAGCACCATATGCTGGGGGACTTGCGCGTGGTGTGCAATGTGTTGGCGCGGTTTTTTGGGGTGTGACGGCGGGGGAGACTCGGCGTTCGCGGCGGGTACGCCGCCGCGATATTTGCAGACCTTATGCTCCTGGATTAGGCCTGAAACTTCATGGCGTAAGTGATAGAGGGATGGTCGGGTCAAGCCCGACCATAATGGCGGCGGAGTTTTGACCACGGCGAGGTCGTCCGTGGCCTTACTGGCTCACGCTGCCTTCGCGACTGGCTGCGATCATTCATCGCTGACCAAGGGCCACGACTCAATCGGAGCCTCCGCAGTTCGGACATCTTTATAGGTCGAGCTGATCTTGTTCAGCACCGCCTCATCATCCGAATCGATCTCATAGAAAGTGCTGTCGACGGCCCGGATGATCACCCACCGTTTGTCTGAACGGGTGGGTTCCAAGCCGACAAACTCTCCCCAGATAACTTGCAGGGTCTTCTCAGCTAAGGCGGCCAAATCAAAGCCCGAAAGCTGGACATCGTCCTGCGCCAAACGCTCAAGCTGTTCGCCCCCTTCACCGGTAGCCTCAAACCACTCGTGCCCCGATATGGACGACTTGACTGTCGAGACGACCCAGCGTCCTTCCAAAGAACGGGGTGCTAAGAGCCGCAGCAAGTCTCTGAGATCAAGGGCAAGAACGTGTTGGTTGAGGTCATAGACCCTGAGTGTCGTCATGGTATCCCCCCGCGCCCCAAGGTCGCATTAGTAGAAATACTCTGTCAACCGGGCCAAAGCGGCGCGGCGTGCGGGCGGCTCTTCGCGCGATTGAACAAGTCGCTTCGCTCTTCGGGCCTTTGATCAAGGACCGCCAATGGCGGGCAGGACAGGACGAAAATTGGCTTTTATATTTTTTTGCCCGGAGCGATTTTATCGTTTGACTTTTCTTCCCGAAACAGCGATAAGTGACATGTCTTCATATTCGAAGAATTGTATTTGGGAGCGGCCTTTGGGTCGCTTTTTGCGTTTTTGGCTTCAGGTTCATGGAAGCTTACTTGGGTTGCTCTGGAACCCTTCTCGCTCTGTCCGCACGCGGAGCTACCGCTTAAAGTACAGGGTTTTTTTAGCGAGTAAAAAAAGCTCGACTCTCGTATTGATTGATTCCATGTTTGCCCAGGGGGGCAAGTATGCAGATCTCAATACCTTTCAAGATAGAATACAAAACCGAGCATTCGGTCCCGATACCTGAAATAGTCGATAGTCTTTTGTCGTTGCAGCTTCTCCTGGAGGAAGCTGCTCAAAATCTTGAGACATTTATCCCGGGCCTTTCAATTCAAAAGGTGGACGTTCGTGTCCAAGAAATTTCTCATGGTAGTCTTAGAGAATTGCTGCTCGTTGCTATCTTTGCGGCTTTTCAAGAAGAGCTTGAGAAAGGCGTCCCCGCTATAATTAATGAGTTCTTGGGGATTGAGGTGCCTGAAAGCACTCACACGCTCCTGACCGTTTTGGTCTTGGTGGCTGTCGTTTACGGGGTGGACTACATAAAAGAGTTGGTTTCACCGGAAAACGACGCTTCTCTTACCAAGCAATGGAAAGCCAGTCTTATAGCTGACGTTGCGGCGGAGACTGGGAAGTCTCCAGACGACGTCAAAAAAATTCTCGATAAGCGATACGGGAAAAAGGGTCGGGTGAAGCAACTGGCTGATGCGTCTGTCAAATTCTTTAAACCAAGCAAGGATCAAGGGAACGCTCCTATCTTGGTGGGCAATCGGCGGATTGAACCGCAGTTTGTCGAGGATACTGAAGCGAATTATGTGTATGAAGAAGCCAGCAAGGTGGAGAAGACAAAAAAGTACTACGGTGTGGTTTTGCAAATCCATCAGAAGGATTTAGATCGGGAAACCAGCGGGTGGGCAGCAATTCCCGTCGGTATCCATCCCAAACGGTTGCCTATGAAGTTAGTCGATGGCGTGACCCCAGATATGATATGGGACAACGACGAAATCACAGCTGATATTATCCTGAAATCCCGGAGGATCGGCCTGGGCTTCACACCATCAGAAATACATGTTGTCCGGCTGAAGTCTTAAGCGGACGCATCCTAGTATTCTCGTGGCTGAATACACAGCGATTTATTAGTCGCGATCCAAGATCCGCTACTCATGGCTCGACAGACGATGCGCCACTTCCGTGCACGGAATAACCTCCTATGAAAACACCACGGCCATTAAATCCAAGGCAACGCCTTTTCGTTGAGGAGTACCTGGTCGATCTGAACGCCGCCCACGCTGCAATCCGGGCGGGGTATAGCCGTTCGTTTTCCGACAAAGGAGCTTGGAAGCTGTTGCAGAATGCCGAGATCAGGGCTGCGATCGACAAGGCGAAGCTCGAGCGCTCGAAGCGCACGCAGATTCACGCGGACTGGTTGCTGTCGCGGCTGGCCGAAGAGGCGCTGGCTGATATTGCCGATCTTTATGATGAGAATGGCGGGCTGAAGCCGGTCGATCAGTGGCCGTTGATCTGGCGGCAGGGGCTGGTTGCGGCGGTTGAGGTCAAGGAATTGTTCGAAGGGCGCGGCGAGAGCCGTGAGGCGATCGGGCGGGTGTCGCAGGTGAAGCTCAGCGACCGGATCAAGCGGCTGGAGCTGATCGGCAAGCATATCGATGTGCAGGCGTTTCGAGAGAAAGTCGAGGTCGAGGTCAGCGGGTCGCTCGCCGAGCGGTTGGCGCGGGCCAAGGCGCGGGTTCTGGGCTGACGGGGTGTTGGCGGGGAGGATACTTCAAGCTGCTTCGTGTGTGACTTCGATACGTGATGCATCTGATTTTCTGGCGCCGTGACGCCAGGTCGGAACTGGGAACGACAGCCCTTTGGTCAAAGGCGGAAAACGGAGCCATCCTCGCCCTTGAGGCGAGGATCCATCTTTTCACGCGCTTAAGAGTGCGGCTCATGGATCCTCGGGTCGAGCCCGAGGATGACGGAGGAGGAGTGGTTTGACCTCATCGCAACGTCGTGCGGAAGTGATAAGTGACAGAGTGTCCGGCTGAATGACTGTGTATCCAGCTAAACCGCCGGGCGTCCTATTGGACGCACAAAGGACGCTTTGCCGTTTTTGAATCTATGCGATGCTGTAGCGGATTATTTGGGCCGTTTGATCTGAAAGATCGTGACTCGCTTCAATCGGGCGAGTGCGCGCCGATTACGACATTCAATTCCAGACAGTGCAGGCTTTGCCGGGAGATCGTTCATGGGCAATGCCAAGCAGGGGAGCAAGGGCCGTGTGGATACCGATCTCGATGCGGAGATTATCGAGGCGGCGGCTCGGTTTCAGTATGATCCGCAAGGCTGGGCGCGGTTTGCGTGGGATTGGGGTGAGGGCGAGCTTGACGGAATCGCGGGGCCGCGGGATTGGCAGGCGGATATCAATGATGAGATCCGTCAGCATCTGAACAGCGAGAACCGCTACCAGCCTTTGCAGATTGCGGTGGCGAGCGGCCACGGGATCGGCAAATCGGCGCAGATGGGGATGATGGCCAATTGGGCCATGTCCTGTTTTGCCGATTGCAAGATCGTCGTGACCGCCAATACCGAGACGCAGCTGCGCACCAAGACATCACCGGAAGTGGGCAAGTGGTTCCGCTCCTCGATCACCAGCCACTGGTTCGAGACGCAGGCCATGTCGATCAAGTCTCGCGATCGGGGACATGCGGATCTCTGGCGGCTGGATTTCGTCGCCTGGTCTGCCAACAATACCGAGGCTTTTGCCGGTCTGCACAACAAGGACCGCATCATTGTGCTGATGTTCGACGAGGCGTCGAAGATTACCGACAGTGTCTGGGAAGTGGCCGAAGGCGCGCTGACCGACGAAAACACCATCATCATCTGGATCGTGTTCGGCAATCCGACGCAGAATACCGGGCGGTTTCGCGAGTGTTTTCGTCGGCATCGCCGGCGCTGGATCAGGCGGCAGATCGACAGCCGCACGGTGCCCGGCACCAACAAGAAGAAACTTGCCGAATGGGTCAGCGACTACGGCGAGGACAGCGATTTCGTCAAAGTGCGAGTGCGCGGCATGTTTCCATCGACATCGGCAAAGCAGTTCATCTCCACCGAGGATGTGGACGCTGCCCAGAAGGTGCATCTGCGCAAGGAGCAATATGATTTTGCGCCGAAGATCATCGGCGTCGATCCGGCCTGGACCGGTGACGACGAGCTGGTGATCTATCTGCGCCAGGGGCTTTATGCCCGGCTTTTGATGACCATGCCGAAGAACGACAACGACATTCTGGTGGCGAACCATGTGGCGCGCTTCGAGGATGAGTTGCAGGCCGATGCGGTGTTCATCGATCTTGGCCATGGCACCGGCATCTATTCCGCCGGCGTGACGCTGGGGCGCACATGGCAGCTCGTGAGCTTTGCCGAAAAGAGCATCGATCGCGGCTGTCTCAACAAGCGTGCCGAAATGTGGAAGGGCATGCGCGACTGGCTGAAACAGGGCGGTGCGCTCGATGCGCGCGACGACATTCTCTACCACGACCTGATCGGGCCAGAGCTTGTGGCCCGCGTGGATGGCAAGCTGCAGATCGAGAGCAAGGAAGACATGAAGGCGCGGGGGCTTCCTTCTCCCAACCGTGCGGATGCGCTTGGACTGACCTTTGCCCGGCCTGTCGTGCCTAAGGGGCGAGGGGATGAGCGGTATAATCATAGCCGGGAGACCGGGTATGGTGATGGTGGGGATGGGTATAATCCGTTTGGGTGAGGGGTGTGCGCCATCTGATGCGCTGTGATGTCCGGCGGTAGGAATGATGGAGGCGACCCCTTTTACGTTCTGGATCTGCCGTTCACCCCCCTCTGCCCTGCCGGGCATCTCCCCCTCAAGGGTGGAGATCGGCAAAAGGCGCTCTTCGCGTGTCACATCTGACCGTAGTTTGGGCCAAGACGGTGCAACACTCCGATCTCCCCACTTGAGGGGGAGACGCCCGGCAGGGCAGAGGGGGGTTCTTCTACCCAACTCATTGTTTCCATGAAATTTAAGCCGAACGGCCCGAAGCGCGGGCTGGCTCTGTCTGTCTTCAATTCGAGGTTTTGCGATGTGTGTTTTCAAGTCTCCCAAGGTGGCGAAGCCGGAGGATCCGAAGTTGCCGATCGAGTATGCGGCGCAGCGCGAGCCGGATACCCAAACGGTGAATGGGGCCGGGCGCCGCACGCGGGATCGGTTGCGGGCGGCGACGTCGACGATGTTGACCGGGGTTCAGGGCGTGGGCGCGCTGGATACGAGCGGCAAGAAAAACCTATTGGGAGGCTGATATGGCCGATACGATCCGCGAACGGCATGAGCGGCGCCTGAAGGCGTTGCAGAAGGAGCGCAACCCCTATGAGGCGCAGTGGCAGGAGCTGAACGATTTCATCGTTCCCGGCCGCTACCGCAAGGGGGATGCCCGTGACCCGAAGGGGATCAACGGCAACAAGAAGATCATCGACAACTCGCCGAAGCTTGCCCACCGCGTGGCGCAATCGGGCATGCAGGCGGGGCTGACGTCTCCCACGCGGCCCTGGATGCGCTACAGCATTACCGACAAGGATCTGCGTGAGTTCGGGCCTGTCAAAGACTATCTTTATGAGGCGACACGCCGGGCGCGTGAGCGGCTGGCCGTCTCGAATATATATAATTGTCTTCATTCCGGTTATGGCGACGAGCTTCTGTTCGGGCAATTCTGCCTGATCCTGACGCGCGCCGGGCGGCGCCTGCACGGCATCTTGCCGCCGGTCGGGCAATATTGGCTGGCGCAGAGCCAGTATGGCATGCGGGTCGATACCTGTTATCGCCGCGTGTGGATGACGGTGGAGCAGATTGTCGGGCGCTGGGTGGCAAAGCCCAATTCCCGCGATATGGACTGGTCGAACGTGTCCTCCACCATCAAGAACCTGTGGGACCGGGGCAATTACGACGAGGTGGTGGAGGTGTTTAACGCCATCGAGCCGCGTTCCGCCCGCGATCCCGCACGCCCGACGAAGGCCAACAAGCCCTTCATGTCCAACTATTGGGAAGCAGGCCAGGACCGCGACAAGATGCTGGAAGTGAGCGGCTTCGACCGCAATCCGCTGATTGCGCCGCGTTGGGATGTGGTGGGCGAAGATGTCTATGCCGCCACATGCCCCGGCATGGATGCACTGCCGGATGTGAAGATGCTGCAGACCGAGCAGCGCTGGAAGGGCATGGGCATCGAGCATCAGGTGCGCCCACCACTGGTGGCGCCGACCTCGCTTCGCAACAAGCGCAATTCCTCGCTGCCCGGCACCGTGACTTTCGTCGACGAGCAGAGTGTTGGCACGGCCGCCTATCGCCGTGCCTTCGAGGTCAATGTGCCGCTGGGCGATCTCGCCGCCGATATCGATGAGGCCAAGCGTCGGGTGGACCGGGCCTTTTACGCCGATCTCTTCATGGCGATCAGCACGATGGAAGGGGTGCAGCCGCGCAACCAGTTCGAGCTGACGCAGCGCAAGGAAGAGCAGCTTCAGCAGCTGGGGCCGACGGTGGAGCGACAGCATCACGAACTGATCCAGCCCTTGGCGGACTGGGTGTTCTACCAGCTGGACGATGACGACGAGTTGCCGGAGGCGCCGCAGGATCTGCAGGGCGAGGAGCTGAATGTTGACAATATCTCGACGCTCTACCAGGCGCAGCTTGCGGTTTCGACCGGCTCTATCGAGCGCATGGTGAGTTTCGTCGGCAATCTTGCCGGTGCGCGACCTGACGCGGTGGACAAGCTCGATGTCGACCAGGCGATCGACGAATATGGCGATGCGATCGGTGTGGTGTCCACCATCGTGCGCTCCGACGACAAGGTGAAGGCGATCCGCGACGAGCGGATGCAACAGCAACAGGCGGCGCAGGCGACGGAAGCCGCCGCCAAGCTGGCGCCTGCACTGCGCGATGGTGCGCAAGCCGCACAGGCGCTTTCCGCCACCGACGATCATGGCGGGCCGGTGGAACTGCTGCGCAAGCTTGGAATTGCCGGATGACAGCCAAAACAATGCAGGAACAGGCGCTCGATCTCGCAACCGAGTTCGTGCTGGCGGAGCCGCGTGCGCGCGAATTTCTCTGGTGGGTGCTTTGCCAGTGCAACGTCTATGGCGCGCCGCATGTGGTGAATGGCGAGACCGGCATTCACA
Organism: Agrobacterium sp. CNPSo 3708; assembly: GCF_028674915.1. Classification (NCBI taxonomy): domain Bacteria; kingdom Pseudomonadati; phylum Pseudomonadota; class Alphaproteobacteria; order Hyphomicrobiales; family Rhizobiaceae; genus Agrobacterium; species Agrobacterium sp. CNPSo 3708. Next base: position 156,033 of record NZ_JAQZSF010000006.1, read on the forward strand.
TCGGCCGGCGCATCATCGGCGTCACCATCATCGACCAGCTGAACCAGATCAAACCCACCGCCTATGCCGAGATGATGATCGAGGCCCACAGACGCGCGGAAAAGCGCAAGAGGGAAGAGCATGCTGAGACAGTGGATGAATAGTGCCACCTTTGCGCCGGAAGGCCATACCGATTGGGGCGTGAGCCCGGATAGCGGCGGCAGCGACAATGCCAACGCCAATGACGATGCGCCGCTTCTGAACGGGGCGGCAGAGCCGCTTGTCGCCGGCCAGAATGGGGCCGGGCGAGAGGGTGGCGAAGGGGAGGGTGGGAACCTTTCTCCCGAGCCTGGCGATGCCGCCGATCTGGTGCCTGAAAATGGCGAATACGACATCAAGCTCGATTGCGGCATCGAACTCGACCGGGCGCTCTTGGACCGCGCCTCTCCGGTGATGAAGGAGCTTGGCCTGACGAATGGCCAGGCGAGCCGTCTGGCCGGCGTGATCGCCGAGCAGCGCAAGCTTGAATATGACGCGCTGAGCGAGCGCCACCAGAAGATTACCTCCGACTGGCAGCAGGAAATCCGCGCCGACCGGGACTTTGGCGGCGACAATCTTTCGACCAGCCTCAACAACGCAAACCGCGTGATCGCGACGTTCGGAGACGATGCTCTCCGCCGCGATCTCGTCGAAATCGGGATTGGCAACCATCCCGGACTTTTCCGGCTATTGGCCCGTGTCGGCAACGCTCTCAGTGATGACAAGCCCGCATCGTCGGAAACCGCAGCAGCCCCTCCGACCTCGCCCGAACAGGCGATGTATGGAGCGACAACATCAACGACACGAGGTTAACACATGGCCACTATCGGCAATATGTATCCCACCCTTTCCGACCTGAAGAAACAGGGCTGGGGCGACGACATTTCCACCATCATCGACATGCTGGTGCAGTTCAACGCGATGTATGAAGACGCGCCGATCTTCGAATGCAACATGGGCTCGTCGCATCTGACGACGGTGCGCACCGGCCTTCCCATTCCCACCTGGCGCAAGCTCTACAAGGGCGTTTTGCCGACCAAGGGCACGACGGCGCAGGTGAAGGACGCGACCGGCATGCTGGAAGACTGGTCCGAAGTCGACGCCAAGCTGGTCGAAATCGCCAAGAACCCGGCGCGCTTTCGTCTCAATGAAGCCAAGGCCCATATTGCGGGCATGGCGAACATGCTGGGCTCCACCGTCTATTACGGCGATATCGACGTGAACCCGGAGCGTTTTACCGGCCTGCATGCCCGCTTCAATTCCAAATCCGCCGCCAATGGCCGCCAGATCGTTGACGCCGGTGGTACGGGCTCGGACAACACCTCCATCTGGTTCGTGACCTGGGGTGAGGATTCCGTTCACCTGCTTTATCCGGAAGGATCGAAGGCCGGCCTGCAGCGCGAGGACAAGGGCAAGACCACCAAGGAACTGCCCGACGGCTCTCTCTATGATGTGTACCGCGAGAAGTTCCAGCAGGATATCGGCCTTTCGGTGCGCGACTGGCGCGGTGTGGCGCGTATTGCCAATATCGATATTTCCGATCTGCGCGCCAACCCGACAGCCGGCGGTGCCGATCTCATCAACCTGATGATCGACGGTTATTACGCGTTGCAGAACCCGAACCAGCCGAACGGCAAGACGGTGATCTATGCCAGCAAGACGGTGCAGACCTTCCTGCACAAGCAGGCAATGAACCGCACCAATGTGAACCTGACGCTCGACCAGAGCCAGGGCAAGCCGATCGTCTCCTTCCTTGGGCATCCGATCCGCCGCGACGACAATATTCTCGAAACAGAAGGGCAGATCGTCTGAGGACGGTCTGGAACAGGTGACACTCCATGATTTTTGACGCACAGAATCTCTTCTCGGATGCGCAGGCGATCACCGCCTCGACCGTATCCACCAATGTCATCGACTTCGGCGCATCGGGCAAACCCGTGGGTGCAGCTGCTGCGATCCGCAAGGATCTTGGCCGCGGCAAGAAGGTCGATCTTCGCCTGCAGATGGTGGAGACGGCGCTTGCCGCCGGTGCGGCGACGCTGACCGTCGATCTGCAGACCGACGACAATGAGGCATTCTCTTCGCCGCGTGTGGCCTGGACCTCCGGCGCGATCCCCAAGGCGGCCCTCGTGGCCGGCTATGTGTTTCCGCTGGAGTTCTTTCCGCGCGGTGCCGACGAGCGCTTTGCCCGTCTTGCCTATACGGTCGCCACCGGTCCGCTGACGGCGGGCAGGATCACCGCCGGTGTGGTGGCCGCCTCGGAGGACAATAATTATGACTAAGACCGTGATGGCGACCCGCGCCGGTGTCTACGGGCATTTTCGCGAAGAGGGCGAGGTTTTCGAGATTGCGACCGAGAACCATTTCTCCGCTTTCTGGATGACCGAGATTTCGCCGGAAGAAGCGCTGGCGCGTCAGGCGGCGGCGCGCAAACGGGCGGAAGCACAGCGCCACGGGACCGAGGCGTCCCGTGTCGACAATGTCGAGATCGAGGCTCTGCGCGCCGAGATTGCCGAAAAGAATGCCGAGATCGAGCGGCTGATGCGCAATGCGCCCGTTCCTTCTGCCGAGAAGACCGCGGCGGATGTGGTGAAGATGGCGAGCGATCCGGGCGTCGAGTTCATGACCTTCAAGGCGGCGGCGCGCAAGCTTCTGGGCGAGGCGACGCCTTCGACCAAGGCGGAGATTATCGCGGCACTTGAGGACAAGGTGAGCCAGGGGTGATGGTCGCGGTCAGTTGAAGGACTGGCCTGCCTCCGTAAGCCCTTGAAAGATGGGTCCTCGGGTCAAGCCCGAGGATGACCCAAAGTGAGTGCTGCATACCGCATCCTGAACCCGGCTCAATCCAGAGTCGGGTTTTCTATTTTGGAGAAGCGAATGTCATCCGTTACCAGCATCTGCAACATTGCGCTGTCCAATATCGGCAAGAAGACCATTTCCGACATAGACGAGCCATCGACCGAGGCGCGCACCTGCAAGCTTCACTATGCGCTGACGCGCGACCGGTTGCTGCAATCCTATGAATGGGAATTTGCCAAGACCATGGTCGATCTGGCGGAGGTTGCCAATCCGCGCCCTGAGCGCTGGCGCCATGCCTATGCGCGGCCGCAGAATTGTTTGAAGCCGCTGCGCATCGTGCCGGCCGTGCTTTTGCCAGGCGATGCAGACGATGTGGCCTATCATGCGACCGAAGGGCTGATCTTTTGCGATCAGTCTCCGGCGAAGCTGGAATTCGTGCGGCAGTTCGATGACCCGGCGCGCTATCCGCCGCTTTTCGAAGAGGCGTTGAGCTGGGCGCTGTCGGCCAAGATCGCCATTTCGCTGACCTCCGACCAGTCCACCCGCAAGGATGCCTACCAGATTGCGGCCTCGTCTTTCGAGGCGGCGAAGGAGGCGGATGCGGATGAAAATCGATCGAGCTGGACCGACAGTTCCACGCTGATGACGGCACGGGGTTGAGGCGATGGCGATTTTGCGCGTGATGCAGCCGGCTTTTACCTCCGGCGAGTTGAGCCCGGCGCTGTGGGCCCGGGTCGATGTGGATAAATATCGGTCCGGTCTCAAGGTGGCGAAGAACATTTTCATTCACCCGCATGGCGGTGCTTCCAACCGCAGCGGGCTGGAATTCATCGGCCGGACGCGGGGTTCGGGCTTTGCCATTCTGCTCCCCTTCATCTTCGATGCGGAGACGGACCAGACCTATAATCTGGAGTTCTCCCATCTGAAGATGCGCGTCTATCGCGCCGGGAGCCCGGTGCTGGAGGCGGCAAGGGCGATCACTGGTATCTCCATTGCCGCAAATGGCGTGGTGACGTCCGCAGCGCATGGCTTTGCGAATGGCGATGAGGTGTTCCTGTCCGGTGTGGCCGGCATGAGCGCGCTGAACAATCGCAATTTCATCATCCGCAATGTCACGGCCAATACGTATCAGCTGGAGGACCTGCTGGGTGTCGCTCTCTCCACCCTCGGCATGCCGGCCTATGCGGGTGGCGGCACGGCGCGGCGCGTCTACGAGATTGCCTCGCCCTATACGGCGGACGAGTTGCGGCGCGTGGTTTTTGCCCAGGAGAACGATGTGATGTATCTGACGCATCAGGCACATCCGCCGATGAAGCTTTCCAGGCTTGGCGACGCCAACTGGCTGTTTTCGCCGCTGACCTTCGTGCCGCAGATCGCCAAGCCGACGGGGGTGAAGGGGACCGTGTACTTCAAGCGCAAGACCGGCTCGGTTGCCAATATCGGCTACCGCGTGTCGGCAGTCAGTGCATCGGGCGCGGAAAGTGCGGCGTCTGCCGGCGTCACCGTCGGGGTTCAATATGAGAATGAGGACGGGCGCCGGGTGCGACTGACCTGGAATGCTTCGACGGGCGCTGCTCTTTATCGCATCTATCGTTCCGATGGCAGTACCGGCATTCTGGCCGAAACGCCGATTGCGGAAATCGAGATCGACCAGACGCAGTATCAGGGGGATGGAACGGCCATCCCCTCAGCCTCCGCAACCGGCGCGCCGCCGGTGCCGACGGGCGTGACGGGTGCGATCGTCTACGGCAAGGAGATGAAATATGTGGTGGCGGCCATCTCCGATGAGACGGGAGAAGAAAGCCTGCCCTCCGAGCCTGCGACGCTGCGCAATGACATGGTCTATCGCGGCAACCGCAATGCGCTGTTCTGGACAGCGACGCCTGGGGCAGGAAGCTATGTGGTCTATCGGCTGGACAATGGCCGCTATGGCTATGTGGGCAAGACGGAGACGACGAGCTTTACCGACGAGAACATCACGCCGGATCTGGCGAGCGGCCCGCAGGAGGGATACAATCCGTTTGACAGTGCCGGCAATTATCCCGCTTGCGTGAATTTCTACGAGCAGCGGCTGGCCATGGGCGGCACGGCGAATGTGCCGGCGGGGCTTTGGCTCGGGCAATCCGCCAATTATGAGAATTTCGGCGCGGCCTCGCCGGTGAAGGCAAGCGACGCCATCACCTTGCGCATCCGCTCCAAGGAGAAGAACCAGATCCGCGCGATCAGCGAGTCTCGCGGCATGGCGGTCTTCACCACCGCCAACGAGTTCAACGTGGCCGGTAGCGGTGAAGAGATCATGACACCGACCAATATGGTGGTGAAGAAGCAGAGCAACCGTGGCTCATCCTGGTTGCAGCCGATTGCGGTGGGCGACGTGATGCTGTTTGCACTGGCGCGGGGCGGGGTTATTCGCGACTATTCCTATGAATTTTCCAACGACAATTTCACTGGCCAGGATCTGACGATCATGTCGCGCCATCTGTTCGAAGGCCGGCAGGTTGTGTCCTGGGCCTTTGCGCAGTCGCCCTATTCGATCGTCTGGGTGGTGCTGGACAATGGCCAATGCGTGAGCCTGACCTATATGCGCGAGCATGAGGTGTGGGCCTGGACGCGGCATGAGACGGACGGTCAGTTCGAGGCGGTGAATGTGGTGGCCGAGGGCGACGAGGACGCGGTCTATTTCGTCATTCGCCGCACGGTGGATGGCAAGTCGCAGCGTTACATCGAGCGCATGCATTCTCGCCTCTTTGCGATGTCCGAAGATGCGTTCTTCGTCGATAGCGGGCTTTCCTATGAGGGCGCGCCGACGAAGACGATGCGCGGGCTTCACCACCTGGAGGGCAAGGTGCTGGTGGCGCTGGCGGATGGCAATGTGGTGCGGGATCTGGTGGTGACGAATGGCACGGTGACGCTGCCGATTGCCGCCTCAAAAGTGCATGTCGGCCTGCCTTACGAGGCGGAGCTGAGGACGCTCGATGTCGATCTTGGCAACGTGGGCGAGCTTGGCACGGTGCAGGCGAGGAACAAGGCGATCGCCAATATCACGCTCAGGGTGGAAAAGACCCGCGGCATCTGGGCCGGGCCTGCCGAGGATGCGCTGGTGGAGCTGAAGCAGCGTGAGTTCGAGAACTGGAGCGAGGCGATCCGCCTTGCGACTGGCGATGTGGAACTGACGCCGACGGCAGACTGGACGAAGGGTGGGACGATGATCATCAAGCAGTTCGATCCGCTGCCGATGACGGTTCTGGCCATCATGCCGGATCTCAGGGTGGCAGCGTGACGGTTCGGGTGATCGAGGCGAGCACCGACCATGTCGATGTGATTGCGCCGCGGATGCGTGAGGCCGACCGCGAGGAGGTGTTCGCCGCCGTGGGACGCGGACCGGCCTCTGCGCTTTTGCACTCGCTGGAGCGGTCCGACTTTGCCCATACCGTGTTGTTTGATGATGTGCCGGAGCTGATGTTCGGCTGCGGCACGACGAATATTCTGGCCCGGACCGGTGCGCCGTGGCTGCTGGGCACCGATGCGCTGGAGCGGCATGCGCGCGATTTTCTGCGTGGCTCTCTCCACTGGGTGGCCGAGATGCGGCAGCGCTACACGCTGCTGCAGAATGTCGTTGATGACCGGAATGCGGTTTCCAAACGGTGGCTGCAATGGCTGGGCTTTACGCTTTCCGATCCGCAGCCTTTTGGCTATGAGCAGCGCCCTTTTCGTATTTTTGAGATGAAGGCTTGAGGCATGTGTGATTTTGGTCTGATCCTTGGCGCCGCCTCGACCGTGATTGGTGCGGCCGGCGCAAAACAGGAGGCGGAGGCAAGTGCCGCCGCATCCGAATATAACGCGAAAGTCACGGACATGAATGTGCGGCTTTCCGAGAGGCGGGCGCGTGACGCACTGGACCGCGGCAAGCTGGAAGAGCAGAAGAAGCGCCAGGAGACCGCGCAGATTACCGGCCAGCAAAGGGCAGCCATGGCCGCCAATGGCGTGGACCTGACATTCGGCTCTCCGCTTGATCTGTTGGTCGATACCGCAACGCTTGGCGAGATCGACGCGCTGACCATTCGCCGCAACGCCGCAAACGAGGCCTATGACTTCGACGTGGCGGCGGCCAATGGCCGGGCGGAGGCCAGCCTTGCGCGGGCGAATGCCAAGAACACCCGCAAGGGCGGCAACCTGAAAGCGCTCGGCACGCTGCTGACCGGAGCGAGCAAGACGTTTGGCGATAGTCCATTGTTCAAGGCGAAATCGGGGACGTGATGAGCGCCCATTGTTGGTCGGGGCTTTTCGAAGCCCTTCAGCCGTCAAGGCGTCTTGGCGAAGGGGTCTTGCTGCTTTGCATCTTCGGCGCTGTTGCGGAGCATTTTTTCAGTCTCGTCCTGGCAGGCGCGCATTTGTGAGAAGGCCGTCTTCGCTCCGTCGAGCCGAAGGTCCGCAACCTCCTTTCCGTCATAGGTCACAAGCAATTGGCTGCTCGTTTCAAACTGGGCCATGAGCTTCGCCATTTTTGTGACGATGCTCAATCCGTGCGATGAGCTTGAGCCAGTTGCTTCTAGCTCCAAGGCTTTCTTGGAATCAAAGGAAAGATGGAGCGCATAGGCCTTGTCGTCTTTCAGGGACTTCCACTTGTCGTTTCTGAGAAGGACGTAAAATCCGGCGTTGCCAGGAAGCATAGCGAAACCGACGTGCAGGATCGTGCGGTCTTCATAAAGGCGCGACACGTAGCAGCCGAAGCCGAGATCTGGCTCAACATTGACCGACCACTTGCCAAAGGTTCCCCACTCGACCGGATCGGCGTAGGCGCTGAACGGCATGCAGGAAAGGCAAGCGGCGAGGAGGGTGTGTTTCAAGAGCCTGTCCATGTCGTTTGCCTGATCATGCTGGATGGTTATTGTGCCGGATGCGGTTGTGACGGCTCTGTTCGACCATCGCTCTTATCGACTGCACATCGACGCTACTGCTATCTCAATCACGGTTTGAAGGGGTCGTCCGAGGCTTGCGTGGAAGATTTCCTGGCGAAGGGATCGGACGTGTCGGGCTCCATTCTGGAGATTTTGAAGAATTCGTCGGTCGTCTTCTGACAGGCATCCATTTCTTCTATAGCCTCTTCGACGCCACTTAGGGAAAGGTGGGCTATCTCCTTCTTCTCATAGAACATCTTGACGATTTTGCTGGACTTGAACCCGTCGAGAAAGTCCTGCAAACTCGATTTCATCATAAGTCTACGGTTGGATCCTTGAACGTAGGCTGTAGTCTCTACATCCCAGTTTATGCCCTCATCGAATTCGAAGTTGACGGAATAGACTTTCTTGTGGACCAGCGATTTCCATTTTTCATTCCCAACAGAGAGAAAAAAGCCTGGCTTTCCCTTTTTGAAATAGCGCCAAAACATCAGTTCATGACCGGTTTCAAACACAGACATGACGACACAAGTATTGTCGAGGTTCGGTTGCATCTGAACCCTCCAAGTGCCGAATTTGCCCCAAAGGACCGGGTCTTTTATCTCCGGTGCGTTCTGCGCGGCGGCGGCGAAAGGCATGCAGGCCAGGAGGAGGGCGGCGATTGCCTGTTTCATGTGAAGGCCTGCTTTATGTTGGCTATCGGCAAGGTGGTGAGACTTGCGCATTTGTGCATGAGTCGAAATGCGTGTCGAGTGGTTTTGCCTTGGAAACGGGGTGCGCCCGATGGGTTGCAGAGAGGATACTTTCGTCCGTTAGATCAATGTCCATCGGGCTAATTGGCCGGTCAGATTGTGTTGAGGCCAGCGTCGAGGGGCTGACCTCCCGACCCCGGGGTCGTCCGCAGGTGCATCAGACCTCGACATAAGGGCAAAGACAGCAAGTGTTACAATTTTTGGGGATCGTCTGATGGTTCTACGGAGGGGTCCTTGGCGAAGGGATCGGCTTCCTGTGACTTTGGTTTTCGGGCTTTCAAAATCTCGTCAGTCTTTTTCTGGCAGGCGTTCATCTCGGCTATCGCCTTGGCGACGCCTCTCAAAGAGAGGTTAGCGATCTGTCTGCCGTCGTAGAAGAGCGTGGCGGTGTCGCTAGTCTGGAAGTGTTCGAGGAACATCTCATTATCTGTGGCGATCAAGAGACTGCGGTTGAAATCATCCTCCACTGTTGCCGATGCGTTCGTCTTCCAGATTCCATAATCGCCAAGCTGAACTTCCAAGGCATATCTCTCATCATCCTTCAGAGATTTCCATCTTGGGTTATTGACGGACAAGTATAGTCCAGAGCCGTCCTTTTGACGAAAGCGTCCAAATCGCATTACGACGCCCTCACCGTAAATGCGGGCCACGTAACAAGCATTTCCGCGAGTAGGGTCCATAAAGACGTGCCAGCCACCGAAGGTGCCCCAGACGGTGGAGTCTTTCGGGGGCGCGTCCTCTGCGACAGCAACAAATGGCGCGAGGACGACAAGAAAAGCGGCAATTGTCTGTTTCATGCGGGACTTGTTGATCAGAACCAGGTTGAAGGTCATTCATTTGCACACGGGTTGAAATGTCTGTCCAGGCGTTTCGCCGTGTCGGTGAGATCGTGCTCGGTGCACCGCCGCTATTGACGCTAAGCTGGTTCATGGTTTGGGCGCGAATGGGTCATCCGTTGCGCTTGTTGCCGGCGGCTTGGCAAAAGGATCCTCCGTGGTGCTCTCCGCTGGCGTCTTGGCGAATGGATCATCCGGTGTCGCAGTCTCTGGCGTCTTGGCGAATGGATCACCAAACTCTTCCGGCGAGCTTTTAAGGTCTTCCGTAACCATTGCCAAGCAGTCAAGCATTGCAGAAATCGCCTCGGCAGCGCGATCGAACTTCAATGCAATGGCCGCTCCGCTTACGGGTTTGACGTGAAGCACCTTATTCTTTGCGAACTCTTCGAAAAGTTGAGTATCCTGCGGCACCACAATAAATAGCATCTGGCTATCGTCCATGAAATCGGCTTTCGCCTTTATAGGCGCCGATGAACCGAACTGAAGACGCACATCGAGGTTCTTGCTGGGTTTAAGTACAGTCCATTTGTTGTGTGTCACCGAGAAGTAAACGCCTCGCGCTTCTGCCAGGGGTAAGACGCCGAGGGTGATGGAGGCGTCTGTGCCAAACGACCTGTACATCGAGCAACCGTGCGTCGCTCGACGATCATTGAAAACGGACCATTCGCCGACCTGTCCCCACAATTCGGTCTCTGCACGTGTGGTGGTTGGCAAGCATGCGAGGAATGCGAGTGCAATGGCCGTTTGTGCGGTCCCGAGCAAAACCGCTTTCCCAGACAATATCGATTGAAAAATCACTGGTTTCTCATTGGTGGCGGCATTTGTCTGCCTAGTCTGCGTTGCTTCTATCATCGAGTTCGAAAGCTGCCGCTTGTCCTCAGCGGTGGCGCAGTCCATCGCCGTTACAGCTCGCGCGGATGGTCCACTGCTCCGACAGGAGATTTTTTGGCGAAAGGTTCAGCCTCTTCAGGCTTCGGGTTTAGTTTCTTCAAAACCTCGTCGGTCTTCTTCTGGCAGGCGTTCATCTCGCTCACGGCCTTGGTGACGCCCTTGAGCGACAGGTTGATGATTTCCTTGTCATCATAGTAAACTTTGGCTGTGTCGCTTGTCTCGAACTCTTCGAGGAACTTTTCATCTGCACCGGAGACCAAGAGCGAGCGTGTTACATCGTCGTCCTCCACGACTCCCATAGCGCTTGCGGACCAAGGATCATTATCCCCAAACTGAAGGTCGATGAGATACTCTTGCCCATGCTTGAGCGACTTCCACTTTGGATTGTTGACCGAAAAATACAGGCCGGAGTTGCCCTGCTTGCTGTAGCGCCCAAACCGAAGCACGACGTCCGCGTCGTACACACGACCCAAATAACAAGCATTGCCGGCGGTCGTATCGACACGAACGCCCCATTCACCGAATGTGCCCCACAGGATGGTATCCTTCGAGAAGGCGTCCTCTGCTGAAGCTGCAAAAGGCATGCAGGCCAGAAGAAGGGCGGCGATTGCCAGTTTCATGAGCGGGCCTGCTGTTCGAATGCGATATTGGTTTGAGACCTGGATATTTGCGCAGGAGTTGAAAAGGCTGTCGAGTCGTTTCTTCGAGCCAAACGTGCGTCGCGATCTTTCAGATTCGCTCATACGCTTTAGATCTTTGTCTTGTCGCATGTCGTTATCGCAAAACCGGTGACCACTTTTGCGCGACATGCTTAGGCGTGTGTTCTCACAGGTGAGGACGCGCAGACCTGCCGCGGGTGAGGGCTAGGCCATTGGCTGCAGCCTGCTCTGACAAAATAACGAGATTAGATGTTACCAGGCGTTCTTCGGGGCGCCTTTTTTATGGAGTGAGCCATGGCTGAGGTTCCGGTCAGACAATATTTTCGCCAGGCTGCCGTGCCTGTTTATCAGGGCAGCGTTGCCCCGCGGCCAATCCTCCAACAGCCACTGACGGTGAAGGCCTCGGAGAATGATTTTGGTGCGCAGGTGGGTAGGGGCATGCAGTCTCTTGGCGAAGGACTTGGCAAAATGGCCGAGGCTGCCAGCAAGCTGCGCGACCTTCAGGCCGACACGACCGCCAAGGACAGCAAGACTGCCTTCGAGCGGGCAAAGCTTGCGCTGGAGCATGGCGAAAACGGTTATCTCAACACGAGTGGCCAAAGCGCTGTCGAAGGCTATCCCGGCTATGAAGAGGCGCTTGCCAAGCTTCAAAAGACCTTTGAGCCGAAAGATCCGCTGGCGGCGGGAAGATATGAGGCGATGGTCGCTCCTGTGGTGACGACCGGCCTGGAAGCTGCCATCAAGCACAGGGCGCAGGGACAGAAGGAGTGGGTGGGCAAGGCCGCTGAAGGCAGGCTTTCTCTTGCCAAGGACCAGGCGATCGCCGGGTACAACAAGCCTGAGCAGATCAATTCCGCCGTGGCGTCCGGCGTCAACGAAATTTACAGTCTCGGTAAGCTGAACGGCTGGACGCCGGAGGTAATCGTGGCCAAGTCCATGGACTTCGTGACGGGACTTCACACCGGGGTCGCCATGACGATGGCTGGAAAGCCTGGTGGCGCGACCGCGGCAATGGAGTATCTGAAGGCCAACAGTGCCCAGGTGGACCCGAAGGCGCGGGCGGACCTGGAGAACAAGATCAGGCCCTTGGCAATCGACGAGAAGGGCAAACAGATTGCCCTAGAGATCGTTTCGGAGAAACGGACAACCGCCGGTGCGACTGATGATGTTGTGACGGGCGCTGTGGATAAGGCTTCGCCCGGAAAGGCTGCGACTGGTTCCGGGAAGAATGGTGGCACGCGAGACGACCCCGGTCAGAATCTAACCGCTGATGCCGGAACGGATAGGGATAGCAGCAACCCTCCAGAGGGTGGGGACGCGAGGGCTCAGTCCGGCCAGACATCCGCAAATGGCGTGAACCGTGCGGCGGAGGAAGAACCGCAACGCGGAGGACCAACGCGGGCGAAAGCGTTTCTCGTTTCAATCTCGGCAAAGCCCGATCGACCCGGGGACGCGCTTCCGCTTGACAACGAATTTGCCAAAAATGCCCAGGCTTTTATCGAAGATGCGCCAGAGGACATTCGCAAGAGACTGGGGGTGAGTTTTGTAGACCCGACATCACGCGCCTCTGTTGCCTTAGCGTCTTCCGCTTCCAGTGGGCGCAGCATTCAGTTGACCTATGAGGGGAGGCCGCTGGATCAGGCTCCGGCTCCTGTTCTCGACTGGCTTCACGACAATGCCGAACAATATGGTCTGCGGTTTCCCTATGAGACCGATCCATCCTCCACCGCGCCGGAGGCGTTCGGACGTGGTGGCAGCACTCTTGTTGCGGCGCGCGACGGGGTTGCAGCGCGGAGCAACATGCTGTCCGAGGCAGAGGCAGTGAAACGCATCAATCAAATTGCAGATGAAGAGGTCAGAGCATCCACGAAAAGGCATTTTTCTAATGAAGTAAATGTGATTTCGAACGCAGAGATCGAGAAATCCAGATCGGCAAAGATGGAGGTTCTTCAGGCTGTTATGAATGGGAGGCCGGTTTCAGACGTAGCGCTGGACGTCCAGATTGCAGCCGGTCCTGACACGGTCAATGCCGCCAAGGAACTGGAGGCGAAGAGCCTTGAGGCTAAGTCCAAGCTCGATCTCTACTATGAACTTTCAATGAAGAGCGCCGTCGAGCCGCATCAATTCCTAAAGGTGGATCTGACGGTGCCGGAGATCGTCAACAATCTTTCCCGTGAGCACTGGAAGAATTTGCACGACAAGCAGATGTCGGTGCTTAACCGGGAGATAACCGATGAACGCGATGGCACCTTTTATAAGCAGGCGTTTTCAGAAGCGAGTCTAACGCTAAAAGCTGCGGGAATAAGAGACGCGAGCAAGATCGTCCGCTTTAATGCGAGGTTCCAGCATGAAATCGATCAATGGGTGAAGCGAAAGGGTGAATACCCGACCTTTGCCGAGAGACAAACGATGATCAACATGCTCACCATGGAAGTGACCTACGTCGAGAAGAGATCTTGGCTCTCCCCCATGAAATTGATCGACGATGATGAGGACCAAGTGGGTAAGGGCTTCATGTTCGATAATGATTTACGGCCAGAAGGATCTGAGGTCAGGGTGGTTGCTAAATACGAAAGAATAGGCATCGAGGATCGAAAGCGGATCTACAAGGCTCTTATGAGAAAGTACGGGAGAGCGCCAACTCCAGGCGAGATCGACAAACAGTATCGGGATGAAGCAATGGAACAAGTTGGCACCGATTGAACTTGTCCGCCCTCTGTGTCTTGCGGCCCTTGGAGTCGGGTACCTGATTTCGCGTCGTTGCGAGAGCACTCGTCACACTCAGCGCAGGATTGGTGATAATCTTTGGCTAAGCCGTGCATCATCTTCATGCTCGAGAGCCGAGGCGAGATAACCGAGCACTCGCGCTAAGTCGGCTCAACAAGCGCAAACTAGTTGATCTTTCCTGCGACAACGAATGCTTGGAAAAGCGCGCAGGTGATGACCGCAGCAAGCGCACCTTTCCACGGATCATTTGAACGGCGCCGGATGAAATAGACGATCGCACCAACGATTGCGCCAACTGCGAATGTGGCGAGCACGGCTCCAAACCATCCTCCTAGAAACCGCCCTGGGCTCTGGGAAAATCTAGATGGATCCCAATCAAGCGGCGCCGTCATCAGCTTGGTTACGACCGCCGCGCAGAGTGCTGCAAAAAACATCTTTTTCAAGCGAGATACCCATGTCCCCAGAAGAATATCGACAACGAGGGCGTGAAGAGCCCGACCCCTCTGTGCGCTATATAGCCTTTCGGCTCGCACAGCTTCAAGGCGGTCTTGATTACATGCACGCCCCAGGACGTAAAATACCTGACATATTGGCGCCACCCCGATCCGTTGTCGAGTTACAGCGAAATCTTGAGATTCAGGAGCTGTCCCAGCAGCAAAACGAGTCAATTCTACAGCAGAATCCGCTACTGTGTACATGGGTTGAAACCCCTGAAAATGCGTATCTCGCAAAAGACGATCTGAGGGCACTTTCATGGTGGGAGCAATTTTCACGCGGCAACGTGTCGGGAAACGTGCTCGAATTTTTTAAGGCGGTGCCGGGTGCTGTGGTTTCAGAATCAGGTATTGCCGCAGAGGGTGTCGGACAGCTGATGGCCCAATCTGATCCCTCTCCAATTGTGGATCGCATAGCTAGAGCCGGATCTGCATCCCCCGAAGAACGGGCGCAGTTGCGATACGACATTTCGCATCAGGGGCGAATCAACCCGGCTTTTGGCCATAATATTCTTTCAGAGGTAGAATCCGGCAGCATGTCAGAGGCGGATGTGCGAAAGATCTTTGAGCCTACTCTGGCCAAGGGTTTGCAGGATGCTGGCAAGAGCATGCAGGACTACGGCGATAAGATGCTTCCTGCCACGCCAGGCTTCGAGAATAGCTTCGGGCGAACACTTGGAAAACAGGTGGGTTCCACCTTGCCTGCCGCTGCCATTACCGTCGTCAACCCTACTGCGGGAATAATGTTTCAGGCGGCGGTGAATGCTGGGAAAAGCACTGTAAACGCGCGGATGGCTAAAGCGAATGAACATACCCAAACGAATGCCGCATTTGCAGGCCTCGGAGCAACTGCGTTCGATATTTTTCCGGGCGGCAAAGTCGTTAGAATGTTTTCCGGTGGCCCCACTCTCCGTGGACAACTTCGCGATGTTGCCGTGGAGGCAGGAATTGGTGGGTCTAAGGAGGCCGGCAAAGAGTTCGCTCAGAACTACATTGCACAAAAACTGTACGCCCCGAATAAGGAGTTGTCCTCGGGCGTAGGGCAGGCCTTCCTCATGGGCTTCTCGGAGGGCTTAGTCACGCTGGGAACAAAAAAAGCCTACGGTGGAACTCTGGGAAAGACCGGCGAAAGCGGAAAGCAATCTCAGCAAGCCGAGTTAACTCAGCGCTCTATAGCTGAAATCTCTGAGCAGGCCACGTCTTCCAATGTCCGTTCCAATGACCCCGACGCGTTCAGAGATTACGTCAACAAGGCTACTAAAGGTACGCCGATAGAGACGATCTATATTCGTGGCGACAAGTTCAACGAGATTGTCCGCAGGTTTGGCGATGACCCGAATAAGGTGATCGAGAGTCTTCCCGGTATGGACAAGGCTGAGTTTAGCTTGGCATTGTCAAGCAATGGGGACATCAAACTTCCAGTCGGAACGTACGCTGCAAGCCTGGCTGGGAGTAAGTACGATGTCTCGTTGCGCTCACATATGCGTTTCGACCTCAACGGTAAGACACCTGCCGAAGGTCAAGAGTTTATGGCGAACGAGAGCAAGTTGACTGCCCAGGCAAAAAGTGACGCAGAGACTGCGGGGGCAGTTCAGGAGAAAAACCAAACCATTGCGAACCAAGAGCGTCAGCAGGACGCTCAGCGTCTGCAGGCTTCTGGTGTCTCTCCGGAGCAGGCGCAGTATGGTGCTGTGGCGCTGGATGCAACGCGCGGGGTTAGATCTGCCAAAAATGGTCAGACAAGGGAAGACTATTCCAAGGATAATCCCCCTAACAATGCTTCCTTAGTCGGTGAAGGACAAATTTCTGCTTTGAACGGGGTTCCGGGAAAAGCCGCCGGTGCTCCTTCCAACCGGCAAGATGGTCTTAACGCGCAGACGGCTGCGGCTCCTGCCCATAGTGAGAATGACCACAGCAATCGGCAAAGCACGCAAGCACCGTCTGCGCCAATCCCCCCATCCACGGCTGCAGCTAGTATGCCTATGGAGCGTTTCAAAAGGGTGCTGCAGTCATCCACCGCACCTGCCGGCCGGCTGGAATCGCCTAGTCCTTCACCTGAGATTTTCAACAGGCAAGGTCCCGCAGTTCCGACAGAGACGCCTTGGTCAGACCGTCGAAAAACGCTGAACCGTAACGGACGATAAATCCAAGGAGGGATTCGATGGATACTGTTGAACCCGATAAAAACCCATCCCTCATTCGGCTTTTTGAAAGTGCTGAGCTTGCCGCCTTTCTTCGCGGGACGAGCCGGTATTTTCTGGAAACGCTTCCTGAAATTGGCCGGACGGACGCCGATGTGCAGGAGATGGGTGAGACCCTGCGCGACTGGGGGCGGGAGGTTTCTGGTGCTGACGAAAGTGCGATCCACGCGCAGTTTGCCCAGGCCTTCGAGATGTATCTGCTGGAGGGTGAGGCGCCTTCGGTGGCTCTTCGCACTGTTTTCGAGCATTTCGCCGAGTGGCTTCTGCATGTCTATGGAGCATTGCGCGATCTTGATTTGACGCTTTCTCCTGACATTCGCGACGTGCTTTTGCGGATGCTGGCAACACATGCGGCAATCGAAGAGGCGCGCGACGACATGTCTGCGGGCATGCTGTTTACGGGCGGGAAGACGGCGGGGCTTTCCGCGGATGAGCACCGGCGCTTGCGTCGGCTTCATGAAGCGGCGGATGATGAGGCGCATCAAAAACTGCGGCGTCAGGTGATGAAGCCGATCTTTCTCGCGCGCCAGGGTTGGTATCGCAAGGAGCGCGAGACGGTGAAGGCGATATCGACGCGGAGCTTGCAGGCCGTGCCGATCTATCAGGCCATTCAGACATTGCGCTTCGGCACCGATTTCGATGACAAGCCGGTGGGGCGGATCAAGCTCGACCGGGATATTCTGGAGCGGGACTTTGGTTTGAAGCCTCTTTCTTCCAAGCCGGATGGAGGTGAGGACGAGCTGGACCATGCCCATGCCTTTGCCGGACGTGAGGGCATTCACCCCGACATTGCCGCCGGCATGTATGGGTTTGATAGTGGCCGGACGTTTCTGCAGGCGCTGGTGCGGGCGCGTCCTATCGAACTTGCCATCGAGCTTCTGACCGAGCGGACGATGGTTGAGCGTCATGGCGATCTTTTGCTGGATGGCCAGTTGGAAGAAGAGGCGCTGAAGGCGCTGCATGGGGACAAGCGGCGCGCGTTTCTGCTGGCGGAGCTGAATGCGCTGAGCCAGCTTTCGGGCGGCGAAGTGACGACGCGTTACGAGTTGGAGGGCAATGTCCACCGGCTGTTCAGCGCGCTGAAAGTGTCCAGCGCGACGGATTCCGACCGCCACCTTGCGGCCGAGCGCAAGGGCGCCGCCGAGGCGGCGGAGGCCTTTGCCAAGGATGATCTGAGCCAAGCGGCGGAGGCGAAACGGCGACAGCTGATGGCGTGCCATTTCTATATGGCGGCCTCTGCCAAGGCAGACGAGCTTGAGGCGCTGATCGACCGCATGGCGACCTTGGATGCGATGGATGACGAGCGGGCGGGCGGCGCTGAGGCGGATCATAGCCAAGCCGTGCGTGCGCTTGCCGCAAAATTTGGCCTGGCGAGCAAACCTGTCCGGTTCGACTTGGATGGCTGGCTTGAGCAAATGAAGGAGGACGATCTTGTCCTATGACGTGCTTTCACAGGCGACGGAGGTTTACGCCAACGCCGATGAAAAGGTGTTTGGCGATCTGACCGTTTCGGAATTCGCTGCCGTTCACGATGCGATCGACAATGTCACGGAGGTTGGCCGGAGCGCAAGGAGCATCGAGATCGATGGCGAGCGGCATGATCTGGACACTGTTCTTGGCTCGGTTTTGGCGGCTATGGCGGAGCGCAGCGAGGGCCAGAACGCGGATCTGCGAGGCAGGCTGAAGGCGCTTGGAGTGGGGGCCGTGACGCCACTTTCCGTTGAGGCGGCCCAGCGGCCGGTTGAGCTCTGGGCACAGGATATGGATGGGGGCGAGGCGGGGCTCTGTTCGCGTTTCATCGTCGAGCCGGTGCGGCAGGCGTTTGAGCGCTACAAGCAAGACAGGGCTGCTCATCTCCGCGCGCTTCACGCCATTATCGAGCAGCGCCAGGCCGAACTTCTGGGGCCGGCGATCGGCGCCCCGGAGCTTGGATATACATTTGAGAACAAGGGGCAGCTGTTTCATGCGCTTTTGCACACCGGCAATGACAGCAATAAACGCAAGCTTCTAGCCGGGCGTGGCTGGCAGGCCGGATGGGAGCGCTTTCTTGCAAGGATGTGGCGCGAAGGCATTTTGGCCAAAGCGGACTATGATGCGGCGCAGGCCATCTGGGATGTGATGGAGAGGCTGAAGCGCCCAGGGCAGGAGGCGCACCGCAAGATCTGCGGCTTCTCTTTCAGGGAGGTGGTGCCTGCCGCCCTCAAGACGCCGTTCGGCACCTATGCCGGCGGTTTCGTGCCGGCGGTGTTCGAACAAGGAGCTGGTGTGGATAATGGCGGGCGGAACCCGGCGGAGATGTTTCCGACCATTGCTCCTGCCTTTACCCGACAGGGTGAGGCGAAAGACGCGCGGCCGCTGGACCTGGAGTGTTCGATGCTTGCGGCGCATATGGATCAACTCTTGAGATTCATCCATCTCGAACCCGTGGTGCAGCAGATTGGGCGGATCGTGAACAGGCCGGAAATTCTGGTGGTACTGGAAGAGATCTCGCCCGATATGATCGACACGATGATAGCGCCTTGGCTGCGCATGGTTCGCCAGCCGGTGGCTGAGGTGCAGCCAACAACGGCAGAGGGGCGGGCGTTGTCTCATGGGGTGCGGGCAATCCGTGGGCTTGCGGGGGTTCGCAGCATGATGCTCGATATCGTCAGCGCGACCGCCGCGGCATGCTCCCACTCTTCCATGCTGGGCGACGTGTCGTCCGGCCGTCTGGAGGCGGCGCTGCTTCGCTTCGGTAGAAAGGGTGAGGGCGCAGCCATGCGAGACGAGGCGGCGCGGTTGTCTTCCGTGATGCAAGCGCGGATGACGCGTGGCAGCCGGGAGATGGAGAGACGTGTTCAGGATGCGATCCTCAAGCCGAGTGATCGCGGCTTAATCAGCGAGAAGGCCGGCATCTACGGCGACATTTTGCTGCGGGGGACGCGGAGTGCCCTTGAGCTTGTTCTCTGGCATGCCGCCTATGACGAGACAATCGAGCAAGGCTTGGCGCAGGAAAAGGCTGTGGCGGCGGCGGACGGTCTCGTTATCCACGGTATGGAAAGCCCTTTCGCGACAGAGACCGGGACTGCTTTCGCCCGCCTGTTCACGCTGTTCTACAGCTATTTCAATGGCCAAGCCAAAATCTCGGGTGGAGATCTTCAGCCCATCATGCAGAGCTTCGGATACATGGGCGCACCGCGCCTGTTTGCCATCTATCTGGCAGGGATTGCTCTTCCGGCGGTTCTGGCAAGGGTGATTATCGAGGCTGGGAAAGGCGGGTTGGCGGGGGATGGAAGCGCGCCCGGGGAACTGGCCGGGTTTTTTCTGGGCGACCAGGCTGAGGGAGGCGCGGGGATGGCGCCGGTTTCGGACCAAGCCTTCGACGCTTTCCTGAAAAACTGGAATGACGCCTCCCGAAGCAACCGCAGCTTGAAAAGCGTTGACGCCACGGAGGGTGACGGATTGGCGGCGCTTGCTATGGTGCTCGGTATCTCCCGCGATCGCCTGGCCAAGGTAGCAGGGTTCGGTGATACGGAAGACTTTGATCCGATCCTTGCGCTTGACGAGGCCTCGCCTGTGTCGGGTGGTGGGGCACCACGAAGTGAGCCAGTTCAACTTCAGGCGCCGCTCTAAGAGCAATGTCGATAGAGTTGTGCGTGCTCGCGGGAACCACGCCCAAACTTGAATTTGCGTATCGTGCTTTATGCGAAAATCGATACCGATTTTCGAGCCGATGCTGTTGCGGATAATCCGCCGCAAGTGGTTGCCTCGGTATGACTAGAGCCATCAATCCCAACGTCCGAAATGATGGCGGAGATCCGGTATTCCCTACGCCGCGGCGATATTGGGCGGATCATTTCGATTTTATGCCCACACAGCCCACACTGACAAGCGCCTTCAGGGCGCTTTTTCTATGGAGTGAACAATGACGGTTTCAAGCGAAGTCAGCGTCGCCGGGCCATTCTATGGCAACGGCACGACGACGACTTTTCCCTATAGTTTCAAGATACTCGATGCCAAGCACATCCGCGCCGTGCTGATTTCGGCGTCCGGCGACGTGTCCGATCTCTCTCTCGACAATGGCGATTATAGTGTCACCGGCGTCGGCAGCGAGACCGGCGGCGACGTCATCAAGACGACACCGCTTCTTGCCGGTCAGACGCTGACGCTCGTTCGGCGGTTGCCGCTGACGCAGGAGACGTCGCTGGAAAACCAGGGAGCCTATTATCCAGAGGTGGTGGAGCGCCGCCTAGACCAAATGGTGATGCAGATCCAATCGGTGAAAGAGACGACGGAGCGATCGCTGACCGTTGAGCCTGGGCAGGAAAAACCCTCCATGACGCAGATTGCGGCTGCGCAGGGTTATTCGCAGGCTGCGAGGACAAGCCGTGATGAGGCAGGCCAGTTTGCCGAATATTCCGCAGATAGTGCGTCGGATGCTTTGGGCTCCGCGACGCTGGCTGGCCGATGGGCCAATGCGCCGGAAGATCAGGAAGTTGTGCCTTCTCCAGGTCTTTTCTCAGCTTTTCATTGGTACCGTAAGACCTTTGCGATCTGGAATTCCGTGATTGCTGGATGGTCCGGCGCGGTGCATGAAGCGCCCTTGAAAGCCTTGCCCTCTCTCGCTGACGAATTCGGTTTTGCCGATAGCGGCGACAGCTGGAAGATTAAGAAGCAAACTTTTGCTAAGCTGCAGGAAGTCTTCGGCGTGCCGATCGGCGCCACGATAATGGTGCAGGGTAACGGCAATACGCCGCCGCCTGGCTTCCTTCTGCACAACGGCGCGCCCTGCACGTCCGCTTATCCTCAACTTCGCGCGTTCCTTCTCGCCAACGGCGCGGCCGTCAACGGCAATGGCGACCCAATCATTGAAGATATGGGCGGATATTTCCCGCGTGGCTGGCGGTCTGGGCAGGTGGTGGATAGCGGGCGTTCGTCTGGCTCTACACAGGCGCAATCTACACAGGACCTCTATGCAGCGATCGATCCGACGCAATCGCGCGTCAGATTTAAAGTGATTTCGCCCGTCCCAGCATGGGAGGGGACCAGAGCAGACGATGACAATGGGACGGCGATCACAGCCGTGTATACGACGGGTGTTCCTATCCTGCCAATGAGGACCGGTGAAACCCGACCGATCAACAAAACCTTCACCTATTGGATAAAGGCTTATGCCGCAGACCTGATACCAGGCACGGCCGATCTCGCGGCGTTGCTGAACAATATTCAGGTATTACAAAACTCTGTGAGTTCGTTCGGTTTGAAGAAGGGCGCTAAGGTTTCTATCTCGGTCGGGAATTCTCTTCTTTACACCGGTATCCCTTCGGGGGTTAGCAGGATCACCTTCAACGTTCGTGGGGTGACATTTGGGAGCCCGCAAGGAACGCCACGGATACGCGTTGGAACCCCTGCCGGGGCACTGACTAGCGGTTATTCTGGTGGTTATATGGTAATCGCTCAACAAACCGGTTATGCGGCGTTGCCGACAGATGGCACAGCCATCGATATGAATGCGTCTAACAGCGCTATGGCAGTCCTCAACGGGCAAATAACATTCACGCAAGTGCCCGGTACCAGTGAGTGGCTTTACACGGGACAGTTCTACGCAACTCCAGGAGGATACCACTTTGGCATGTGGCAATCAGGTTCAATTGTCATGCCCGGCGATTTTGATCGCATTCAGCTTACAACGATACAGGGAACATCTCCAATGACCGCCGGGACTGTCTGGGCGGAATGGGAGACAGCGACATGATGCAAACAGTGTTCAACGCTTTAAATGGCGAAAACCACGAAGAAGAGTGGACGCCGGAGCCCTCAAGCGAAAGCCTTGCGGATCTCAAAGCGAGGCTGAAAGCCAGCATTGATGACACGGCCGAGGCGGAGCGGCGGAAGTACATCACACAAGGAGCCGGTCAGGCAATGACCTACATGCGAAAGGCGGACGAGGCTTCCCGCTATATCGCGGCTACCAATCCAGATGCTTCAGGCTATCCGCTTTTATCCGCAGAGGTGGGCATCACAGCGCCGACGATGCAGGAGGTTGCCCAAGTAGTTCATGCGGCCTACTCGCAATGGCAGATTATCAGCGCTGCTATCGAAGCCGCAAGACTGGCCACGAAGGCAGCGATCGAATCCTCTGAAACTATTGAAGAAGCGCAAGCGGCTGCAAACGCCTTGTCTTGGCCGTCTCCCGGTCAGAAATTTCCTCAACATTCTTAATCGAAGAAGAAAGGTCACATCATGAGCCTTAACAAGAAATTCGACACCGTCGTTTACCAGGGCGCCGGCGGCGAAGAAGCAGGTGCGCCGGTTGTTGTTTCCGTAACGCTTGATTCCTCCGGCAACCCCGCCGCGCCGCTGCCCTCTGGCCGTGCGTCAGCTTCAAACGGCGTCCCTGTGACGCTCAGCCTAGAAGACAAGGACGCTCTCGACAAAGCAAGTACCGGCTACACCGCCGCAGGCGCTTACGTCGACAACACCGCTCGTGCAGCCGGGAGAGCGTTCCTTGCCAACATTACGACGTCCGGCACGGCGACGCTCACGGTCGGTGGCACGACTATGCAACTGAATTTCATCGCTGGGCCACCGGTTATCTTGCCGCTTGCCGTCACGAAAACGGTTCTGGGCACGGCTGTCGGCACGTTCTTCGCGCTATCATAACGGGCATTTGCGATGGCTGGAGAAGTTACCACAAACTCTCTCGCGCGAGGTCGGGGTATCGTTTCGTTACCGCCCGCGTGGGTGCCTGTTGGTTCAGCCGGATATCGAGATTTTCAGCAGAACCGCGCTTACATGTCTGGGGGCGTCCTCTCGTCGAGCTTGGAGGGACTGGTGGCGTCACGCGCCAGCGCCGGGTTTGATTTAGACATGTTGGCGGTCTTTGCGCCTAATCAGCCTCGCAGGAATGGCGCAGGGTTGCTGGTCGAGCCATCCGGCTCAAACAGGCTGCTCAGGTCTACCGATCTCACTCAGGCCTGGAACAAGAGCAACACGCTTATTGGCGAGACGCAAGACGATGGAACGCAACTCGTTACTGAAGGCGTGGGCTCTTCTGAAGTCCTTCAAACCGTCACTGGCGTCACGGCCGGAGCCGCATTCCTTTTCAGCGTGGTTCTAAAACGAGGGAACCACAACTGGTGCCGAATACGAATTGACGAAGGCGGCGGTGGCGAGTTCGGAAATTGCTGGGCCAATCTGGCAACGGGCACGGTCGGAACCCTCAGCACATCGGGAGGCGGCTGGATGGTGTTCCCGGGAATGATACCGCTAAGCGGTGGGCGGTTCGTTTTCTTCGGCGGATATCTTCCCAATGGTTCAACCACAACGCGCCGAGTGAGGATCTCATCCGCTGCTGGCGATGGCAGCCTGACCTCCGTTGATAACGCGACACGGTTTCAGGGTTTTCATCAGTTGGAGCCGCCAAGTTCGTTGCCACGATCTCATGCTGTGACTGCGGGAAGTGCTGTCACACGGGCTGCTGACGTGATTACCGATACTGTCCCTGCCGTGGCATCTCAATGCACGCTGACCTACAGCAACGGTTCAACTGCCTTACTCACAGACCTGACGCCGGGTGGAAGTCTACAACTGCCGCCCAACCCACTTCGGACCACCCTCCTCTCAATGGATTTCCGCCCATGAACATCACTCATCAAACAAGGAAAGTATTCTAATGGCAGGGGAAATCACGTCGCGTTCGTTGGCTCTCGGCCGGGGAATTGTCGCTGCTTTGGTGCAGCCCGTGCTGGTTTGGCTTCTAGCGACCGGTGCATGGAACGATGCTGGTGCTTGGGACGACACAGCATCATGGAAGGATAGCTAAATGGGTCTTTCATTGATTTCAAACGAGGACAAGGGCGCGAGCATCCGAGAGAAGCTTAATCGTCTCCTCGCGATGTTTACAGAAAACCGATACGCCACCGATACCGTCCCTGGCGCGACCGACGATAGCGCAGCCGGTTTCGAGGTCGGATCCAAGTGGTTCAACCAGTCCACAGGCATCGAGTATATTTGCCGCGACGCGACTGCCGCAGTTGCTTCTTGGGTGCGCCAGGATAATGCCGATTTCTTCGGCTATATCTCGGGCAACTATTATCAGGGTCTCAACACACTCGTCTCTGCCGGCGCTGCTGTCGTCGGCGGGCAAATCAAGTTTCATCCGATCGTCATCAAAGAGCGGGTGACGATCTCTGAACTCGCGGTTCGCGTAACCACTGCCGAAAGCGGCAAAGCCTTTCAGCTTGCGATCTATGCCGCTGACCCTGCCACCAAACTGCCTTCGGGCAATGGTCTTGGCGCTACGGCAAGCATGTCGGCGGGAACGACTGGCGCAATGAGCGCCGCAATCGTCGGCGGGAACCTGACGCTCAATCCGGGGCTCTATTGGGTCGGGATAAACGGCGACACCACAACAGCCATCTTTCAGGCCTTCGGTTCCAACTCAACCTTCATCGCTGCCCTGATTGGCGGCACAGCGTCACAGGTGGCATCCGGAACGGCCTCTTCGGTTTCGTTCCTGGGCAATACGCAAACTTTCGGTACGTGGCCCGATCTCACAGGCCAAGGCTTCAGCAGAGGCAACAATAGCGGTTACGCGGGCATTTTCTTCAAGGTGGCATAAATGGAAGACGTCGAGCTTTACTTGCAGTACGACGCCCAAGGCAACATTACGGTTTCCGTGGTGTATCCTCAGGGAAACGTAAACACGCTTTACGTTCCGCATGATGTCCCGCCGATCGAGCGTGACGATCGCATCAATGCCTTCAGGGCAGAGCAGCAGGCGCTGTAAGACGCCTCGTGACGTTTCGCCTGTAGCGGCATAATCCAACAATCAGGGACATCCCCATGCTTATCTCAAATTGGTGGCAGGTGCTGAAGCGCGCCTGGTCCATTCGATGGATCGTGCTCGCAGGACTTCTGTCCGGCCTCGAAGTCTTCCTGCCGATCATCGATGGTTCCCTCGAAATCCCGCGCGGGCTTTTCGCCGCGCTATCTGGTGCCGCGACTTGCGCGGCCTTCATCTCCCGAATTCTTGCTCAGAAAGGTGTATCGGATGCCGATCAATAGGATTGTGCCGACGCGGCGTGGGCTGGCGGCTGTTGCGGCCGTGTTGGCCAGCGTCACTGCGGGTGGTTATGCGGCTTATGACCGTTATTCGGATGTGGGGCGGATGGACCCTGCGGTTATTCTAGCGGTGGAGAAGGCCATCATTCCCTGGGAAGGGCTGGTGTTGACATCGCACTGGGACCCTTTCGCGAGGATCTGGGATATCTGCTACGGCGAGACCCAGGGTGTGGGCCCGGGCATGAGGAAGACGAAGGCGCAGTGTCGCGATATGCTGCTGCGCCGGGTGCATGACGATTATTACCAAGCGATCATGCAATGTTCGCCGAAGCTTGGGGCGGCACCCGTCAGCGTTCGTGCGTCAATGATTTCCGGGTCCTATAATTTTGGTGTCGGGGCCTGGTGCCGGTCGACCGCGAAGGCGCGGATCGAAGCGGGGCAGTGGCGGGCGGCATGTGAGGCGCAGACGGCTTTTAACCGAGCGGGTGGGCGCGTCGTGCGTGGACTCGTCAACCGTCGGGAGATGGGGGACGCGCAGCGCATCGGCGAAGCCGAGCTTTGTGTGAGCGGCCTATGAGTGTTTTCTTTCCGACTTCGCTTATGGCGCGCCTGGCAGCACTGATCCTTTTTCTCTTGCTGCTCTTGGGCGGCTTTCGGCTGTGGCTTTCCGCGCATGATGCGGCGCTGCTGAAAGGCTATGTGCTGCTCTCGGAAAAGACCGCGGCCGAGGCCAAGGCGGCCGAACTCGAGCGACAGCGCAATGCCGCGGCGCTGGCGCTGGAAGATTATCGCAAACGTGCGGCGGCGGATGCGCTGGCGCAGCAGGCGCTTGAAGCCCAACTCGAAGAGGCGATCCGCAATGACAATCAGAAGATGGATGATGGCGATTACCGCTGGAGCGATGCTGATCGTCGCTGGCTGTGCCGGCAAAGAGGCGCGGCTGATTGCGGCCGCTAATGCGACGGGACGGCTCGCGGCAGGTGTGCGCCTGCCGGATTTGCCGGACGAATGTCGCCAGAAGATGCCAAGGGTCGTTCCGAAATACGGCATCGAAAAGCCGCGCAACACGCAGTTGCGATGGGAGGTGGCTGCCGAGCTTGCCGATCAACGCACCGGGCGCTGCGCTTCCTTTTACGGTGGCGTGAGGACGCGCTTCGACGGAGCGGCACCGCGCCGCGGAGAAAAATGATGGGACCTGACGAGATGAATGGCAACGATGCCCACCGGGCCTATAGCGACGCCGCGACCGCCCAGCTCGGGGAGCGCGTCACCAATCTTGGGCGCCGCCAAAGCGATCTTGAAACCGAGATGCGTTCCGGTTTCAAGCAGGTGGAAAACACCATGTCGGCCATTGCCAATGAGATGCGTTCGTCGATCTCTGGCCTGTCCGCCAGCCTTGCGGAGCGTAGCCGCACCCAGTGGCCGGTCGTCTGGTCGGCAGTCGGCGTCTCCTTCACAATTTTGGCGGCGCTGAGCGCTTTCGTCTACGGCACGCTCAGCAAGGATCAGAGCAGGCTTGATACCGCCATTCTGAAGAACTCCGAGCTGGCGCAGACAGCGGTCGCGAAACTGGCCGATACCACGCAGCAGAGCATCATTGCGATGACGGAGCGAATGGTAACGCGGCAGGAGATGGAGTGGCGCCAGCAACGCAGTTCCGAAGATCGGCTTCGCATGGAAGCCGAAGTCAAGGATCTGCGCGATGCGCAGGTTCCGCGCCCGGAGCTAGAGCGCGCCTTTGCCGGATATGATCAACGGTTCAAGGATCAGCAGCGACAGATTGACGAGCAGAGACGGCAGACAAGCGCTGGTGCGTTGCCTGTGCGGTGATTGTCCTCCTCACGCCGCTCATGTTTTCTCCGATGACCGGATGTAATGATGCGCGCCGAATGCGATGGCGGCGATGATGACAAGGGCTGGGATGATGGCGACAGCCATATGGTGGCCAAGGCCGAGCCTGCCGATCAGTGTCTCGACGGCCTGTCCCAATCCATAGCCGACGGCTGTGATGACGGTGCCCCAGGTGGCGGCGGAGACCAGGTTGATGGCAAAGAAGCGAAGCGGCGAAATGGAAGAGAGGCCGATCGCGACCGGGCTGATGGTGCGAATGCCATAGACGAAGCGGAAACAGAAAATGAAGGCGTTGGGATGCTTTTCGAGCCATGACGTTACCCGCGTCATGGCAGGTTTTGCAGTCAAGCGTTTGACGGCTTTGACGCCGCTCGCGTAGCGGCCGAGATAAAACAGAATTTGATCTGCCAGGAACGAGCCCGCCGCAGCGGCCACGGCAGCCTGCCAGTAGGGAAACACGCCCTTGTGGGCAAGCACGCCGCCCAGAAACGCCACGGTCTCTCCCTCCACGCCCGAGCCAATCAGGACGGCGGCAATGCCGTAATCGGTGACGAATTGTTCAAAAGCCATGATGTCTTCCAGATGATCGATCGGTGGTAAGACTGTCATGATGCATAATTGGTTGCCATCAAGGAATGCTCGACGCTGAGATTCTTGACCGATGCCAGCCGATCCGACGCTTCGATGATCCAGATGGCAGTCCTTGCCGTAAGCTGGAAAAACATCACAAGCGATTCAATGCCGAAACAACGCAAGAAATCAGAACTGCCTTCCAAGATATGCCCGGTTTGCGGGCGGCCCTTCGTCTGGCGGAAGAAATGGGCGAAAGACTGGGTGACTGTGAAATTCTGCTCCCAGCGGTGCCGCGAAGCGAAATGAGGAGTCGCTCCTAGATTCGTGTGCGTGAGAGGCTGCTCGCGCTTACGAAACGAAGCGATGTCCTGCCTCTTCAAGCAGGCGCGCCGCTCGATCCCACTCTTTCTCCGGCACAAGAATATGTTCGCCGTCAAAGGTGCAGAGCACGAAGACGCCGATGCCTTGTTCGGAGATCGGCTGAATCAGCGATTGGAGAATACCCGTAGCATTAAACGGGATCGGGCCGAGGCTGCGGAAGCAGCGCCAGTTCGGTTCGGCTTCGACGTTTGTTGGTACTCGGTCCTGCAGGCAGACGAGGGTCAGTTCGTCGTCGCTTCTGACCATGGCGGAAAAGCCGGGGCCATCAAACCACGCAGGCAAGGTTGCATCGGGCGAAAGCCGCGCGACGCTGAAGACGCCCGGAACGGCCCGTAGATTTATTGCGTGCGGCACGGCGCCTTCTCCTTCACGGTTTGGTTTCAGTGTCGATCAAGGTCGTTGGTCGCACGGCACAATGGGCGACGCATTTTTCGATCTGCGAGAAATCCGTCAGGCCGCACCAGAACACTTTCCACCGCTCCTGTTTGAAGCAGCCATCGGACTGGGCGTAGTAGAAGATGTTCACCTGATTGTTGTGGCGGGAGCGCCAGAACAATTGCGGTGTCTCTTCGCGCATGACCTTCCAGACCGCACGGCCGAGGCCTTCTCCCTGTGCTTCGTCCAGTACGGCGAATTTGTCGAGATAGGGTACGCCATCCTCTTCCGTCAGGATGATCGCGGCGCGGTAGTGTTCGCTGATGTAGGCCCGCAGCAGCCGGGTGCGCTCAAAATAATCTTCGACGACGCGTCGTCCGAAACTCGATTCAATCAGCGCCCGCAGACGGGTCAGGTCGAGTTCTTCCCATGATGTGGCGCGCAGCACCCGTTCACCACGGCGGATCAACGTGCCGGAGCCCTTATGGGTGAAAAGCTCTTGCGCCAGGTTGGCCGGGTTGGTGATGGAGATCGAGGATTCCATCGGCAAGCCATCGAGCAATTGCTTCATCCGCTCGATCTTGAAGGTGAAGCCGCTGTCCGAATAGGCCTTCTCGGCGAACTGGTCGTATTCTGTGGAGAGGTTGATCGAGTCGATTCTGCGACCA
The DNA here is from genome assembly GCF_028674915.1 of Agrobacterium sp. CNPSo 3708. Lineage (NCBI taxonomy): Bacteria > Pseudomonadati > Pseudomonadota > Alphaproteobacteria > Hyphomicrobiales > Rhizobiaceae > Agrobacterium > Agrobacterium sp. CNPSo 3708. The sequence goes on from NZ_JAQZSF010000006.1 coordinate 185,201, forward strand.
TTGTCATGGCGCAAGCCGCCAAAACTCGTGAGAAAGATCACCTTGAAGGGCTGCAGCGCGCGCACCAGCTCGTTGGTCGCGTCATCGCTGCCGATCGCTATTGTCTGGCCGGATGGGGTTTCGCCAACGCTGCCGATGACAGGGATCGATCCTGCATCGAGACTGGCTTCGATCGGCGCCAATCTCACTGCGCTCACTGTTACAAGGTGAGAGCTGGCATTGCTTGTCGAAACGTCTGCCGCAAACACGCCTGCCGTGATCGAGGTGGCGCGCGTGCCTTGCTCCTGCAGCAATTGAACGAGCTTCAGGTTGAGGCCATCAAACGTCTCGCCATCGGCAGTCTCTTGTGGCTTGCCTGCGGCGCTGGCTGCCCTCTCATGAGTGGCGCTCTCATCCTCTGTCCGCGAACTCCGTCCCAACAGAACAATCGGCGTCAGCCCCACTTGCTGCAGAAACGACAGCGAAGAGGCGGTCGCCTCTGCCTCCTGCGCATCGCGCAGGATCGCGCCATCGATCTTGACGAGCGCGAAGCGCTTGGCATCGAGCTGAGAGAAGCGTTTCAGATACTGGTCGATCTCCTTGGCGCTTGCCATGGTGGAGAGAAGACGCACGATTGTCTGGCGGGTGTCGCTTTGCATTCTAGGCACGGTCGTTGACAGTCTCGGACGATGAAGTGGGCCTTCACCCATAGGACCAAGATTGGTCTTTTCCAAATCATATCGACCATAAGGGTGAAAAAGAGGCCGCGCTCTCCCTCAAACAAAATCTCGCGCCTCGCCCCCGGGAGGGTAGGCGAGACGCGAGAGACCGCAGCAAAGGGCTGCAGCCGGCAGATCAGAGGTTGGCGAGAAGCTCGTTGACGCGGCTTTCCATATCGGCGAGCGCGGAATCGACGTCCTTCTGGCCGGTAATGGCCGCGCTCATTTCCTCGCCGACAATGTCCTGAATGGCGAACTGGCGCTGGACGGCGGAGGGCAGCGGCTTGCCAAGCGTGGCGATCGGCGCAATCGTGTCGCGATGCGGCAGCGCCTTGAACTCGGCGGATTCGATGACCGCCTTGTAAGCCGGCAGGTGACCGGTGCGCGACCATTCGAAATCATTATCGGCAAAGAATTTCAGGAACTTGGCAATCGCCGCCTCCTGCTCCGGCGTGCGATCCTTCTTGGAAACCGCCCAGCTGTGGCCATCGGCATATTGCGCCTTGGCGCCGGGGAAGAGCTGCGGATAGGGATAGACCGCATAGCCGCCCTTGTTCAGCGCAGTGCCCGGCTTTTCAGATTGGGCATTGTAGTCGCCGACCATCCAGGTGCCGTTCAGGTGCACGCCGCCTTCACCGCCAAGGAACGCGTTAATGGAGCCGCCGTAATCGAGGTCCTTCGTCGTGTCGTCCTTTTCGAAGATGGTCTTGTACATCTCCACGATCTTGCGTGCTTCCGGCGTGTTGAACTTCACCTTCTTCGGATCGGCGAAGAAATCGGAATTCTGCTGGAAAAGATAGGTGTAGAGATTGCGGGCATAGAGCGCCGTCTCGTTGGCGAGGTTCTGGACGAAATAGGGCTTGCCGGTCTTCTGTTTGAACTGCTCGGCCTGGGCCAGCAACTCTTCCGGTGATTTCGGCAGGATCGGCGTGCCGTCGGCATTGACGAGGCCTGCGGTTTTGAACAGGTCCATGTTGATGTGGTAGAGCATGGTCCAGTTGTCGATCGGCAGGCCGTAGATCTTGCCGTTCTTGGTCACGCCTTCCTTGGCCGCATCGGTGAATTTGTCCGGCGTCACGCCAACGGTCTTCAACATGTCGTCGAGCGGGACCAGCAGGTCCTTGGACTGATAGTCGGACAGGACGGATTCATGGATCGTGACGATGTCCGGTGCATCGCCCGAGGCGAACTGCGCCGTGAGCTGGTCGTAGCCCGGCCATTCCACCGTGGTGACGTTGATCTTGATATCCGGATTGTCGGCGGCGAATTTGTTGATCATCGATGTGATGATGCCGCATTCGCCCACCGCCTTGCTGACATCGGTGTTCTTGCCGAAATCTGCGTCGCAGGCGCCAAAGAAGCGCTGCACCTGCAATTCGGTCTCGGCAAAGCTTGGTGATGCGACCAGCACCGCGGCTGCGGATATGGTTGCGAGAAACAGTGTCCTCAAAGTCATGATAGTCTCCTCCTCCTCAGGTTTCGCCGTCGCTGGGCGAGCGGCGTCTTTTCCTCATTCGTTCAGGCTTTGCATCTTGGCCGGAGCGTCGTGCATCACCGCACCGCCGCGCCAGATACGGCGGTGACGATATATTTCTGGAAAAACAGATAGATGATCAGGATCGGTGCGCCGGCGAACACCGCCTGCGCCATCAGAAAGCCGATGCCCTGCGACTGGGCAAAGTTCATCTGCGTCGAGGCGATGCCGACGGTGAGCGTAAACATTTCCTTCTTCGTCGCGGAGATCAGCGGCCAGAAGTAATCGTTCCAGGCGCCGAGAAATGTGAAGATGCCAAGTGTCGCCTGCGCCGGGACGGTCAGTGGCAGAAGCACCTTCCAGAAGACGCGGAAGCGGCTGGCATTGTCGAGGATCGCAGCTTCATCCAGTTCCTTTGGAATGGCGCGGAAATATTGCGTCATCAGGAATACGCCGAAGGCGGAAGACAGACCCGGCAGGATCAAGCCCGGATAGGAATTGTGCAGGCCAAGCCAGCTGAAGATCTGGTGGCGGGCAATGAGCACCGCCTGTTCCGGCACGGCCAGACCCAGAAGCACCAGAACGAAGAGGACGTCGCGACCGGGGAAGTTCAGCCGGGCGAAGCCATAACCCGCAAGCGACGAGAGGATCAGCGTCATGATCGTCATGCCGCTGGCCACCACGATGCTGTTGAACACCCAGAGGAACACGCTCGATGTGCCGATGGTGTCGATATAGTTCTTGATCGTGTAGGGAAGCTGGAAGACCGAATGCGGATCGACCATCAGTGCGTTGTTGTCCTTCAAAGACAGCGCGATGACGTAAATTACGGGGGCTGCCATAACGATCGCTAGAAGGATGACGAGGCCGTAGAGCACGCGGTCGCCGAAGGATCTGCCGATGATGTTGGAGTTCTGCGAAGCCATCACACATCTGCCTTTCTGCGGGATACCAGAAATTGCACCATGGCCGCGATCAGGATCAGCACGAAGAGGATTTCGGATGCGGCGGCACCGAGGCCGAGATCCCAGCGGCGGAAGGCGGTTTCATAGATGTAGAACACGATCGGCTTGGTGAGGTTGTTCGGGCCGCCGCGCGTCATCAACAGCGCCTGGCCGAAGAGCTGGAACTGAAAGACGATCTGGATGATGACGACGAGCACGAAGGTGCGCTTGATCGAGGGCAGGGTGATGGACCGCAGCGTCTGCCAGCGATTGGCATTGTCGAGAGCGGCGGCCTCATAGATATCCTGCGGGATCTGTTGAAGTGCCGAGAGAAACAGCATCATCGGCAGGCCGATGCACCACCAGACGGTGGCGATCGCGATGCCGATCATGGCAAGGCTCGGGTCCGACAGGAAGGCCGGTGCCCTAGCACCAAACAGACCGAAGATCATCGACAAAAGGCCGATGTCGGGAATGTAGACGATGCGCCAGATCAGCGTGACGATGGTGACGGACAAGACCGAGGATGAGAAGAACAGGCCCCGGAGGACGGCGGCGCTGCGCGTGCGCCGGTTGAGGCAAAGCGCCAGGAACAGGCCGAGCAGGGCGAGCGACGGAACCGTCAGCAGCACAAAGTAGAAGGTGTTCCAGATCGACTGCAGGAAGATCTTGTCATTGAACAGACGGACGTAATTGCCGAGGCCGATAAAAGGGCCAGAGGAAAACGTATCCGCCTTGTGGAAGGACAGCCAGATACCCCAGAACAGCGGCACGACAAGCAGCGTGACGAAGAAAACGAGATAGGGCGCGACGAAGAGAAAGTTTCGCCATTGCGGCGCGTAGATATCGACGCTTCTCGCGCGCTTGACGGAGACTGCGCCTGCAGCCTGATGGGCGGTGGTTGCACTCAGTGGTTCAGCCATGACCCACCTCCCGCGCGTGCCAGGCGCGGCCCGATGCATCGAAAAGATGCGCCTTGGTGCTGTCGAAGGACAGGCCGACACGATCTCCAACCGAGACGCGGCTATCGCCACTATCGGAACCGACAAGTTGCTGACCATCGGCAAGGCGCACATAGACCAGCGTGCGTTCGCCCAGCCGCTCCACCACATCCACCACGCCTTCCGCGTTGCCGCTGCCTTGCGATGTGATACGCACATCTTCCGAGCGCAGGCCAAGTTCGAAAGCGCCGGGCGCGATACCGGTGGCTGGAATGGCGGTTACCATCCTGGTGCCCGAAGCGGTCTCGACGGTGACGACGCCGGCATCCGTGCCGATCGTGACGGGAAGGAAATTCATCGCCGGTGCACCGACGAAGCCCGCGACGAAGCGGCTTGCCGGACGGTTATAGATCTCCATCGGCGTGCCGATCTGTTCGATCTGCCGATTGTTCATGACGACGATCCGATCCGCCAGCGTCATCGCCTCGATCTGGTCATGGGTGACGAAGATCATGGTCGACTTCAGCCGCTGATGCAGCTGTGCCAGTTCGATGCGGGTGCGGGTGCGCAGTGCCGCATCGAGGTTGGACAGTGGCTCGTCGAAGAGGAAGGCTTTCGGTTCCTTTACAACGGCGCGACCGATGGCGACACGCTGCCGCTGGCCGCCGGACAATTGCCCGGGCTTGCGCTCGAGCAAATGGCCGATTTCCAACATGCGTGCGGCTTCGGCAATGCGCGCATCGATGACGGAGCGCTCGACGGCGATGTTCTTCAGCCCGAAGGCCATGTTGTCGCGCACCGTCATATGCGGATAGAGCGCATAGGACTGGAAGACCATGGCGACGCCGCGCTTGCCGGGCGGCTGGTCGTCTATGCGCTCGCCATTGATGCGGATTTCTCCGTCATCGACACTTTCGAGCCCCGCAATCATGCGCAGAAGCGTGGACTTGCCGCAGCCGGATGGGCCGAGGAACACGACGAATTCATGCGCCGGAATGGAAAGCGACAGTCCTTCAAAAACCGTCAGCCCGCCGAAGTGCTTGCTCACATTGTTCATATCGATACTTGCCGTCATAGTGTCTCCTCCCGTGACCCGTATGGCGATGTCGCAAGGCCCTGTCAGACCTTGATGCGCACCATCTGGTAGGAGTAGGGCGCGCATGTCGCCGAAAGCCGGCCGTTGGACAGCCTTGCCGTGTCGGCCTTTTTCGGCGCAACATTGTCCATATTCGTCTCGGTATTGACCGCTTTCAGATCGGCATGGGCCATGACCTGGTGATCGGCGATGCTGCTGGTGCTGCCGAAGGCTGCGACATCGAACTCGGCCTCGATCTCGTTTTCGGAGCGATTGACGACGAAGAAGCTGACGAAGCCGCCTTCCTCATCATGCACGGCGGAAACGTCGAGGCAGGACACCTCGCCCGCCGTCTCGCTCTTGTAGGTGGGGCTGTTGACCTTCAGGTCCAGCGCCTTGCCGCGGCCATAGCGCGAGGCAAAGAGGAAGGGATAGAAGATCGTCTGGCGCCAGGCTGGGCCGTTCGGCGCGGTCATGATCGGCGCAATAACGTTGACGAGCTGTGCCAGGCAGGCGATGCGCACCACATGCGAGCGACGAATGAAGGTGTTGAGGATCAGGCCGACCTGCAGCACATCCTCGAACGTGTAGATGTCTTCCAGAAGTGGCGGGGCAAAGGGCCAGCCATCGGCACCGGCAAGCGTCTTCTTGTCCTGTTCCTTCGAGTGATACCAGACGTTCCATTCGTCGAATGAGATATAGACCTGGCGCGACGAGCGCTTCTTGGCCTTGATGTAATCAATGACGCCTGCGACCGACATGATGTAGTCGTCGAGCTTCTGGTTCATCGCCAGATAGTTGCCGACATCATTGGCGTGATTGTCGAAATACATATGCAGCGAGATATAATCGACCTCGTTATAGGTGTGGTCGAGAACGGTTGCCTCCCACTCCGGATAGGTTGGCATCTTGGCATTGGATGAGCCGCAGACGACGAGTTCGAGCGAGCTGTCGAAGGCGCGCATGGCCTTTGCCGTTTCGTGGGCGAGGCGGCCATATTCATCCGCCGTCTTGTGGCCGATCTGCCAGGGGCCGTCCATCTCGTTGCCAAGGCACCAGAGCTTGACGTCGAAAGGCTCCTTGCGGCCATTGGCGATACGCTTGTCGCTCCACTCGCTGCCGCCCGGGTGGTTGGCATATTCCAGCAGATTGCGCGCTTCATCCAGTCCGCGCGAGCCGAGATTGACCGCCAGCATCATCTCGGTATTGGCGGACACGCACCAGTCGGCAAATTCATGCAGGCCGACCTCGTTGCTCTCGGATGTGTGCCAGGCGAGATCAAGGCGAACGGGCCGTTCTTCCTTAGGGCCGACACCATCTTCCCAATTGTAGGCGGAAACGAAGTTGCCGCCGGGATAGCGCACGATCGGAACGTCCAGTTCCTTGACGAGATCGATGACATCCTGACGCATGCCGCTCTGATCAGCCGTTCTGTGGTCCGGCTCATAAATGCCGGTATAGACGGCGCGACCAAGATGCTCGATGAAGGACCCGTAGAGCCTGGGATCAATATCCGCCACGACAAATTGCGGATGCGCCACAACCGATACCTTCATGCATTCCTCCCATTAGTATCATAAAAAGCGATATGTATCGCTATTACGGATACTAAATCGGAAAATCCGGTATGGGTCAACAGGGAGAGCTGCAACGTTGCCTGAAGATGCTACCCGTAATTTCTAACAGCTTGATGTCGCGCCGTTATTTTAAATATCGGAATTATTGATACTATTCGATCTTCAGGCGTAGCACGATGTCCTGATCGTAATTGCCGAAGCCCTTGCCGAAGATATTGATGCCGCCCGGATGCTTGGCGTCGTCCTCTATGCCGATGCGCACGCGGATGGAGTGATGGCTGGCAAGATCGAGGTCGGCCAGCGTGACATTCGAGATCTGCACGCCATCGACGAAGGTGCCGTCCGGTCCGACGCGCCAGTTCTTCAGCTTGCCATATTGCGAGCCCTTGAGCTTCCACCAGTCTGGCGTATAGACGCCACGCTTATCGCCGAAATCTCCGGGCGAGGTCCACACGCCGACCTTCTTGCCGTTGATGGTCAGCGTTATGTCAGACGGCCAGTCGGCGCTGGTTCCTGGCACTTCCGAGCTCAGCTCCACCGCCACTTCAAGCTCGCGAATTGCGGCGTTGGAGAGTTTGGCATTGTTGGGGAACTGATATTCCACATGGCCACGGGTAAACCAGATCAGCCCCGCCTTCATCCGGTCCGGATCCAGAAGCGCATTCGGCACATCGAGAAGGCCGATGATACCATCTGGTGAACAGAGCCCGCAGGGTGCCGTCACCTCGAAGCCGGTATAGAGGCCGACCGGCATGGACACCTCGATCACGTCCTTGCGCGGCTCTCGCACCTCACTTTTGAAGACGATGACCACCTCTTCCACCGTGGCGCGACAGATTTTCTGGCTGCCCTTGCGCGCCTTCTGCGTTTCGCTCTGCAGCAGGCCCGCATCTTCCAGAATCTGGATATGGGTGGAAACCGTCGATTGCGGCAGGTCCAAAGCCGCCGCCATGTCGTTGACATTCATCGGGCCGCGATCATGCAGCATTTTCAACATGGTCGCTCGCGTCGGCGAGGCAATGCCCTTCAACACGGTGTGGTCGGTCTCGGGATCGATGATGAGGAATTTTTTCGTCATGGCGCTTTTACATTCGGATTTTCCGATTTGTATCGCGCTTTCTGATAATTGAAAAGTCGCTACTTCCTGTCTGCCCGATCCCGTCTAGAGGCGGTGAGGCTGAAATAGGCTTGCAGGAGCACGGATACGAAAAATCCGACGGCAGCGAGAGCGGTATAGGCTACGAGGCGATTGGAGAGCGTGTACCATCCGCACAGGATCGCTACGGCATTCATTCCCATCAGAGCTGCAACGACGCCAAAAAAGCAGATTGCTGCTTTCCACGGACCTGAGGCGGCGCTGACGAAGCGCCTCAGCCCAGATGAGGTGCGATTGCTCATTCGTCTACCTTTATCACATAGTCCTGTTTCTATCGCGCCCGAACTCATCCTCGGAGCGAAGGGAACTCATACCGCACTGGCTCGTCGCCACGGTGCATTCTGGCTTGTTGCTTCGAACGCCAGCGACGTGGTCCTGTCTGAGGTATATTGCTGTCTGGGGAAGGGCGGGACAATAAAGAAAAAGGCCCTGCAATATTTTGCAAGGCCTTGATTTCTTTAAATTCGGATGGTGGGCGTGACAGGGATTGAACCTGTGACCCCTACGATGTCAACGTAGTGCTCTCCCGCTGAGCTACACGCCCTCCGTTGCGGCGCATAAATCACATAACCGAATGAAGCGTCAACTGCCTTTTTCGATTTTGTGACAGGTTTTTTTGAAACCCTTACGCCACAAGGAGTTTGTTGACCTCGTCGACGAGGTCGCGAAGGTGGAATGGCTTGGAAAGCACCTTGGCATCCTTCGGTGCCTTCGAATCAGCATTCAAAGCAACCGCTGCGAAACCGGTGATGAACATGACCTTGAGGTCGGGATCGAGTTCGGTGGCGCGGCGCGCAAGCTCGATGCCGTCCATTTCCGGCATGACGATATCGGTCAAAAGCAGTGAGAAAGGCTCTTCGCGAAGCCGATCATAGGCGCTTGCACCATTATCGAAGGACGAGACCTTGTATCCGGCCTTTTCAAGCGCCTTCACCAGGAAGCGGCGCATGTCATTGTCGTCTTCGGCGAGAAGAATTTTCTGAACCATATAAGTGACCGTAACTACAGAATTATTGGGATACCCTATCGCGATTGTACCATTGTCGGAGTAAATATCATGTGAATGGTAGAATCACGAGAGGGTGACTGCCTGCCAGTATGGACTTGCACTGGCGCAACTGGCAACATGATGCGTCTGGCAGAATTATGACATGGTAAACGGGGCGCATGGACTGGGTGACGGGCGAATATGAGCTGTTCGAGGTGTGCGAGCCAGCGCTGCACAGCATTCCCTTCGTCTATAATTCACCCCATAGTGGCCGCTGTTACCCCGTTTCCTTTCTTGAATCCTCGCGGCTCGATTCCTACGAAATTCGCCGTTCGGAAGATTGTTTCGTCGATGAGCTTTTTGCGTGCGCTCCTGATATCGGCGCGCCACTGCTGAAGGCCAATTTCCCCCGCGCCTATCTGGATGTCAACCGCGAGCCCTATGAGCTCGATCCGCGCATGTTCGACGGCGCACTGCCATCTTACGCCAATATCGGCTCCATGCGGGTTGCAGGCGGTCTCGGCACCGTGCCGCGCATCGTGGCGGAGAACATGGATATCTACGCGCACCGCCTATCGGTGGAGGAGGGGCTGTCGCGTGTCGAGGGCATCTACAAGCCCTACCATGCGTGCCTGCGACGCCTCGTCTCGCGCACCCATGCCACGCATGGCATGGCGGTGCTGATCGACTGCCATTCCATGCCTGGCAATATCCGCCTTGCCGGATCGAACATCCGCCCCGACATCATCATCGGCGATCGTTACGGCACCAGCGCCTCTGCGGAGATTTCCCGTGCGGCTCTGCATTTCCTTGAAGAGCTTGGCTTCAACGCCGTGTGCAACAAGCCCTATGCCGGCGGTTTCATCACCGAGCATTACGGCCGGCCGATCCGCTCGCTGCATGCGTTGCAGATCGAGGTAAATCGCGCACTCTATGTGGACGAGAAGACCTTTCTGAAGGCGGCGGATTTCCCGGCGATGCAATCGGCCCTGGGCATCTTCATGCGTCAGATGGCGGGCTTCGTCTCGGAATATGTGATCGATATGGCCTTTGCGGCCGAATAAAGCTTCTTTCATCCCGAACAGGACGCCCGGACGTCTCGCGCCGATGCTGGGCTGAACGCAAAAAAAAACGCGCCTTCGCGCGGTTAAGTCTAGGGAGGAAACACCCAAGGAGGGTATTTACAGTCAAAGACTGTGAACTCCACGCTACATCAATTTGCACAATTGTCAATCATTATAATTATTTGCATAAATTATAGGCAATATTTGGGTGTTTGCATGTATGGTGGCCTGGCGTTTCTTGGGCATGCCTATTCAGCAGGCAATGGGTGCCTCACGTGGGGAGAGTGGACGAGTCGCGCAGAACCGCGCTATGTGATCCTCCAGCCAATCACAGACGCCGGGGATTTTCATGCTGCCAGATCGCGACTTCTTCTTCCGCCTCGCCGATGCCGCCAAGGCTGAGACGCTGCCCCGGTTTCGCACCGGCATCGCTGTCGATAACAAGCAGGCCGGCGGTTACGATCCCGTAACGGAGGGCGACCAAGCAGCCGAAGCGGCGATCCGCGCACTGATCACCGAGCGTTTCCCAGATCACGGCATTCTTGGCGAAGAGCATGGCAGCATCGGGCTCGACCGCGAGCATGTCTGGGTGATCGATCCGATCGACGGCACCCGCGCCTTCATTTCAGGCGTGCCGGTCTGGGGAACGCTGATCGGTTTCCAATCCGGCGGTCGCGCCAGAATGGGCCTGATGGACCAGCCCTTTACCGGCGAGCGCTATTACGCCGATGGGGAGAAGGCATGGTACAAGGGGCCGGAGGGCGAAAAAGAGATCAGGACGCGGGCCTGCCGGTCGCTTTCGGATGCCATTCTCTTTACCACCTCGCCCCATATCTTCACCGCACCGGAAGCCGAGCGTTACGGCGCGGTGCAGGACAAGGTTCGCCTGTTCCGCTATGGCGTGGATTGCTATGCCTATGCTTTGCTGGCTGCCGGCCATGTGGATCTCGTCATCGAATCCGGCCTGAAGCCCTATGATGTCGGTGCGCTGATCCCGATCATCGAACAGGCGGGCGGCATCATCACCACCTGGGATGGCGGGCGACCGGAAGGGGCGGGGCGGATTATCGCTGCCGGCAGCAAGGCTGTGCATGAAGAGGCGCTGGCGCTGCTCTCCGGCCTCTGACCCTTTTAGGGCGGGACGCTATTCGTCCGGGGCGAAGAAGGCATCCAGCGCCGCAAGCGCCTGGGCGCGGTAGATATCGCGTTCCTGAAACAGTTCGTGGCGGGCACCGATGACCGGGATCAACTGTGCCGCGCGGAAATTGCGCGACAATTCCTCCTGCACCGCATAGGGCGTGATGGTGTCGAGAACCGGGGCCAGCAACAGGGTGGGAATGGTGATGCGGGTCAGGTGATCCTGCCGCGTCACTTTCGGCATGATCTTCATGACTTCGTAGAGCCAGCGCGCCGTAGGCCTGCCGATGAAGAGCTCCGGATGGCTGTTGGCGATCGCAATGTTACGGGCAAAACGCTCGGCATCGGAGGTCAATGGGTTGCCATCGAAATCCCGCTCGCGATTATCCCTGCCCAATTGCTTGCCGCCAAAACCTGTCCATGTCAGGGCGGTGGCAACGGTCTTGATCCAGCGGGGCGAAACGGATTGGCCGCCAAGCCCGACGAAGGGCGAGCAGAGCGCCATGCGCTCGATGCGGTTGGACAGTTCCGGCGCCATGGAAAGCGCAATCAGTCCGCCGGTGGAGTGTGCCACCATGAAGAAGGGCAGGCGGGTATCCGGCAGCACCACCTGTTCCAGAAAGAGCGATACATCCTTCTGGTAATCGGAAAAACGGCGCACATAGCCGGCATCCGCCTTCTTCAAAAGCCGCGCCGAGCCGCCCTGGCCGCGCGTGTCGAAAGTGGCGACCCAGAAGCCCTTGGCCGTCAGATCGCGGATCGTCTCAAAGTATTTCTCGATCGTTTCGTTGCGTCCGTGCAGCAGCACGATGGTGCCGCGTGCAACCGGTCTTTCGGAACGGAAGATTGCATAGCGCAGGCTCTTCTTGCCATGGCCTTCAAAGGTTCCGACATGGTGGTTGTCGGGCACGGGGTTGCCTTTGGTTTCATGGAGAATGGCTTCGGTCATCGATATCCTGCCTCGGGGCAAATCGTGGTCGTGCGGAGAGGTGTTTCAAGGGGATAGGTTGAGCGATTGTGTCCGTCAAAGGAAAACATGCGCAAAACGGACAAGGCGGGAAAAATTGCCGGAACCGTCGGTTTAGCAGTCGCGGTTCCGGCCAGTCGGACAAAGAAGAAGGGACGATGCTTCTCTGCCCTCGAAGTTGCCTCCGATAGGGTGGTTCTAGCGGTCGCTCAATGAACGGATCTGGAACCTGCCATTCAGAAATCGTTCAGGTGAAATCGAATGCCTTTTTCCCTCTTGAACTGCCAAAACACCATTCCCACCTATTGCTCACGGTCGCCAGAACGGGGCCGTGTCAAGGTTTCTTTCATCGCCAGAACGGGATGGAGAGCCACACTCGCAAACAGTCGCTTCTAAGGAGGACACCATGCGTCACGTTGATTTTTCCCCCCTTTACCGCTCCACCGTCGGTTTCGACCGTCTGTTCTCGATGCTCGACAGCATCGGTCAGCCGGAGCAGGCTCAGGCTTATCCGCCCTATAATATCGAGCGGACCGGCGAGAATGCCTATCGCATCACCATGGCGGTTGCCGGCTTCGACGAGACTGAACTCAGCATCGAATCTCGCGCCAATGTGTTGACCGTCAAGGCCGAGAAGGCTGAAGACACCAAGGCATCCGAGGGCGACTTCCTCTATCGCGGCATTGCCACGCGCGCTTTCGAGCGCCGCTTCCAGCTTGCCGACCATGTGGAAGTGCAGAATGCTTCGCTGAAGAACGGTCTTCTGCATATCGACCTTCTTCGCAACATTCCCGAAGCCATGAAGCCCCGCCGCATCGCGATTGCGACCGACGCATCGGACGCGCCGAAGCAGATCGAGGCACAGGTAACGCCAACCCAGGTGAACTAAACCTCGAGGTTAGCGCGTGAATAAGAAGACGGCTCCCGCAAGGGGGCCGTCTTTTTTGCATTTATAGGCGGTCGAAGACCCTGTGACGTCATCCGTTGTTGACGCGAGGATCGACTGTCTTCAGCGGCGGCAGGGAGACTTACGACGCCGTCTTGGCTGCGATCGCCGCCGCCTCCGGTGCATCTGCCACGGGCGCCGCGATCTTTGCAGCTTCCGCTTCCTTTGCCTTCTTCGCATAGTGCTGTGCAATCACGGCGCAGGCCATCAGTTGGATCTGGTGGAAGAGCATGATGGGCAGCACGATGGCGCCGATGCTTTGGCCGGCGAAGATGGCGCCTGCCATCGGCACGCCGCTCGCAAGGCTCTTTTTCGATCCGCAGAAGGTGATGGTGATTTCATCTTCTTTCTTGAAGCCGAGCAGGCGGCTGCCAAACATGGTGAGGCACAGGACAAGGGTCAGCAGAACCATGTTGATGCCAATCACGACGCCGATGTCGCGTAAGGTGAATTGGTTCCAGATGCCTTCCACCACCGCATCGCTGAAGGCGAGATAGACGACCATCAGGATCGAGCCGCGATCGACAGGGGCCAGCAGCGTCTTGCGGGCGCGTATCCACTTGCCGATCCAGGGCTGCAATGCCTGGCCGGCGATGAAGGGCAGCAGAAGCTGCAGGAAGATCTGGCCGAACGCATCGAGCGAAAAGCCGCCGCCATGGCCGCCAACGGTAAACAGGAAGCCGACGAGAAGAGGCGTCAGGAACATGCCGAAAATGTTGGAGGCGGATGCCGCGCAGATTGCGGCCGGCACGTTGCCTCCGGCCATCGAGGTGAAGGCGATGGACGACTGCACGGTGGAGGGAAGCACGCAGAGAAAAAGGACACCCATATAGAGTGGCTGCGGCAAGATGCTGTCTGGAATATAGCCCGCCGCAAGGCCGAGAAGCGGGAAGATGCCGAAGGTGACGAGAAGGATGACGATGTGCAGGCGCCAATGCAGCATGCCCGCCACCACGACGTCTCGCGACAGGCGCGCGCCATGCAGGAAGAAGAGCAGCGCGATGGCGCATTTCGTCGCAATGGAGAAATAATGTGCCGGCTCTCCGCTGATCGGCAGCAGCGACGCGAGGATGACGGTAGCGACCAGCATCATGGTGAAGCGGTCTGGCAGGAAGCGGCTCATGGCGCGGCCTTTCTAGAATCTGGTGCGCAGAACGGCACGGCGCTCTGCAATCGTTTGATCCGTCGTAGCCGATCTAAAGCGTGAGGACCGTGAAAGATCCCACACCCTCCAAGCCGGTTTGCGGATTGAAATCGGTCTCACTATCGCTCATCATGAAACCAGATGCAAAAACTAACAGTTATCATGTTTTGAGATAGCCATGCTGAACCTCCAACATCTTGCAAGCTTCGTTACCCTCGAGCAGACCATGAGTTTCACCCAGACCGCCGAACGGCTGGGGATCGGCCAATCGACCGTCAGCCAGCACATCCAGCGACTGGAAGCGTCGCTCGGCCAAAAGCTGATCGCCCGTGATACCCATCGGGTGCGCTTGACGCCGGAGGGTGAAGCGCTTCTGGGCTATGCCCGCAATATGCTGGATCTCAACAATAAGGTCGCGGCCCTCTTCGGCGAGAGCAGGCTGCGCGGTCGCCTGCGTCTCGGCGTCTCGGAGGATTTCGTCGCAAGCCGTCTCACCGTCATTCTGGAAGAGTTCACGAGGCTTTATCCGCTGGTCGATCTGGAGCTGACGGTATCGCTCTCCGGCGTGCTCTATCAGATGCAGGACAATGGCGAACTCGATGTCGTGCTGGCCAAGCGTCGGCTTGGCGATCAGCTCGGTCATTTCCTTTATCGCGAACCGCTGATCTGGCTCGCCAAGGACCCGGATGCGATCCTCTCCCGCAAGGAAGCGCTGCCGCTCATCGCCTTTCCGCCGCCGAGCATCACGCGCAAAGCCGCGCAGGAAGCCCTCGATCGGGCAGGCGTTGCCTGGCGCATCGTCTGCACCTGCGGAAGCCTCAGCGGGCTGACGGCTGCTGCCCGCGCCGGCATGGGCGTTCTTGTCCAGCCTCGCAGCATGGCGCCGTCCGGCTTGCGAGAGTTGCCGCAAGGCAGTCTGCCATCGCTGGAAGACGTGGAGTTCGTGCTGCAGCCGCGCAAGGGCGCGGATGCGGAGCTAGTGCGGGCGCTGTCGTCGCTGGTGACGGCGAAGGGGATGGTCCCGGGCAGTTATGCTTGAGCGTGCAGCGTCTTACGCCCGACCGCAAATGCGCAGAAACGAATCCACGTCGCTCTCTTCCGTCGCAAAGCTGGTGACGAGGCGGATCAGCTGTTCGTTTTCGCCGACCGGCTGCTGCATGTCGTGCGGAACCGGCCAGTCGTAGAAGCTGGCACCGGCATCTCGGGCAGCCTTGGCAGATTGCTTGTCCAGGACGACGAAGAGCTCGTTGGACTGTGTGGGCCAGGCGAGGCGGGCGCTGTTGGAGGCGGAGAGGCCGTCACGCAGGCGGTTTGCCATGGCGTTGGCGTGGGCGGCGAGCTCCAGCCACAGGTCGTTCTGGAAATAGGCGTCGAACTGGGCCGCCATGAAGCGGGTCTTGGAGAAAAGCTGGGCGGAGCGCTTGCGGATGAAGGGCAGGTCTTCTGCCATTTTCGGATCCATGTAGACGATGGCTTCCGCGCACCAGCAGCCGTTCTTCGTCGCGCCGAAGGAGAGGATATCGACGCCGCGCTTCCAGGTCATTTCCGCAGGCGTGGTATCGAGCGCGGTCAGCGCATTGGCAAAACGCGCACCGTCCATGTGCAATGGAACGCCGGCGCTCTTGGCGATTTCGGAGATCGCGGAGATTTCGTCGAGATCATAGATCGTGCCTTGCTCGGTCGCCTGCGTCATCGTCACCAGCATCGGCTGGCCCTGGTGAATGGAGCCGGGCGGAAAGCGATCGATGGCGGCTTTCAGGTTCTTAGGCAGCATCTTGCCGTTTGGCCCTGCCACCGGCATCAGCCGCGAGGCGTTGGAAAAGTAGATCGGCGCGCCGCATTCGTCCTCGATCACGTGGGCTTCGGAATGGCAAAAGGCGATGCCGCCCGGGCGGGCGACGCTTGCGAGCGCGAGAGAGTTTGCCGCTGTGCCCGTGCCGACGAAGAAGACAGCGACTTCGCGCTCGAAGATTTCATTGAACTTCTTCTCAATCGCCTGGTCCAGTTCGCTGGTGCCGTAAGCGGCGGCAAAGCGGGTGGATTCCTTCATCAGCCGCTCGTTGATGGCCGGGTGGGCGCCAGCCCAGTTGTCAGAAGCAAAAATCATCGTCAGCACTTTCAAGCATGTTGCGGGCAGGAATGTCGCGCGGTTGGGATGGTTGGCAAGACTAGGCCCGTGGTTTTACGAGCATATTTCAGCCAAGGCAAATCCGGTAATCAGACAACACGGTCTCCATCCTGTTCAAGGGCTTCCGATTTCGGGCGAAGGCACTTCGGACGGTCCGGTCCATTTCGCACGTCTGCCGCGCAAGTAGGTCTAGGTTATCTAGCGGTCGAACGAACGGTGTGACCATCCTAACTTCAGTCGATCTTATCGACCATCTGGCTTCCTCACCCTGCGCCAGAAGGACACCTTCAAGCCGTGGATCGATATCGACCAGACGAAACTCGTGCGTCAGAACGATCACCGCATGCCATTTATCGACAAGGGCACTTATTTCAACGTCCAACTGTCTCCAAGAGGTACGGTGAAGCACGGCGCCGACATCATTGTCGCACTTTGGAAAGGTGGCTTGAAGTCGGCCCACTGTCGCACGGGAATGACCAATCCGCGGCTACTCACCTGTGTCAACGCCTCGTGCTTAGCGTGTGAGGGGTAAGGGAATGGCATATATCGTAACGACCAAGCCAGGCTGCGTTGATTGCGTCTTGGCAAAGGCTCTGCTCAAGAGCAACAACGAAACCTTTTTGGAGTTGGTCTCCGAAACGCCGGAGCGGATCGAGTCGTTCAAGGATCCCGGCTACCGGTTGCTCCCGATGGTCTTCCATGATGGAGTGCTAATCGGTGGCTATGACGTTTTAGCCGAATACTTCGAAACGTGAGGATGGGGCTTGGGCCCCATCATTCGTCTTCCTTCTTGAAAGCCTTGAAGGGAAGTGAAAGTAGGTGCGCCGGGAGACCAGCAAGGAACTCCACGACGGAACTTATCAGGCTGAAATTAAGGTATCGCGCAATCTTCTTGGCTTCGTCCAGATCACCTTGGGCGATCGCCTCGAAATACTCTTGCCGCGCATCGGCCACCATCTGTCCGTAGATGCGATCAAAGACTGATTTCGGCAGAACGGCTTGAAGAATACCAATAGCGCGATATCCCGGAGCGCGATAGATAACGTTCTGCTTTTGGGTGCCAAGAACCGCGTTTGCCTCGATGAGCCTTTCATCAAGCCTTTCGATATCATTTTGTAATGCCTTGGATTCAGCTTTTGAAGCTGCTATCAACGCTTGCCAATTGGCACTATTGGTGTCGAGTTTGTGTAGCCAACGGTCTTTGTATTGGATGACCATGCCTTCGATTTCATCGTCGCATGAAAGATCGCTGGAAAAAATACCCGCGCGATTGATATTGTGGGAAACAATTTTTACGTTTCTCGGCCAGCTTCCCTTTTTAAGGTAAGCGCGCGGAAATTGGTGATCTTTATCGTCGGTGCTCATACTGTGATACCCTGGCTCAACGCGTTATACTGTCTGTGCATTTCGTTGGCGCGATCGAAGACGCGTTGTCCCTTGCCGGTGATCCAATAGCGCCTGCGTGGTAGACCAGCAACTGAGGCTTCCTTTTCAGCCTCAGACTTCACCCACTCCTTCTCTTCCATTCTGCCGAGATAGACATAAATCGTGCCCCTTTTTAGCTTGTCCGACTCCCTGACCATTTCCAGTCCGTAAAGTCGCTTTCCGGTAGTGAGAAGACGCAAAATTTCCATCTCCAGGTCTGTCGCTCCAAACATATTCAATCCAATCAACGGTGACACTAAGAAAGCCTATGACTCTTACATACCATAAGATTTGAGTCTTACAAACTGTAGGACGTGAGAATCTTGCGGGGTAATGCGCTCCCGCTACGTTTTCGCCATGCCAACGAGCATGACATTGGGGTCTAAAATGCTTGGCGCAGCAGGTCCGCCGCCGCTCTGACAAAGGGATCAATAAGCTCATCAGCGAAGACGAGTTTATGGAAAGGCTGGTTCAGCGCCTAGCCAACAAGTATCGCTAGCGCGTCAACTATCCTAAAGTGATCAATGAAGACGTCGAGCTGAGTGATAATGTCTACAAAGCCAAGATGGACGGTGAGGGTGCATCCCGTGTGAAGGTCCACGTCAACGTCTTCATAGAGCCCTATTCCTCGCAGCCCGAAGCAGAAACCCATTTCGGTAAATTCTGAACAAAGGAGAAGCCATATTTGGCCGCCTGCTCCGTCGTCACCCGACGATAGTCGCTAACGAGATGGTAATAATGGAAATTACGGATGGCTCTGATCGAGATGCCGCCCAGCTTGGCTGCAAGCTGACCAATGAAGTGCTTCCGCTGATCTCTATTCACCTGCACGTGTGTGCGATGAAGTTATAAAGGCGATCATTTTAGCGCAGCTAAACAAGAAAATTACGCGTTACTTCCTTCCGTTGAAATTTCACGTCACAATGGTTCTCTATAAATTAACGGCATCCCCTTGCGGAAGGTGGGTGTTTCTGTCATTGTTCAGACAGAATTAAGACAGCATTGCTGTCCTAAATTGAAATGCGGAGACGGATTTGGCTTTCAAGATTGGGGCCGGATCGGCCTCCGCCTCTCTGCGTGACACCATGCAACGAGTTTGCAGGAGGGATGAAAATGACCATACGGCTGGAAGGCGAAAACGCCCAAGGACTTCAGACCCTGGCACTTCAGACGAATGACTGTCCGACCGACGCGCCGAAGGCGATCGCGCCTCGCGCCACGATTGGCGGTCTTCCGGCCAAGCAGGGTCTTTACGATCCGCGCAATGAGCACGATGCCTGCGGCGTCGGCTTTGTCGCGCATATGAAGGGTCAGAAGTCGCACCAGATCGTCAAGGACGGTCTTTTCATCCTTGAGAACCTGACGCATCGCGGCGCCGTCGGTGCCGACCCGCTGATGGGTGATGGCGCTGGCATCCTCGTGCAAATCCCCGACCGCTTCTTCCGTGAGGAAATGGCAAAGCAGGGTGTGACGCTGCCGAAGGCCGGCGAATATGCCGTGGGTCACATCTTCTTCCCGCGCGATCCGGAACGCATCGAGCACTACAAGAAGGTCATCGTTGATGTCATCGGCGAAGAAGGCCAGCAGTTTCTTGGCTTCCGCGACGTGCCGGTGGACAATGCCTCGCTCTCCAAGGCGGCGGACATTGCCGCGACCGAACCGCATCACGTGCAGGTCTTCATTGGCGCCGGTCGCGAAGCCGCCACCAATGCCGAATTCGAACGCCGTCTGTTCCTGATCCGCAAGGTTCTGTCGAACCGCATCTATGATGCCGGCGGCGGCAAGGAAGCGCAGGATTTCTATCCGGTGTCGCTCTCCTCCTCGACCATCGTCTACAAGGGCATGTTCCTGGCCTATCAGGTCGGTGCTTACTATAAGGACCTCGCCGATCCGCGCTTCGAAAGTGCGGTGGCGCTCGTTCACCAGCGCTTCTCCACCAACACCTTCCCGTCCTGGAAGCTCGCCCACCCGTACCGCATGGTTGCCCATAACGGCGAAATCAACACGCTGCGCGGCAACGTCAACTGGATGGCGGCGCGCCAGGCTTCGGTCTCGTCCGAACTCTTCGGCGATGACATTTCCAAGCTCTGGCCGATCTCCTATGAAGGTCAGTCCGATACGGCCTGCTTCGACAACGCGCTGGAATTCCTGGTGCGCGGCGGCTACTCGATGGCCCATGCGGTCATGATGCTGATCCCGGAAGCATGGGCTGGCAACCAGTCCATGTCGGCCGAGCGCAAGGCGTTTTACGAGTATCACGCGGCCCTGATGGAGCCATGGGATGGCCCGGCCGCCGTTGCCTTCACCGATGGCAAGCAGATTGGCGCCACGCTCGACCGTAACGGTCTGCGTCCAGCCCGCTACCTCGTCACCGATGACGACCGCATCATCATGGCGTCTGAAGCCGGCACGCTGCCGGTACCGGAAGAGCGCATCGTCAAGAAGTGGCGTCTGCAGCCTGGCAAGATGCTGCTGATCGACATGGAAAAGGGCGAGATCATCTCGGATGAGGACGTCAAGCACGAGCTTGCCGCCAAGCATCCGTACCGCACCTGGCTCGACCGCACCCAGCTGATCCTGGAAGACCTGAAGCCTGTGGAGCCGCGCGCGCTGCGCCGCGACGTCTCGCTGCTCGATCGTCAGCAGGCCTTCGGCTATACCAGCGAAGACACCAAGCTTTTGATGTCTCCGATGGCGACCACCGGCCAGGAAGCTGTCGGCTCCATGGGCACCGATACGCCGATCTCGGCCATGTCGGAAAAGTCCAAGCTGCTTTACACCTATTTCAAGCAGAACTTCGCGCAGGTTACCAACCCGCCGATCGATCCGATCCGCGAAGAGCTGGTGATGAGCCTTGTCTCCTTCATCGGCCCACGCCCGAACATTCTGGACCATCAAGGTGCCGCCCGTGCCAAGCGTCTGGAAGTGCGCCAGCCGATCCTGACCAATGGCGATCTGGAAAAGATCCGCTCCATCGGCCACACGGAAGACCGTTTCGACACCAAGACGCTCGACTTCACCTATGATGTGGAGCGTGGCGCCGAAGGCATGCCGGAAATGCTCGATCGTCTGTGCGAGCGGGCGGAATCGGCCGTGCGCGGCGGTTACAACATCATCGTTCTTTCCGACCGTCAGGTGGGTCCGGACCGCATCGCCATCCCGGCGCTGCTGGCAACGGCTGCCGTTCACCATCACCTGATCCGCAAGGGTCTGCGCACCTCGGTCGGTCTCGTTGTCGAAACCGGCGAGCCGCGTGAAATCCACCATTTCTGCCTGCTGGCCGGCTATGGCGCGGAAGCGATCAACCCCTATCTTGCCTTCGACACGTTGCTCGACATGCACAAGCATGGCGCCTTCCCGAAGGAAGTCTCCGACGATGAGGTGGTCTATCGCTACATCAAGGCGGTGGGTAAG
Organism: Agrobacterium sp. CNPSo 3708; assembly: GCF_028674915.1. Lineage (NCBI taxonomy): Bacteria > Pseudomonadati > Pseudomonadota > Alphaproteobacteria > Hyphomicrobiales > Rhizobiaceae > Agrobacterium > Agrobacterium sp. CNPSo 3708. The sequence continues at coordinate 206,279 of NZ_JAQZSF010000006.1, forward strand.
GGCATCCTCAAGGTCATGTCCAAGATGGGCATTTCCACCTATCAGTCCTATTGCGGCGCGCAGATCTTCGACGCCATCGGCCTATCGTCGGAATTCATCGAGCAGTATTTCTTCGGCACTGCCACCACCATCGAAGGTGTGGGCCTGAAGGAAATTGCCGAAGAAACCGTGACACGCCACATGGCTGCCTTCGGCAAGGACCCGATCCTTGCCAACACGCTCGATATTGGCGGCGAATATGCCTATCGCATGCGCGGCGAAAGCCACGCCTGGAGCCCGGATTCGGTCGCCACCCTGCAGCATGCCGTGCGCGGCAACAGCCAGGAGCGCTACCGCGAATTCGCCGAAATGGTGAATGACAGCAACCTGCGCATGAACACCATTCGTGGCCTGTTCAAGCTCAAGAGCGCCGAGCAGTCCGGTCGCAAGCCGATCTCCGTCGATGAGGTCGAGCCGGCGGTCGATATCGTCAAGCGCTTCTCCACCGGTGCGATGTCCTTTGGCTCGATCAGCCGTGAAGCGCATACCACGCTTGCGATTGCGATGAACCGCATCGGCGGCAAGTCCAACACGGGCGAAGGCGGCGAAGAGTCCGATCGCTACATGCCGCTTCTCAACGGCCAGCCGAACCCGGAACGCTCCGCCATCAAGCAGATCGCCTCCGGCCGCTTCGGTGTGACGACGGAATATCTCGTCAATGCAGACATGCTGCAGATCAAGGTGGCGCAGGGTGCAAAGCCCGGCGAAGGCGGTCAGCTGCCCGGCCACAAGGTGGATGCAACGGTTGCCAAGACCCGCCACTCCACGCCAGGTGTTGGCCTGATTTCGCCGCCGCCGCACCACGACATCTATTCGATCGAAGATCTGGCACAGCTGATCTACGACCTGAAGAACGTCAACCCGGAGGCAGACGTTTCCGTCAAGCTCGTCTCCGAAGTGGGCGTCGGCACGGTTGCTGCCGGTGTCGCCAAGGCGCGCGCCGACCATATCACCGTGTCCGGCTTCGATGGCGGCACGGGTGCGTCGCCGCTCACCTCGCTGAAGCATGCCGGTAGCCCATGGGAAATCGGCCTTGCCGAAACCCAGCAGACGCTGGTGCTGAACGGTCTTCGTTCGCGCATTGCGCTGCAGGTGGATGGCGGTCTGAAGACCGGTCGCGACGTCATCATCGGTGCGCTTCTGGGTGCCGACGAGTTCGGCTTCGCCACCGCCCCGCTGATTGCCGCCGGCTGCATCATGATGCGCAAGTGCCATCTCAACACCTGCCCCGTGGGCGTTGCAACGCAGGACCCGGTTCTGCGCAAGCGCTTCAAGGGCACGCCCGAACACGTCATCAACTACTTCTTCTTCGTTGCCGAAGAAGTGCGCGAAATCCTCGCTTCGCTTGGTGTTTCCAGGCTGGACGAGATCATCGGCGCTTCGGAGCTTCTGGAAAAGGATGAGATGCTGGCGCACTGGAAGGCACGCGGGCTCGATTTCAGCCGCATCTTCCACAAGGTGGAAGCGCCGAAGGAAGCCACCTACTGGACCGAGCGCCAGAAGCACCCGATCGACGACATTCTCGACCGCAAGCTGATCGAGAAGTCCATGCCGTCGCTGGAAAACCGCGAGCCGGTGGTCTTCGAAGTGCCGATCAAGAACGTCGATCGCTCCGCCGGTGCGATGCTGTCCGGCGCGCTCGCCAAGCGCTGGGGCCACAAGGGCCTGAAGGACGATACGATTCACGTGACGCTGCGCGGCACAGCGGGTCAATCCTTCGGCGCGTTCCTGGCACGCGGCATCACCTTCGATCTCGTCGGTGACGGCAACGACTATGTCGGCAAGGGTCTGTCTGGTGGTCGCATCATCGTGCGTCCGCCGGAAAATGCCCGTATCGTTGCGGAAAACTCGATCATCGTCGGCAACACCGTGCTTTACGGCGCGATCACCGGCGAGTGCTACTTCCGCGGCGTGGCCGGTGAGCGTTTCGCCGTGCGCAACTCGGGTGCGATTGCCGTTGTCGAAGGCGTGGGCGACCATGGCTGCGAATATATGACGGGCGGCATCGTCGTGGTTCTGGGTGAAACCGGCCGCAACTTCGCAGCCGGCATGTCCGGCGGCGTGGCCTATGTTCTGGACGAGACGGGCGACTTCGCCAAGCGCTGCAACATGGCCATGGTCGAGCTTGAGCCGGTTCCGGAAGAAGACGACATGCTGGAAAAGCTGCACCATCACGGCGGCGATCTCATGCACAAGGGACGCGTCGACGTTTCCGAGGACATGACACGCCACGACGAGGAGCGCCTCTACCAGATGATCTCCAACCACTTCCACTACACCAACTCCACCCGCGCCAAGGACATCCTTGACCGCTGGAGCGAGTTCCGTCCGAAGTTCCGCAAGGTCATGCCGGTCGAGTACCGCCGTGCGCTTGAGGAAATGGAACGGCTGAAAATGGGGGTCGCAGCAGAGTAGTTGGGTTTCGACAAATCTTGTGATATGCTTTGTCATATCACAAGATGGAGGTAGTCATGAATGACCATTCCAGCGTCGTTAAAATCGCGCAGGTCTTCAACAATGGACGTAGCCGCGCCATTCGTATTCCGAAGGAATTCGAATTCGAGGCTGACCAGGTGGAGATCCGCATGAATGAAAACGGCGATCTGGTGGTTCATCCGGTGAAAGCACCTCGATCTCCGGCAGGTTTGGTGGCTTTTCTGCGGACGCTTGAGCCGCTTACGGAAGAGGATCAGATGCCGGAAATCGAGGACTACCCACCGGAACCCGTCGATATCGATTTTCCGGAATGAAGTATCTCTACGACACGAATATCATCTCGAACCTTATTCGCTCACCCGACGGCAAGGTTGGTCAGCGCACCGAAATGCTGGCGGTTGGAGATCTTGGGACAAGCATCGTGGTCGCGGCAGAGCTTCGGTTTGGATACCGCAATCGGGGATCGAAGCGGTTGGAAGTCCTGGTCGAGCAGGTTCTGGCAGATTTCGAGATAGCCCCGTGGGCGTCGCCTGCGGATATGCATTACGCCGAGATACGCAGCATCTTGCAGCAGCAAGGTCAGCCGATCGGGCAAATGGACATGCTGATCGCCGCCCATGCGCTTGCGCTGGATGCGGTGGTGGTGACGGACAATGATAGAGAATTTTCCCGCGTGCCGGGATTGAAAGTTGAAAATTGGCTGCGTTAGGCCGCGGAAGGGACTGAGACATGGGCAAGGTTACAGGTTTTCTGGAGATCGATCGTCAGGTTGGCAAGTATCAGCCGGCGTCAGATCGTATTCGCCATTTCCGGGAATTCACCATTCCCATGTCGGATGCCGAGGTGCAGAAGCAGGCGGCGCGCTGCATGGACTGTGGCATTCCGTACTGCCACGGCCCGACCGGCTGCCCGGTGCACAACCAGATCCCCGACTGGAACGATCTGATCTACAACAACAATTGGGAAGAGGCGATCCGCAACCTCCATTCCACCAACAACTTCCCGGAATTTACCGGCCGTGTCTGTCCGGCACCGTGCGAGGAAGCCTGCACGCTGAACCTCGAAGATGCGCCGGTTGCGATCAAGACGGTGGAACAGGCGATTGCCGACAAGGCCTATGAGCTGGGCTTCATCGTGCCGAAGCCCGCCACGGTCCACACCGGCAAGAAGGTTGCGATCATCGGTTCCGGCCCGTCCGGTCTTGCCGCTGCCCAGCAGCTTGGCCGTGCTGGTCACGAGGTGCATGTCTATGAGCGCGAAACCAAGGCCGGTGGCCTGCTGCGCTATGGCATTCCCGACTTCAAGATGGAGAAGAACTTCATCGATCGCCGCGTCGAGCAGATCAAGGGCGAAGGCGTCACCTTCCATTACGGCGTCAATGTCGGCGTCGATATGAGCGCAGAACAGCTGATGGCCGAGCATGATGCCGTGCTCTATTGCGGCGGCTCGGAAACCCCGCGTCCGGCCGGTATCGGCGGCACGGAATTCCATGGCGTTCACGATGCCATGCCCTATCTGGTGCAGCAGAACCGTCGCGTCGGCCGCGAAAACATCGACAGCGTCGGCTGGCCTGCCGATCCGATCCTTGCTGGCGGCAAGCATGTCGTCGTCGTCGGCGGTGGCGATACCGCGTCTGACTGCGTCGGAACCGCCTTCCGCCAGGGTGCCGTCAAGGTGACCCAGCTCGACATCCGCCCGATGCCGCCGGAAAAGGAAGACAAGCTTGCCGTCTGGCCCTACTGGGCAACCAAGATGCGCACCTCGTCCTCGCAGGCCGAAGGTGCCGCGCGTGAGTTCCAGGTGGCAACGCTTGAATTCGTCGGTGACGAGGATGGCGTGTTGACGGGCGTGAAGTGCTGCCAGGTGGATGAGCGCCGCAAGCCAATCGCCGGCACGGAGTTCATCATCAAGGCGGATCTCGCCTTCATCGCCATCGGCTTCTCCGGCCCCTTCACCGATAGCATTTTGAAGGAACTGGACGGCAAGCTGACGCTCAACACCGACCGTCGTGGCTCCACCAACGTCGTTGCCAATGATCGCGACTACAAGACCTCGATCGACAAGCTCTGGGCAGCCGGCGACGTGCGCCGTGGCCAGTCGCTGGTCGTCTGGGCCATCCGCGAAGGTCGCCAGGCGGCGCGCGCCATCGACGAAGCCCTGATGGGAAGCTCGGTTCTGCCGCGCTGATCAGCGGCCCATCTGTCAAATTATCAAGCGCCCGGGACATCGTTCCGGGCGTTTGTGTTTCACTCCACGGCCATAAACCGCTCGCGATAGGCCTGCGGGCTGACCCCGAAGCGGCGCTGGAACAGGCGGCGTAGCGTTTCCTCGCTGCCGAAGCCGGCGCGGCGGGCAGCGCGCGAGACCGGCTGCGCCTGTTCCAACAGGCGTCTCGCGGTTTCCAGACGCATTTTCTCCAGCGCTTTGGCCGGTGTCACTCCGGTCTGTTCGCGGTAGTGGCGGGAGAAGCTGCGCAGGCTCATCCCTGCCTTGTCGGCGAGATCACCAAGTGACAAATCCTGCGTGATGTTTTCCATCATCCAGGCATGCAAGCCGTCGAAGCGACCGCCTTCATCCTGAAGCGTAAGGGCAGCGCTAAATTGCGACTGCCCGCCGGGGCGCTTGAGGAAGACGACGAGCTGGCGCGCGACGGCAAGCGCCACATCGCGTCCGAGATCGTTTTCCACCAGCGCCAGCGCCAGATCGATGCCGGCCGTCACGCCGGCAGAGGTCCAGATGCTGCCGTCCTGAATGAAGATCGGGTCGGGATCGAGCCGGACCTTGGGGAAGCGTTTCCGGAACTCGCCGCAGCGCTGCCAGTGCGTGACTGCGCGCCTGCCGTCCAGCAGCCCGGTGCTTGCCAGCAGAAAGGCACCGCTGCAGACCGATGCCGTTCGTCGCGCCAGCTTGGAGCGCTCCGCGATCCAGTTGATCAAAGCCTGATCCTCGCAGGCACGGTAGACGCCCCAGCCACCGGGAACGATCAGCGTGTCGATCGGCTGGTCGCTTAAGGGCAGGGAAGATGTGCCGATCGGCAATGCAGAGGATGTGACGATCGGATTGTCAGCGCCGACGGCCACCGGCTGATAGGGCGCCGGCTTTCCGGCGTGCAGACAAAAATCATTGGTCGAGGCGAAGACCTGCAAGGGGCCGGCGACATCCAGAAGCTGGACATCCGGGAAAGCTAGAATTTCGATGCGGCGGGTCATTTTGGCCTGAAGCGTGGGATGAATGGCAATCTCGCCAAACGATGCGCGCCCATCATGCTCTCGTCAACAGGAGAGTTCACATGACCTATCGCTTCGGTTTCCTCGTCTTTCCGAATATCCAACAGCTCGATCTGACCGGGCCTTACGAGGTCTTCGCCTCGGCGCAAGACAGCGAGGTGCATCTGGTGTGGAAGGACAAGAGCCCGGTTCGCTCCGTGACCGGGATCAGCTTCACGCCGGATGTCGATTTCAAGGATAGCCCTCAATTTGATGTGCTCTGCATTCCAGGCGGCGAGGGCGTCAATGCGCTGCTTGGCGATGAAGAGGTGCTGGAGTTTATCCGCCGCCAGGCAAAGGGCGCGCGCTTTATCACCTCGGTGTGCACCGGCTCGCTGGTGCTTGGCGCTGCCGGACTGCTGAAGGGCAAACGGGCGGCGACGCACTGGAACGCGATGGATTTCCTGCCGCATTTCGGCGCGACGCCCGTTCATGAGCGCGTGGTGAAGGACGGCAATCTGATCACTGCGGGCGGTGTGACCTCCGGTATCGATTTCGGTCTTTCGCTTCTCTCGGAATTGATGGGCCGGGAGGAAGCCGAGATCGTGCAACTGTCGCTGGAATATGCGCCGGCGCCGCCCTTCCATTCGGGCACCCCGCAAGAGGCGTCGCCGGATGTTCTGGACAAAGCGAAAGGTCGGATCGCGCGCTCACGTCAGGAACGGGAACGGCTAGTCGGCCAGATCGCTTCATAGCGGTGGCTCACCAGCGCATGCCCGCAAAAAAAACGGCCCCCGTGCATCTGCGCGAGGGCCGTTTTCCACATGTGTGGACATCAATGCTTGTTCTTGTGGCTCTGCTGGCCGGCCTTCATGTGCTGCTCCGACGAGCCACCCTGCTTGCCGCTGCTCTTGCTGTCTGCCGAGGACTTTGAAGATGCGCTGCGGGTTGCCTTGTCGTCGCTGTTCTTGTGCGACTGCTTGCCAGCCTTGACGTGCTGTTCGTGCGTGCCACCTTGATTGGCCATGACGGTATACTCCTCATATCCATCTTTTTAAGCAAGGCCTCATGCCTTGCCGGGCGTTAACACGAGGCCAGCGTCGATCGTTCCGATTTTAATATTTCGTGATGGCCAAGATCGTCGTTCGGGTAGCCGACTACCGGTTTTCCCGCAGAACGTTCATTTCGCGGCGGTTTCATCCGTTGGCGACATGCGATAATCATCCACGCGGCCAAGCGGCGCATCTTCCATCAGCCCGCGCTTCGTCAGTCTTTCGCGTGGCGTCTCGACAACGGAGAATTTCGCAGGCGCCTGCTTGCCGCCCAGCAGCGCATCGCCACCGTCGAGGTCAGGGTCGGTCAGGCTGATCGGTTGAGTACGTACCTGCTGCGCATCGATGCCCATAGCGGGCAGCGAGGTGAGGGAGGGCAGGTTGCTGCCGTCCAGCGTGCCGAGGCCGGGCTCGGCACCATCCAGATGGCGGCGGACGAATTTCTCTACGTAGAAGGCAAGCTTCTGCTTGCCGGCCTGCGTCATGCCGATGCCATCCGCTTCACGCAGACGGGCCTGCTGGCCGTTCACGTCATAGCCGGTGGTCACGTATTTGCCGCCCTCATCGACGAAGCCATCCCAGACATCGACGAACTCGCCGCCGAGCTTTTCGATATGGCTGCGGTAAAGCCGATTGAAGCCGACGAAATCGGCCGTCAGCGATGGCGACTGGAAGGCGGGCAGGCCGACCCAGAGCACCGGCACTTGCTGGCGCTTGGCAAGGGTGATCAGCGCATCGATGCGCCGCTCATATTCCTTGAACCAGATCTCGCTGCCGTATTTCTCCTTGGTGCCGCCAATGTCCATGGCCTGACGGTCATTGGACCCCATCATGATGACGATGTTAGCGGGCTTGGTGTCCTTGATAAATTGCGGAAGATTGGCAAACCAGTCGTAGTAATCGGAGCGCACAAGGCCGGATGAGCCATTGGCGCGCACATCGATAGCGATGCTCGCCGAGGTCTCGAAGGTGGAGACCAGCGCTTCGCCCATGGCGCCGGCGAGAAAATCACCGACGATGAGAACACGTCGGGCATTCTCCAGCTTCTCCACCGGTGCAGGCTTAGCGGTGCGCATCTGCACCACCGAGGGTGTGCTGCGCGGTGCGGGAGGCCTGGTGACGGAGCGGCTGGAATTTTGCCGCTGCGGCGCTGCCTGCCGGCGCTGCTCGCGGCGTTCGGGGGCATAGAGACGATCATTATATTGGTTGGGACCGCCGAAGAGCATTTCCATCAGCGTGCGGCGCTCGCGATACTCCTGCGCAATGGCAGGCGCCGTCCATGAGGGCAGGCTGAATGTCACGACAAGAAGCGCGACGCTGCCGCGCTTCATGATCTTTGCAAAGGGTCCTGCTTCTCTTGTGGTCATGGCGTGATGTTCCCGAGACGGTCCCATTGATTATATTCTAATATACGAGGCTCGTCAGGACTTTTATCCGCTACGCGATCGGTTGCCCGATCAGTTACGAAGCGCTCTCAGCAAGGTCTGCGATGGCTCGCCGTCATTTTGCAGGCCCATGCGCTTCTGGATGGCGCTGATTGCCGCTTTCGAGCCGGAGCCGAAATTGCCGTCGATTTCGCCATCGTAATAGCCGAGTTCCTTCATGCGCGTCTGGAGCTCGAACTTCTCCTTGATGTCGAGCGTGCCATTCGGGCGCGGCCACTTCTGCTGCATGCCGCCGAAACCGGCAATCTCGTCTGCCAGAAGGCCGACGGCCAGTGCGTAGCTGTCCGAGGCGTTGTAGCGCTTGATGGTGAAGAAGTTCTTGGTCATCAGGAAGCCCGGACCGTTGGAACCACCTTCGAGCTTCAGCGTCGCGCGATCCGAACCGCGCGGGAAACCCTTGCCATTGGGGCGGAAGAAGCCGAGCTTCTGCCATTCGGCCAGGCTCTTCGTCTGGTCCGCATAGCGCGCACCACCCGCAGGCACGGCTGTCTCGTAGCCCCAGGTGCGGCCGGGCTCCCAGCCGTTCTTGGCCAGAAGATTTGCAGCGGTTGCCAGCGCATCCGGCACGGAATGCCAGATGTCGCGCTTGCCGTTACCGTCCGCATCGACCGCATAGAGCAGGTAGCTCGTCGGGATGAACTGGGTGTGGCCCATCGCGCCTGCCCAGGAGCCGGTCAGCTGCTTTGGCGTGACATCACCGGACTGCAGGATCTTCAGTGCGGCAATCAGCTGGGTGCGGGCAAACTTTGCGCGCTTCGGGTCGGAATAGGCGAGTGTCGCCAGCGCCTGGGGAATATTGTGCAGGCGTTCGGGCTTTTCCAGCACCGCGCCGTAATTGGATTCCATCGACCAGATGGCGAGGATGACGTGCTTGTCGACGCCGAAATTGCGCTCGATCCAGTTGAGCGTCGTGGCGTGCTTCATCTTCATCTCGCGGCCGATGCGCACTGTGTAGGGGTTCACGCGGCTGTCGAGATAATCCCATATCTGAGTGGTGAATTCGGGCTGGAAGGTTGCCTTGCGCAGCGCATCCGGATCAGGTTCAGTCACGCCTGCAAAGGCTTTCTGATAGGTCGCGCGCGAAATGCCTTCCTTGGCGGCTGTGGCATAGAACTGGTTGATCCATTGTTTGAAACCCGCATCTGCACTTGCAGTGACGGGCGTCAAAGCAATTGTCAGGCCTGCGAGTGCCACGCAGCCAAATTTACGGACGCCGGAAAGGATCATCTTTTTCATCGTCAGTCTTTCGTTTCTCTCGAATGTCAGTTCGATTGCGAGATACGCATCGGGCTTCACGATGGGGTACCAAATTAAAGTCAACAAATTCTTTACCATTAACGATAGGTAAGGTCACGCTTTGCAAAAACTTGCCACTTTTGTCATAACAAGTTCGTGTGCGTTACTTAAATGCCGTTGAAATCTCTGAGGAGGGATGTGTGGTAGAAAAAAAGAAAATTCGGAAAGCGGTCTTTCCGGTGGCTGGCCTTGGCACTCGTTTCCTGCCGGCAACCAAAGCTGTTCCGAAGGAAATGCTCACCGTCGTTGACAAGCCGGTCATCCAATATGTGGTGGACGAAGCGGCTGAGGCTGGTATCGAGCATTTCGTATTCGTGACGGGACGCGGCAAGGGTGTGATCGAAGACTATTTCGATATCCAGTTCGAACTGGAGCAGATGCTGCGCGAGCGCAACAAGAACGCCGAACTGACGCTGCTGACGAACATTCTGCCCAAGGCCGGCACGGCCAGCTTCACCCGCCAGCAGGTTCCGCTCGGTCTTGGCCATGCGGTCTGGTGCGCCCGTGACATCGTCGGCGACGAGCCTTTTGCTGTTCTTCTGCCCGACATGATCATGACCGGCGACAACAAGTCCTGCCTCAAGGGCATGGTTGAACTCTACGATCAGAGCGGCGGCAACGTTCTGGCGGTCGAAGAATGCGCACCGGAACTCGCCCATCGTTACGGCATCGTCGCGCCTGGCGAAGAGATCGGCAACGGTTTCCGCATCACCGACATGGTGGAAAAGCCTGCCAAGGGCACGCAGCCATCGAATTACTTCATCAATGGCCGCTACATCCTTCAGCCGGAAATCTTCACGCTTCTGGAAACGCAGGAGCGCGGTGCCGGCAATGAGATCCAGCTGACCGACAGCATGCTGAAGCTTTTGAAGCAGCAGGACTTCACCGCCTATCCGTTCCGCGGCGAGACCTACGACACCGGCGCCAAGGATGGCTTCATTCTGGCAAACCTCGCTTTCGCCCTGCAGCGCGAGGACATCCGTCCGCTGATCGAAGGCCCGCTGAAGGACATCATCGCCAAGATGGGCTGATGACCGGATAACTCTCGCCCTGCCATGTCGGACTTGGTCTCACGTGGCGGGGGAGGCATCGGTTCTGAAAAACGTCGATCCCGGCCTCGTGCCGGGATTTGTTTTTGTGGCACAGGCCCAAACTTGTCGGGCGAGGCGGTGGGGCTCGTTCAGTCAAACCAAGTCTTTGGTCTGAAAAGACCTTTCTCGCCGCGCAGACGCGCGTCGGCTGGATTCCTGTGACAAGCACAGGAATGAGGGTGCAAACGAGAGCTATCGCTCATTAAACCGGACAGCAGTGGGTCAAGCTGAAGGATGACCCTGACAACACCAACGTCCTATCGCTTGAGCGTCAGACCGGCACCGATGCGCCAATTGTGGTTGTTGGTCACGGGCGTGGTGTCGTAGCTGACGTCGGTGGTGAAATCGAGGTAGCGGTTGATATTCCAGGTCAGACCGGCGCCAAGCGTATATTTCGTTTCGTCCCTGATGCTGGAGGTCTGGAAGTTGCGCCGCTCCAGTCCGGTCGTCAGCCGTGCCACGAGATCATAGCGCAATTGCTGAATCAGGCCGATGGTCAACTGACGCGTCACCCAGCCGCCCTCCGGGCCGCCGGCAAAGTCTTCAATGTCCGTCTTCAGGCCGAAGTTGACGTCCGTTCCGCGCATTGGCGACCAGGTGAGGGTGCCATCGGTGGTCAGCGCGTTGACGGATGCCAGGCGGCTATCGTCATAGTCGCGCCGCAGAAGACCGACGGCGACTTCGCCGCGCCACTTCTCGCCAAGATCGATCTGCGTTCCGACCTTCGCGCCATAGGAGACGGAGGAGCGCTGGTAGCCGGTTCTGTCGGTCTTCTGGTCGTAGGAGCTGAGCGCCCCTGTCGCTTCCAGGAAGGGAATGAGGGCGGGCGACACTTCATAGCCGACACGGCCGCGGATGGCGGCACCTGCGCGATCGCGGTCGGACAGGCTGATCGGCTGGCCGTTGAGCCCCTTGGCGTCGGTGTAGACGGTGCGCGACAGATCGAGTGCGGCGAGCGTCTTGACGAGGGCGACATTGTGCTCGACCGACGCGCCGGTGGTGAAGAGGTGCTCGCCACCCTGCACCGCCGCACCGGTAATGGCGTTCGGATCGGTGGTGTCCTCGCGGCTGAAGGTGTAGCCGGCTTTCAGCCTGGCTGTGGTCTGGTCGGCCAGATCGAGGCGCAGTTCGGCCTGCACATTGGCGCTCGGGCTTTCGCCCGCGCTGCTGCCGCCGAGATTGCGCTCATAGATCCCTTCGCCGGTGACGGTGAGCGCATGGCGGGACCAGTCGCTCGTCAAGGTGCCGCGGATACCGGTCGCCAGATAATTGCGGTTGGTCGATCCCGTGGCAAATGTCTTGTTCTCATGGTTGATCGTCTGGCTGATGGACGGACGCAGCGTCAGCGTGCCGATACGGATGCCGGGCGCGGTGCCATCATCGATCGCAACCTTTTCGCCGCCATCGAGCGTCGTCTCATAGGTGTTTTCCCGCCGATCAACCGGCTCAATCGCTTCATCGACAGGCTCCGCCACGGCGCTGCCAGGATCGACGCTTGTGCGCGTGCCGTTCGTGGTCGTTGTGCCGGTGGTTGGCCGTGGAGTTGGAACGACGGTCGCGGCAGGCGTCGGGTTCTGGCCGGAGGCCGGATCGTTGGCATAAGGGTCGGCGCTTTGCAGCCCGGCAGGCTGCACCGGCGTGTTCCGATCCGTATTCTGTCCGGTATTCTGGCCCGTGTTCTGACCTCTATTCTGCCCGAGCGTCTGCGCTTGCGCCGGCAGGGGCAAGGCGAGCGAGAGAGACGCGCACAGCGACAGGCAGGCCGGCAGAGCGGCGGCTGCTCTGCGCAACGTCGTTTGACGTAGCGCGGTGCTGTGAGAGGTCATGCGTTTCACCCGGTTCGGTATCTTGGTTACCCAAAGGTAAAATCGCATGGTTAATATCTGGTTGATTATGCGCCCTCTTTCGGCTCACCATCAGGGGTAGGAGCGGATTTCGCCAATAGACAGGCAAAGGCGAAAATAGTAACAGTCGCGCCATGACCACGAGATCTGCTGCCCTGACCGAAAACAACGCCATCGAGTCTGCGCTGAGAACCGTTTCGATTGAGCGGAACGGGCTGGCGGCGCTGGAGACTGCGCTTTCTGGAGAGCTTGGCGACGCCTTTGCCGAAGCCGTCGATGTGATCGGCAACATCACCGGGCGGCTGATCATCACCGGTGTTGGCAAAAGCGGCCATATCGGTGCCAAGCTTGCGGCCACCTTCGCCTCCACCGGCACGCCTGCCTTCTTCGTGCATGCGGCGGAAGCCAATCATGGCGATCTTGGCATGATCGGCGGCAATGATGTGGTGCTGGCGATCTCCAAGGGCGGCGAAAGTGCCGAGCTTCGCAGCATCATCAATTACACCCGCCGCTTTGCCATTCCGCTGATTGCACTGACCTGCGCCAAGGGTGGATCATTGGCGAAAGCCTCCGATATCGTCCTTCTGATGCCGGATGAGGAAGAAGCCTGCCCGCACAGGCTGGCGCCGACCACATCCACCTTGATGCAGCTGGCGCTTGGCGATGCGCTGGCGATTGCGCTTCTGGAAGCACGCAAATTTACCGCTGGCGATTTCCGCGTGTTTCATCCCGGCGGAAAGCTCGGTGCCAGCCTGACGCTCGTCGGCGACATCATGCACACCGGCGATCGCGTGCCGCTGGTGGCGCAGGGCACCCCGATGGCCGAGGCGATCCGGGTTCTGGCGCAGAAGCATTTCGGCTGCGTGGCGGTTCTCGATGAAGATGGCCGCCTTTGCGGCATCGTCACCGAGGGCGACATGGCGCGCAACCTGACGCGCAATCTGGCGGAACTGACGGTGGACGACATCATGACCCGGACGCCGAAGACCGTGACGAAAGAGGTTCTGGCAACGGCGGCACTCGCCACGCTCGAGAAGCACCATATCGGCTCGCTGATCGTCATCGACGCCGACAAGCGGCCGATCGGCCTCGTTCACTTCCACGATCTGCTTCGGATCGGCGTGGCCTGATCCATGCCATCGCAGGCTTGCGTCTGTTGCCGTAAAGGGTGAGCAGGAGACCCGCCGAGACAATCAGCGTTGCCCCCATCACGGTTTGGAGGGTGGGCACGTCTCCAAATATCAGAAAGCCCAGAATGCTGACCCAGATGAGGCTCTGATATTCCAACGGCGCCAGCAGAGACGCCGGCGCAAGACGATAGCCTTCCAGGAACAGCAGCTGCGCGAGCACGATCTCTATCCCCAGGATCGCGCACATGCCGATTTCGAACCAGCTGGCTGGCATGGTCCAGTCCATCAGCAGGCCGCTGACCAGACAAAAGACGAGACCCGTCGTCAGCAACTGCGCCTGCGTGCTCTCCCTCGTCGCAGCCTTGCGGGTGTAGACAACCGTAAGGGCCCAGAACAGGCCGGAAGCAAAAGCAAGGAGCGTTGGCGCGAGGTTGAGGGAACCGGCTGGATTGGCGGCGATCACCGTGCCGATCATCCCCATGACGACCGCTGCCCAGCTTGCCCTTCCCACCTTTTCGCCGAGGATCGGTATGGAGAGGACGACGATGATCAGCGGGGCTGTGGCGTAAAGCGTCGTGACCTGTCCAAGCGGCATAAGCTTGGCCGCCGCGAAGAAACAAAAGGTGCAGGCGATTTGAAACAGTGCCCTCAGCGCCGTCGCCCACTTATAGGGGCTCTTGATGACCTCCCGGCACGCGGCAGGCTTTATCACGAGGGCACCAAGCACCATCGCGAAGCTGCGGATGAAGATGAGCTGCCATACGCCGAACAGGTCTCCCATCCACGCCATAGTGGCATAATGCATTGAGTACATCATGTAGGAGCCGCAGACCAGGATGATGCCGAGTGCGGTTTTCTCGCGGGTGGTCGTCACCCCTGACGGCGCGGCGGTTTCCTCGCGCGCATGCAGACATTGAGGTGCAGCAGGACCTTCGCGAGGGGTGTTGGGTATGATGGTTTCATTTGACATCGGCCACCTACAAACCCCTTAATGCCTCAATGTGAATCAGATAGTAGACCGGTCGTCTAGTTATGGCACGAGAGAATGCGACACGACACAAGCTTATTTGCGAAGGGCTGAAACGCCTGATGGCGCATGGCTATGAGGGGGTGGGTATCGGGCCGATCCTTGCCAGTGTGGATGTTCCCAAGGGCTCCTTCTATCACTTCTTCAAAAGCAAGGACGATTTCGTCGGCGCGATCATCGAGCATTACGCCGAGATTTGGGATGGGCGGCGCAAAGACATCTTTGCCGATGAGAGGCTGAGTTTTCTGGAACGTCTTGATGCCTATCTTGCGGTGCTTGAAGGGACGATCCAGGAGGAGCATCCAGCAGGCGGTTGTCTGCTTGGCGTCTTGGGACAGACCATTTCAGGCCGAAGTGCCATGCTGCGCGCGAAGCTCGCTGAGGCTTACCGTTCCTGGGAAAACAGCATCGCAAGCGTCCTCCAGGAGGCGGAGAAGGCTGGAGAGTTGAGGGCGGGTATCGATCCGCAAATGGCTGCTGTTGAGCTGATCGACGCTTATGAGGGTGCGATCATCCGCGTCAAGCTCAACGATGATCTGGAAGCCTTCGCGCGTTTTCGAAAATTGGCGATCGCCAAATTGCGTCGTGACCGCGATGAGCAGGTCTGCAGCGCATAGAGCCAGCCGAAGGCGACAAATCGGCCAACATCAGCCTCATGTCATCGCCCGAGAGCGTTTCCAGTCGACACGAGAACGCCCTGGTGGCTTAACGCCTTGAACGGAGTCAGCCCTCAGCCCTCTCCACCGTCAGGGTGCGGCCATGGGCCGAGGCGATGCGCACGCGTGTGCCGGCGGGCTGGTCGGTGCCTTGCACGGGCCACCAAGTGTCATCCAGACGAATGCGGCCGCGGCCTTCGGTGATCGGCTCCTGAAGGGTGGCCGTGCGGCCGATGAGGCTTGCCTCGCGCTGGTTGAGGAAGGGTTCGTCGGTTGTCGCATGCCTGCGGTCATAGTAGCGGCGACCGGCAATAGCGAAGACGACGGAAAGTGCTGCAAAGAGCAGGAGCTGGATCTGCCAGCCCCAGAAGCCCATGTCCCACAGCGCCAGAGACAGCGCGCCAACCACCAGGGCAGCCGCGCCAATCCAGATCAGGAACACGCCGGGGGCCGCCAGTTCCGCTACCAGCAGGATGGCCGCCAGCAGCCACCAGCTCCAGGGACCGAGATCGGCGACGAGTTTCTGGATCATGTCACTTGTCCGTCGGGCCGGCGAAAGGGTTGGGCACGGTCACGTTGATCGTCTGGCCGCTGGGGCGATTGGATGGCGGAACGGAGGAACGGCTTGTCGTGGCGCGTGGAGCAGGCGGCGGTGTCGTGCCGTCATTGTCCCTGCCGAAGACCTCACGGGCAATGGCGCCGATGCCGCCGAGCGAGCCGATCAGCGAGGAGGCTTCCATCGGCATCAGCACGATCTTGGAATTGGTCGCCTTGCCGATATCGGCCAGCGCCTCGGTGTATTTCTGGGCGATGAAGTAGTTGATGGCGTGGATATCGCCGGCGGCAATCGCTTCCGAAACCATGCGGGTCGCATTGGCTTCGGCTTCTGCCAGACGTTCACGCGCCTCGGCATCGCGGAAGGCGGCTTCGCGCTGGCCTTCGGCTTCCAGAATGGCCGATTGCTTGGCACCTTCGGCACGCAGGATCTGCGCGTTACGCGAACCTTCGGCCTCCAGAACCTGGGCGCGCTTCTCACGCTCGGCCTTCATCTGGCGGGCCATGGAGGTGACCAGATCCTTCGGCGGCGCAATATCCTTGATTTCGATGCGCGTGACCTTGATTCCCCAGGGGCCGACGGCTTCATCGACGACGCGTAGCAGGCGGTCATTGATCGCATCGCGGTTGGACAGAAGCTCGTCGAGATCCATCGAGCCCATGACGGAACGAATATTGGTCATGGTCAGGTTCTGGATGGCGAATTCCAGATTGGCGATCTGGTAGGCGGCCTGGGCGGCGTTCAGCACCTGATAGAAGGCCACCGCATCGGACGACACGCTGGCATTGTCCTTGGTGATGACTTCCTGGGTCGGAATATCCAGCACCTGCTCCATCACATTCATGCGTGCGCCGATCCGCTCGATGAAGGGGGTGATGATGTTGAGGCCGGGCTCCAGCGTGCGGGTGTAGCGACCGAAGCGCTCCACCGTATAGCGGTATCCCTGCGGCACGGTCTTGATACCGGCAACCAGCGTCAGGATGACAAGAACAACCGCCGCAATGACAAAAATATCGAAACCGCTCAAGTCCATTCCTGCTCTCCTGTTCAATCACCGGGCGAAAGAGCGGGTGGGATCAGACCCAGCCCTGCAACTCCTTGCGCACAACTTTTTCGAGAACCCGCATACCATCCGCACTGTCGTTGAGGCAAGGAATATGGGTGAACTTCTCGCCGCCATGGTGGAGGAAGCTCTCGCCCGCTTCGCCGGCAATTTCTTCCAAAGTCTCAAGACAATCGGAAACGAAGCCGGGGTTCATCACGGCAATGCGCTTGACGCCTTCGCTTGCGAGCCTCTCCACCGTCTTGTCGGTATAGGGCTGCAACCACTCTTCCGGTCCGAAGCGAGACTGGAAGGTGATGAGGAAGCGGTCCTTGTCCAGCCCCAGCTTTTCGCGCAGCAGGCGACCGGTCTTCATGCACTGGCAGTGATAGGGATCGCCCTTCCTGAAGTAGGATTGCGGAATGCCGTGGAAGGACGCGATCAGCTTTTCCGGCTCCCAATCCAGCGTTGCCAGATGGGTCTTTACCGAGCTGGCGAGCGCATCGATATAGGTTTCGTCGTCGTGATAGGGCGGCACGGTGCGAAGTGCCGGCTGCCAGCGCATCTTCATCAGATGCTCGAAGGCCTTGTCGTTGACGGTGGCCGTGGTCGCGGCGGCATATTGCGGGTAGAGCGGGAAGAGCAGGATCTTCTCGCACCCCTCGGCCTTCAGTGCATCGATCTTGGAGGCGATCGAGGGCTGGCCATAACGCATGCCCCAATCGACCACCACATTCGGCAGGTCGGTCAGCGCCTTTGCCATCAGCTCGGACTGGTTGCGGGTATAGGTGCGCAGGTAGCTTTCGTTCTTCTCGTGGTTCCAGATTTCCTCATAGGCCTTGCCGACCTTTTGCGGGCGCTTGTTCAGCACGATGCCGTAGAGGATCGGATACCAGAAGAGACGGGACCATTCGATCACGCGCTTGTCGCTCAAGAACTCCGCGAGGTAGCGGCGCATGGATTTGTAATCCGTGCCATCGGGCGTGCCGAGATTGACGAGAAGAACGCCGACCTTGCCGAAGGAAACCTTCGGATGGTCCTTGGGCAGGTGGCTTGCGGGGAAAGTGGTGATGTCTGCGGCCATTAACTTGTCCTGAACTCTCATGAATCGCGGAAGACTACGTCCGCGCGCGCAACGTGGATCAACCTTTAGACTATCATTCCCTCGATCTGAATTGATTTCTGAGAACGGGCGCGTGGCATATCAGCGCGATGCGGGACGATTGAGCGGTTGACGCCCCGTTGCTAGGGCCGCGACTTTGGCGTTGTTCCTCGCGGGCACTCGTAAGCCCGTGAGGAGATAGATCCTCGGGTCAAGCCCGAGGATGACGCGCAGGAGGGGTAGTATCCCGCTTGGCAAGATCGGCGAAACAGGCAATCCGGTTAAAGGTCCTAAGATCGGCGGATGGTCCATTGTGAATCTCGGACGACGAAAACCTCTCGACCGTCATCCTCGGGCTCGACCCGAGGATCCATCTTTTCAATGGCTTGCGGGTGATCATGTCCACCCTCGGCCCGGGGACGAGTGGAAAACCAAAAGCCGGCCCGCAATGCGAACCGGCTCTTGTCATCAATCAACCAAAGATCAGTTGGCCGGGATGGTCAGCTCTTCGCCCACCTCAATGTGGTTGGGACGACGCAGCTCGTTGGCTTCGGCGATCTTCTTC
Organism: Agrobacterium sp. CNPSo 3708; assembly: GCF_028674915.1. NCBI lineage: Bacteria > Pseudomonadati > Pseudomonadota > Alphaproteobacteria > Hyphomicrobiales > Rhizobiaceae > Agrobacterium > Agrobacterium sp. CNPSo 3708. The sequence continues at coordinate 224,766 of NZ_JAQZSF010000006.1, forward strand.
CAGTCGATGCCCTTGCCGTATTTTTCCTCGGCGATCTTCCACAGCGAGTCGCCCTTGGTGACGACGTATTTTGCTGCCGCGGTGGCGGCTGCCGGTGCGGATGGCGTTGTTGTGGAAGGAGCGGCAGGTGCGGCGGTAGACGGCGCTGGTGTGGCCGGTGCCGGCGTTGCCGGTGCTGGCGTGGCGGGAGCCGGGGTTGCAGGAGCAGCAGGAGCCTGAGCCGTGGTGGCCGGAGCGGGTGCTGCCGGTGCCGGTGCGGCGGGCTGCTTTGGCGGGGCGACGTAACCGGCAGGCGTTGCGTCTACGATACGGCCATCGGTGTAGGGCTTGTAAGGGCTGTGCGCGCCGATATAGGCGGCGACCGCATCTTCCAGGCTCGGTCCGAAGTCATAGGGGTTGATCGCGTTGGTGGCGAAGGTCTTGAAGCCGTCGCCGCCGGTGCGGGTATAGTTGTTGGTCACGACGCCATAGGTCTTTTCCGGGTCGAGCTTGACGAAGTTGTCGCCTTCCTTGACTTCGACGGAGACAATGCGGCTTCCGGCAGGCTTGGAGCGGTCGAAGGTGTATTTCAGGCCCGACGCCTGGACGAAGCGACCCGCACCTTCTTCGATCTGGCTTGCGCCATTTTCGAGCGCGGCCTGAAGGTCGGCGCCCTTGATCTGGAAGGTGGCGATGGAGTTCTGGAACGGCAGAACCGTCAGAACTTCACCCATGGTGACCGGGCCGGCATCGATGGAGGCGCGAAGACCGCCACCGTTCTGGATGGCGATGGTGATGCCCTGATCCTTCACGCGGTCAAGCAGCGCGTCGGCAACGAGGTTGCCCATGGAGCATTCCTTGGCGCGGCAGACCTCACGCGAGCCGTCGATCGGGGCTTCGCTGACGCCAATTTCCTTCTTCTTCATCTCTTCCAGCGGTGCGGCAAGTTCTGCCACGCGCTTGTTGTAGGCATCATCCTGGGCAACGGCTGCGTCGAGCAACTTCGGTGCGCCGCTGACGGATTTTACCACGCCGTTATCGTCGAAGGTGACGGCGAGATCGCCGAGATATTTGGAATAGGCATAAGCGGTGACGACCGGAACATCGACGCCCGATGGGTTCTTGACCATGGTGGGATAAGGGCCGGCGGCCTTCGGGTCAGTGCTGGAGAGCAGCGTGTGGCTGTGGCCGCCGACGATCACGTCGATGCCATCCACTTCTCTCGCGATTTCCTGGTCGCGTACATAGCCGACATGCGAGAGCAGCACGATCTTGTTGACGCCCTGATCCTGCAGTTCCTTCACCGCGCCCTTGAGATAGGCGACCTCATCCTCGAAGGAGACCTTGTCGCCCGGAGAGGAGGTTTCGCCCGTATCGGTGGCGAGAACGGACACCACGCCGACCTTCTGGCCGCCCATGTCCTTGACGACATAGCCCTTGAACTTGTCCTTCAGTTCCGAGCCGTCGGCAATCTTGGTGTTGCCGGAAATGATCGGGAACTTGGCGGCGTTGATGAACTTCAGAAGTTCTGCCGGGCCGTCATCGAATTCATGGTTGCCGATTGCCATGGCGTCGAAGCCGATGCCGTTCATGAATTCGGCGACCGGTCCGCTCTTGTACTGCGTATAGAAGAGCGAGCCCTGAAACTGATCGCCGGCATCGAGAACCAGAATATTGGCGTTCGGTCCAAGCTCGGCGCGACGCGCATCGATCGCACCCTTCACCCGGGCGATGCCGCCAAAGCATTCTTTCTTCTCCGTCTCGGCAGCCGAGCAGGTGGAATCATATTTGTTGATCGGCTCGATGCGGGAATGAAGATCGTTGATATGCAGGATGTTGAGTTGATAATCGGCAAGTGCTGCACCCGCCGAAAGCGCGACCACGGACGCGGTCATCAGGCTAAATCTCAAAATCCTGTTCATCAGTCTCTCTCCTGTTGATGTCGTGCTTTTCGTTTCAGACCGTCCACATTCACAGCTAATGCAAGACTGTGACAGCCATTCGAAGGCATGTTTCCATCTTGAAGCATCTGCCGCAAGTAGAATTCTTGTGGTGGAGAGACAATAAAAAACGCGCGCTACACGCGCGCGTTGAATAAGAGATCGCTCTTTATTGGGGTGGGGCCTTTCGGCTCAGCCCTGGCGGGTCAGAGTGAACTGGCTGTTGGTGTCCGTCGTGCAGTTCAACTGACCGGGAGAAATCAGGGCGCAATTGACGCGCGACTGGGTGTTGCGCACCAGCGAGGTCATGTTGATCTCGTAAAGGGTGGGGGAGATCGCCACGTAGGTTCCGGATGCCAGAAGCGTGTTGGTGTCGGAGGAACGGGTGGAGAAGGATCCGTTCTGGAACGTGGAGACGATGCCGTTACGGTCGATCCAGCGGCCATCCACTGCGGGGCGCTGCGAAATCGACGGCATGGGCCGCATGGGGCTTGAGGCTGGAGCACAGGAAGAAACGGCAACTGCAGCCAACAGCAAGGCAACACTTGTCTTGAAATACATTATTCTTTTCTCCTGCGATTCTTCAGCCAATGGTTAATGACCATGGCGCGAGTTCCGGTTTATTGCAAGCGAACGACAGGCGATACACACCGGTTCCGGCATCGCACGACAAAACCGCAAGCGTGGCAAAACTGCATCAATGCGCAGTGGGACGCGCTCAGGTTTCGCCTGAGCGCCTTCCTTTCCATCAGGGCTCAGCGCACCAGAATGTTGCGGAACTGCCAGGGGTCGTCCTTGTCGATATCGTCCGGGAAGAAGCCGGGACGACCGTCCAGCGGCGTCCAGTCGGTGTAATGGCCTTCCACCGGGCCGAGATAGGGCTTCTGGATTTCGAGGCAGCGGCGATAATCCATCTCGTCAGCCTCGACGATGCCGACGTCCGGATTTTCCAGCGCCCAGACCATGCCGGCCAGAACCGCGGAACTGACCTGCAGACCGGTGGCATTCTGGTTGGGGGCAAGCTTGCGTGCCTGTTCGAGCGTCAGGCGCGAGCCATACCAGTAGGCGTTCTTCTCATGGCCGTAGAGGAGCACGCCGAGTTCATCGGCGCCATCGACCAGTTCGTCCTCCGTCAACACATGCTGCACGGCTTGCGCCTGTCCGCCATTGCCGAACATCTCATAGAGAGACAGAACCGCGTCGTTGCAGGGGTGGTAGGCATAGTGGCAGGTGGGGCGGAAGGCGACCTTGTCATCCTCGTCGCGCACGGTGAAATAGTCGGCAATCGAGATCGCCTCGTTGTGGGTGACGAGCAGGCCATATTGCGCGCCATGCGTTGGGCACCATGTGCGCACGCGGGTATCAGCACCGGGCTGCTCCAGATAGATGGCGGCCTTCGATCCCTTCTTGTGCTTCCTGGCGTTTTTCGGCTTCCACGTTTCGTGGCTGCCCCAACCAAGCTCGGCGGGCTGCAAGCCTTCGGCGATGAAGCCTTCCACCGACCAGGTGTTCCAGAAGGTGCCGAAGGGTTTGGGTTCGCGGGCGCGCTGCGTGTCGCGCTCGGCCACATGCACGCCCTTGACGCCAAGGGTCTGCATCAGCTTTGCCCAGCCTTCACGGTCGCCGGTATTCGGCTCCTCGATATCGACGCCCATATCACTCGCCAGATTGACGAGCGCCTGCTTGACGAACCAGGAGACCATGCCGGGATTGGCGCCGCAGGTGGAAATGGCCGTCGTGCCGCCGGAATGTTTTTCCTTGGCTTTCAGCATGGTCTGGCGCAGCCGGTAATTGGTGCGGGCGGAATTGTCGGCCTTGTCGTCGAAGTAAAAGCCCGGCCACGGCTCGACGACGGTGTCGATATAGAGCACGTCATGCTTGCGGCAGAGCTTCATCAGGTCGACGGAGGACGCATCCACCGACAGGTTGACGCAGAACCCGCCCTTGCCGCCTTCGACGAGCGGCGTCATCACGTCCTTGTAATTATCCTTGGTCAGATGGGTGCGGATGTGGCGAATGCCTTTCTCGGCCAGATCATCGGCGATGTCCTCGCGCGGATCGATGACCACGAGTTTCGTCCGGTCGAAGGTAAAGTGCCTTTCGATCAGCGGAAGCGTGCCACGGCCGATGGAGCCGAAACCGATCATGATGATGGGGCCGTTGATCTCCCCGTAGATCGGGTATGCAGCTTCCGTCATTTCAATTCCCTTCGTAAACTATGGTCTAAAACCAGATTATCCATTCGTATCAATAAAGTACAACCACATGACGCGAATATGAAGCACGTCTTCATTCTGTCTTTACTATCGAGAATGATGCATCCTTTCTCGCAATCGCAATTTTGACACGAGCCGATATAATTGTCTGCTAAATAAGCGGCCATGAGGGACGCTGGCCGGATTTCAGGTGACGAATGTTCCGTCATGATGAGCAGTCTTATATCGGCGGTCTTCTGGAGCGCGTGGCGGCGTTGCAAGACGTAACGCCTGTTCTTATCGCGCTCTACGATACGGAAGACCGTGTTCGCTATGCCAACCGGGCCTTTCGCGAAGCCTTCCATCTTTCCGAAGACAGCTTTCCCACCTGGGCCGAGATCATCCGTTTGAACTATCAGAACCGTCAGGGCCTAATTATCAATACGAGGGATTTCGAGGCCTGGCTTCTTTCCGCTCAATCGCGGCGCGGTAAGCAGGCCTTTCGCGGGCTTGAACTCGACATGCATGACGGGCGCTGGATCTGGATGACGGAAACGGTGGAAACGGATGGCTGGATGCTGTGCGTCGGCACCGACATCACAGCACTTCGCCAGAACCAGCGAAGCCTGCGGCAGGATCGCGACCTTGCGCTGCGCGCCGCGCAGACCGATGAGTTGACCGGAACCTCCAATCGCCGTTTCGTTTTCGCTCGCCTGGCAGCTCACGCCGAAAATGTCGACAAGGACATCGAGCCCCCGTTCGGCGTTTCCATCATCGATATCGATCTGTTCAAGGGGGTCAACGACCGCTTCGGTCATCAAGGTGGCGACGCGGTGCTGCGCGACTTCGTCAAGCTTGCCCATTCGACCATTCGCCGGCCGGATTATTTCGGCCGTGTCGGCGGCGAAGAGTTCATGCTCGTGATGCCACGGACGGGGCTGGAGGAATGCGCCTCGATCGTCGGACGCATTCTGGAAAAAGCGGCAGAGTCACGGCCCTTCGCCGACCATCCCGAATTTTCCTATAGCTGCTCGGCCGGCATTGCGCTCTACAAGGCGGGTGAGGGCAGCAACGAACTCTACCACCGCGCCGATCGGGCGCTCTATCTCGCCAAGCAGAATGGCCGCGCCCGGCTGGAATGGATCGTCAACTGAAACTGGATCAAACCAGTTCGGCCGGCACCAGCCCATGCAGCGAGTTGCCGACAAAAATCTTCCTGCCTTGCAGATCTTCGGGCTTCAGCGCCTGTCCGCGCGCCTTGCGCTCGCGGATAAGATCGGCGCGCAAAACACCCGGCAGAATGCCGCTGTCGAGCGGTGGGGTCAGCAATTGGCCGTCCGGGCCTTCGACGAAAAGGCTGGTGGCGGAGCCTTCGCAGATTTCGCCGCGCTCGTTGAGAAGCAGGACCTCGTCGGCCTCCTTGGACGAAAATTCAGCGCGCGCGGCGTCATAGGGTTCGCGCCGGGAGGATTTGTGCCGGTAGAATGTGTCGCTGGAATCGAGCCTGGTCTTTTCAGCGATCTTCAGCCGCCAGACGGCCTCTGGCGCAATCGGCTGAAAGGGCTCTGCGGCAATCTCCAGCTCACCCTTGTAGTTCATCACCAGGGCGACCTTCATGGGGCCGTCGCCGTTCACGGTTGTCTTGAGTGCCGAGGCCGGATCTTTCGGCGGGCGAAAACCCAGCGCATCGGCAGACCGCAGCAGGCGGCGCAGATGTTGTTCCAGCCGCTGGAAGCCGCTTTGCGGCTCCCATCGCAATGTTTCCCTCAAGGTAAGGTCAGCGGGCTTGCGCTTCATGCTCCTGGTCCGTCTTCTGCATCTGTTCCGACGGGATATAAGAACCGGCGAAGCTTGTCCGAAATGGGAGCGTCGCCGATTTTTGTTGTCACGGTCTCATTTTGACGGCGCGTCGAGGGCTTCCAACTCGTCGATCAGCCCTTCGATCATCGACAGACCCTTGCTCCAGAAGGAGGGGTCGGTCGCATCAAGGCCGAAGGGTTTCAGAAGCTCCGAATGATGCTTGGTGCCACCGGCCTTCAGAAGCTCGAAATACTTCGCCTGGAAGCCCTCGTCGGCATTCTGATAGACGGCATAGAGCGAGTTCACCAGGCAGTCGCCAAAGGCGTAGGCGTAAACATAGAAGGGTGAATGGATGAAGTGCGGGATATAGGTCCACCACGTCTCGTAACCTTCCGAAATGCGGATCGCCGGCCCGAGGCTTTCTTCCTGCACCGACAGCCACAATTCACCGATCTGTTCGGCGGTCAGTTCACCCTCCTTGCGAGCGGTGTGCACCTTGCGCTCGAATTCGTAGAAGGCGATCTGGCGAACGACGGTGTTGATCATGTCCTCCACCTTGCGCGCCAGCATGGCCTTGCGCTCGCGCGGATCGGTGGTGGCTTCCAGAAGCTTGCGGAAGGTCAGCATCTCCCCGAAGACGGAGGCCGTCTCGGCAAGGGTGAGCGGCGTGGCGCACATCAGCGCACCCTGCTCACCGGCCAGAACCTGGTGCACGCCGTGGCCAAGTTCATGGGCAAGCGTCATGACGTCGCGCGGCTTGCCGAGATAATTGACCAGAACATAAGGATGGGCGGAAGGTACGGTCGGATGGGCAAAGGCGCCCGGCGCCTTGCCGGGACGGGCGGGCGCATCGATCCATTCCTCATCGAAGAAGCGGCGGGCGATATCGGCCATTTCCGGGGCAAAGGCGCCATAGGCGGAGAGCACCATATCCTTTGCGTCACCCCAGGGGATGATGGCGTTGGACGTATCTGGAAGCGGCGCGTTGCGATCCCAGTAGTTCATCTGCTCCATGCCGAGCCAGTTGGCCTTCATCTTGTAATAGCGATGTGACAGACGCGGATAGGCCTCGCGCACCGCAGCCGCGAGAGCGTCGACCACCTCGCGCTCGACGCGGTTTGCCAGATGGCGGCTGTCGGCAATGTCTTCGAACTTGCGCCAGCGGTCGGAGATTTCCTTGTCCTTGGCCAGCGTGTTGGTGATCAGCGTGAAGACGCGCAGATTGTCTTTGAAGGTGGTGCTGAGTGCGGCTGCCGCCTTGCGGCGGGTTTCCGGGTCCGGCTCCTGCAGCATGTTGAGCGTCGGCTCCAGGGCCAAGCTTTCGCCATCGACCTCAAAGCGAAGGTCGGTCATCGTCTCGTCGAAGAGGCGGTTGAAGGCGGCTGCACTCGTCATGGATTTTTCCAGGAACAGCTGCTCCAGGCTGTCATCCAGCTGATGCGGCTTATCCTTGCGCAGGTCCACCAGCCAGGGCTTGTAGTGCGCCGCAAGCGCATCCTTGTCGAATGCGGCATCGATCAGCGCATCATCGATGCGGTTCAGCTCCAGCGGGAAGAACAGCAGGTGCGAGGCAATATCGGTGAGCTTGGTCTGGGCATCGCCGTAAAGCTTTCCATTGGCCGGGTTCGACGTATCGGAAAAGTAGGTGAGGCCCGCAAAGGAACCGATGCGGCCGAGAATGTCGTCCAGCGCTTCATATTCCTTCAGGGCCGCACCGATGCCCTCATCGCCCGAACGGCTGGCGGCAGCTTCAAGCTTGCCCTTCCATTTCGTCTCGAATGCCTTGGCATCGCTCTCGGCCTTTTTCAGGTCGCCCTTATATTCGGCGGAATCGACCGAGGGGTAAAGATCGGAGAGCTTCCAGACCGGCAGGTCGCCGAGAGCAGCGCTTTCGCTTTCGGCGGGAGAGAAGGCAGGCATGGGGGTCGATGTCGTCAAGGTCATGAAACGCGTCCTTTTTGTCTTCGCATCGAAGCATATGGGTGCCTTTGTTTCCTGTGGCAATGCTTAAAATGCAAGCAATTCTCACAACCCGATGTTGAAGTCTTGCGTGGCAAAGTCGAGCCAAAGAGCCTGCATGAGGCAGGTTCATAAACCGGAAACCGGAGCTCGAAATGACCGTTCACGTTCTCATTGTCGAAGATGATCCCGTCCAGCGCCGTGTGCTGAAACAGGCCGTGGAGCAGAATGGACATGCGTGCCTGTTGGCCGAGAGCGGCAAGGCGGGCCTTGGGCTTTTGAAAACACGCGGGTCCGAGATCGGTGTCGTCGTCATCGATCTGGCGATGCGCGGGCTTGACGGTCTTTCCTTCATTGAGGCGGTTCACGATCTCGGCATGGACGTTCCCGTTGTGGTTCAGACCGGGCAGGGCGGTATCGATGCGGTTGTGGAAGCCATGCGGGCGGGCGCTTTCGATTTCGTCGTCAAGCCGGTTTCGCCTGAACGCCTTGGCACGGCGATTGCCGGTGCGCTGAAATCCGACGATCCAAAGGGGCGCTCCCTGCGGCGCGCGCGCCATCAGCCGGTTGGGCTTGCCGATATCGTTTCGGCCAGTCCTGCGATGACACGCGTGGTGGATCTGGCAAAACGCGCCAGCCACTCCACCATTCCCGTGGTGCTGGAAGGTGAGGCGGGGGTCGGCAAGGAGATGATTGCGCGCGCCATCCATGCGGGCAGCGACCGGGCGACGAAGCCCTTCGTCATTTTGAACTGCAGCGCGATTGCGCCTGAACTGATCGAGAGCGCACTATTTGGCGGTGATGCGGCAGAGGGCGGTGACGGCGCCGGCGAGCGCCAGCAGGCCAAGTTCCTGGAAGCCGATGGCGGCACGCTGTTTATTGATGAGCTTGGCGATCTGCCGCTCGAGGTGCAGGTGAAGCTTCTTCGGGCAGCGCAAAGCGGAGAGATCGAAGCCGCCGGATCGTCCAGGGGCCGCAAGGTCAATGTGCGGCTGATTTCCGCCACGGCGAAGAACCTGATCGAAGAGGTGAAGGAAGGCCGCTTCCGCGAAGACCTTTATTACCGCCTCAATGTCTTCCCCATCACCATTCCGGCACTGCGCCGCCGCAAGGAAGACATTCCCTTCCTGGCGCGCACCTTTGCCGAGCGGTTCTCGCTTGAGCAGAAATTACCGCAGTCGGTCGGCGTCAGTGCCGCAGCACTTGCGCTGCTGACCGCCTATGACTGGCCGGGCAACATCCGCCAGTTGGAAAATGCCGTCTTCCGCGCAGCCGTGCTGGCGCAGGGCCGTGAGCTGGCACCAAGCGATTTCGTCCAGATCGCCGCTCAGGTTCCAGGCTTCGAAGGCGATGCGCGAGAGGCAGGCGCACACGCCGCGGATCGGTCCGTGGTGGGAACCGCGCCTTCGCTGGTGGAGGTCAAGGCATCTGAAGCACCGGGTACGCATGGGACTGCAAGCGAGGAGGCAGACGTGGAGAATGATGGCGTTTTTCCCAGCGGCAGTCTGATTGCCAGTACCGATGAGACCGGCAATGTGCGCACCATCGCCGAAATCGAAGAGGAGCTGATCCGGTTCGCACTGCGATTCTACCGCGGACAGATGAGCCAGGTGGCGCGAAAACTGGGTATCGGACGCTCCACGCTCTACCGCAAGTTGAAGGATTATGGCATTGATCCCGATAATCCGATGCATGACGCGGCGTGACGATGAGGGTTAAAGCCTAAATTAGGCGTTCGGATTTTTGTTAACCCCTGAGCAAGGATATTCGCTTACCCTTCATAAACCTCTTGTTAGTTGTCTGTTCACTATATAGAGGAAGGTTGTATGTGTGTGGCAAATTTGCCATCGTGTCACCGTAATTGAGGTTCAAGTGGGACAATGTGACAAATTGTCTGCCAGGCGGGGATCGAATTGCCATATCTGAATCGGAATAACGCGCATGCGGGCAAGTCTGCGCGCGGCTTGATCAAAGATATATGCACGAAGCTGTCGGCACGCGTTGTCACCGTTGCGTGCCTGATGTTAGCCGCAATGCCCATCTTCAGCGTTTCAGCGACGGAAGCCGCCGCCGAGACACGCAGTTTGAAGCTCTATTATATCCACACCAAAGAAAAAGCCGTCATCACATTCAAGAGAAACGGCAAGTACGATCAGAAGGGCCTGCAGGAACTCAATCGCTTCCTGCGCGACTGGCGTCGCAACCAGCCCACCAAGATGGATCCGCGCCTTTTCGATCTGGTCTGGGAAGTGTATCGCCGATCCGGCGCCACAGACTATATCAACGTCGTTTCCGCTTTCCGCTCGCCTGAGACCAATGGCATGCTGCGTTCGCGCACCAAGGGTGTGGCCAAGCACAGCCAGCACACGCTCGGCAAGGCGATGGACTTTTTCATTCCCGGCGTGAAGCTCGCCCGCTTGCGTGAGATCGGCATGCAGATGCAGATCGGCGGCGTCGGCTTCTACCCGACCTCCGGTTCGCCCTTCGTCCATATGGATGTCGGCAATGTCCGTGCGTGGCCGCGCATGAGCCGCCAGGAACTCGTTCGCATCTTCCCGAACGGCAACACCATTCACCTGCCTGCCGATGGCAAGCCGCTGCCGGGTTACGATCAGGCTCTGGCTGACTACAAGAAGCGCGTCAGCTCTTCGTCCATCCAGGTGGCGAGCACCGCTGGCTCCGGACCTGCGACATCCTCTTCCGGCGGCAAGCGCAAGACCCTTCTTGCAGCTCTCTTTGGCGGTGGCGACGAGGATGAAGATTCCGAAGAAATAGCAACACCCGCACCTGCCGGTCGTTCCCCTGCACCTGCTCCTGTAGCGGAAGAGGCGGAAGAAGCCCCAGTCGCGGTGGCCTCTGCAGCACCCGTGCCGAGTGCCGTGAATGCACCGCTGCCGACTGCACGTCCGGCCTTCCGTGGCGAAGAAGCCTCGACCGGCCTTGCGACGGCGCTTTATTCGCCGGGTCGCAATGCCGCTCAGGATGCGCTCCAAGCTGCGACCACGCCAACACCGACAGCCGCACCGGCTGAACAGAAGTTCGCCGATCTCGCCGAGGTCTCGGTTCCGGTCCCGACGCTTCTTGGACCGCGCGGCATGCGTGGTGATGCTCAGGGTTCGGTCATGACGGCGTCACTCGATTCTGAAAACGCACCGGCCGATGCGCTGGTCGCCCATGTGCCGGTTCCGGCCAATCGTCCGGCTGTTGCAGAAGCGCTGATCGCCTCGGCCAATGCCGATACGGAAGGCCAGGATGACGTAGCCGACAGCCAGGCCTCTCTGTCTCCGACGGTGATTGCCGCTCTGGAACAGAGCGGACAGGATGCACGCTCTGCCGTGACGGCTGCTGCCATGCCGACGGCTGCACCATTCCCGTCATCGGCTGCTGCCTATGCTGCACCGACCCCGGTTGAAGCGCCGCGCCAGGTTGCCAAGCTTGATCCGATGGTGACGCCGAAGGCGAAGAGCTTTGGTGACGAGTTCGATCCGAAGCCAGCGGCTGCCAACAATAGCGGTCTCAATGCCGGCCTGCCGACCAAGGGTGGTCGCCCGAGCAAGCAGGATGCCGTGGTATCGCAGCAGGCGATGGTTAGCGGTGGACGCCTGACGCAGGAAGCGATTTCCGATTGGGCACTCAGCCAGAACAAGGGTGCGACTGTCCGTGCGGTGAAGGCACCACGCGTCAGCAACCGCATGCTGAGCCACGATATGTCGGCGTCCAATGCGAGCTTCCGTCAGGGCGCCAAGGCGATCGACTCCAGCCGCTTCAGTTCACCGGTCAGAATGCCTTAATCAGCTTCTGCAGAGCATAAGATAAGTGACGGCCCGGAAATCGACATCGATTTTCGGGTCGTTTGTTTTTGCAGGGATCCTGATATCTGGCATTTTGGCGGAGTTGCTTTTCAGGCGACCACGCTGTGTCTCACCGAAGCGCCGTGCGTCCTCTTGGACGCACAAAGGACGCTCTCCCATTTTGAATTGACGCATCGAGCTTTTCCGAAAATCGGGTCCGCCATTCGGGCCGATGCTGTAGAGAGTCCCCACGGAGAGGGCCTCTCAGGCGATTGAGACAATGTCTGTTCTTGCCGAAGCGTGCGCGGAGCTTTCGTCAGCCACGCTGTCACCTTGACGGGCTTTGACGGCGCTGTTAACGCTTTCTTCATTGCTTTGTTTGTCGCGGCGAAAGTTATGCGTGTATCGCCGCACGTCATTTGTTTTAGGTCGCGCAAAGGCAGTGGTCTTGAGAGACGCTGCACGCATGAAGCTCTTTCAATGCGCCGGTTCTGACGAACCATGTCCCTGATGAATTCCATGTTCCTGTGTCGATAAAAGACGTGCCGTCAGGCCGTTTTGAATCTCGCCTCAACGTTCTTTCCTTCTGCCTCGGGCACGAAGCGCGTTGAGGCTGGTTCGTCGTCACATGGGCATGCCACTCGACGGTATACGCGCCATGACCACGATTTCCTTGCTCGCCACACGCCAGATCGCCATGCTCTCCACCTCCGTGATTGCGGGGCTGACGAGTGCCGATGTCGACGCGCTGAGTTCGGCGCAGATCAAGGCGCTGACCAGCACGCAGATCGGCGCGCTGAACACCTCCGTGATTTCGTCGCTTTCCTCTGCCGATGTCGGTGCCATCGCGCCAAAGTCGATCATCGGTCTGACCCTGTCGCAATTGATGGCCATCGGCACGACGCAGGTATCCGGGCTGACGACAGCGCAGGTCGCATCGCTTTACAGCAGCCAAATCGATAATCTATCGAGCGCGCTCATCGAAGCGTTGAACTCGGCCCAGGTGGGTGCCTTGAGCAGCGCGCAGCTCGCGACGCTCTCGTCTGCCGAGATCAATAGTTTCACCACCGATGAACTGGCCGCCATCAAGAAAGCCAATATTGGCGGCCTGTCGAGCGCCGTCATCGCCGGGCTGTCGACGACGAAGTTTGCGGCGCTGACGCCTGCCCAGCTTGCCGCATTCAGTTCTACGCAGATGAGCGCCTTGACGAGTGCGCAGCTCGAAGCGCTGACGCCGGCGCAGATGGGTGCATTGACGCCGAAGCAGATCGCAGGGCTTTCGACCGACGTTCTCCATAGCCTCAGTTCCGGGCAAGTTGCCGGCCTGACAAATCGTCAGATGTCCGCACTCTCCGCCACCCAATTTGATGCTCTCAGCAGTGCCGGCCTTGCAGCCCTTGGCAGCCAGCAGGTGAGCGGATTGACCGCCGCACAGGCGGCAACGCTGACAGCCGCCGAGCTCAACAGCTTCTCAGCCGATGAGATTGCGGCGATCAAGAAGAACGTCGTGGCCGGTATCAGCACCGCCGCGATTGCCGGTCTTTCCACCAGCCTTGTCTCGGCAATTACCACAGCACAGATCGCCGGCCTGAACTCTGCGCAGTTGAGAGCCTTGACGGCAGCCCAGCTTGCCACGCTCTCGAGCGGGCAGATCGCCGCGCTGAAGCCGGACCAGATCGCCAGCCTCACCACGGACGCAATCGCAGCTCTGAATGACGCGACCCTGTCGGCGCTCACCACGCGCCAGATCTCTTCGCTGACCGCTGCGCAATTCGACGTCTTGAGTTCCGACGACATCGCGCTCTTGAACGAAAATCAGGTCGCCGGCCTGACCTCCGCGCAACTCGCCACGCTGTCCTCTGCGGAACTCAACCGCTTCACCACGGCAGAGATCGCCGCGCTGAAAAAGGGTGCTTTGACAGGGCTGTCCACGGCGGCGATTGGTGGGCTCTCCACCACCCTGATCGCGTCAATGACGACGGCCCAGATCTCGGCCTTGACCTCCTCGCAGTTCCAGGCGCTGACTTCCTCCCAGCTTTCGGCGCTGACGGCCACGCAGATCTCCGCGCTGAAGCCGCAGCAGGTCGCCAACCTGTCGACCGCGGTGATCGCAGGCTTGAGCGACGCGACGCTTTCGGCTCTGACCACACGGCAGATTTCGGCTCTGACGACAGCGCAGTTCGGGTCGCTCGACAGCGCGGATATTGCGCTTCTCAGCGCCGCCCAGGTTGCGGGACTGACCTCGGCGCAGCTTTCGACCCTGTCGGCCGCAGAACTCAACAGCTTTACCACGGCGGAGATCGCAAGCCTGAAGAAGAACGTGTTGGGCGGCTTGCCGACAGCCACCATTGCCGGCCTTTCCACCACTTTGCTTTCGGCAATGACGACAGCGCAGATTGCGGGCCTCTCCAGCGCGCAGGTCAACGCATTCACCTCTGCTCAGATTTCAGCGCTGACGCCGAGCCAGTTCGCGGCGCTTTCGACGGCTCAGATCGCGACGCTTTCCACCGCAACGATCGCCAATCTCAGCACGGCGACGCTTGCGGGCATGAGCACGCGCCAGATTGCCTCCCTGACGACGGCGCAGTTCGATGCGCTGAGTTCCGCTGGTATCGCAGCACTGACCGAAACTCAGGTCGGGGCGCTCAACAGCACGCAATTGGCAACCTTGTCGGCTGGTGAACTCAACAGCTTCACCGCCGCCGAAATCGCCGCCATCAAGAAGAAGGCGATTGCCGGGCTCAGCACAGGTGCCCTGAGCGGCCTCGACACCAGCCACCTTGCTGCCTTCTCGTCCAGTCAGGTGGACGGGATGAGCCCCGCGCAGGTCGACATCGTGATCGCAGCCTATCGGAGTGTGTGATCGAGAGAGGGACCGATGCTGTAGCCAATATCGCTTTCGGTTGCGCGTCTGGCCTTAAAGCCGCTTGGATCAGACGGATTGTTGGCGCCGATGAGGATCGGCCTGGTGCAGATAGACTGCAAAGGTATCCCAGGGTGGCGTTATGGAAAGTTGCCAAAGCAGGCGGCCCACTTCACCGCGATGATAGCCCGCGTGGAGGGCGACGTGAGTCAGCATCTCCTCGCGGCTCATATGGCCCTTGTCACCATGGGTAAACGTAAAGGCCACTCTCTCGGCCAGGATCGGTGAAGTGGCTCTGCTTGTGTAGTCAACATACCACGTGTCGGAGAGGATCACTGAGGTCCGCAGCTCATTGAGGGTCGGTATTTCTTCGAGATTGTCTGACGAGAACGTGTGCGGAATAGCCTCTAAGTGCGCGGCAAAGATCCTTGAAACCACATAGTAGTGGCTGATGAGACGAAGCGCAGCCTGTAATTCCGTGCGATAGCTTTCACGGTCCAGTGTTTCCAGCGTGTCGAACAAATCGACGTTGGCCCATGCATGATAACGGAAAAGAGTGTGGAGAAGCGTGCTCATTGCCAGTGTTCCTTTTGAGCGCTACGAATGTGAGTAAGTTCTTCACATTTTCTTCCGAGGCACATTTTTGTCTACTCGCGTTGCAAAACGGCAATCGGTAATGCGCAAGGAGCCAAAGCAGGCCCGTTCCCGCGTTACGGTTGACGCGATCGTAGAGGCGGGTGCTCGCATTCTCGCGGAAGAGGGTTGGGCAGGTTTCACCACGAACCGGATAGCGGACGTGGCTGGCGTCAGCATAGGGTCCCTCTACCAGTACTTTCCCGACAAGCTCGCCTTGGTCGATGCGATCCGGCATCGTCATCTGAATGATAGCATGGAGGTGATGCGGCGCGTGCGGGCAGATGGCATTTCGCCCGAGCAGTTCGCCACGCAACTCGTCGCTGCCGTGGTCGCGATCCATAGCATCCATCCAGGCCTTCATCGCGTCCTATTGGACGAAGCCCCCACCTTCGAAAAATATCGGGACCCTCATAGCGACTTTGAGCGTGAATATCTCACCTACTACGCCGAGGCGGTCGCCACGTTTCGAAAGCGCGCGCCGAACGAGGCCGATCATGTTGCGGGTCGTGTGATTTCAGACGCAATCGATGGAGTGATTCACAATGCGGCGCGACGAGGCGCCGTCAGCGATCCAATGATGCAGCTTGAACTTGTCCGGTTGGTGCGCTCGTATCTCGCAGATGACCAATATTCCTAGCGCAGGCGCCAAAAATCCCTTGATCAAAACGGATACTTTAGTGGCCCCTCTGGGCCGGATTGGGAGTTTCCCTCACCATCCATAAGCCGTTGAAAAGGTGGATCCTCGGCGCAAGGCGAGGATGACGCCGAGAGGGCGGAGCTTTGCTCTCGCCCTCTCTGAGTGCGATCAAACGCCGCTCTGGCCGTCCTGGGCAATATAGGCGATGCGGACCATGTTGGTGGCGCCGGGCGTGCCGAGGGGGACGCCAGCCGAGATGATGATGCGGTCGCCGGGCTTGCCGAAGCCTTCGGCCACGACGATGCGGCACGCGCGGTTGACCATGTCATCCAGGTCGCTGGCGTCACCAGTGACGACGCAGTGCAGGCCCCAGACCACCGACAGACGACGGGCCGTCTGGATGATCGGCGAGAGTGCAATGATCGGAACCTGCGGACGTTCACGCGCGGCGCGAAGGCCGGTGGTGCCGGACGAGGTGTAGGTGACGATGGCCGCGAGGCGCAGCGTCTCGGCAATCTGGCGGGCAGCGAGCGAAATGGCGTCGGCGCCGGTCGCCTCCGGCTGGGCGCGCTGCGCGTAGATGATGTTGGAGTAATGCGGGTCCTGCTCGACGGTGCTGGCAATGGAAGCCATGGTGGAGACGGCTTCGACCGGATAATCGCCGGAGGCGGATTCGGCCGACAGCATGATCGCATCCGCGCCTTCGAAGACGGCGGTCGCGACGTCGGAGACTTCAGCGCGGGTCGGGACCGGTGCAGAAATCATCGATTCCAGCATCTGGGTTGCAACGACGACCGGCTTGCCGGCGCGGCGGCAGGCGCGGGTCAGCTGCTTCTGGATGCCGGGAACGGCTTCGAGCGGCATTTCCACGCCAAGGTCGCCACGGGCCACCATCAGTGCGTCGGAGAGTTCGATAATCTCTTCGATGCGTTCGAGCGCCTGCGGCTTTTCGATCTTCGACATCAGGCCGACACGGTTGCCGGCAATCTTGCGCACTTCCGCCAGATCTTCCGGGCGCTGCACGAAGGACAGCGCCACCCAGTCGACTTCTTCGGTTGCGAGAACTGCGGCGAGGTCGGCGCGGTCCTTGTCGGTCAGAACGCCAACGCCGAGCAGCGTGTCGGGCAGGCTGATACCCTTACGGTCGGAAATCTTGGTGCCGGAAACGACGGTGGTGACGATGCTCTTGCCGTCGCACTTTTCGGCGCGCAGATGCAGCTTGCCGTCATCGATCAGCAGGCGGTCGCCCGGCTTGACGGATTCGAGAATTTCCGGATGGGGCAGGAACACGCGGTTCTTGTCGCCAGGAGCTTCGTTGTTGTCGAGCGTAAAGGTCTGGCCAGCGACGAGATCGACCTTGGTCTCGGCAAACTTGCCGACGCGCAGCTTCGGTCCTTGCAAATCCGCCAGAATGCCGATCGGGCGGCCGTTGCGGCTTTCGACAGAGCGGATGCGCTGAATCAGCGTGCGCATCACGTCATGGCTCGCATGGCTCATATTGATGCGGAAGAGATCGGCGCCGGCAAGATGAAGCTTCTCGATCATCGCCTCTTCTGCCGAAGCGGGGCCAAGAGTTGCAAGGATTTTGACTTTGCGGTTACGCTTCATCAGTTCTGACTTTCCTGTGTTCCTGGCGTGTCCGAAAGCTGGACCATCCAGCTTCCCTGTCGGCCAGTGTCGTATTCCTTGAAGCCCATGCGCTGGAAGCTGCGGGCATAGCAATCATCGACGCCGTTGATCTTGAACTCGTTTTCGGCCACGCACATGTTGACGTCGCCGGTCCAGCGGCCGCCGCGGGCCGCATCCTCGGCGTAGAGATAGTAGTAGCGCGATTGCAGCTCACCCTCGATCAGCGTGGCGCATGTGGAGGCAGGCACCTGCCACCAGCCTTCGCTGACCCAGCCTTCCTTTGCGCGATAGCCGATGGCAACGCCGACAAGGTTCTGCGTGCTGTTGCAGACGCGGAAATCCGCCAATGCCGGCTGCGCTATCAAAAGGGGAGAAGAGAGGACGGCGGCTGCGGTGAAAATGCGGATCGCGCGCCGATGTTTCTCGAGGAGAGCGGGGAATGTGTATGTCACGGCGTCCATCCGGATTCCATGGTTATAGTGAAAACACTTCTAGGCGCGGAGGCCCAAGAATGTCAACGCGAGTTTAATCGATTATATTGTCAGGTCGGGTCTCTGGTGCGGTGCTGTCGATGGCCGTTTACCCGTGCAAACTTGCGCGTGGCGTCAAGCCATGCCATCAAGCGTCTCTCCCTTAGCTGCCCCAGAAATCAATTATGCCAGACTTTCAGCCATACGAAATCATAGAAGGCGATTATGACAAAGGCATGGTTTTGCTTGCAGACCATGCCATGAACCTTCTTCCACAAGCTTACGGCAATCTCGGTCTACCGCAAGCCGCGTTCGAGCGCCATATCGCTTATGACATTGGTGTGGAAGGTTTGACCAGAAAGCTTGCAGCGAGTCTTGGCGTGCCTGCCGTTCTCGGCCGCTTTTCGCGTCTGTTGATCGATCCCAATCGCGGTGAGGACGATCCGACGCTGATCATGAAGATTTCCGATGGCGCGATCGTGCCCGGCAACCATCCGATCACGGACGAGGAGTGGGAGAGGCGCGTCGAAACCTATCATCGCCCTTATCACAATGCCGTTGATACGGTTCTGACGAAAACGGCGCAGACGTCTGGCAAGGCACCATTGGTGTTTTCGCTGCATTCCTACACGCCGTTCTGGAAGTCCGTTCCGCGTCCGTGGCATGCGGCGGTTCTGTGGGACACGGACCACCGCGCCGTTTATCCGCTGATTGAGCATCTGAGGGCGAGAGGCGATATTCTTGTGGGCGATAACGAGCCCTACGATGGCGCGCTGAAGGGCGACACCATGTATCGCCACTGCATGATGAAGGGCATCCCGCATGCGCTTCTGGAAGTGCGCCAGGACCTGATCGGCGATGAGGCGGGCATTGCCGCCTGGGCGGGTCGCCTCGCTCCCATTTTTGCCGCAATGAATGACGATCCCACCCTGCATGAGTACGCACAGTTCGCCTCGCGGACTGGTCCTTATTGAAAGGCGACATCGATATGAGCGAGCTTGACGAGAAGCAGAGAACCGAGTTCGAGGCAGCCGCCTTCCGCAGGCTGGTCAACCATCTGCGCAATCGCCCAGAGGTGCAGAATATCGACCTCATGAACCTGGCCGGCTTCTGCCGCAACTGCCTGTCCAACTGGTATGCGGATGCGGCAAAGGATGCCGGTACCGATCTCAGCAAGGATGAGGCGCGCGAGATCATCTACGGCATGCCCTATGAGGACTGGAAGCGTCTTCACCAGAGCGAAGCGAGCGATGGCCAGAAAGCCGCCTTCGAAGAAAACCGCCCGAAGGAATAGCTGCCTCCCACCCGATTAGGCTTGACGTGAGGCCTTTCCACGGGCAGTTCACCAGCCGGGAATTTTGGCTGCCTTTGATGAGCAGCAGGCGAAGATTTCGCCTTACGGAAAACGGGCTCGAAGCGAGCCGAACTATTGAAGGATCATGGAATGGACGAAACAGCCACAACCGAAACCGTCGCCGCCGCCGAACTTCGCCAGATTATCGAGCGTATCGAACGCCTGGAAGAAGAGAAGGCGGCAATCCAGGGTGACATCAAGGATGTCATGGGCGAAGCCAAGGGCCGCGGCTACGACACCAAGGCGATCCGCACCATCATCCGCCTTCGCAAGAAGGATGCCAACGAGCGCATCGAGGAAGAGACAATTCTCCAGACCTATATGGCCGCACTTGGTATGGAGTAAGGTCTAGAGCTGCGGGACCAAAGACGGCCTCGCAGCTTACTTGTTTTCCGTCAGGATGTTTTTGTTGGCTATCAGCAACTCCATAATTTTGCTTCTAACGAATTCTTGCTCTTTCAAAAGCTCTGACTGACGCTTGTTCAAAGCGCGCTCCACCTCTGTGAACATGACGACAGTAAAGAGAAAGTCGCCAAATCCATCGGCACGAGTAACATCACTAACTGGGCGTTCCGTGGTCAAGACGCGAAAGATGTTTCGCTTTTCGTCGTCGGAAACTTCGAATACGAGTTTATGCGCGAACTTGTTGCGGAGCGCGTTGACAGCTTTAAGTACACTCCCGAACTCGTCCCTGAAAAATCCCAGAGCCTGACATAAGCCGAGCTTCTCCGCGAAAGACCTGTGCGCGTTAAAATAAGCTTCTGGATGATCGAGGTGCTCGTTGAGGACGGCCGTGATTATATGATCAAGATATATATGGGCGACGATTAATTTTGCCCAATCTTCGGAAACTGATATCCGGTCGATAAACGTGCTGATGTCGAAACTAGGATTGTCGCCAATCGAGCGTAGTAGCAGCTCTTCTTTCTCAAATCTTCCTTGCTTCAAAATTGGTTCTGCTTTCTCTGAAAGTAGGCGGATCAGCTGCGCGTGCCAGCCAGCTTTTCGGAGAGCTCGCCCATTTCCTTCTGCGCTTCCTTGTCCGCCGGGTAAAGCGTCAGGTAGCGCTCCCATACCTTCATCGCCGTTTCGTTGCGCTCTGAGCTTCCCAGAATATTGGCGAGACCGGCAAGGGCGGGGAAGAAGCGTGGCTCTTTTTCCAGCGTGCTGTTGAGGTCGGCCATTGCCTTGCGGGTGTCGCCGTCGGCCAGATGTATCATGGCGCGGCGGTACCAGGCGCCGGCGTAGTCCGGGTCGAGGAAGATGGCCTGGTCGAGGAAGTCATAGGCTGCGGCGCTGCGCTTCTGTTCATTGGCCTCTTCGGCCCATTGCATCAGCAGGTTGATCGTGGGGCTGCCGGAATCGCTCCACTGGCCGACGATTTCGGTGGCGATGCCGCGGGCCTTCTTGGCGTCGCGCTCCTTCTTCAGATTGTTGAAGAGATCGCCGACCGGGTCTTTGGAGGCAGGCTGCTCAGGCTGAGGCGCTGCCGCGACCGGCTCCGCAGCATGGGCGGTAAGCGTCGTGGCCGGGGCAAGTGGGCTGAGCGAGGCGAGGAGAAGAGCACAAAAACGAAATTGGCGCATGCGGATCACGATAATCCGTATGCGCCAATTAGGAAATCGAATTCTGTCTGCTATCAACAAAGTGATCCGCTTTTTCAAACGGAGCACTGCAGAAACGCAATCAGCCCTGACGAGCCTTGAAGCGTGGGTTCTGCTTGTTGATGATGTAGACGCGGCCCTTGCGGCGAACCAGACGGTTGTCGCGGTGACGAGCCTTAAGCGCTTTGAGCGAGTTCTTGATCTTCATTTTTCTGGTCCGCAGTTTGGCGGGCTTTCGCACGCATAATCTAAACAATCAAAAGCGCGCAACGGGGCGCGCCTTTTTCGGTTGGCAGGCAGATACCCTTTCGGCACCGGCCTGTCAACACGCTACGCAAGCTTTTACCGGGAAAACCCCGGCTTTCCAGCCTTGGTGAGTTGCGTCACATGGCCCATCTTTCGGCCCGCACGGGCCTCCGTCTTGCCGTAAAGATGCACGAGGCAGTCTTTTTGGCTCAGCCATTCCGGCACGCTGTCGATGTCGTCACCAATCAGATTGGTCATCACGCAATCGGAATGACGCTCTGCGCTGCCAGGCGCTAGGCCCGCTACGGCGCGGATATGCTGTTCGAACTGCGAGACCACGCAGGCGGCTTCCGTCCAGTGGCCGGTATTGTGGACGCGCGGCGCCATCTCATTTGCCACCAGCGAACCATCCGCCAGCACGAAGAACTCGATGCCGACGACACCCACATAATTCAGCGCGGCCAGCAGCTTCTGCGCCGATTCCACCGCGACGGTTCTAGCCGCATCGGAAAGATCGGCAGGAATGGTCGACGTATGGAGAATGCCGTTCAGGTGAACGTTTTCGGCAGGATCGTAGCAGGTGACGGTGCCATCCTGGAAACGCGCGGCGATGATGGAAATCTCACGCTCGAAGGGAATGAAGCTTTCGAGAATCAGCGGCACCTTGCCGAGCGCATCGAAGGCGCCGGTCAGATCTTCGCCGCCCTTGAAGACGCGCTGACCCTTGCCGTCATAGCCCATGCGCCGCGTCTTCAGCACGCCCTTGCCGCCGAACTCCGCAAGTGCGGCTTCAAGGCCGGCCTGATCGTCCACGGCGCGGAAATCGGCCGTCGGGATGCCGCAGCCATTGAGGAAACGCTTTTCCGTCAGGCGGTCCTGCGAGGCGCTCAGCGCTTGCGCCGGCGGATAGACCGGCACGGAAGCGGCGAGCGTTTCGGCGGCAACGACGGGCACGTTTTCAAATTCGTAGGTCACGACATCGCAGAGGCTTGCGAGTTCGGCCAAAGCCTTCTCGTCATCGTAAGCCGCAACGATCTGGCGATTGCAGACCTGGGCCGCCGGGCAATCGGCCTGTGGCTCCAGCACGACGGTGCGGAAGTTGAGACGGGCGGCTGCCATGGCCAGCATGCGGCCAAGCTGGCCGCCGCCGATGATACCGATGGTGGAGGATTTCATTGCGGCGCGTCCATGGGGTATTCAGCAACGATTGCCGTCTGGCGGGCGCGGTAATTGTCCAGCCGGTCGGCCAGATCCTCGTCGGAAAGCGCGAGCACGGCTGCGGCCAGAAGGGCGGCATTGATGGCGCCCGCCTTGCCTATGGCAAGCGTGCCGACCGGAATGCCCGCCGGCATCTGTACGATGGAATAGAGGCTGTCCTGGCCGGACATGGCTTTCGACTGAACCGGAACGCCGAAGACGGGGAGAGGGGTCAGCGCTGCCGTCATGCCGGGAAGATGGGCAGCGCCGCCGGCACCGGCGATGATGACCTTGAAGCCTTCGTCCTTCGCATTGGTGGCGAAATCGAACATCCGTTCCGGCGTGCGGTGGGCGGACACGATGCGCGCCTCATATTCGATATCGAGCGCATCCAGCGTATCGGCGGCGTTTTTCATGGTCTCCCAGTCAGACTGGCTTCCCATGATGATGGCGACGGGCGGCGTTTCAGTGGTCAAGCGGCGTCTCCTTGTCCAGAGGTTGTCAGGGTCCAGAGCTTATCAGGCGATGATATCCGGGATGATCTGATCTTCGATCTGGGTCATCTTGTCCTTGATGGCCAGCTTCTTCTTCTTCATCCGTTGAATTCTGAGCGCTTCGCAATTGGTCTGGATCATCGCGTTGATGGCCGTGTCGTAATCCTCATGCTCCTGCCTCAGCCTTGCCAGCGTAAGCCGGACGTCCGCCTGTTCCTGGTCGGCCATCTCGTCGTCCCCATTGTAATGAACCGGACCGCCATCCGGCATCTCTGTTGTTGGTCTTCGTGCCTGTACCATCAAATGGCGGTAACGGGAAGTTTCCTTAGAGCGCTTCCTTGTCAAATGGCAACGTTCTGCCGGAGCAGGTTTTCGTCAGGGCAAAGGCGATTGGCGAAGGGCATACCCAAAGGTACGGCCGAGCCGATCGCCTTTGATCCTGGCGGAAAAATGCCCGGCCCTGCCGCCGCGCCGCTTCGCAGTGCGAAGCGATAAGCGCGCCGGGCGATTGAAGCTCTTGCAGATTTGCCAGCAAATCTGCGGGAGGGTTGGTTGAAACGGGCCACCTGCTTGCCCGGCCGGCTTGGCCGTATGCGTTGGCTACGGCACGCGCCATCCGGACAATCAGTCGATCCCGTTTGAACCAACAGAACTGTTTCCATTTAACAAGGAAGCGCTCTTATAGCATTTTTGCCGCACTATTGCCCCGATTTCGCCTTCGACAAAGCGCGCTTTCCGTGTCACAGTGCTGTCGTAAACCTGAAACTCCAGCGATGGAGCGCTGGAGGTAGGTTCAACAAGGAAGGACGTGCCGCATGACCATTCAGGCTCATATTGCATCGCTCGAAAAGAAACACGGTGCTCTGGAGGAAGAGCTCGAGAGTATTCTTGCTTCCCCGTCTTCCGACGATCGGGAGATAGCCAATATCAAGCGCAGAAAGCTGCGTCTTAAGGACGAGTTGCAGAGGCTGAAAGCGACAACGAAACATTGATTTTCAATAACTATTGAGACCGCAGGGCGAGTTTTCGCCTGAGAAGCGGTAAAAGTTCAAGGCCCTGGTTGCAAAGCGCGATCAGGGCCTTTCCGTTTTGCCGGCAGGGGGCTGCGGCATGCATGCGCCGCAAGGGGCATTTGTTACACCGGCAAGCCATCCCAGAGCAGTTTCAACGCCGCGATAAAGGCCATTCCATACATCAGCGGATAGAAGACGGCGGGCTTCATGTATTTGACAACCTTGGCGCCGGCAAATGTGGCAATCATCGCCACCGGCAGCAGCGTGGCGGAGGTGGTGAGGTTGGTGGAATCCAGCGCCCCCAGCGCAAAATAAGGGATGAGCTTGATCGCATTCATGATGGCGAAGAAGCGCACGCTCATGCCGGTATAGGTCTTCGGATCCAGCTTGAGTGGCAGCACATAGATCTGGAAGGGTGGACCACCGGCATGCGCGACAAAACTTGCATAGCCCGACAGTGAAGACCAGAGCGTGGCGGCAGCCGGTCTCTGCGGTTTTGGCGCGATCTCCTGTCCGCGGCGGGCGCGGAAGCTCTCGTAGAAATAGCGCAGGACGAAAAGGATGGTGACGGTTGCGACGACGAGGCGCATCGCGTCGGGGGAAATCAGCGTCGAGGTGGCCCAGCCGAGCGCAATGCCGGCAATGGCGCCCGGCAGCATCAACAGCAGCGTTTCCCGATGGTTATGGTGACGCCATGCCCAGAGTGCCACCAGATCCATGACGATCAGAATGGGAAGGAAGATCGCCGCCGCCTGCACCGGCGGCACGGCCAGCGCCATCAGCGGCACGCCCATCAAGGCCAGGGCGCCGCCAAGCCCGCCTTTCGACAGGCCGACCAGAACGACAGCGGGAATGGCAACAAGGAAGAAATGGAGATCGAGCGACATGGTCAGGACTTGAGATGAGCGTGTGAGACGGCCATTGGAACAGGCCGCGAGGGGAAAGGACGACAAAGAGTCCAGCTATGAACTGTTGATCCTTCGTGCAGTCCGGTTTATCGGAAACAGTATATGAAAACGAGTGCAGATTGGCGATGAAGCGTTCTTTCTGCGGAAAATGGAAAAATCATGGGTTCTCCTGAAGATCGCTGCCGTCTGGTTCTGATCGTGCCGCAAGCCGAAGATGCTGGCCTGCAAGCCAAGGCGCTGGAGGATGCCCTGAGGGGCGGCGATGTCGCCTCCGTCATCATCCCCCAATACGCTCTCGATGACGACAGCTTCCAGAAACGCGCGGAAGTGCTGGTGCCGATCGTGCAGGCGGCGGGTGCCGCAGCGCTGGTTGCCGGTGACAGCCGCGTTGCCGGCCGCGTGAAGGCCGATGGTCTGCATGTGATAGGCGGCTTGGAGCCGCTGGCGGAAGCGGTGGAAAAGTTCACGCCGAAGATGATCGTCGGCGGCGGCAATGCCGATGACCGGCACAAGGCGCTGGAGCAGGGCGAAGCGAACCCGGACTATATCTTCTTCGGCAAGCTGGAGGGTGACATCAAGCCGGAGCCGCACCCGAAGAACGTCGCGCTTGGCGAATGGTGGGCCTCGATGATCGAAATTCCGTCGATTGTCATGGGCGGTTCGGATGTCGCCTCTGTGGTTGCGGTTGCCGAAAGCGGCGTGGAATTCGTCGCACTTCGCCAGGCCGTCTTCGCTCACGCGGGCGGCGCGGCGCAGGCCGTTGCCGAAGCCAATGCATTGCTTGACGAAAAAGCGCCACGGTTTGGCGGTTGATACGGGCGATGATCCTTCGCTTGCTCCGCCTTTCCCCATCGATCTCGCTTCTGGCGATGGCTTGCGCCATCACAGCGGCCCCTTCCTTTGCGCAGGGCCAGGTTCCAGCTGCCGGACAACAGTCTGCGCCGCAGCAGGCTGAGCCGCAGGCAAGCCCTGATCTTCTGCCGGGCCTTCAGCCGCAGGCGCAAGGTACTGATGGCGCGGGCGAGGAAGACACCGATTTTGGACCGGTGGTGAACCAGGGACCGGATGTGCTGTCGCGACCGACGGACCAGGATGCCGATCCGCTGCGGAAAGGCCGCGTGACCGGCGGCGATCAGAAGGATCTCCAGCCTTCGGAAGGCGTCACCGTCTATCAGCGCATGGGCGCCGAGCTTCCGCCGCTGCCGAAGGAAAAGGAATTCAAGGGCAAGATCGACGAGGCATATGGCCATTATCAGCGCGGCGAATATGTGCAGGCGCTGGACAAGGCGCTGACGCGCGCGCAGGACGGCGATGCCGCAGCGCAGACGCTGGTCGCCGAAATGATGAGCCGCGGTCTCGGCATTGCCCGCGACGACAAGACCGCCGCCTTCTGGTATGAGCAGGCTGCCAAGAATGGCGATCCTGTTGCCATGTTCAAATATGCGCTGATCCTGATGGAAGGCCGGCTCGTCAAGCACGACAAGACGCTTGCCGACGACTACATGCGCCGTGCGGCTGAGGCAGGCAATCCGGAAGCCGAATTCAACTGGGCGCAGATCCTCGTCTCCCAGACGCCCGGGCCGAAGGGTCTGATGGCGGCGTTGCCCTTCTACGAACGATCGGCGGAAAAAGGGATTGCGGATGCCCAATATGCCGTGTCGCAGATCTATTTGAACGTGCCGGAGGTGCCGAAGGAAAAGAAGGCAAAGGCGCGCGAATGGCTGACGCGTGCCGCAAAGGCGGGCTTCGATACCGCGCAGGTCGATCTCGGCATCTGGCTGGTCAACGGCACGGCCGGCGATCGCGATCTGGAAGAAGGTTTTCGCTGGCTGAATGGTGCTGCTCAGCGCGGCAATGTCGTGGCGCAGAACAAGGTGGCGCATCTCTACATCCAGGCGCTCGGAACGCGCCCCGATCCGATCGAGGCGGCCAAGTGGTATGTGCTCTCGCGCCGCGCAGGGCTAAAAGACCCGGGGCTGGAAGATTTCTATCTCGGCATCGAGGACAGTCAGCAGAAGCAGGCGATCGACGCAGCCAACAAGTTCCGGCCCAACTGAGGGCGAAGGCGCCACTAAAGCTCACGAGGCGAACGGGTCGTCTTTTACTGTTTCACATGTTGGGAGGCCCACCCTCGCAAGACGTTGTGATGACGCTGAACCTCTCCTCACCGTCATCCTCGGGCTTGACCCGAGGATCCACTGTCGAACCGTTAAGCAGTTGAAAAAGATGGATCCTCGGGTCAAGCCCGAGGATGACGAACGAGAGGTTTTCACACTTGATCACGGGATTGTCTCAACCGGTAGGTCGAGACGCTTGATTGGCGTCACGGCACCGGAAAAGCAGATGCGCCCTGTACCGTGGCATTTCACCTTTTTGCGCGACTATGCTTTAGCCTTGAATTTCAGCGCGTTTTGTGGTCTTGAACCCGCAAACCTAAAATAGAAACCAATATGCCTGCCTGCCCCGATCTTGCGCGGCCGGTTCAGCCACCTTCCAGGAATGTTTTCATGGCCCGTTCAGCCCTTCTCAATGTCATGGTTCAGGCCGCCTTGAAGGCGGGAAAATCTTTGTCGCGTGACTTCGGTGAAGTGCAGAACCTGCAGGTTTCGGTCAAGGGACCGAGCGACTTCGTGTCCCAGGCCGATCTGAAGGCTGAAAAGATCGTTCGCGAGGAGCTGATGAAGGCTCGTCCGACCTATGGCTTCCTCGGCGAAGAGGGCGGCGAGGAAATCGGCACCGATGGCGCCCATCGCTGGATCGTCGATCCGCTGGACGGCACCACCAACTTCCTGCACGGCATTCCGCAGTTTGCGGTCTCCATCGGTCTGGAGCGCAGTGGCGAAATCGTCGCTGGCGTCATCTTCAACCCGGCAACGGACGAGCTTTACACCGCAGAGCGTGGTGGTGGGGCGTTCCTCAATGACCGCCGCATTCGCGTTGCGGCCCGCAAGCAGCTTTCCGACAGCGTCGTCTGCTGCGGCGTTCCGCATCTCGGCCGCGGCAACCACGGCAAGTTCCTCGTCGAGCTTCGCCATGTGATGGGTGAGACTGCAGGCGTGCGCCGCATGGGTGCCGCTGCTCTCGACCTCGCTTATGTCGCAGCCGGCCGCTTCGACGGCTTCTGGGAAGCGGAACTGTCCCCCTGGGATATCGCCGCAGGTATCGTGCTCATCCGCGAAGCCGGCGGCTTCGTTTCCGATATGGGCGGCGCCAACAGCATGCTTGAAAGCCGCAGCGTGGTTGCTGGCAACGAGTACATCCAGAAGGCGCTGCTGGACGTCGTCAACCGGCCGGTTCCTGGCCGCTGATAGGGACCGAGGCGTCTCCTCTGACGCCCCCATTCCTGTGCCCGTCACAGGAATCTGGTCGGACCAAATCTTTGGTTTGAAAGAATGTTTTCTCGTCGCGCTGACGCGCGACGGCTAAGCTTCCCGTGACGGGTACAGGAGTGAGGGTGGGTCAAGGAATCCTTGCTCAAGGCACTTGCCCGGTCTATCGCGACGCCCATGTGTTCGATCCCGTACGGTACGACCGAACCTCACCTGAGCCTCCCTTTCATTCTTTGAAAAAGCTTTGTTCTCAAAAGGCTTTTCACTTCAATTCGTCGTAATTTTACTCTAGCTTCCGCTCCGAACCATGCTGATGCCCCAGTCTTGAGGGCAAGGTCATGGCAGCATTAGAGGAACGGGCCCTATGGCGGATACGGAACTGCTCGATGTCGGCGTCGAGAAACCGCTGACGAAAGAATATCATCACAAGCTGTCCAGCCCGACGCCGTTCTTATGGACGATGATGATCTTTCTCATCATCGTGTCCTTCCTTGCCGCCATTCTGTTCCGGCAGGCGCAATCGGCCTTTATGACCAATCCTGGACTGAACGGCTTCATTCTCGGCGTTCTCGCCATCGGCATCGTTCTGGTGTTCATGCAGATTTTGAGCCTGCGCCCCGAAGTGCGCTGGTTCAACAATTTCCAGGCGGCCGGAAGCGTCGACAAGGCCGGGCGTCCGCCGAAGCTCCTGGCGCCGATGCGAGCGCTGATCGGCAAGCGCGGTGAGGTGCGGGTCTCGACCGTCACGCAGCGCTCCATTCTCGATTCCATCGCCACGCGTCTCGATGAATCGCGCGACACCTCGCGCTATCTCATCGGCCTTCTGGTTTTCCTCGGTCTGCTCGGTACCTTCTGGGGTCTGATCGGCACGATCGGCGCCATCAGCGACGTCATCCAAGGCCTCGATCCGACATCGGGCGACAGCAGCGATATTCTGTCCTCGCTGAAATCCGGCCTGACGGCGCCGCTGTCGGGCATGGGCACGGCGTTTTCGTCCTCGCTGCTTGGTCTTTCCGGCTCGCTGATCCTCGGCTTTCTCGATCTCCAGGCGGGCCGCGCGCAAAACCGCTTCTACACGCAGCTGGAAAACTGGCTGTCTTCCGTTACCGATCCGGGCGTCGATCTCTCCGTTGACGGCAAGCCCGTTGCGGCGAGCGGTGCCGCCGGGACCGAGCGTTCGCTTGCCGCCATGCATAATCTGGCGGAGGGCATTCAGGGACTGGTGAAGAATATGCGCGGCGAGCAGCAAATGCTGCGCGACTGGATCGAAGCGCAGCAGGAGGAATCCAAGGCGCTCCGTCGCACGCTTGACCGTCTCACTGCGCGAATGGATGCCGACCAGAAGGCGGCCAGGCGATCCACTCCCCACGATAACGGGAGCGCGTGATCATGGCGCTTGCGCGCAACCGCCGTCGCGACAGAGGTATCGATTACTGGCCGGGCTTCGTCGATGCACTATCGACGCTGCTCATGGCGATCATGTTTCTGCTCACCGTCTTCGTTCTTGCACAGTTCGTGCTCTCGCGAGAAATCTCCGGCAAGGACGAGGTCATGACGCGCCTCAACAACCAGATTGCCGAATTGACCGAATTGCTGGCGCTGGAAAAGGGCAGCAAGCAGGATATCGAAGACACGCTTGCCAATCTGCAATCCACCCTTGCCCAATCTGAAAACGAACGCTCGCGTCTGCAGGCGCTACTCGATTCCGGTGCGGGCAACAGTTCCGCCGCCAATGCCCGTGTCGGGCAGTTGACGGGCGAGCTTGAGGATGCGCGCGAAGCCGGTGCCAGAGCCTCGACGCAGATCGAATTGCTGAATCAGCAGATCGCCGCACTGAGAGCCCAGATCGCTTCCGTCGAGGCGGCACTGCAAGCTTCGGAAGCCAGGGACACATCCTCTCAGGTGAAGATCGCCGATCTCGGCCGTCGTCTGAACGTGGCGCTGGCGCAGCGTGTGCAGGAGTTGAACCGCTATCGCTCCGACTTCTTCGGACGCCTGCGCGAAATCCTCTCGGACCGCGAGAACATCCGCATCGTCGGCGACCGCTTCGTCTTCCAGTCGGAGGTTCTGTTTCCGTCCGGCGGCACAGATCTCAATCCGGAGGGGCAGGTGGAGATGGCGAAGCTTGCCGCAGCACTCATCGATCTTGCCAAGGAAATCCCACCGGAAATCAACTGGGTGCTGCGTGTCGATGGTCACACGGACAATGTGCCACTTTCGGGCTCCGGTCGTTTTCGTGACAACTGGGAGCTATCGTCGGCCCGTGCCACCTCCGTCGTCAAGTTCCTGATTTCCAAGGGCGTACCGGCCAACCGTCTGGTCGCTGCCGGTTTTGGCGAGTATCAGCCTTTGGCGGAAGGCGAGACGCCGGAAGCCCGTTCGCAGAACCGCCGTATCGAGTTGAAGCTGACGGAGCGATAGTTCTTGAGGAGAGACGCATGAAAAGCGATGAGGCTTATGCGATCGCGCAAGCTGCGATGGCGCAGTTGAAAGCAGCAATCTTTATGCAATTGAAGGCCGCTGGGGAAAGGGGGCTGAAGAACTCCGAACTTGGGCGGTCTCTTGGAATCTACACCGGTCACGTGGAGCATGAAGGGCACATTTCTCGTACCCTTCTAGAAATCATGAAAGCGGAAGGTGTTGTGGAACAGAATGAACAGACTAAAGTCTGGTCACTCCGCACGTATTGAATAGCCGCTTACAGTTTAGGCTTCGAGACGCTCAGCTTCTTCTTGCCCGGTGTTGAATTGCAGGCGTGCCAGCTTGGCGTAAAGGCCGCCCTGACGGATCAGGCTTTGGTGCGTGCCTTCCTCGATGATGCGGCCTTCATCCATCACCAGAATGCGGTCGGCCTTGAGCACGGTTGCGAGGCGGTGGGCAATGACGATGGTGGTGCGTTTGGCGATCAGCTCGTCCAGCGCCTTTTGCACCAGCGTTTCGCTTTCGGCATCCAACGCTGAGGTTGCTTCGTCGAGCAGCAGGATCGGGGCATCGCGCAGAATGGCGCGGGCAATGGCGATGCGCTGGCGCTGGCCGCCGGAGAGCGTGACACCGCGTTCGCCGGCTACGGTGTCGTAACCTTCCGGCAGTCTGGCAATGAAACCATCGGCCTGCGCGGCGACCGCTGCAGCCCGGACCTGCTCACGCGTGGCATCCGGCCTGCCAAAAGCGATGTTGTCGTGGATGGAGGAGGCGAAGATCGCCACATCCTGGGGCACGATAGCGAGCCTGGAGCGCAGCTCCTTCAAGGTGACGGAGCGGATATCGGTGCCGTCGATGGTGATGCGGCCGGATTGCGGATCGTAGAAGCGCATCAAAAGCGAGAACACGGTGCTTTTTCCAGCGCCCGACGGGCCGACGATCGCCACTGTTTCGCCGGCGGCGACGTGGAAGGAAAGGTCGGAAATAATCGGTCTGCCTGCACCCTTCGGATAATGGAAGGCCACATGCTCGAAGCTTGCCTCGCCGCGCGCCGGAACGGGCAGCAAAACGGGCGCGACCGGTTCTTCGACGGGGGACTTTTCCTCCAACAATTCGGAGAGGCGTTCGGCCGCGCCTCCTGCCTGCGACAGCTCGCCCCAGACTTCCGAGAGCTGGCCGAGAGAGCTTGCGGCAATGACGGAATAGAGAACGAACTGGCTGAGCGTACCGGCTGAGATCGCGCCGGTCAGAACGCTATGCGCGCCATACCAGAGAATCGCGACGACGCTGCCGAAGACCAGACTGATGGCGACTGCGGTCAGAATAGCGCGAGCGCTGATCGCCGCGCGTGCGCCATGATAGGCCTTCTCCACGGCGGCATCGTAGCGGCTGTTTGCCAGCATCTCGGCATTGAAGGACTGGATGGTGCGGCTGGCGGAAATCGTCTCGGAGGCGAAGGCAGACGAAGCGGCAAGCGTATCCTGCGTGGTTCTGGAGCGCGAGCGCACCGAGCGGCCAAAGGCGATCAATGGAAAGACGATGAAGGGAATGGCAAGAAGGGCAAGGCCCGCAAGCTTCGGGCTTGTATAGACCATCATTGCCACGGCGCCGAGACAGAGCAGCGTGTTGCGCAGCGCCACGGAAGCCGACGATCCGAAGGCGGAGCGGATCTGCACCGTATCGGCGGTGAGGCGCGAGGTCAGTTCGCCGGAATGGTTGGTATCGAAAAAGGCCTGCGACAGCGAGGTCAGATGGGCGAAGACATCACGGCGCAGATCGGTCACGACGCGTTCGCCGATGATCATCACATAATAATAGCGCATGGCGCTTGCGAGGGCGAGAATGATGGCGATCGCCAGCAGCATGGCAAAATAGTTGTTGATCATCGCGCCATCGGTCGCTTCAAAACCGTGGTCGATGATGCGGCGCACGGCAAGCGGTAGCGCAAGCGTGGTGGCGGAAGACAGCACGAGCGCAAAAAGGGCCGCGGCGACCAGGCCGCGATAGCGCTTGAGGTAGGGAAACAGGCTTGCCAGAGGTTTCAGCGTCCTGCGCCCTGCGGGCTTGTGTGCCTCAATGTCTGCCACGTGCATTACTCCTTGGTGCCGCAGGATCAACAGGTCCGGCGGCGACGCCGTTTTGGCGTCTTGATATGTGTCTTGCCGTGATCGGCAGGCACTTGTTATCTCGGCGCCCTTCATGTATAGGCTCCGCATCAAATTGGGAAGCCATGGCCTAAAGGGCTCAGGTTTCATTTATTGAATCGGCTCAGTTGACGCAATTGCGGCAAATGGTCCGCACCCACTTACGCAGGAAGATTGTCATGAAGGCTGAAATCCATCCCGACTATCACATGATCAAAGTTGTCATGACCGATGGTACCGAATACGAAACCCGTTCGACCTGGGGTTCCGAGGGCGCAGTTATGAACCTCGAAATCGATCCCAGATCCCATCCGGCCTGGACTGGTGGCAACCAGCAGCTGATGGACCGCGGCGGTCGCGTTTCCAAGTTCAACAAGCGTTTCGGCGGCCTCGGCCTCTAATCCGTTTGATCATGGACTGCAAAATAACCTCGGAGCGATCCGGGGTTTTTTGTTGTCTGGATGGCGGAGCGTGGGTTTTGCTTCGTGTAGGACGGATCGGCGCGCTGCACTCTGCTGACACCGCCTGCTCTTCAAGCGCTCTTTGACGTCCCGGCCTCGTGGCACAGTCCATCCCAGACAACAAAAAAGCAGGCCGGAGCCTGCTTCTTCAAAATCATGCGTCGGGAATAGCGCGATCAGTTGCTGTTGAACGCGGTGCGCAGCAGGTTGAGCTGTGCCTGAACGCTGTTTTCGTTGTCCGGGACCTTTGCTTCCGCTGGGCGATAGATTTCGCGGTCGAGAAGGGCAACGCGGTTCTGCAGGCGAAGCGAACGCTCGACGAGATCGCGGAAGGATTCCGGCAGGTCGTTCCAGCCTGGAGCGTTGCGATCGACGTTGAAGTTGTCGAGGCGGACCTTGTTCTTTTCGTTGAGAACCTGATCGCGGGTCATCTCGCCATTGTTGACGGCGCGCTGCAGCAGCAGCCAGGATGCCATCTGCATCAGGCGGGTGGTGAGGCGCATGGATTCCGCGGCGTAGAGCACCGAGGCCATACGCGGCAGCACCTTGGAGGCTGCGCGGCCAGAGCCATCGAGATAGCTTGCCGTTTCTTCCACCAGGCCCATGCCCTCGGCATAGAGAGTCTTGAACTGGTTCGAGGCTGCGGCGCGGCCGGCGAAGCTGATGGTATTCAAAACCTGTTCCGACATTTCTTTAATCCCTGCTTACGCATGATACGGTGAGGCAACGGAGTTAGCGGGTGAATTGTTCCGGCCTTTGTATTTTCAGGATGATACCAATACCGCAAATGCGCAAGCTGATTATTAAAGAAAGGTTAATACCCACAGTTTTGCAGGTTTTCCAACAGAATAAAAAAAGAGCCGCAAAAGCGGCTCTCAAGGTAAAACAGGGAGAAAAATCAGACCAATTCGCCGATAGGAGAAACTGCCTGAGGTTCAGCAGAACTGAACATGTATAGTAATCTCTCAGAAAGCTTAATATTTGGTTAATGGTAAACGAAAAACTGTCTCGCGGGGTAACGTTTGCTCAGCATTCTTGATCTCATCTGGTGCGAAACAGATTTTCCGCTGCCTTGCGGCCCGCCGACTTCTTCTCCTTTTCGCCCTCCAGCCGTTCGATTTCAGCTGACAGAATATTGATGCGTGCGGTCAGCTCATCCACCGAAAGCAGCGTCAGGTCGGCGCCAATGATGTGCGTGGTGTTCTGCTTTTGCGGAAGATCCTCGTCAAAGATACTCATATTCCTGCT
Organism: Agrobacterium sp. CNPSo 3708; assembly: GCF_028674915.1. Classification (NCBI taxonomy): domain Bacteria; kingdom Pseudomonadati; phylum Pseudomonadota; class Alphaproteobacteria; order Hyphomicrobiales; family Rhizobiaceae; genus Agrobacterium; species Agrobacterium sp. CNPSo 3708. The sequence continues at coordinate 259,084 of NZ_JAQZSF010000006.1, forward strand.
CCCTTCTGCAAATCTGCTTCCTCTTCAGGATATTGCGGTGCTCTGGGGTCAAGCGAAGCGCTTTCCGGTGTCAGTAGCGGCGCAGGGGCCGTCGGCATGGTGGAGAAGTTATCCTTCTCCGCGGTGGTGAGCGCGGCGCGCTGCCTCGAGCGGAAGATAGAATAAGCCGTAATCAGAAGATGCGAAACCGCCGTTACCAGAAACAGCGCGTAGGGACCGAAGGAGGTCATGATCGGGCCGCCAAGCGTCGGGCCTATGATGGTGCCGATGCCGTAAAGCAAAAGCAGGCCGCCCGAGACTTTGACGAAATCTTCCGAGGAGGCGAAGTCGTTGGCGTGTGCGACCGCGATCGGGTAGAGCGCATTGGCGGCGGCACCATAAACGCAGATCATTCCGATCAGCACATAGACATGTGTCGGGTGGATGATCGCGATCGCAAGGCCCGCGACGGCGGCGAGCGCCGAGAGGCCTGCCAGCACGAAACGACGGTCGATACGGTCGGACAGCTTGCCGGCCGGAAACTGCGCGAGCGCGCCGACGAAGATGGTGGAACTGACCATGATGGCGATGGTGGTGGGATCGAGCCCCGCACGCGCGCCGAAGACGGCAGCAAGCGTACCATAGGCGCCATTAGCGATGCCGACCAGCAGGATGCCGACGAAGGATACCGGCGAATTGCGGTAGAGCGCCCGAAGATCGAGCTTGACCTTCTTCAGCGGTTGCGGGCTCTCCGCTTTTGACAACATGGCGGGAAGGATCGCGACGCAATAGATGATGGCGCAGACCATGAAGAGCGATGTATTGCCCACATGGCCGAAGGGAATGACGAGCTGTCCGGCCACCACGCCGAAGAGCGTAATGGCGATATAGAGCGAGAAGATCGCACCGCGGCTTTCATTGGTGGCGCGCTCGTTCAGCCAGCTTTCGATGATCATCGAGGTTCCGGCGGTGCAGAAACCGGTCAGGGCACGCAGGGCCACCCAGGAGACGTCGTCGATAAAGAGACCGGTCAGGAGAACGGTGAGGCAGATGACTGCAACGAAGCTGCCGAAGGCACGGATATGGCCGGCCCGGCGCACGATGGCGGGTGCTACAAAACAGCCGATGACGAATCCTGCCGCCCAGGAGGTGCCGAGAAAACCGAGCACTTCGTTGGAGTAACCTTCTTCCGAACCGCGCACCGGCAGAAGCAGGCCCTGCAGGCCGTTGCCAAGGAAGAGGAAGAGGGTGCTGGTGAGAAGAGCGAATACGGGTAGAATATTTCTGCTCATAAAGTCTCTCTCATGCTGATGCTATTGCCGGTATCATGTGGAAGATGGTGCGAATAAGACGCCGCCATGGTGAGCATAAAAATGTCCACCCTGTGACGATGTAGAATGAGTTTGACATTTGGCTCACGGATGCGGCAAGCCCCTAAATAGACATTTGCAGTTGAACCGGCGGCAGCGGCCAAGGGTTCCCGAAGAAGATGGCAGAAACGGTGGCACACAGCTTGCCCGATTGAGCCAAAAGGTTGCGTGATGACGAAGGCGATCGGCCTTTTGCTACTTCTGGCCATGGGTATCCAGCTCATCCGCCCGCTCGGATTCCCGGGCTTTAGACGACGTGCCGATTTCTGGAAGATCGCCGTGGTGGCCTTCGTTCTGTGGACGCTGGTGCTGCTCCTGCGGCCATGAATTTTGGCGCTCCCATCGATGATGGAAGCGCCTACAGCATCGGCCCGAAAATCGCTCTCGATTTTCGGAAAGCACGATGCGTAGCTTCAAAAAGCTAAAGCGTCCTTTGGGCGTTTAACAAAACGCACGGCGCTTTAGATGATCAGAGTTTGCGCCCGAGATAGTCCTCGACCTTCTTGCGCTCCCATGCGGCATTGAGGAAGGGCACGAGGTCGAAGGTGGTCATGCCGTTCATCGCAAGGGCGACACCCCAGCCGAGGGCTGGCCAGATGGCCCAGAAGTAATGCGGGCTGGTCACAAGGTTGATGACGACCAGCATGGCGATGACCAAGACATATTGCGCCACATGCAGGTAGAACTTCTTGATCTTTCGCACGCGCTCGAATGCGAGGGCTTCTTCGGCTTCTCTGGAGTCGACAGCAATGCTTTGCATATCCGTTTCCTTTTCTACGGTCAGTTGCGACACGTCGATCTCGAAGACGGATGTTAGAGCGTTTCCTTGTTAAATAGAAACGTTCTGCCGGAGCAGGTTTTCGTCAGGGCAAAGGCGATTGGCGAAGGGCATACCCAAGGGTACGGTCGAGCCGATCGCCTTTGAGCCTGGCGGAAAGATGCCCGGCCCTTCGGGTTGGTTGAAACGGGCCACCTGCTTGCCCGGACGGCTTGGCCGTATGCTTTGGCTACGGCACGCGCCGCCCGGACAATCAGTCGATCCCGTTTGAACCAACAGAACTGTTTCTATTTAACAAGGAAACGCTCTTACGTTGCGAGCGTTTCCAGGCTCGCGGATTGGCCGCGCTCGATACGCTGAATGGTGCGCACGCTCAAGCCACTGACGATTGCCAACTGCTCCTGCGACCAGCCACGCTGTAGCCTGAGTTTCTGTACCAGCATCATTCTCTCCAAGGTTCGACGCGGCCGACATTTCCGCAAACCGCCATCGATCACCACGCCATCCGCCCGACTGTCGGGTTGCTGTCGGGACGGTGACGGGCCTGTCATGGCGGCATACTGCGCCGGGCGAGCGTGAATTTGAAGAGCGGCGAGCCGCCGCGAAAAGAAAAAGCCGCTCAAGGGGAGCGGCTTTTCAGTACAGTCTTATATAGGGCTTACATAGCGAGGCGACGTCACGCCGCCTTCTCAAGCTCCTGCTTCCAGTTGCCGCGCGCTGCCAGAGAATTCATCTCGGCGCGGTGGCGGAAGGCGCGCTGGCCGGCTGCGACATTTTCCTGCTTGCCGCCCCAGGCATGGAGTGATGCTTCCTGCAATGCGCGGCCATAGGAGAAGGTGACCGACCAGGGCAGGTCATAGCCGGCATTGATGGCCGAGAGGTGGGCTGTGGCCTCTTCCGATGACTGGCCGCCGGAGAGGAAGGCGATACCGGGCACAGTGGATGGCACGGTGGCCTTCAGCACCTTGACGGTCTTTTCGGCGACCTCTTCAACGCTTGCCTTGCGGGCATTCTTGCCGTCGATGACCATGTTGGGTTTCAGGATCATGCCTTCCAGATCGACGCGGGCATCATAAAGCTCGGTGAAAACAGTGCGCAGCACCCATTCAGTCACCTCGGCGCAACGGTCGATGCTGTGGGTCCCAGGCTTGCCGTCCATCAACACTTCCGGCTCGACGATCGGCACGATACCGGCCTGCTGGCAAAGGGCTGCATAGCGGGCAAGCGCCTGGGCATTCGCCTTGATCGATCCCCATGTCGGAAGCCCATCACCGATCGCGATGACGCCGCGCCATTTGGCAAAGCGTGCACCGGCCTCGTAATAGGTCTTCAGGCGATCCGCCAGGCCATCAAGGCCCTCGGTCACCGTCTCGCCGGGGAAGAAGGTCTGCGGCTTGGCGCCCTTGTCCACCTTGATGCCGGGAACGGCGCCGGCGGCCTTGATGATCTCGACGAAAGGCGTGCCATCGGCGGCCTTCTGGAGGAGCGTTTCCTCGTAGAGAATGACGCCGGAGATGCACTTCGTCATCGCCTCGTCGGTGCGGAACAGCATTTCGCGATAATCACGGCGGCTGGTTTCGGTCGATTCCAGACCGATCGTATCGAAGCGCTTCTTGATCGTGCCGGTGGACTCATCCGCCGCCAGCAGTCCCTTGCCGTTCGACATCATTTTTTGTGCAATATCTTGAAGACGTTCGGTCATTTGCGGTTCTCCCAATACATAATCATACTCAGATACCAGACAGAGGCAGAAAGATGGCAGGCTAACGCCTTGAATCGTTTGAAAAGGTTTTGATGTGTCAACGTTTTTTAAGGCTGTCTACGACGTGTGAAATCGGCGAAAAAGAAGACGCTTGATGCGCCGTTTGGTTCCGAAGACTGAGGTGGGTGCTGAAGCAATAAAAAAACCGACGCCGGTTATGGCGTCGGTCAATCGTTTCACTCAGGCGCCTCTTGGTAGAAGCGCGTTACTTCTGTTCCTGCAGAATAGCGACGCCGGGCAGGACCTTGCCTTCCATCCATTCGAGGAAGGCGCCGCCGGCTGTCGAGATATAGGTGAAGTCGTCGGCAACGCCCGCATGGTTGAGTGCTGCGACCGTATCACCGCCGCCGGCGACGGAGACGAGCTTGCCGGACTTGGTGCATTCGGCGGCGTGGCGGGCGGCAGCGACCGTTGCGGTGTCGAAGGGTTCGATTTCGAAGGCGCCGAGCGGGCCGTTCCAGACCAGCGTTTCGGCGCGCGAAATCCAGCCCTTGATGGCTTCGACCGATTTGGGACCGACATCGAGCACCATGGCGTCTTCGGGGATGGCGTTGATATCGACAATCTCGTTGGCGGCATTGGCCTTGAACTCGCGGGCAACGACGCCGTCATCCGGCAGCACGATGGCGCAGCCAGCCGTTGCGGCCTCGATCATGATCTGCTTTGCGGTTTCGGCCAGATCATGCTCGCAGAGCGACTTGCCGACCTGCGTGCCGCGGGCGGCGAGGAAGGTGTTGGCCATGCCGCCGCCGATGACGAGTGCGTCGACCTTCTTGACGAGGTTCATCAGGAGATCGATCTTGGTGGAGACCTTGGCGCCGCCGACAATGGCAACGACCGGCCGGGCAGGGGCGCCGAGACCCTTTTCCAGCGCTTCCAGCTCCGCCTGCATGGTGCGGCCGGCATAGGCCGGCAGATGGCGGGCAAGACCCTCGGTGGAGGCATGGGCGCGGTGGGCGGCGGAGAAGGCATCGTTGACGTAGACATCGCCGTTCTTGGCAAGCTCGGTGACGAAGGCCGGATCGTTCTTTTCCTCGCCCTTGTGGAAGCGGGTGTTTTCCAGAAGCAGGATATCCCCGTCATTCATCTTGGCGATGGCGTCCGCAGCAGCCGGGCCGATGCAATCGGTGGCGACGCGGACGGCGTGGTCGAGAACCTCTTCAAGCGCAGGCGCGATCAGCGACAGCGACATGTCGGCAACCGGCTCACCCTTCGGGCGACCGAAATGGGCGAGCAGAATGACCTTGGCGCCCTTGTCCGAGAGTTCCAGGATTGTGGGTGCCACGCGTTCCAGGCGGGTCTTGTCCGTCACCTTGCCGTCAGCAACCGGCACATTGAGATCGACGCGAACGAGAACGCGCTTTCCGGAAATGTCGGTGAGGTCGTCAAGGGTCTTGAAGGCGGGCATAGATCAATCCTGTAAAACGTGTTTGAAACAATGTCTTCGGGCGCGACCATACTATGCCTGACCGACGACGCAAGGCGTTTTCGTCACGATGCCATGACGGGTTTTCACTTCGCGTTCAGGCGGGCGCGGCGCCTTTCCTTGCGGTGCTCGCGGGCACGGTGGATGATGTCTTTCAGGCTGATGAAGATCGGTAGCGTGGTCGCCGGTTCGACCGGTTCAAGCGAAATGCCGATGCTGGAAATCGCGTGGTTTTCATCAAGATCGCGGACGATCAGGATCAGCGAGCCGAGACGGATGCGATCGGCATATTCGGCTTTTCCGCCAAGGCGGGATTCGATCAGTTCGCCAACGGTGAGCGACTGCTCCTGGGGCGTGATCAGCCCCGGCCCGTAGGATGCATCCAGTTCCGTCGCCGGGCGTTGCGGCGAGATGGCAAAGGTGCCGAAAATGTCCTCGTCATCGGCGGTCACCGGCTTGGCGCTGGCAAAGAGGCGGTCGAGCAGCCTTGCATTGCTGGGGATGACGAAGAGATAGACGAGATCGTTCTCTCGAAGCCTGCCGGCATATTGATAGCGGATCGATGTGCCGTCGCGCACGACCAGAGACGGCATGGCCCAGCGGGGAATGCGTTCGCCCTGCAGGATCGCGCTGCCCTTGGCCACGCGGTAGGAGATCAGCTCGTGGGTTGCCGTGCCGGGCAGATCCACTTCCAGCTTGTCCACCTCGCCCATGCGCGGTGGTACCACGAGGCCAAGACGGGTTGCGACAGGCTTAATCGTCCAGCCCTGCAGGAGAAGCGAGACGAGCACGATGATGAAGGCAGCGTTGAAGTAGATCTCGGCATTGTTGAGCCCACCAAGTGCGGGCAGGATGGCGAGCAGAATGGAGACGGCGCCACGCAGACCGACCCATGCAACGAAGCTCGTTTCCTGCTGGGTGTAGTTGAAGGGCATGAGGCTCAGCCACACCGCAAGCGGCCTTGCAACGAAGATGAGGAAAAGCGCAAGCAGGATGGCGGGGATGATGATGGCCGGAAACTGCGAGGGTGTCGCCAGCAGGCCGAGCATCAGGAACATGATGATCTGCGCCAGCCATGTCATGCCCTCATGAAAACGGCGGATGGCGCCCTTGGCGAAAATCTTGCGGTTGCCGGAAACGATGCCCGCGACATAGACGGCGAGGAAGCCACTGCCGTTCAGCGCGCCGGTGAAGGAGAAGACGAGGAGCGCGAGCGCCAGAACGAGGATGGGTGCGAGCCCGCGATCCATGGTGAAGCGGTTGACGACCTTGACGATCATCAAGCCGCCGAGCACGCCGAAGATCAGGCCAAGTCCCATTTCTTCGAGGAACATCAGCAGGAAGCCGCTGTCGAAACCCGCCAACCCCTTGCCGCGACCAACGACTTCCACCAGTGCGATGGTCAGAAAAATCGCCATCGGATCGTTGGTGCCGGACTCCACTTCCAGCGTGGAGCGCACTTGGTCACGAATATGGATGCCGCCGATGCGCAGCAGGAAGAACACGGCTGCCGCATCGGTGGAGGCGACGATGGAGCCGAGCAGCAGGCCTTCCAGCCAGGAGAAACCGAGCAGCAGCGCAGCAGCGCCCGCGAAGAACACCGCCGTCAGGACGACACCGACTGTGGCAAGTGTGAGGGCGGGCCGGGACGAGAGCCGGAAGGTCTGTAATGGCGTGCTGAAACCGGAATCGAAGAGGATGACCGCCAGCACCAGCGATCCGAGCATATAGGCCAGCGCACTGTTGGTGAATTCGATGCCGAGACCATCCTTGCCAGCGGCAAGGCCGATCATCAGGAAGAGAAGCAGCAGGGGCGCGCCAAAGCGGTAGGCGATCAGGCTGGAAAAGGCGGCTGCAAGAACAAGGACGTTGGCGACCAGCAGCAAGAGATAAAATGATTCCAATGCCCTAACCTTTGCAAGCGATGCTTTGAAGCTGGCGCACAGCCTCCCGTCTGCGACTACCGAATCTTGTCAGTGATTGTTCAGGTTGAAAATGGACCAGAGCAAGGCGGGAGCGCCAGCGCCGGCGACGGACCCATAAAAAAACCGGCGGGATTGCTCCCACCGGTTCGTTGGATTGTCACTGACCGTCAGATCAGATGGTCTTGGCAAAAGCCACGGCCGTGTCGGACATGCGGTTGGAGAAGCCCCACTCGTTGTCGTACCAGGAAAGCACGCGCACGAAGTTGCCTTCCATGACCTTGGTCTGGTCGGTGGCGAAGATCGAGGAGTGGCTGTCGTGGTTGAAGTCACGCGAAACCAGCGGCTCGTCGGTGTAGCCGAGAACGCCCTTCAGCGCGCCGTTCGACGCAGCCTTGATGGCTTCGTTGATTTCTTCGACCGAGGTTGCCTTCTTGGCGACGAACTTGAAATCGACGACCGAGACGTTTGGTGTGGGAACGCGGATCGAGGTACCGTCGAGGCGGCCCTTGAGGTGCGGCATGACAAGACCGACGGCCTTGGCAGCACCGGTCGAGGTCGGGATCATCGACAGCGCTGCAGCGCGGGCGCGGTAAAGATCCTTGTGCATGGTGTCCAGCGTCGGCTGGTCGCCCGTGTAGGAGTGGATCGTCGTCATGAAGCCATGGTCGATGCCGATCAGGTCATCGAGAACCTTGACAACCGGCACTAGGCAGTTGGTGGTGCAGGAGGCGTTGGAGATGACGAGGTGATCCTTCGTCAGCTGGTCGTGGTTCACGCCGAAAACAACCGTCAGGTCGGCACCGTCGGCCGGAGCCGAAACGATGACGCGCTTTGCGCCAGCGGTGAGGTGAGCGGCAGCCTTGTCACGGGCGGTGAAGATGCCGGTGCATTCCAGCGCGATATCGACGCCCAGTTCGCCATGCGGCAGCGTTGCGGGGTCGCGCACGGCGGTGACCTTGATCGGCTTGCCGCCGCCAACGGTGATCGTGTCGCCTTCGACCTTCACCTCGGCCGGGAACTTGCCGTGAATGGAGTCGTAACGCAGCAGGTGTGCATTGGTCTCGACAGGGCCAAGATCGTTGATGGCGACGACTTCGATGTCGGTCCGGCCGGATTCGACGATGGCGCGAAGGACGTTACGGCCGATGCGGCCGAAGCCGTTAATGGCTACTTTTACAGTCATTTACAGTCTCCCGATCAATAATTTACGTCTGAATGGAATAGCTTGGGCGCGAAGTGGCGAAGGCGTGGGGCGCGCTCCACCGCTTGCGGCGGTCGACGACCGAAGATCATGACGTGCAAGACGCCCTGATCTTCGGCCAATGGGATCAGCCGAGCTTTTCTTCGGCTGCGGCGACAACCGCTTCCGCGGTGATGCCGAAGTGCGGGAAGAGGTCCTTGGCCGGTGCAGAAGCACCGAAGGACTGCATGCCGACGAAAGCGCCGTCATTGCCGATGAAGTAATCCCAGCCCTGGCGAATGGCCGCTTCGACGGCGATCTTGACCGGCGCGTCGCCGATGATCGCCTGACGATAGGTTTCCGGCTGCTCCTTGAAGAGTTCGAAGCAGGGCACGGACACGACGCGGGCGGAAATGCCCTTGTCCTTCAGCGTGGCGGCGGCCTTCAGCGCAAGCTCGACTTCCGAGCCGGAGGCGAAGATCGAGACCTTCGCGTCGCTTGCCGAAACCAGTTCATAGGCGCCGTAGGCAACGAGGTTCTTCTCCTCATAGTCCTTGCGGGCCGGCGTCAGGTTCTGGCGTGTGAGTGCCAGGGCGGAGGGACGATGCTTTTCATGCAGGGCAAGCTGCCAGGCTTCTGCCGTTTCCGTCTCGTCTGCCGGGCGGAAGACCAGAAGGTTCGGAATGGCGCGCAGTGCCGCGATCTGTTCCACCGGCTGGTGGGTCGGGCCGTCTTCGCCAACGCCGATCGAGTCATGCGTCAGGACGTGAACGACGCGGATGCCCATCAATGCGGCAAGGCGGATCGACGGACGGCAATAGTCCGAGAAGATCAGGAAGCCGCCGGAGTAGGGGATCAGACCGCCATGCAGCGAAATGCCGTTCATGGCCGCGGCCATGCCGTGTTCGCGGATGCCGTAATGCATGTAGCGACCGGAGAAGTCGGTCGGCGTGATCGACACCATCTGGCTGGTCTTGGTGTTGTTGGACGGTGTCAGGTCGGCGGAGCCGCCGAGCATTTCCGGCACGACGCCGTTGATGACTTCGAGTGTATCTTCGGATGCCTTGCGGGTGGCAACCGTCGGGTTGTTGGCCGCAACCTTCTTCTTGAAGGCGTCGATGGAGCTGTCGAAGTTTCCGGGCAGATCGCCGGCGAAACGGCGCTTGAACTCGGCCTTCTTTCCAGCCTCGACCGCTTCCAGGCGGGCTTCCCACTCCTGGCGTGTCTTGGTGGAACGCAGGCCTGCCAGACGCCATGCGTCGAGCACGTCTTCAGGAATGACGAAGGGTTCGGCTTCCCAGTTGAGATGCTTGCGGGTTGCAGCGATTTCTTCTGCACCGAGCGGCGAGCCGTGCACCTTGTGGGTGCCAGCCTTGTTCGGGGCGCCGAAGCCGATGGTGGTCTTGGCTGCAATGAAGGTCGGGCGATCCGACTTGTGGGCTTCTTCGATGGCAGCGGCAATCGCTTCCGGATCGTGGCCGTCGATCTCGATCGTGTGCCAGTGAACCGCCTTGAAGCGTTCGATCTGATCGGTGGAGTCGGACAGGCCGACTGCGCCGTCGATCGTGATGTTGTTGTTGTCCCAGAAGAGCACGAGCTTGTTCAGGCGCAGATGGCCGGCAAGCGCGATCGCCTCATGGCTGATGCCTTCCATCAGGCAGCCGTCGCCGCACAGAACATAAGTATAATGGCTCTGCAGGTCGGAGCCGAATTCTTCTTCCAGCTTGCGCTCGGCAATCGCCATGCCGACAGCATTGGCAATGCCCTGGCCGAGAGGACCGGTGGTGGTTTCGATGCCGGTGGCATGACCATACTCCGGGTGGCCGGCGGTCTTGGAGCCAAGCTGACGGAAGCGCTTGATCTCGTCGATCGTCATGTCTTCGTAGCCGGTCAGATACAGGCACGAGTAGAGCAGCATGGAACCGTGGCCGGCGGACAGCACGAAACGGTCGCGGTCGGGCCAGTGCGGCGCCTTGGGATCGAATTTCAGGTAGCGGGTAAAGAGAACGGTGGCGACATCCGCTGCTCCCATCGGCAGGCCGGGGTGGCCGGAATTGGCCTTCTCCACAGCATCCATGGCAAGAAATCGGATTGCATTGGCCATCCGGTCGTGTTTGTCGCGAGAAATCATGGCTTTTCCGTTTGTTCCGGGTGAAAGGAGATAGTCGTTCTAACTATCCAAAAAGCGGGTTGATCCATAGCAGGTAGGGCGGCTCTGTCAATAAATCCAGCCTGATGTTGCGGTTCGATCGGTCACAAAAATCGTTTCGCATCAAAAGATTCGCGCGCCGCCCATGGCCACATTCGATCTCGCGCAAGCTTCGCGCCGCGCTGTGGCCATAATCAGGCAGGGATGCTGAAGCCCATGTTTGCGACTTTGCATTCATCCACAGCCCAAAGTGCTTGAATGTATTGGTTTGATTGACGCGGGCGCAAAACGGGTAATATCGTATCAATGCCTTGAGTGACATAGGGCGGCAACGATTCGGGCTTGCCGCTTATGCGGTTTGGAAGAAACGATGACGGCGGAAAAAACAATACAAGTCGCGCTGTCGGAGCTCAGCTCCGCAATCACCAGCCTTGAAAACGCCCTTGATATGCGCCTGGAGCGCCAGCGGGAAAGTGCCGAGGTGGAGGGTGAGGTCAAGCGCGTGCACGTGGATCGTGCCCGTCTTGCTCAGGAGCTCGACCAGTCGCAGTTCCGCGCCAATCGCCTGGAAGAGGTGAACCGCGAGGTCTCGCGCCGCCTGGTGACCGCCATGGAAACCATCCGCGCCGTACTGGACAGATAAGAGGAGGCCCGCATGGCTCAAGTCACCGTGATGATCGACGGCAAGGCCTATCGCATGGCCTGCGAAGCAGGGCAGGAAGACCACCTGACCGATCTCGCAGCGCGTTTCGACCGCTATGTCGGCCATCTGAAGAGCCAGTTCGGCGAGATCGGCGATCTGAGGCTGACCGTCATGGCTGGCATCATGATCACCGACGAGATGTCCGAGCTGTCGCGCAAGATCGAAGCGCTGGAAAACCAGGTCGCGTCCTTGCAGCAGAACCGCGACGGCATGGCTGAAAGCAAGGCGAAGGCCGACGAGCAGATCGTGCTCGCCATCTCCGATCTCGCCGTGCGGTTGAACGGCATTACCGAGAAACTGGTGGAGAGACCGAAGCCTTCGGTCAATTGAGCTTGCGAGCGTAAGCCTGCCATCAAGATTGTCTTCGATAGCCTCTTTCGAAACGGACCGATCCATCATATATAGAGCGTGCGTTCTGCGCTTCTCGACAGGAACCACAATCCCTGGGGCCATACTCGATCCAAAGGGAGCTGTCCCTGGCCAGCCTCGTGGGGCTGGACACACGGTGCCCACCTACGTTTGTAGGCACCCAGGATCGTAAACATCCATCGGTCGTCGCGGACGCACTTTATCATTTTTGGCTTATGCTGACGTGCTCATTTCTGGCGTGGCAACAAACCTTCGGTTTCAAATCGCGTCCTTCTGCGTGAACGTGACGCCCACGATTATTTTATCCGCTTTACGATGAAAGCTTTGCAATGGCGCTATGTTGTCATTGCATTGGTGGAACAAATCTTTATTATTCGGATTGGTATGTCCGTTCAGCCTGTCCTCAAGGCGAATGCGGTTGCAACCGCGACGTGCCGTTCAACAGCCCAAAGAGCTAAACTTGTTTACTGAAATTATGATCGTGGTCCTGCTCACCGTATTGAACGGGGTGCTCGCCATGTCCGAGCTTGCTGTCGTCTCTTCCAGACCGGCGAGACTTAAAGTGCTGGCCGCTCAAGGCAGCAAGGGCGCCACGATGGCGCTCAATCTTTCTGAAAATCCCGGACGGTTTTTGTCCACCGTGCAGATCGGCATTACGCTGGTCGGCGTTCTCTCCGGTGCCTTTTCCGGCGCCACACTTGGTGCCCGCTTCACGCTTTGGCTCGCTGAACAGGGCGTGCCGGACCGTGCCGCCGATGCGCTTGGCGTCGGCGTCGTGGTTGTTGCCATTACCTATCTCTCGCTGATCGTCGGCGAACTCGTGCCGAAGCAGATCGCGCTACGCGACGCTGAAAAGGTCGCGGCCCGCGTCGCGCCTGCCATGGTGTTCCTGTCGAAGATCGGCGCGCCCGTCGTCTGGCTTCTCGACAAGTCGGGCAGGATCGTGCTTGCCCTCCTCGGTCATAGCGGTGAATCAAACGCCTCTGTCACAGACGACGAAATCCGCACGGTTCTGGCCGAGGCGCACAGCGCCGGCGTGATCGAAACCGAGGAATCGGCGATGATCACCAGCGTCATGCGCCTGGCCGACCGCAATGCCCGCGGCCTGATGACGCCGCGTCGCGACGTGGAAGTCGTTGACATCGAGGATACGGCTGAGGAAATCCGCGAGCAGCTTCGTGCCACTCAGCGTTCGCGCCTTCCGGTGCGCAACGGTGCCTCGGATGAAATTCTCGGCGTTCTCTTCGCCAAGGATGCCTTCGATGCGCTGGCGTCTGGCAAGGAACTCAACATTCGCGAGTTGCTGCGTGAAGTGCCGGTCGTTTCCGACCTCACCAGCGCCGTTGACGTCATCCAATCTCTGCGCCGTTCCACGGTGCATATGGTTCTCGTCTATGACGAATATGGCCACTTCGAAGGCATCATCAGCTCCGGCGACATTCTGGAGGCCATCACCGGTGCCTTCCAGGAGGACGACGGCGAAGAGCCTGCGATGGTGGAGCGCGAGGATGGCAGCTTCCTGGTTGCCGGCTGGATGGCGGCCGATGAGTTTGCCGATCGCATGGGCTTCCAGATTGACGAGGATGCCGAATTCGAAACCGTCGCCGGTCTGGTGCTGGACGAATTCCGCCGCCTGCCGGAACTGGGCGAGCACATCACGCGCAACGGCTGGCGCTTCGAGGTCATCGATCTTGACGGCCACCGCATCGACAAGGTCCTGGTCAGCCGGGCTGCGTGATGAACGAAGCCGGTTCTCTGACAAAAGCGCAATTGCGTCTCGAGCGTCTCGCCCTGCGGGACGCTCTTTCCGTTGAAGACCGCCAAACAAAAAGTATGGCGATGGCGCAGTTGGGTGCGCAGGCTCTCTCCTTTAGCCCCGGTACCATTGTTTCCGGCTTCATGCCGATCCGCTCCGAAGCCGACATCCGACCGCTGATGGAAGCCTTGCGCGACAAGGGCGCCACGCTTTGCCTGCCGGTGATGCTCGACCGCGAGACCATCGTCTTTCGCGCCTTCGCTCGCAACGCCGAACTGGTGAAGACGGGCTTTGGCACGAGCGGGCCGGATGAAAGCGCTGCGGTCCTCGATCCGCATATTCTGCTGGTGCCGCTTTCCGCCTTCGATGGCCACGGCCAGCGCATCGGCTATGGTGCCGGGCATTATGACCGCGCCATTGCCCGCCTGCATGCAAAAGGACTGGAACCACTGTTGATAGGCATTGCATTCGATTGCCAGGAAGTGCCATCAGTGCCGGCTGAAGCGCATGACGTTGCGCTGGACGCGATTTTGACCGAAAGCGGCTTGCGGCATTTTTCTGGCAGGACAGGGGCATGAGACTACTTTTTCTCGGAGATATGGTGGGCAAGACCGGACGCACGGCCGTCTGGGAAAAATTGCCGGGGCTGATCTCCGACCTGAAACTGGATTTCGTCATCGTCAATGGCGAGAACGCCGCTGGCGGCTTCGGGATTACCGAAGACATTTATCTGGAAACGATCAATGCCGGCGCGGATGTCGTCACCACCGGCAACCATGTCTGGGACCAGAAGGAGGCGGTTTCCTTCTGCGAGCGCCACGACCAATTCCTGCGCCCCGCCAATTACCCGAAGGGCACGCCCGGCAAGGGCTCCGGCCTGTTCTATGCCCGCAATGGTGCGCGTGTGCTGGTTGCCAACATCATGGGCCGCGTCTTCATGCATCCCGAGTTGGATGATCCCTTCAGCTCGGCGGAGAGCATTCTGGCGGCCTGCCCGCTGAAGGAGCAGGCGGACGCGATCATCTTCGATTTTCACGCGGAGGCGACGAGCGAGAAGCAATGCTTCGGCCATTTCGTCGACGGCCGCGCCAGCTTCGTCGTCGGAACGCACACGCATGTGCCGACCGCTGACGCCCAGATCCTGAACGGCGGAACCGCCTATATGTCGGATGCCGGCATGTGCGGCGACTACGATTCCTCGCTTGGCATGGAAAAGGAAGAGCCGATCAACCGGTTCATTTCGAAAATGCCGAAGGGTCGCTTCGAGGCGGCCAGTGGTCCTGCGACACTGTGTGGTGTTGGGGTCGAGATTTCCGATAGCACCGGGTTGGCTGAGAAGATCGCGCCTTTGCGGATCGGACCGAGACTGGCGGAGACTGTGCCGGCGTTTTGGAATTGATGGTTTTTGGGCGGATTTGGGGGTTGTGGGTCACCCCCCTCTGCCCTGCCGGGCATCTCCCCCCCAAGGGTGGAGATTGGCCAGAGGGAGGCTCCCCATTTCATCATCAACGTTGAAGAAGTTCGAGCGTTCGCCACGAGTCGATCTCCACCCTTGAGGGGGAGATGCCCGGCAGGGCAGAGGGCGTAAAGCCCCATCCACCAACGCCGGATGACAACAATGTGAGCGCCCCCCACCGCTTACACCTAGACGAACCCCCATCCTTGCCGCATCTTTTCGTCCATTCGCCTTTCCGGGGAGTGGTGCCATGCCTCGCATGTTCATGCCTGCATTGATCGCCATGCTGTTCAGCGCCGCTTCTGTCGCGGCGCAGGAGCCTCCCGATCGACCGCCCGTCAGCCAGTGCCAGGCGATTGCGCAGGCGCTCCCCCGCGTCACTTTCGCGAGCTTCAACCCGACCGATGTCAAGAAGGCCCAGTTAAGCGACCGCGAGGAAGTGAAGATCCAGTACATCGGGCATTCGACCTACACCATCGAGTCGCCGGAAGGGGTGGTAATTGCCACCGATTATAATGGCGTCTATCGCCCACCGGTCATGCCGACCGTGGCGACGATGAACAATGCGCACACCACCCACTACACCCTCTCGCCAGAGCCTGAGATCAAACATGTGCTGCATGGCTGGAGCGATGTGCCGGGTGACAAGGCCGTGCACAAGCTGGAGGTGGGCGACGTCTATATCCGCAACGTCACCTCGGATATCCGCAACCGCTGGGGTGGTGGCGGTCTTCTGACGAAGGACGGCAATTCGATCTTCATTTTCGAGGTGGCGGGCCTTTGTATCGGCCATCTCGGGCACCTGCATTACGAGCTGACGGAAACCCAATATGCTGAGATCGGCAGGCTGGATGTGCTGATGGTGCCAGTCGATGGTGGGTTGACGATGGGTGCCGACAGCATGAGCCGGATCGTCAAGCGGCTGCGCTCAGCGCTTATCCTGCCCATGCACCAGCCGAGCGCGCTGGAGCGGTTCCTCGTCGCCTTCGGCCCACAGTTCAAGATTGCCTATGCCAGCGATCCGGTGATCCGCGTCTCGATGCGCAATCTTCCCAAGCAGCCGCAGATCCTCGTGCCGCAGGGCATGTAGCCGCATTGGCGCAAACGTCATACGTTAAAGCAAAAACGCCGCGCGTCCCTAGGATGCACGGCGTTTTTCCAGACAAGTTTAGATCAGGATTACGCGAAGGTCAGGTGCTGGCGAACACCGACATCCGGCATCTTTTCATCGGACATATTGGCCTTGGCGATTTCCCAGCCGAATTTCAGCGTGCTGTCGGTGGACGCCCAGATATCGGCATCGTCCACGTGAAGAGCCAGCATGACGAGCTGCGGGTCGCTCTTGCCGTGCTCATACCAGGCTGCGGTGACGGAGTTCCAGTACTCGTCAAGCTTGGTCTTGTCGTCGCGCACTTCGAGCTTGCCGGACAGGCAGGCGTGGTAATCATGATCCTTTCCGATAACGCAGAAGTGGGCACGCGAACCGGACTTCAGCGACTGAACAAGGTCGGTATCCTTCTTGGAGAAGAACCAGATGGTGTTGGTCTTCGGATCGGCATGCGGTGCCATGGGCTGCATGTGGTTGCGGAGACCTTCCAGACCCAGCATGCCTGCATGGACGGAATTGATCTCGTCCCAAAGCTGACGGGCGGGTTGTTCGCGTGCTTCAGTCAGACTTACCATTCAGTGATCTCCTTGCGGTTCCTGTTCCTTTCGGCAGCGATCCGGTCATGATCGCGCCGCCTGTGATCACAACGGCGGGAGAGGATTTCTGTTCCTTGCAGCGCTGTCATGTGGATGCGAGAAGAAGGGGGTTACGGGCTTGAACAGCCGCGCCATCGCACTTATAAGGCCCACAATCCAAACAAACGATCCGATCAGGGGTGCCATGGCTGGCCATTCACAGTTCAAGAACATCATGCATCGCAAGGGGAAACAGGATTCGATCCGTTCGAAGATGTTCTCCAAGCTTGCGCGTGAAATCACCGTTGCAGCCAAGTCCGGTCTTCCGGACCCGACCATGAATGCTGCTCTTCGCCTGGCCGTGCAGAACGCCAAGGCGCAGTCCATGCCGAAGGACAATATCGACCGCGCCATCAAGAAGGCGTCCGGCGCGGATGCGGAAAACTACGATTCCGTCCGCTATGAGGGCTACGGCCCAGGCGGCACGGCGGTCATCGTCGAAGCGCTGACGGACAACCGCAACCGCACGGCATCCAACATCCGCTCGATCTTCACCAAGGCCGGCGGCGCGCTTGGCGAAACCGGTTCGGTTTCCTTCTCCTTCGACCGCGTTGGCGAAATCACCTACAAGGCGTCGGTTGGCGACGCGGACAAGGTGATGGAAGCGGCGATCGAAGCCGGTGCCGAAGACGTGGAAAGCAGCGAAGACGGCCACACGATCATCTGCGGCTTCGAAGACATCAACGAAGTCTCCAAGGCGCTTGAAGCCACGCTCGGCGAAGCCGACAGCGTCAAGGCCGTCTGGCGTCCGCAGAACACCGTTCCGGTGGATGAGGAAAAGGCGCAGTCGCTGATGAAGCTGATCGACAACCTCGAAGACGATGACGACGTGCAGAACGTCTATTCGAACTTCGAAGTGTCCGAAGAAGTCATGGCGAAGCTGTCAGCCTGATATCGGCTTCTACCATTCCGCGACGTCATCCTCGCCCATGAGGCGAGGATCTAACCCACTCGTGACGTGCAGAAACTATGGATCCTCGCCTCAAGGGCGAGGATGACGGTGGAGAGGGGCACAAGCCCGGTCCATCGACCTGATGATGAAGCAGAGACAAACGGTCGGCTTCTATCAAACGCAAGGACAGGATTTCATCTTGGCCTCACGCCGCCTTCTTCACGCCGTTTCGTACGTCCGCAAAAACCTCAACCGAGCGCAGCCGCTTGTTGATGTCGTGGATCGGCATGGACACGATCAATTCATCCGCGCCGGTCTCGCCCAGGAACTGCTGGAGTTTGCGATCGATGGTCGCGTGCGAGCCGACGGCGGCGTAACGCAGCGTATGTTCGACGGTGATCCGCTCCATGTCGTTCCAGTAGCCATCCATGCTCTCGACCGGTCGCGGGAAGGGCGTGCGGACGTTCTTGCGCAGATTGACGAATTGCTGCTGGGCCGAGGTGAAGAGATGCCGGGCTTCCTCATCCGTATCCGCACCGACGCCCATGATGCCCACCATGACATAGGGCTCGGATAGCGTCGCAGACGGCTGGAAGCGCTCGCGGTAGATGGCGATGGCATCCATCAGCATATCGGGTGCAAAATGCGAGGCGAAGGAATAGGGCAGGCCAAGCGCTGCGGCCAGATGGGCGCTGTAGATGCTGGAGCCCAGCAGCCAGATCGGCACATTGGAGTTCACACCTGGCACGGCAAGGATCGCCTGATCCGGTTCGGGCGCGCCGAGATAGCGTTGAAGCTCGACGATATCATGCGGGAAATTCTCGGCCCCTGCATCGAGATTGCGGCGAAGTGCACGCGCCGTGCGCATATCCGTTCCCGGTGCGCGGCCAAGTCCGAGATCGACACGACCCGGCAGAAGAGCGGCAAGCGTGCCGAACTGTTCAGCGATCACCAGCGGAGAGTGGTTGGGCAGCATGACGCCGCCCGAGCCGACGCGGATGCGTGAGGTTGCGGCACCCACATGGGCGATGACAATCGACGTTGCGGCACTTGCGATACCCGGCATGCCGTGATGCTCGGCCAGCCAGAAACGCTCATAGCCGTGTTCTTCCGCCTTGATCGCCATGCGGCGCGAATTGTCGAGCGCCTGGCTTGCGTTCTCCCCGTCGCCAATCGGCGATAGATCGAGAATGGAAAAGGGAATCATGGCATGCTCCTTCCGGCCTTTATTTAGGACCTTATTTAAGGTGTGGCGTCGTATTTGCCATCCTCGTCGCAGCGAATTGATCCATGGTTCAAAAAAACTGACGGCGTGAGCGTGTATGGCGATCCGCTGGCGCGGCGCATTTTCTCATTGAATGTTTTTGTTTTGTTCACTTATGGCTGGCAGGTTTCCTGACCAGACGATAGGGTGAGACATGCAAAACGCGATTCGAATTATCGGCATTGATCCGGGCTTAAGGCGTACGGGCTGGGGCGTCATCGAGACGATCGGCAACAGCCTGCGTTTCGTGGCGTCCGGCACGGTAACGTCCGATGGCGACATGGATCTCGCCTCGCGCCTTTGTCAGCTGCATGACGGGCTGGCGGATGTCGTTCACTCCTATCAGCCGGATGAGGCGGCGGTGGAACAGACCTTCGTCAACAAGGACGCGGTGGCGACCCTGAAACTTGGTCAGGCGCGTGGCATTGCCATGCTCGTTCCCGCCCGTGCGGGCCTGCCCGTATCCGAATATGCGCCGAATGCCGTGAAGAAGGCGGTTATCGGTGTGGGGCACGGTGAAAAGCAGCAGATCCACATGATGCTGAAAATCCTGATGCCGAAGGCCGAGTTCAAGGGTAATGACGCCGCCGACGCCTTGGCGATTGCCATCTGCCACGCGCATAACCGCGGGGGCGACCGGATGCGCCGGCTTCTTGCTGCGGGCTAAGCGGGCGTTCTTCGGCTCTTCACCTCTTTCTCAAATATCACGGACGCGACGATGATCGGCAAACTCAAAGGCACCATAGAGGAAATCGGCGACGACTACGTTCTCGTTGACGTCCATGGCGTCTGCTACGTGGCGCATTGTTCGGCGCGCACTCTGTCCAGGCTTGGCTCAGCCGGCGAGGCGGTGGTGCTGTTCATCGAGACCTATGTGCGCGAGGACCAGTTGAAGCTTTTCGGCTTCATGAGCGCTCTTGAGCGCGAGTGGTTCAATCTGTTGCAGAGCGTGCAGGGTGTGGGCTCCAAGGTGGCGCTAGCGGTTCTCTCCACCCTCTCGCCGTCCGAACTCGCAAACGCCATCGCACTGCAGGACAAGGCTGTTGTCTCCCGCGCGCCGGGCGTTGGCCCGAAGGTTGCGATTCGCATCGTCACCGAATTGCGCAACAAGGCGCCGGCCTTTGCTGGAGAGGCGGCAGGTGCCATCGGTCTCAAGCAGGAGATCGGCGAAGGCGCGGCACCAGCACCTGTGGCCGATGCCGTCTCGGCCTTGACCAATCTCGGCTATTCGCGAGACCAGGCCGCCAATGCGGTGGCTGCCGCCTTGAAGAATGGTGGTGAGGGTGGCGATAGCGCCAGGCTGATCCGACTGGGTTTGAAGGAGCTTTCGCGATAAATCGGACATTTGTGTTTCTGGCGGATGAGTGATAAGATTTCCGCCATATGAAGTTTTTTCTTACGGGTGCTTATAATGGGATGGGAAGTTGTCGTTTCGTCGAAGGGGCAGGTGACGTTGCCGAAAGACATGCGTGAAGCGCTCGACCTCAGGCCCGGTGATCAGGTCGTCTACTCCATCATCGATGGCGAAGTGGTGCTGACGCCAAAGAATGTTGATTTCAATGATCTCGCTGGCCTTTTAGGTAAGCCTCCCAAGGGCCGTGCCACCTTGGAAGAAATAGACGAGACCGTCAGCAAGGCTGCAGGCCATAACGTCGTCGATACCGATGATGATCAGGCGGATGCCGCTGCATGATGGTCTATGGCGTGGATACGAACGTCGTTCTTCGTCTTTTCGTTGATGATGAGCCAGGCCAACGGGAAGCAGCACTGCGTTTCGGAGCAGGGATTGGCCGCGACTACACTGTCTTCGTAACGCTTCTCACTTTGATCGAGCTCAGTTGGGCTTTGAAGTCACAATACGGTTTCGATCGACGACAGATCAGCTTGGCCATTCGCAAGTTGCTGCACACAAGGGGTTTGGTCGTTGAAGGACACGATAAGGTCGTCAAAGCCGTCCGTCTGGTTGAGCGCCATAATGCCGACTTCACGGACGCGCTTATCGCGTGTCAGTCGCTCGGCGAAGGCTGCAAAACGATTTATACCTTCGACATCAAGGCAGCGCGAAAAATACCCGGAATGGAACTTTTGACATGAGTGAGGCTGCACGGCTGATTTCTTCTGAGAAGCGCGGCGAGGATATCGATACGACGCTGCGCCCGCAGACGCTTGATGATTTTACCGGCCAGGCGGAGGCGCGCGCCAATCTGAAGATTTTCATCGAGGCAGCGAAGAACCGCGGCGAGGCGCTGGATCATGTGCTCTTCGTCGGTCCGCCCGGTCTCGGCAAGACGACGCTGGCACAGATCATGGCGAAGGAGCTTGGGGTTAACTTCAAGTCCACCTCCGGCCCGGTCATCGCCAAGGCGGGTGATCTTGCAGCGCTTTTGACCAACCTTGAAGAGCGCGACGTTCTGTTCATCGACGAAATTCACCGGCTGAGCCCGGCGGTGGAGGAAATCCTCTATCCGGCGATGGAAGACTTTCAGCTCGATCTGATCATTGGCGAGGGGCCAGCGGCACGCTCGGTGAAGATCGATCTTTCCAAGTTTACCCTCGTTGCCGCCACCACGCGCCTTGGTCTTCTGACCACGCCGCTCCGCGACCGTTTCGGCATTCCGGTGAGGCTCTCCTTCTACACGGTGGATGAGCTGGAACTGATCGTGCGCCGTGGTGCGCGGTTGATGGGGCTGCCGATGACGGATGAGGGCGCGCGCGAAGTTGCGCGCCGCGCGCGTGGGACGCCGCGTATTGCCGGGCGCCTGCTACGACGCGTGCGCGACTTTGCCGAAGTGGCCCGCGCCGAAGCCGTGACCCGCGAAATTGCCGATCAGGCGCTGACGCGGCTTTTGGTCGACAATATGGGTCTCGATCAGCTCGACATGCGCTATCTGACGATGATCGCGATGAATTTCGGTGGCGGGCCAGTCGGCATCGAAACCATTGCAGCCGGTCTCTCAGAGCCACGCGATGCGATCGAAGATATCATCGAGCCCTATATGATCCAGCAGGGATTTATCCAGAGAACGCCACGTGGCCGTATTTTGACCGCGACAGCGTGGAAGCATCTCGGTATGCAGCCGCCTAAGGATCTGGAAGCGGCGCAGTTTCGCCTATCTCTCGAGGACGAGTAAATTTGATCACGCGTCGAGCGCTTCTTAAAATGGCCGCGACTGCCAGCGCAGGCTTCTTTTCGCTTGGGGCCTATGCAGGTGGTGTCGAACCTATGCTGCGGCTTGCGACGACGCGCTATCGCATCATCCCACCCAACTGGCCGGCCGGGCAGAGCCTGCGTCTCGTCATCCTTGCCGATGTGCATGCCTGCGAACCGTGGATGTCGACGGAACGGATTTCAAGCATCGCCAACTATGCCAATACGCTTGGCGGGGATATCATTCTGCTGCTTGGCGACTACGTCACCGGCATGCAACGCTTCATCACCGATATCGTCCCGCCAGCGGAATGGGCAAAGGCGCTTTCCGGCTTGACCGCACCCTATGGCGTTCACGCCGTGTGCGGCAATCATGACTGGGCGCAGGATGCCGAAGCCCAAAGGCTGCGGCTGAAGGAAACCGTGTCGCACAGGGCGCTTCGCGCCGTCGGTATTACCGTTCATTCCAACACCGCGATCCGAACCGGGAGCGAAGAGCATCCCTTCTGGATTGCTGGACTTGAGGATCAGTGGGCCTTTCGCGAAAGTGGCGAGACTGTCGGGCTCGACGATCTTCCTGGAACGATGGCGCAGATCACCGATGACGCGCCGATCATCATGATGGCCCATGAGCCGGATATTTTCCCGACGATCCCGGAGCGCGTGTCACTGACCTTGTCAGGTCACACGCATGGCGGGCAGGTCAATCTCTTTGGCTGGAGACCCGTCGTTCCGTCGCTCTTCGGCGAGAGATATGCCTATGGACACAAGGTCGAGAACAATCGCCACCTGGTCGTGTCGGGCGGGCTTGGTTGTTCCGGCGCGCCGATCCGCTTCATGTCGCCACCGGAAATCGTTGTGATCGATCTGGTCGGCTGACGGAACCAGATCGCGGCCGCCGCCTTTTCCCGTTCTTTCAATGGGAGAAGCCGCATGACGACATATCGCAAAGGCACCAAGGTCAGCTGGAAGTGGGGCAATGGCAAAGGCGAGGGCAAGGTGGCCGAGAGCTTTACCGAGGATGTCGAACGCAAGATCGACGGCTCGACGATCAAGCGTAAGGCCAGCAAGGATGAGCCTGCCTATCTGATCGAGCAGGAAGATGGCGGCAAAGTTCTGAAGAGCCATTCGGAGCTCGACAAGGCGAGTTGAGCCGACACCTCGTCGCCGCTGACGAAAAAGGCTCAAGGCGCTGATTGCCTCGGGCCTTCGGCCTGTATGCGAGAGGATGGCGAGATGACCTATGATTCAACGCGGATATTCAAAAAGCTGGCGCGCAACAACAGGCTTGCCAATCTGCGCTTGCACCACGCCTGTCTTCAATTAACCGCTGATGAGTTGGTGGCACCGCGCACCAGCTTTTTTCCGACGATCCGCAAAACGCTGAACCACATTTACCTGGTGGATCTCTTCTATCTCGATGCGATGAACGGCGGATCGTTGGGTCACAGCGTTTTCGGCGAGCCTGAGCCCTATAGCGACATGGCGTCCTTGGCAGAGGCGCAAGCGGCACTCGACATGGATCTGATCGCTTTCGTCGACGGTCTCGACGAGGACGGGCTTGCCGCTACGGTCCATGTTCACCGCGGTGAGCGGGTGCAGCAGGATCGTTGCGACGATATTCTTTCCCATCTCTTTCAACATCAAACGCATCATCGCGGCCAGGTTCATGCGATGCTCTCCGGCACGCGCCTCAAGCCGCCACAGCTGGATGAATTTATCGTCGGCGACGATGCGCCTGTTCGCAAAACCGAATTACAGGCATTAGGATGGACGGAAACTGATTTGCTGTTTCCTGTTTAATCCTTTGGACACCTGATGGTTGAAGACACTCGCATTCGCATGAAATTCAAGCCGAAGCGCATTTTCCAGATGCGCGTGGCAGGCATCGCCTTTCGCAACGGCCACGTGCTGGTGCATCGCGCCACCCATGAGAAATTCTGGACCTTTCCCGGCGGGCGCGCCGAAATGGGCGAGCGATCGGAAGAGACGCTGGCGCGCGAAATGGTGGAAGAACTGGGTGCCGAGGTTTCCGTTGGGCGGCTGCTGTGGGTGGTGGAGAACTTCTTTCACTACGAGGGCAAGGACTGGCACGAGCTTGGTTTCTACTACCTGATGGACCTGCCCGAGAGCTTCCCATTCGATGAGGAAAAGATCGTCCACCGGGTTCAGGACGGCAAGAATGCGCTTGAGTTTCGCTGGGCCAGGGCGACTACAGAGGCATTGACGGCACTCGACATCCCGCCCTATTTCATCGCCGCAGAGATCGAAAACTTGCCCGCCTCCACCCGCCACGTGGTCTGGGATGACGGCAATCTGGACGACAAATGAGCAATCCTCAACCGCGCCACATGATCCGGCTGGACCACAAGCCGCAGCTCTTCAGCTTTCGCGTGGCAGCCCTGATCTTCCACCAAGGTCATCTTCTGGTGAACCGGAGCGTCGCCGATCGTTACTGGGCGCTGCCCGGTGGCCGGGCCGAAATCGGGGAAAGCACCGACGAAACGATCCTGCGCGAGATCGAGGAAGAGCTGCATGTGAAGGCGCGCATCGAGCGTCTCGTCTGGTCGGCGGAAAACTTCTTCACTTACGGCGACTATCAGGCGCATGAGATGGCCTTCTATTATCAAATCCGGCTGGACGAGGCTTTTCCGTTTCATGAGAATGATATCATTCACCGCGTCGCCGATGGCGGCGAGGTAGAGTTCCGCTGGTTGCCCGCAACCGTGAAAGCACTACGGGAGAACGATCTGCGTCCCGCATTCATTGCCGACAGTATCGAGATGCTGCCTGAGCGGCATCAGCATGTGATCGTGCGCGAAGGCAATCAACCCAGGACAGACAATGACTGACATCACCGTTTCCCTTTCCGGAGAGTTGATCGAGCATGGCCACAGGCTGGTGCAGCGGGTCTATTACGAGGATACGGATTTTTCCGGCCTCGTCTATCACGCTCGCTACCTTCATTTCCTCGAGCGCGGCCGCACCGACTATCTGCGCTGCCTTGGCTGCGAGCAGAGTGCGCTTCTGACGGCGGATGAGGAGGGGCTGGTCTTTGTCGTTCACCGCATGGAGATCGACTTCAAGACGCCGGCGCGGATGGACGATGTGTTGACCATTACCACCATCACCGAAAAGGCGGGCGGGGCAAAGATGGTGCTGAACCAGGAGATCCGTCGTGGCGAGACGCTGCTGGTCGCGGCGAAAGTGATCATTGCCGTCATCAACGCCAAAGGAAGACCAAGACGTCTGCCGGAGACGGTCGCGGAGAAGTTTTTGAAGTAAACCGAAGGGCGGGACAGAAAACGCGCCCGCAGCCCCATGTTTCGTAACACTCCCTTAACCATAATGTAGTCTTACTGAAACGCCCGGTATTTGTGGGCTATGCGCCTTCCTTTTACCAAATTTACCGGCGAATAAGGCGTACTGGCACTTATCGGGGCAAAGGCGACGGGCTGGCGGATTTCAACCGCGACGCTTAACGCATCAATGCGTGTTTGAATCGCCCGGTCATGCACCGGGCGTTTGGATTCGGGGATTGGAATATTTATGGAACAGGCAGGTTTGGCAGCGGCAACGCATGATGTGAGTCTTTGGGCACTGTTCATGCAGGCAGGACTCATCGTCAAGCTGGTGATGATCGGCCTCTTAGCCGCCTCGGTTTGGACGTGGGCCATCGTCATCGACAAATATATGAGCTTCACCAAGGCACGGCGCCAGTTCGATCAGTTCGAGCAGGTGTTCTGGTCCGGCCAGTCGCTTGAAGAGCTCTACCGCACCCTGGCCGAACGCCAGAATGGCGGCCTTGCGGCGATCTTCGTGGCCGCCATGCGCGAATGGAAGAAGTCCTTCGAGCGCGGCGCGCGGTCTCCGATCGGTCTGCAGATGCGTATCGACCGGGCCATGGATGTGACGATGTCACGCGAAGCCGAGCAGTTCGAAGCGCGTCTCGGTTCGCTGGCGACCATCGGTTCTGCCGGTCCGTTCATCGGTCTTTTCGGTACGGTTGTCGGTATCATGACCTCGTTCCAGGCGATTGCCGGTTCGAAGTCCACCAACCTTGCGGTCGTGGCGCCCGGTATTGCCGAAGCGCTTCTGGCAACCGCAATCGGCCTCGTGGCCGCTATTCCGGCGGTCATGGCCTACAACAAGTTCATGGCTGACGCGCACAAGCTTTCCTCGCGCATGGAAGGTTTTGCCGACGAGTTCTCCGCGATCCTGTCTCGCCAGATCGACGAGAAGCTGCAGACGCGTCAGGCCGCGCAGTAAAACGCAACGCCGAAAGCCAGTGGAGTAAAACGCGATGGGTATGTCAGCAGGCGGTAGCGGTGGTGGTTCGGGCGGTCGTCGCGGCCGTGGACGCGGTCGCCGTGGCGGCGGTGCGATCAGCGAAATCAACGTGACGCCACTCGTGGACGTCATGCTCGTGCTGCTCATCATCTTCATGGTGGCAGCGCCGATGATGACGGTCGGCGTGCCGGTCGATCTGCCGCAGACCTCTGCCTCCGCTCTGAACTCGGAAACGCAGCCGATCACCATTTCGGTCAATGCCAATGGCCAGATCCATCTGCAGGAAACGCCTATCGAAGCGGCGGAAGTGGCGGATAAGCTGAAAGCGATCGCCACCACCGGATACAATGAACGCGTCTTCGTGCGTGCCGATTCCGTCGCCGCTTATGGCGTTGTCGCGGATGTCATGGCGCGTATTCAGGGTGCGGGCTTCAAGAATATCGGCCTCGTAACGCAACAGAAACAGGACAATTGACCTCGGCGATGAAGGGTAGCATTACCACATCTGCGATCGTGCACGCCTCGCTGCTGGCCTTTGCCCTTGTGTCCCTGGGCTCGCCGGCACCGCTCGAGGTGTCTCAGGCCGAGTCGATGCCTGTCGAACTCGTCTCCGTCGAGGAAATGACGCAGATCCAGCAGGGTGACAAGAAGGCGCCGAAAGCGGAGAAATCCGCCCCTGTTCCGACCACGCGTCCCGACACCGTGCCCAATGCGCAGAATGTCGGCAACAACAATGCCGACCTCGATGCGCCGCCGACGCCGACCGAAAAGCCCAACAACAATGACAGTGCTGCCGCTCCGCCCAAGCAGGAGCAGCCGGCACCGGTGGTCGATACCAATCCGAACGACGTCAAGGACATCGTAAAGGAAGAGACCGCGCCGAAGCCGCAGGAGATGGCGGCCCTTCCACAGCCCAAGCCTGAAATCGCGACGCCGCCGAAGCCCGCCGAGCCACCGCCTGCCGAGCAGAAGGCCGAAGAGCCGCCGCCGCAGAACCAGGAACCGGCAGAAATTGCCGTGCCGCAGAACGTGCCGCGCCCCAATGCGCGTCCGCAGCCGCCGGAACAGAAGCCGGAGCCGCCAAAGCCCGAGCCGCAGAAGCCGGCTGAGCAGAAGCCTGCGGAAAAGCCGACTGAAAAGAAGACCGACCAGGCCAAGGCCAATGAAAAGCCTTCCGACAAGAAGGTCTCTGATCGCAAGCAGGAAACGGCAAAGGCTGCCGCAACACAGCAGAGCGAGTTCAATGCCGACGAAATCTCTGCACTTCTCAACAAGCAGGCGCCTTCCGGCGGTGGCGCGAAGCGCTCCACCCAGACGGCAGCCCTTGGTGGCAAGAAGACGATCGGCACGGGCCTGAGCGCCAGTGAGATGGATGCTTTGCGTGGACAGATCTCCAAGAACTGGTCGATGGTTGCCGGCCTGACGGATGTGGCGCAGGTGGTCGTTGAAGTCCGCGTCCATCTCGACAGATCGGGTGAGATCGTCGGCCAGCTTGAGGTTTCGGCGACAGGCGGACCGGACGGAACGCGCCGGGCGGTGGAAGGCAGCGCAAGGCGCGCCGTCACCCGATCCGCGCCCTTTACCAATCTCCCACCGGATAAGTACGACGGTGAAAAAGGATGGAACACCTTGTTGTTGACGTTCACGCCGGAAGACTTCGGTGTCTAAGCAGCCGCTTTCGGCGCCGGGCATCCGTATTCCAATCGATGTGCAATTTATGAAAAAAAAGCTGAAAGGCTTGTCTCGATGATCAAGTTCTCTTTCCTTCGCGCGATGATGGTGGCCTCCGGCCTCATCCTGTCGTTCGTTGCGATCACTCCAGCCAACGCGGAAGTTCGGCTCAATATCACCAAGGGCAATGTGCAGCCGCTGCCGATTGCGATCACCGATTTCATGTCGGGTGACGGCATCGGTGCGCAGGTTTCCGCTGTGGTTGCGGCGGACCTGCAGCGCTCCGGCCTGTTTGCGCCGATCAACAAGAGCGCCTTCATCGAAAAGATCAGCAATCCGGACCAGTCCCCGCGCTTTGAAGACTGGAAGGTCATCAATGCCCAGGCACTGGTGACGGGCCGGGTAACGAAAGAGGCCGATGGCCGTCTTCGCGCCGAGTTCCGTCTGTGGGACACCTTTGCCGGCCAGCAGATGATGGGTCAGCAGTTCTTCACCCAGCCGGAAAACTGGCGCCGCGTCGCGCATATCATCGCCGATGCCATCTATGAGCGCATCACCGGCGAGAAGGGCTATTTCGACACCCGCGTTGTTTTCGTGTCCGAAAGCGGACCGAAGCAGCAGCGCAAGCGCCAGCTGTCCATCATGGACCAGGATGGCTTCAACGTTCGCAACCTCACCAACACCAACGATCTGGTGCTGACGCCGCGCTTCTCGCCGAACCGGCAGGAAGTCACCTATATGTCGTTCGAAGGCAACCAGCCGCGCGTTTACCTGCTGCAACTGGAAACTGGACAGCGTGAAGTCGTCGGCAACTTCCCGGGCATGACCTTCTCCCCGCGCTTTTCGCCGGATGGTCAGAAGGTGATCATGAGCCTTCAGCAGGAGGGCAATGCCAATATCTACACGATGGATCTGCGCTCGCGCACCACGACGCGTCTGACGAATACGGGTGCGATCGACACGGCACCATCCTATTCGCCGGACGGCCAGCGCATCGCCTTTGAAAGCGACCGTGGCGGACGCCAGCAGATCTATGTGATGAATGCCGATGGCTCGGGCCAGACGCGTATTTCCTTCGGCGACGGGTCCTACTCCACGCCGGTCTGGTCTCCGCGCGGCGATCTGATTGCCTTTACCAAGCAGTCGGGCGGCAAGTTCTCCATCGGCGTGATGAAGCCCGATGGTTCTGGCGAGCGCATTCTGACGTCCGGCTTCCACAATGAGGGACCGACCTGGGCGCCAAATGGACGTGTGCTGATGTTCTTCCGCCAGAATGCCGGTGCCGGTGGCCCGCAGCTCTATTCCATCGACCTGACAGGTTACAACGAGCAGATGGTCAAGACCCCGACCTATGCGTCCGACCCTGCCTGGTCGCCACTACTTGACTAAGGCGTTTCGCGATCTTTCAGATTCGCTCCCTACGCATTAGGCCTTGTTCTTTCGCATGTCGCTCTCGCACAACCGCTCTACCGTTTTGCTTCGACCATGCCTGATGAATACCCGCCACAGCACCTCGAACCGGAGTTGTTGTGGCGGTTTTGTGGAGAATACCGGGAATGCGCCTCTTTCTTGCCGCAAAATGCTGTGAGGGAGCAGAAAAGTGGGACATTTCCGTTTTGTTAACCATAAGCGTTCGGGGGCCGTTAACCTCAATCGGTTAGCGTCTGGCAACGTTATCGAAATCCTAAGGAGAGACCGGCGATGAGCCGTACACAAACTTCGGCGCTTAGCCCAATGCAGAAAATCGCCCGCAATCCGGCTGTTATCGCTCTGACGCTTGCTCTGGCGCTTGCCGGTTGCGCGAACAAGAAGAACATGCCGAACAGCGCTGGCGAGCTTGGCCTCGGCGGTGGTGCTGGTTCCGCGACGCCTGGTTCGCAGCAGGACTTCACCGTCAATGTCGGCGACCGCATCTTCTTCGATACCGACTCCACCTCGATCCGCGCCGATGCACAGCAGACGCTGCAGCGTCAGGCCCAGTGGCTTGCTCGTTACCCGAACTACGCCATCACGGTTGAAGGCCATGCCGATGAACGCGGCACGCGCGAATACAACCTGGCGCTCGGTGCACGCCGTGCAGCCGCCACCAAGGAATTCCTGGCATCCCAGGGCGTTCCGGCCAACCGCATGAAGACCATCTCCTACGGCAAGGAACGTCCGGTCGCCGTTTGCGACGACATCTCCTGCTGGTCGCAGAACCGCCGCGCGGTTACCGTTCTCGGTGGCGCAGGCATGTAATTGCCTCGCGCAATCGTGATGAAATTTGCAAAGGCGGCCCTCGGGTCGCCTTTCGTTTTTTTCATAGTTTGGCCGAAGTTAAGTTGCTTTTTCATCGCAGATGGAAAAAATCGCGAGTTGCGCCGCTGGGGCGCAAATCAATGAGACAGGAAGCACTATGAAGAAACTTGTCGTGGCGGGAATGCTGGGGCTTGCAGCCTGCACCGGCTTCAGCGGCACTGCAGTGTCGCAGCCGTTGTTTGGCTGGGGTGGGAACCCTAGCACGACCAATTCGCGGGCTCCGGTGGTCAATGTCCAGGCCAACGAGACCTACCGCGTACAACAGCTTGAAGAGCAGATCCGTCAGTTGAACGGTCGTATCGAGGAGATGAGCTTCCAGCTTCTCCAGATGCAGGAAACCATTCGCAAGGCGCAGGAAGACAATGAGTACCGCTTCCAGGAACTGGAAGGCGGCGGCAAGTCCTCTGCACCGGCTGCAGCACCGAAGAAAAAGGCCGAGGCGGATCTTCCGCCTGCAGGCTCTTCCGCCGGTCCGTCTGACGATGTCGCAACCATTATCGGAGAGCCGTCCACCAACGGCGCTTCGGTGCCAGGCAGCGCAGCACCCACCGGTCCGCGGTCCAACGCGGCACCCGGCGAGACGACGCTTGGCTCGATCGAGCTTGATTCGCGCGGCCTGCCGGTTGGCGGCACGCTGAATTCCAGTGCCAACAATTCTGCAGGGGCGCTTCCAGGTGTAAGCACGGGTGGCAAGTCCACCAGCACCGATCCGGTCAATACCGCAGCGCTGACCAGCGAAAACGATATCTACCAGGCAGCTTACAGCCATGTGCTTGCTGGCGATTACAAGCAGGCGGAGCAGGGCTTCGAGCAGTATATCCAAGGCTACCCCAATGGCTCGAAGGCGGCGGATGCCAGCTTCTGGCTTGGCGAAGCGCAATATTCGCAGGGCAAGTTCACCGCTGCGGCGAAGACCTTTCTCGACGGCCACAAGAATTACGGCAAGTCTCCCAAGGCACCTGAAATGCTGCTGAAGCTCGGCATGTCGCTTGCCGCACTGGATAACAAAGACACCGCCTGCGCCACGCTGCGCGAAGTGCCGAAGCGCTACCCCAGCGCCTCCAAGACCGTTCTCGGCAAAGTCACCAGTGAACAGAAGCGCATCGGCTGCTGAGCCTGCTCGCCGCCCCCGCCATGGCGCCCCTTTCTTCTCCGCTAGCGCCGATTGAGGCAGCGCGGAATCTTCTAGAACGCATTTCAACACCCGCCCTTCTTCTGGTGGCGGTCTCAGGTGGAAGTGATTCCACCGGCCTGCTTCTTGCCCTTCACGAGGTTTTGCGTGTCTCCGGTCGCGACGATGTCCAGCTTCATGCCGTGACCATCGACCACGCTTTGCGCCCCGAAGCGGCGGATGAAGCGCAAGCCGTTCAATCCTTCTGCCGCGGGCTGAATATTCCCCATGACATCCTTCGCTGGAATGACGAGAAGCCGAAAACCGGTATCTCCGCCGCAGCGCGGCTAGCGCGGTATCGGCTGGTCGGCGAGGTCGCCGGCAAGATCGGCGCAACAGCCATTGTGGTAGGGCACACGCTTGACGACCAGCGCGAGACGATCGCGATGCGCAGTCAACGAAGCGCGCAGGCTGGCATGCCCGGCCTCTCTGGTATGGCGAATGCGGTTCTCTACAATGCCCGCCATTGGGTGCTGCGCCCGTTCTTGAGCGTGCGGCGCGAGGATATTCGCGACTATCTCGCCGCCAAAGGGCAGGGCTGGTTCGATGACCCTAGCAATGACGACGATAAGTATGAGCGGGTGCGTGTGCGCAAGCTCTCAAGGGATGCCGGACCACAGTCCCGCGAGCCGTTGCTTGACAGGACAGAGCTTGCATCCCGCGCCGCGGCTTTGGTCTCCGGCGCTGCGCAGGCTTATCCGGGTGGACTGATCAAGCTCAGCGCCGATTGTCTTGGCGATGATCCTACCGTCATCCGCTATGCGCTGACCGCAGTCGCTTGCGTTGCAGGCGGCAGAACCTATCCGCTTGCGGCGCAGAGCATGGATCGGGTGATGGCCTTTGTCACCGCCAGAGAGCCAGATAGGCTGACGGCAGGGCGCGTCATATTCGACCGGCGCAAGGATAGTTTATACCTGATGCGGGAGAACCGGGACGTGCCGACGATAACCGTTGCTCCCGGCGAGACCGCGAGGTGGGATGAGCGGTTCGAGATCGTCAACCGTTCTCAGCTTCCGGTGACTGTTTCCGGCGGTGCGGTTGCTTATGCAGAGGATGCCACGCCCACCGCCGTTCCGACCGGCGTGTTGAAACGCGCGAAGCTCTCGCAGCCACGTGTTACTCCGGAGGGTGCAGGGCAGGGGGAGGCCGATATGGGGTTGATTACGATGCGCCCTTTGCTAGCGCCCTACGACCTGTTTCTCCCGCGCTTCGACCTCGATTTGGCCAACGCAATTGCGCTCAGTCTCGGGCGCGGCGTCTATCCGCGGCTTCCACTGCAAAGTTTGTCGTAAATTTCGCAGAGTTTTTACCGCAAAACACATCTCCTTCCTCCCTTCGCCTTGGCAACCGCAACTGTCCTCCTTATGTTAGGGGCAACATAATGGCGGGCGGTCATCCGTCCGTTGGAGTTCGGGGAGTTCAATGAACCCAAATTTTAGAAATTTCGCCCTGTGGGCGGTGATTGCTCTTTTGCTGATTGCGCTTTTCAGCATGTTTCAGACGTCGCCGTCTCAGTCCGGCTCGCGCGAAATTCCATATTCGCAATTTATTCGTGATGTCGATGCAGGCCGTGTCCGTGAAGTGACGGTAACGGGCAACCGCGTTCTTGGCACCTACACCGAAAATGGAACGACCTTCCAGACCTATTCGCCGGTCATTGACGACTCGCTGATGGACCGTCTTCAGCAGAAGAACGTCACCATTGTCGCGCGTCCTGAAAGCGATGGTTCCTCCGGTTTCCTGAGCTATCTCGGTACGCTTCTCCCGATGTTCCTGATCCTTGGTGTGTGGCTGTTCTTCATGCGGCAGATGCAGGGTGGATCGCGCGGCGCGATGGGCTTTGGCAAATCCAAGGCGAAGCTTCTGACGGAAGCACATGGCCGCGTCACCTTTGACGATGTCGCCGGTGTCGACGAAGCCAAGCAGGACCTGGAAGAAATCGTCGAATTCCTGCGGGACCCGCAGAAGTTCCAGCGTCTCGGCGGCAAGATCCCGCGCGGCGTGCTGCTCGTCGGTCCTCCCGGTACGGGTAAGACGCTTCTGGCGCGCTCGGTTGCCGGTGAAGCCAATGTGCCGTTCTTCACCATTTCCGGTTCCGACTTCGTCGAAATGTTTGTCGGTGTGGGTGCATCCCGTGTCCGCGACATGTTCGAACAGGCGAAGAAGAACGCGCCCTGCATCATCTTCATCGACGAAATCGACGCCGTCGGTCGCCATCGCGGCGCCGGTCTTGGCGGCGGTAATGATGAACGCGAACAGACGCTGAACCAGTTGCTGGTCGAGATGGATGGTTTCGAGGCCAATGAAGGCATCATCCTGATCGCCGCGACCAACCGTCCCGACGTTCTTGACCCAGCACTTCTGCGCCCAGGCCGTTTCGACCGTCAGGTCGTGGTGCCGAACCCCGATATCGTCGGTCGCGAACGCATCCTGAAAGTGCATGCGCGCAACGTGCCTCTGGCGCCGAATGTCGATCTCAAGGTCTTGGCCCGTGGCACGCCCGGTTTCTCCGGTGCGGATCTGATGAACCTCGTCAATGAAGCAGCCCTCATGGCCGCCCGCCGCAACAAGCGCGTCGTCACCATGCAGGAATTCGAAGACGCCAAGGACAAGATCATGATGGGTGCGGAACGCCGCACGACCGCCATGACCGAGGCCGAAAAGAAACTGACCGCTTACCACGAGGCAGGCCACGCCATCACGGCTCTGAACGTGCCGGTGGCCGATCCGCTGCACAAGGCGACGATCATCCCGCGCGGTCGCGCGCTTGGCATGGTCATGCAGTTGCCGGAAGGCGACCGTTACTCGATGAGCTACAAGTGGATGGTGTCGCGCCTCGTCATCATGATGGGCGGCCGCGTTGCAGAAGAACTGACCTTCGGCAAGGAAAACATCACGTCGGGTGCGTCGTCCGATATCGAGCAGGCGACCAAGCTTGCGCGTGCCATGGTGACGCAGTGGGGCTTCTCCGACGAACTCGGACAGGTTGCCTATGGCGAAAACCAGCAGGAAGTCTTCCTGGGCCACTCCGTGTCGCAGTCGAAGAATGTTTCCGAGGCAACTGCGCGGACGATCGACAGCGAAGTTCGCCGCCTGATCGACGAGGCCTATACTGAAGCGCGCCGCATTCTGACCGACAAGCACGACGAGTTCGTGACTCTTGCCGAAGGCCTGCTCGAATATGAGACGCTGTCGGGCGAAGAGATCAAGTCGCTGCTGAAGGGCGAAAAGCCTGCTCGCGATATGGGCGACGACTCGCCCCATAATCGCGGCTCGGCCGTGCCGAAGGCGGGCGCCAAGAAGGATGGCCCGAACGAGGCCAAGGGCGATGGCGAAGCCGAAGGCGGCATGGAGCCCCAGCCGCACTGAGCTTCGTGCACAAGTTTACGACGGGAAGGCCGCTTCGAAAGAGCGGCCTTTTTGTTTGTCAGGTGTCGCTGGCGACGCTTGCTTGTCCAAAAGCTGGCACAAATTTCTCCGTCGTCATGGTCGGGCTTGACCCGACCATCCACAGGCAACAAACGTAAGCGATTGAAAAACATGGATCCTCGGGTCGAGCCCGAGGATGACGGAGTGTGTAGTGGGTGCGGCGCCAGTCCCGTAGCTTCCCGTCTGTCCGTCGCCTCTCTCATTGCTGGCGCTTCGCCCCCGAGCCCCCGCTTTCCTGGGGAGAACCTGGGCCGGTCACGACATATATTCCGTTTTTGCGGTAATTTACGTGCTGCCAGACTCGCTTTGTGGCATCTAGCGAAAAAAGGTTGCCGCATCTTAGTGCACGGCGCCGCCATATATTTGGAGTTCACATGACACGTCGCTATTTCGGAACTGATGGCATTCGCGGGCAATCCAACGTTTTCCCCATGACGCCGGATCTTGCGATGCGGGTGGGGATCGCTGTTGGCACGATCTTCCGTCGTGGCCATCACCGTCAT
The DNA here is from genome assembly GCF_028674915.1 of Agrobacterium sp. CNPSo 3708. Taxonomy (NCBI): domain Bacteria; kingdom Pseudomonadati; phylum Pseudomonadota; class Alphaproteobacteria; order Hyphomicrobiales; family Rhizobiaceae; genus Agrobacterium; species Agrobacterium sp. CNPSo 3708. The sequence goes on from NZ_JAQZSF010000006.1 coordinate 294,346, forward strand.
CGCGTCGTGATCGGCAAGGATACACGTCTGTCCGGCTATATGCTGGAAAACGCCCTAGTCGCCGGCTTCACCGCCGCCGGTCTCGATGTCTTCCTGCTCGGCCCGATCCCGACTCCCGCCGTTGCCATGCTGACCCGCTCGCTTCGTGCCGATATCGGCGTGATGATTTCCGCCTCGCACAATCCCTTCGCCGATAACGGCATCAAGCTCTTCGGCCCGGATGGCTACAAGCTTTCCGATGAGCTGGAGCTGGAAATCGAAGACCTGCTCGACAAGGACATCCACGCACAGCTTGCCAAGCCGCATGAGATCGGTCGCGCCAAGCGCGTCGATGGCGACATTTATCGCTACATCGAGTTCGTCAAGCGCACCCTGCCACGCGACGTGACGCTGAGCGGGCTCAGGATTGCAATCGACTGCGCCAATGGCGCGGCCTACAAGGTCGCACCGACAGCGCTTTGGGAGCTCGGTGCCGAGGTCGTGACCATTGGTAACGAGCCGAACGGCACCAACATCAATTTCGAATGCGGCTCGACGCATCCGGACGCGTTGCAGAAGAAGGTGCACGAAGTGCGCGCCGATATCGGCATCGCGCTCGATGGCGACGCCGACCGTGTCATCATCGTCGATGAACGCGGCCAGATCGTCGATGGTGACCAGTTGATGGCGACGATCGCCCATAGCTGGGCCGACGACAATATCCTGCGTGGCGGCGGCATCGTCGCAACCGTCATGTCCAATCTCGGCCTGGAACGCTTCCTTGGCGACAAGGGTCTGACGCTGGCGCGCACCAAGGTTGGCGACCGTTACGTGGTCGAGCATATGCGCAACCACGATTTCAATGTCGGCGGCGAGCAGTCCGGCCATATCGTGCTTTCCGATTACGGCACGACGGGTGATGGCCTCGTGGCCGCCCTTCAGGTTCTGGCGCGCGTCAAGCGCTCGGGAAAGACGGTGAGCGAAGTGTGCCGCAAGTTCGAGCCCGTGCCGCAGCTCTTGAAGAATGTCCGCATTTCCGGCGGCAAGCCATTGGAAAACCCGGTTGTGAAACAGGCGATTGCCGATGCCGAAAGCGCGCTTGCCGACAAAGGCCGTCTCGTCATTCGCCCATCCGGCACCGAGCCGCTGATCCGCGTCATGGCAGAAGGCGATGACAGCGCCCAGGTCGAGCGGATCGTCAACGACCTGGTCGGCGTGATTGGCAGCGTGAAGTCGGCTGCTTGAAGGTAATCAACTGATAGGACGGGGAAAGGTAACGTCTTTCCTCATTCCTGTGCTTGTCACAGGAATCTAGCCGCTGCGCGTCCGCGCGGCGAGAGGAGTTCTTTAAGACCAAAGACTTGGTCTGACTGGATTCCTGTGACAAGCACAGGAATGAGGAACGTAACCATCGATGCTCCCGTTCCTTCGTCGCCGTCGCGGTGCAACTCGTCGAAGACACAGAAAAGATAAGCTCGATCAAAGACATACGTCATACGTCACAACATCGAACCGGACAGCGATGGGTCCAGACCAAGGGTGATCAAGAGGCGAGGTCAGAACGCCTCGGTATCTTTGCTGCGCTTGCTTTGCCGCCCGCTTGCCTATGACCGCGTCACGCCCACTGCGGAAGGCTGTCCTCAACACACCCGTTGAGAAACGCATGCACATCATCCGCCTGGATCGGCCGGGAAAAGACATAGCCCTGCACTAGCGTCCCGCCGAGCGCCTTGACGACGGCGAGTTCGGCTTGAGTTTCGACGCCCTCCACAATCGTGTCTAGGCCCATTTCACGGCTGAGCGTCAGCAGCGAGCGGACGATGTTGTAGCTGGCGTCGCTGTCTTGGATGTCTCTGACGAAGCTGCGGTCGATCTTGAGCTTGGTCAGCGGTAGAGAGTGAAGCGAGGTCAGGCTCGAATAGCCGGTGCCGAAATCGTCGAGCGAAATGCCGCAGCCGATCTTTCGCAGCATCTCGACGGATTTGCGTGCCTGCCGGGTGTCATGAATGATCGCGGTTTCGGTGATCTCGAGATCCAGCCGCTGCGGGTCGAAGCCGCTATTGGCGATGATGGCGATGATGCCAAGCGTGGCTTCGGCGCTGTTGATGTCCTGGGCAGAGAGATTGAAGGACAATCGAATGTCCTGCGGCCACGTCTTCGCGGTGGCCAATGCCTTCTTCAACAGCGGTTTCGTCAGCATGTTGATGATGCCGGCGCGCTCTGCGATCGGAATGAATTGTGCCGGTGGGACAGTACCAAGAAGCTTGCTGTTCCAGCGTGCGAGCGCTTCGAAACCGACTGTCTTGCCGGAGTTGACGTCGAGGATCGGTTGATAGACCACCGACAACTCGTTTGCGAGATCGGCTTGCCGCAGCGTCTGCTCCACGCGCGCATCGCGGTGGATTTCGACGATATGCTTGGTGGTGAACAGGGTGCTGTTGCCGCGATGTTCGCGCTTGCTCTGGTAGAGCGCATAGTCGGCCCGGTCGAACAGTTCCTCGGGCGTGGACGCCACATCCGGATAGATGGCGATGCCGATCGAAGCGGAAATCATGATCGTCGCATCCGGCGTTTCAAAGGGGATGCGGAGTTTGGAGCCCATCAGGTTTCCCGCGGCAAGAACGGTATTCTCGTTCACCTGACCGGAGATGATGAAAGCAAACTCATCGCCACCCAAGCGCGACAGGAACATGCTTTCGGCGTTGCAGACGTCTTGCAGCCTCTCACCGACCTCTTTCAAAAGCCGGTCGCCAGCGGAGTGCCCGTAAAGGTCGTTGACGGGTTTGAAGCCGTCTAGATCGATCACGCCGACGGCGAGGCGATGATTTTCCGCCTGGGCGAGGGTGAAGGACGTGTCGAGATGATGAAAGAAGGCGCGGCGGTTCGGGAGTTCGGTCAAGCTATCGATATTGGCGAGCTTGAGGTTCTCGTTGCTCAGGGCTTCGGTCTTCTGCTGCGCCAGCACCATTTGCTCGAAATTGTCGTAGTTGATCTTCAGCACGACCAGCATGCCGAAACAGACGAGCAGAATGTTGATGGCTGTGGCAATGAGCGTCAGGTGCCCGGTGGATGCGAAGAAAACGACGAAGGTGCCGTTGACGATCGCCGTGACCATGAGGGCGGCGGAGCGCACATGCATCATGCAGAAGATGCAGGAAATGACGGTGATCGCCATATAGAAGGCGACATGTGATTTCTGGAAGGCGTCCCCATAGGGATAGAGAAGACAGGACCATGTGGTAAAGGACGCGGCAATTACCGCCCCAAGGATGTTGATCCGCCTCATGCTGGATGCGACAGCCGCAATGGGCGGAGTATCACCTCTAGACCGTAGCCAAAAGAGGATGCGCGCCCCGCACATCACGGTGAAGAGGCATGGGACGCCAAGCGACAGCAGCCTCGGCGCGGTGTGCAGATAGGTTAAGGCCAGCGCCCACGTGCTCGAGAGTAGAATGAAGTACATCATCGGCATCTGCTGGCTGAAGGCCACATATTGCGCTCTCAACAACACCGGATTGTCCCGAGGTGTGGGAGAGAAGTCGAAGATGCTTTTCAGATTGGTTTTCAACGAAGGCCACTCTCGAACAGTTGTTGTGTCGTCTTCTCAACGGGTTTGTCGTGATGCAGTTGCTAGCGAACGCTGTGAGTGGCTTCGTCGTGGTCGCTTGTGGGGACGATGACGGGCAAAGTCGAAACGTTCTGCGTTTGAACCATCTGGAAGGGTCTAGGTTTCCAGCTGTTCACACACGTTTCGTTTTATACTGTGTGCCGGTTAATACTGTTGTCTATCAAAAGGGAATAATTCTACAGAAACGTACCGGTTCGGCGCAGCGGCGTAGACTTGCTGACGTGCAGCTTTTGGATGTGCTGGAGCGCATTCCTGCGTGTGAATGCGCACTTTGAGGTGTAGACGTTGCTTCATTTAACCGGGTGTTGACTGTATTTATTAGCAAAACGACCTGTACTGGCCGTGATATTAATCGTCACTTAACCAATTTCCTTCATGTTTCATAAGTGAAGAATTCACTGGTGTACGCGCCGTTCGCGTATGCCGCTTATGGAGCCACCCACATGAAGAAGAGCCTGATCGGTGTCGTTGCCGCTCTGATGGCAGGTCAGCACGCACTCGCTGCGGATGTCTATCAGTCAGCCCCACCAGCCTATATTGAGCCCGCACCGGAAATTCAGGTGAAGGAAGCAAGCGGCTGGTATCTGCGTGGCGATGTCGGCTATTCCTTCAACAAGTTCCGTGGCGGCAGCTTCAACCGGGCAGTGTCGGCATCTGCGATGGAAGATGTGAGCTTTACCAGCACGTCCCAGAAGGACAGTGTCCTCTTCGGCGCAGGCGTGGGCTACCAGATCAACAATTATCTGCGCACCGACCTGACCCTCGATTATCTGTCGAAGTCGAAATTCCGGGGCTCCGCTCCAAGCCTCGAGTCGCACACCTCGCTTCAGGCCTTTGGCCTGATGGCGAACGCCTATGTCGATCTCGGCACCTATGGCCGCGTCACCCCCTATCTCGGTGCAGGTATCGGTGGTGCGCATGTGAAGTGGGATACGTTCAAGACCGATTCGGGTTGCTGCGAATTCGATGGCAAGGGCAGTTGGCGCTTCGCTTACGCTTTGATGGCCGGTGCCTCGGTTGATGTCACCTGCGACTTCAAGGCCGATATCGGCTATCGCTTCCGCCAGATCGGCCAGGGCGAAATGTTCGGTCTCAATGGCGCTGCCGGTCCTGGTCGCGACAAGGGTCTGACGTCGCATGAAATCCGTCTCGGCGGCCGCTATGTCTTCAATGGCTGCGATACCGCACAGTACATGCCACCGGCCGATATTCCGGTTCAGCCTGCCGTTTACAAGTAAACGTCACAGACCGACTATAGACTTCGACCGCTCGTATCTCATCGATACGGGTGGTTTTTGTTTGGGCGGTTGCCGGCATCTGACGCAGATCGGACAAAATTATCGAAGCTTGCGACATATTCCGCTTGACGGGAACGGGCGAGAGGAATAGCAACGGTGTCAGGACACTCCACCCTAACGTGGAGCGCCTATCTGGAAGGATAGTCAAATGACAGATATAGTGAAGCCGGACGTGCGTCCGGGCAATACGCATTTTTCTTCAGGTCCCTGCTCGAAGCGCCCCGGTTGGTCGCTTGATGCTCTCACCGATGCACCGCTTGGTCGTTCGCATCGTGCCAAGGTTGGCAAAGCCAAGCTGAAGCAGGCCATCGATCTTACCCGCGAAATTCTGAATGTTCCCGCCGATTATCGTATCGGTATCGTTCCCGCATCCGACACCGGCGCCGTTGAAATGGCCTTGTGGTCGCTGCTTGGCGAACGCGGCGTGGACATGGTTGCCTGGGAAAGCTTCGGTGCCGGCTGGGTGACCGATGTCGTCAAGCAGCTGAAGCTCAAGGATGTTCGCAAGTTCGAGGCCGATTACGGCCTGCTTCCGAACCTCGCAGAGGTCGATTTCGACCGCGACGTGGTCTTTACCTGGAACGGCACCACCTCCGGTGTTCGCGTTCCCAACGCCGATTTCATTCCCGCCGATCGCAAGGGCCTTACCATTTGTGACGCAACCTCTGCCGCATTCGCGCAGGATCTCGATTTCGCCAAGCTCGATGTTACGACCTTCTCCTGGCAGAAGGTTCTGGGCGGTGAAGGTGGCCATGGCGTCATCATTCTTTCGCCACGCGCCGTCGAGCGTCTGACGACCTATGTTCCCGCCTGGCCACTGCCGAAGATTTTCCGCATGACGTCCGGCGGCAAGCTGATCGAAGGCATCTTCACAGGTGAGACGATCAACACGCCCTCGATGCTCTGCGTTGAAGACTATATCGATGCGCTTCTCTGGGCGAAGAACCTGGGTGGCCTCAAGGCGCTGATCGCCCGTGCCGATGCCAATGCCAAGGTCATCTTCGACTTCGTCGCCGAGAACAACTGGATCGCCAATCTGGCGGTTGCCGATGAGACGCGCTCCAACACCTCCGTCTGCCTCAAGATCGTCTGCAAGGATGTTGCAGCCCTTGATGCTGGCGCCCAGGCCGATTTCGCCAAGGGCATGGTTGCCCTTCTCGAAAAGGAAAACGTCGCGCTCGACATCGGCGCCTATCGCGACGCGCCGTCCGGCCTTCGTATCTGGGCTGGCGCGACTATCGAAACGGCCGACATGAAGGCCGTGATGCCCTGGTTGAAGTGGGCTTTCGAAACGCAGAAGGCAACGCTTGCCAAGGCTGCGGCCTGATCCATTCCGGCCCTGCGCATTGCAGGGCCGCACACACTTTTCGCTTTCACGCATAAACCGCTTTTCAAGGAGCCCACACCATGGCACCTCGCGTACTCGTATCTGACGAACTGTCGGAAACCGCCGTTCAAATCTTCCGCGACCGTGGCGTCGAGGTCGATTTCCAGCCGAAGCTTGGCAAGGACAAGGACAAGCTCGCCGAAATCATCGGCAATTATGATGGTCTTGCCATCCGCTCTGCCACCAAGGCGACGGAAAAGCTGATCGAATCGGCCAAGAACCTCAAGGTCATCGGCCGCGCCGGCATCGGCGTCGACAACGTCGATATCCCGGCTGCATCGCGCCGCGGCATCATCGTCATGAACACGCCCTTCGGCAACTCCATCACCACGGCAGAACATGCCATCGCGCTGATGTTTGCCGTTGCCCGCCAGCTTCCGGCAGCGGATACCTCCACCCAGGCCGGCAAGTGGGAAAAGTCGAAATTCATGGGTGTCGAAATTACCGGCAAGACGCTCGGCGTCATCGGTGCGGGCAATATCGGCTCCATCGTCTGCTCGCGTGCGCTTGGTCTGAAGATGAACGTGCTGGCCTACGACCCCTTCCTGTCGCCGGAACGGGCACAGGAAATGGGTGTGACCAAGGTCGAGCTCGATGAGCTTCTGGCCCAGGCCGACTTCATCACGCTGCACGTGCCGATGACCGACAAGACGCGCGGCATTCTGGGCGCGCAGAACCTGGCCAAGACCAAGAAGGGTGTTCGCATCATCAACTGCGCCCGTGGTGGTCTGGTGGATGAGGCAGCGCTTGCCGACGCCATCAAGTCCGGCCATGTGGCTGGCGCTGGTTTCGACGTTTTCGAAGTCGAGCCTGCAACCGAAAGCCCGCTTTTCGGCCTGCCGAACGTGGTCTGCACGCCGCATCTTGGCGCATCCACCACGGAAGCACAGGAAAATGTCGCGCTCCAGGTTGCCGAGCAGATGTCGGATTACCTCGTCAAGGGTGCGGTTTCCAACGCCATCAACATGCCTTCGATCACCGCTGACGAAGCGCCGCGTTTGAAGCCCTTCATCAAGCTTGCCGACGTCCTCGGCTCTTTCGTGGGTCAGGTGCAGGAAAGCGCCACCAAGGAAATCGAAATCCTGTATGATGGTGCAACCGCCAACATGAACACCAAGGCGCTGACAAGCGCGCTTCTGGCCGGTCTCATCCGTCCGCAGGTGGCAGACGTCAACATGGTTTCCGCGCCAATCATGATTAAGGAAAAGGGCATCATCCTGTCCGAGGTCAAGCGCGACAAGACCGGTGTCTATGACGGCTTCATCAAGCTCACCGTCAAGACCGAAAACCAGGTTCGCTCTGTTGCTGGCACGGTGTTTTCGGATGGCAAGGCCCGCTTCATCCAGATCAAGAACATCAACATGGATGCCGATGTCGGTCAGCACATGATCTACATCACCAACACCGACGTGCCCGGCATGATCGGCTTCATGGGCACCACGCTCGGTGAGGCAGGCGTCAACATTGCAAACTTCCAGCTTGGCCGCGAAGCCAATGGTGGCGATGCGATTGCGCTGCTCTATGTCGACGGCCCCGTCTCGGAGGAGGTGCTGGACAAGCTGCGCGCCAACCCGGCCATCCGTCAGGTCAAGCCGCTGACCTTCAACATCGACTGATCGGCGACGGCCTTCTTGACCGTTTTAGCCCGGTGCGGATCCTATCCGCACCGGGTTTTTTATTGCGCGATGACGCGTGAATCTACCGAGGGTTGCGTATCACGAAATATTTATGGTTCTCACCCTCAAAACAAAGACCGATAGTTGCTATATGCCTTTTGTTCTTTGTCGCTCAATGGGAGGGCGACCCAACAGGAGATGACGATGTTTGCTGCCATTCGGCGCTTTAAAGGTTTGTTCGCAGTTGCCGCTCTGGGGATTGCGGTTTCGTTCGTGGCTGTCGATATGGCAGAAGCGCGCCGCGCCAGCGGCGGTTTCGGCAGCCGCGGCACGCGGACCTTTTCGGCACCGCCCGCAACCAATACCGCACCGGGCCAGGCCGCGCCGATGAACCGCAGCATGACGCCGAACACCAACCAGGCGACGCAGCCAAATGCAGCGCAGCCGGCACGTCCAGGCGCGCAGGCACCGCAGCAGAACCGCGGCATGTTTGGTGGCATGATGGGCGGTCTCATGGGTGGCCTGTTGATGGGCGGCCTGTTCGGCATGCTCATGGGCGGCGGCTTCGGCGGTATGGCTGGCTTCTTCGGAATGCTGCTGCAGGGACTGCTGATCGGCGGCCTCATCATGCTCGCCATGCGTTTCTTCGCCTCGCGCCGCAAGGCCGCTGAGCCCGCTTATGGCGGTGCAGCCGGCTCGAACAATGCGCGCAGCGACTATTCCGCCAATCAGCCCCACGGCCAGGGTGGTTTCAAGATCCCGCAGATGGGCTCGCGTGCTGGTGCTTTTGGTGGCGCTGCTGCCGCAACGGCGGCTGCCGAACCCGTGGTTGCCAAACCCGTACCGCATGAAAACGCCATGTCCGAAGGCGACGAAATCGGCGTGACGCATGGTGACCTCGAAACCTTCCAGCACATGCTGCAGCAGGTTCAGTCCGCTTATGCTGCGGAAGATTACGGCACGCTACGCAAGCTGACGACGCCGGAGGCGATGTCTTATCTTGCCGAAGAGCTCAGCGACCATGCGACGAGCGGCGTGAAGAACGATGTGCGCGATGTAACGCTGTTGCAGGGTGACGTTGCCGAAGCCTGGCACGAAGAGGGCCAGGATTACGCGACCGTTGCGATGCGCTATTCGGCGATCGACATCATGCGCGACCGCGCCACCGGCAAGGTCATCGAAGGCAATGAGCACGAGCCGGAAGAATCGGTCGAGATGTGGACCTTCGTTCGCAAGGGCGGATCCGACTGGCAGGTGGCCGCAATCCAGGCCGCCGCGTAAAGCGCATCGATTTCTTCCAATGATTTATGGCGTCGGGGTCAGACCCCGGCGCCTTTTTCTTTTTTGTCGCTTTGCACTGGTGAGCAGGCGGTTCAGGCAACCGGCGCAAAATGGGGGAGGGACGGTGCCGCAACCTTGTCCACGTATTGCCTTTTTTCGTTCATCCCGCATTCAGTCGCGGGCTTTTAACCAGACAGGCACACGTCAATGTGAACCGCTAGCGTTTTAGCAAATGCGCGCATAGGCGGAACTCCCGCCTTTTATTCGCGTTGACAATCCGAACTTCGGGCCGACCTTCGGACAACACCCGAGCAGAGGAACACGGCGACCAGCCACAGCGCGGTCCGCGAAATGGAGAGCTTTAACGATGAAACGCTTCGACCTGATCGACGGGATGCGCGGCTATTTCCTCGTCTTTATGCTGATCAACCATCTGGTCTTCGCAGGCGGTTTCTGGCTGGTGGAAATCAACCATCGCCAGTTTGCCTTCGTTGAGGACGCACAGGGCTTTGTGTTCCTGTCCGGCCTTCTGATCGGCATGGTGTATGCCCGCAAGATGGTGAAATACGGCTACGAGGCCGGGCGCGATATGATCTGGAACCGCGCGCTCGAACTGTACAAATATGCAATGGGACTGGTGATCGCCGTCCTCTTTGCGCGCATGGTCATCCCGCACGCCCCTTATATCTGGTACAACTGGCTCGGCATGACGTCGTTTGACGATCCGTTGCGTCTGGCGGCCATTGCCAGCTTCCTGTTCCAGCCGACCTTCATGGACATCCTGCCGCAATATATCGTCTACATGATCTTTGCGCCCTTCCTGGTGAAGCTCTGCATCGACGGCAAGTGGGCCTATGTGATGGCCGGTTCCTTGCTGGTGTGGATGGCGGGACAGCTTGGCCTGCAGCAGCTCTTCACCGCGCCGATGAACGAGATCGTCAAGGGCGTCGACGAGCAGGGCATTCGTGTCAGCTTCAACCTGTTTGGCTGGCAGCTGGTGTTCTACACGGCATTGGTACTCGGCGCGATGACGGCGCAGAACCGTATTCCGTGGATGAAGATCTTCTCGCCGGAGCGTAGCTGGATTGCCAAGGCCTCGCTGATCGTCTGCGTGTTCTTCGTGCCGCTGCGTATCGCCACCGCCTGGAACCTGATGCCGGAATTCGTGCTCGGCAAATTCTCGACCATGGAAATCCGCGCCGACTTCGGTCCGGTTTACCTGATCAACTTCCTTGCCGTCGGTGTTGGCCTCACCTGGCTCATCATTGCCGGTCCGAAGCATCACAACCCGATCGTGCAGAAGATCGCCGCTGGCGTCATCTGGGTGCTGTCCCTGAAGTTTCTGCAGCTTCTTGGCCGCCACTCGCTGCAGGTCTATGTGTGGCACGTCGCCATCGTCTACGGCATCTACTATCTGGATGGCCGCACGGCAGAGCTGACGCAGATCCAGAAGACCGCGATTGCCGTCGTCGGCATTGCGTTGCTGGCCATCCCCGCGCTCTGGCGCGAACGCGACAAGTGGATCGGCAACAGCCAGAAGACGGCTGGCGCCTGATCCGGCAACACAGCGACAAATCCTCTACGGGGTGGCACGTGCCGCCCCGTACTTGCGTTTAAGGGCTTTTCTTTCTATATGCAGCGCTTGAAAATCCAAGCTTCCATGCCTCTCTTGAGACTGAGCCTTGTGGATTTGACGACAGGCGGCGGGGCCTTTACCCCCGTTATGACTGACGATTGGAAAAACCTTGAATACGCTCGACTTTGACAAGAAGCCGGAAGATACCCGGATTGTCGTTGCCATGTCCGGTGGCGTCGATTCCTCCGTGGTGGCTGGCATTCTCAAGCGTGAGGGCTATGACGTCCTCGGCATCACACTGCAGCTTTACGACCATGGCGCCGCCGTTCATCGCGCCGGCTCCTGTTGTGCTGGCCAGGATATCGACGATGCACGCCGCGTGTGCGAAACGCTCGGCATTCCCCATTATGTGCTGGATTACGAGGCGCGTTTTCGCGAAACGGTGATCAACCCCTTCGCCGAAGCCTATGCCATGGGCGAAACGCCTGTGCCGTGCGTCGCCTGCAATCAGACGGTCAAGTTCGCCGATCTGCTGGCTACTGCGCAGGAACTGGGTGCCGACGCGCTCGCAACCGGCCACTATATCCGTTCGCGCCGTAACCCGGTTGCGGGCAATCCCAACCGCCGCGCGCTCTATCGCCCGATCGATAGCGACCGCGACCAGAGCTGGTTCCTGTTTGCAACGACACAGGAGCAGATCGATTATCTGCGCTTTCCCCTAGGCGGCCTGTCCAAGGCGGAGACGCGTGCGCTGGCGGAAGAGATGGGCCTGGTGGTGGCCAAGAAGGCTGACAGCCAGGACATCTGTTTCGTGCCGCAGGGCAAGTATACCGACATCATCAACAAGCTGAAGCCGAATGCTGCCCTTGTGGGTGATATCGTCCATCTGGATGGCCGCGTGCTCGGCCGCCACGACGGCATCGTGCATTACACGATCGGCCAGCGCCGCGGCATTGGCGTCGCGACCGGCGAGCCGCTCTATGTCGTCCATCTCGACGCCCGCGGACGCCGCGTCATCGTCGGCCCACGCGAGGCGCTGGAGACACACCGCGTCTATCTGCGCGACATGAACTGGCTCGGTGACGCAGCACTTGAAGACGACGCGGCAGGCGGCTTTGCCTGTTTCGCCAAGGTGCGCTCCACCCGCCCGCCGGCGGAAGCCGTTCTCCATAGCGACGAGAAAGGCATCTATGTCGATCTCGCCGTCGGTGAGGCCGGGATCGCACCCGGCCAGGCCTGTGTCCTCTACTCCGCGCCGGGCGCGGACGCGCGCGTCTATGGCGGCGGTTTCATCGAGCGCTCGGAACGCTCGGCGGAGGCGGAGGCATCGCTCAAAGCGCTGCTCGCCAACCAGGTCGCAGCCTGAAATCGGCACTCCGGCCAAGTCTGTCGAAAGACTGACTTTTTGCGCATCTTGCGCTTGACACTTTAGGGAGCGGCACCTTATAAGCCGCTCATCCTGATGAGACGGGCCGCACATCGCAGCTTTGTTTCCCTCGTGGCGGGGTAGCTCAGGTGGTTAGAGCAGCGGAATCATAATCCGCGTGTCGGGGGTTCAAGTCCCTCTCCCGCTACCATCCGTCCCCCCAGACTTTCGACGGGATGGCCCATTAGGGCCGACAATCTTCCAATAACTTCGACCTCAACGCCTCCATCATCTCTGTCATGAATGACGACATGATCGACGAGCTGTCGGAAGTCGTTGAATGTTTCCGCATCCTTCTGGGGATCCAGTTCATTCAGTCGCTCGGCCAATTTGTCGACGGTGGCGCGATATTGCGCGGGTGCGTTAGGGTGCAACTCGATCACGGGTGCGGCTGCAGTCGCGGCCAACTCTGCCCTTAGTTCGTCGCGCTCTTTCTCCAAAGGCTTGTATTGCGCTTCGACAGCATCGATGGGCAGAATGCCGCGGGACATGGCTTGAATAAGCCGTTCCAGCTGACCGTCTATTTCTCGAAGCTTTTTCTCCAAGCCGGATCTCTCGCGTGTGCGCTTCGAATAGTCCTCCCGGCGCTCTTCGCGATAAACGCGGACGTACTCCTCCAAGAGGTAAGGGTGCATTAGCTGCGTCTGGAGACCTGATGTTACGGCTCTCTCAATCTTATCGAGCCTATACTTGCGCGTATTGTTGCACATGCCGCTCTGTTTCGAGCGGCTGCATCTGATCCGCATCGAACCGCTCGATTTATCGGTATCGTGCGCTGACAGTCCGCCACCGCAATGTGCGCAGCGCATGATCCCGGAGAGGATTCTCTTTGGCCGTCGCACATCCTGTCCGCCTCTCGCCTTCTTCGCTCGGCCTTCGACGATCGCGCGCGCCTGGTCGAAGGTAGCTTCGTCGACGATGGAAAGGTGAGGGGCGGCGCTTTCTTTGATCTCTGATGCATTGTTCACCCGGCTGACCCGCTTGCCCGTGTCAGGATCTCGGATAAACCTGGTCCGGTTCCAAACGATCTTCCCCGCATAGATAGGGTTTCGGATCATCCCGTATCCGCGCTGAGACGAGCCGATAAGCGTGCTTGGGCTCCAGTAGACGCCGCGAGGTGGCGCAACGCCCTCTTGATTTAGCTGATGAGCGATCTCGCGCGGCAGTGCGCCGCCAATCACTTCAGCAAAGATACGGCGAACGATCTCGGCCTCTGGTTCGAAGATCTCCAAGATGCCCGGACGGCCGAGCACCGGCCGATATCCATAGGCCTTTCCCCCAGCATGCCTTCCCTCCCGAACGACGCCGGACATGCCTCGGCGAATCTTGTTCTTCAGGTCGGCGAGAAACAGTGTCGACACCAGTCCTCTGATGCCCACCTGTATAGCATCAGCTGCGCCGTCATGAACTGCAATGATCTGAATGCCAGCAAAGGTCAGGCGCTTATGAAGGCCGGCAAGATCTTCCTGGTCGCGCGAGAGACGGTCCAGCGCCTCTACGATAACAATTTCAAACTTGCCTGCTCGCGCGTCGTCCATGAGACCGAGTAATCCGTCTCGTCCGAAGATGGAGGCGCCCGACCGCGCTTTGTCGAAGTATTTTTGCGTGACGGTGTAACCGTTGCGGCTGGCGAATTCACGGCAGAGTTCGATCTGATCATCGACTGATCGGTCGTTTTGGAGGTCGGTTGAAAAGCGGGCGTAGATCGCTGCGCGTTTTCCTGGCATGTCTCTTCCTTAACTTCGGTACCGGCCGCCGCTCGGTCGCGACGCGCGTCAGCTTTCGCCAAAGCTCTGACAAATGCAAGAAGGTGAGGATCGACGCGGGTCATCTCGGCCTCCTTTCATTTTGAGGCGATGGTTTCAATGCGAAGGGGTTTGTTCGTGGGTCCTGCAGCCTCAGAGCAAATCTAGCTGTGTATTCGCGGTAGCGGTGTCGCCTTCGTGCGTGGCGCCAGCGCCCATCCATTTTGCTGGCTCGGAGGCGCCGTCTCCTGATCTCTTCCATTTGAAGAAACCAAGCGCGCCACTTGAGGGAGCGAATTCGACCGCTCTCGATTCCTTCAGGATCAAACCCTTGGGGCCGAAGAACCATGGGCTGTCCAGTTCGGTGACGATATCCACGATGTTCGTCACCCCGACGATCCCGCCGCGCTGCAGGTCTTTAGCTGCCGGGCAGGTGACGCCGATCGATGTCATGAACTCCGCAGCTTCCTCGTATTCGCCACGCGTCATGCCTTGCGATGCGTGGATGCAGCAAAGGCCGCGAAATTTGAGGCCGGGATTGCCCTTTCGCCAGCTCCGGTTTTCGACAGGTTTGCCGGCGTGGATGATGGCCCATGCCCATGGCTGACGAACGGAGAGCGCTACTAGAGGAAGAGCGTTATAGGAACCTACCATGGTCAGTTCTCCTGCTCTTGAGCGACGTTCTTGCCGAGCGCTCGATAGGCATCGATGACAGCACTCGCCTGCGCGATCGCATCGTCCAGCGCGTTGTGCGCTATGCCTAGATTTTCTGGTTTGACGCCGGCGAGGTCGAAGATGGTGCGGGTATCGCGTGCCCTTGGAAAAGGAAACGGGAAAGGCAGATCGACAAGCCGATAGGCCGCTTCTAGCAATACTAGATCAAAAGACGGGCTATGCGCCCAGATCCGTAAAGGCGAAACGCCTTCCGCAAGATGCGAAAGCTCTGCCAGGGCCAGATCAATCGACTTGTCGCCCTTGGTGAAAGTCGTTTCGCGGGCCTCATCTGACTGCTTCATCCACCATTTCACCGTGGAAACATCCATGGTGAGGCCGGCTCTCTCTGCACTGTCGAGGTTCACGTTCGCATAAAACAGTCTGCCAATCGCGCCTGTCTCGGCGTTAAACTCCACAGCGCCGATGCTGGCGATGATGCTGCCTGGTCTGATGCCAAGTGTTTCGAGGTCGATCATGAGGTCATTCATGGTGCGTCTCCTCCTGTGTTGGCGAGGGCAGTGCGGGCGTTATGCTTCTGAAGCTGGCTTTCGAGTTCACGGCGTTTGCGCTCATGCGCAAGCTCGTCGGCGCGCTCGTAAAACCATTCTCCGGGTGAACCGCTGCCTTCGCCAAATCCGGCTTTGCATACCTTATCGACCGCTTCGATCTCGTCGGCCAAATGCTGGTCTGTCAGTGAGCGCGCGGATACCTTATTGCGCAACCGCTTCACCGAGGCCTCTGCTGCCTCAGCGCGGCGACGCTCAACTTCGCGTTCTCTTCGAACCGTTTCAGCATCAGCCGCATGATTGCTGGCGTCGATCTTGAGAGCCGCGTTCTCGCGCTGTAATTGGTCGATCTCGGAGAATGCAGCTGCCATCAATTCCTGCACGACGAATGTCTGCCCAGGAACGCGGACGCCCAGCATCTCACCCACACCGCGGCGAACTACCGTGACGAAGTAGGCACCGGCGGTACGCACCAGATATTTCGCGAACCGCGTTTCGGCCTCGGTCCCAGGCCATTTTTTATCTGCATGGCTCATCATTGTTCCTCCTCACACTCGCATCGGCATAAGCACGATGAGGTTTTCGACATGATCGCCATCGGCGCGCAGGATCGCCGGAGAGTTTGGCTCGTCCAGCGCCATCCGGATTTCGTCTTCGGCGAGATGATTGATAGCGTCGAGAACGTACTTGGCGTTGAAGCCGGTCTCGAAGTCTGCCTGGCCTTCGAAGGCAAGCTGCTCCTCGGCCGCGCCGGCGTCGGGATTGTTGACCGTGAGCGTCAGGCCGCTTTCCTCAAAGCGAAAACGCATGGCCCGGCCGCGCTCGGTGGAGATCAGCTGCACACGCTCGACCGCTGCTGCCAGCTGCTTGCCGTTGATCGTGACTTCGGTGCTGTTGCTCTGGGGGATGACGCGCTGATAATCCGGGAACTGACCGTCGATCAGTTTTGACAGGATCTTCGTGGAGGGGAGGGAAAAGACAATCTTGTTTTCGTTCCACTCGATCAAGATGTCACCGTCCTTCGGCAAGACCTTGGTGAGTGCAGCAATGGTCTTGCGCGGTATGATGACGCCACCCGCTACCAGATGCGCGTTCTCGATCGGGACTAAGCGTTTCGCCAGGCGGTGGCCGTCGGTCGCGACGAACATCATGCCGGTCTCAGTCGCATGCATGAATATGCCATTGAGATAGTAGCGCGTCTCTTCCGTAGAGATGGCGAAGCTGACAGCACCAATTGCCGCGAGCAGTTGCTTCGAGGAGATCGTAATGCGGTTGGAGAGCGTGCCGAGATTCATCGTCGCAAGATCGGCCACAGGCGGGCTCTGAAGGGTGAACTTCGAGCGGCCGCATTTGATGTAGATGGTGCCTGGCGTGTCGCTGTCGTCGCCAGCATGAAACTGGATGTCGCCGCTCTCCGGCAGTTTCGAGATGATATCTCTTAGGAGATTGGCGGGAACCGTGAAGGGCTTGAAAGATGTGTCGAGCGCTCCTGCAAATTCGATCTCGGCTTCGATGTCCAGATCGGTCATGCGGGCGCGAAGTCCTCCGTTCGTGCGCTCGATCGCGAGGTTCGACAGGATCGGGATAGTGTTGCGCCGTTCGACGATACTCCCGACAAGGCCAAGGGCTGGAGCCAGTTCGGATTTTTTGGTGATCAGCATGAAGGTGTCTCCTGCGCATGGGCAGTTGCCGGGAGAGTGGAGCCGCCGAAGCGGCTGCACTTTATGGCTTGTTTCAGGTCGGGTTTTCAGGGGTGCCTTCGTAGTGAGGCAGCATCGTATTGCCAGCGGCGCGCGTCAGATCCCGGCGGACTTGCTCGGTGACGTAGAAGTCTGGACGATAGAGCTGGTAAAACCACTCCAGCCCGCCAGGCGTCTTGCGGTAGCGAAGGCGAACAGGAATGCGCGCCGTTTCACCGTTGAAGAATGGCGCGACGGACAGAATGAACATGCCCGGCACGTCTAGCCTGTTGCCGTTCTTGTCCAGCGTCTGATGCTCTTCCTCAAAAACGATATGTGCCGTTCCATTCTGGAGCGATAAAACGTTTTTAACGCGGGTGTCGGCGTTGACCTGAAGGCCGCGCGAAAGCTCTACCATCTGCGATGGGAAGGCGATCTTGAACGAGAACTTGTTCTGGAAATCCAGTTCCTCGGCTTCGTCTGGGGTCGCCAGATCAGCAATGTGATCCTCAATGAAGGCCGCGAACTCCTCCTGGCTCAATCTTTTTCCGTTTAGATTTGTCCAGGCCTGCCACTCCTCAGACAGCGGAAATTCATAATTGATCCGATGTTTGAGGTTGTCAGCATCGACGCTGTTGATCTTGTGGTAATCGACGACGGTGGTCAGTGACGGCTTCTGCCAGTCGGTATTGGCGAAGATGACCGTGTCTTCCGTCTTGTGGCGATCAGTCAGTTCGATGAAGCTTTCCAGAGTGAAGGCCTTGGCGGTACCGGACTTGCGCTGTGGCGCGGTGCGATAGCTTTCGACAAGATCCTTGACGCTGCGAACGGTTCCGCTTTCCCGGTCAAGGAAGGCAGGAACCTCTTGCGGCAGCCCGTAGATCGGTGAAGGCAGCTTGATCGTGACGAGTTCGGAGCCTGCCTTGTCGGCGAGAGCCTTCCAATTTTCGAATTCTCTATCGGTTTCTGATGTATCATTTTTCACGTTGGTGGCTCCTTAGTTGGAAGGTTGGCGCTGGCGATCGATTTCGCGCGGGCCGGGAAACATGTCGTGCTGCTGGGGGTGCTCGGTGGACAGGCGCCCGCCTTCGATGACCCAATAGACCGAGGACTTGCGCGGAAGCTTTGGCAGCGTCGGCGGAGGAATTTCCGCGTTGATCTCGACCATGGCGTTCTTGACGGCTAGGTTGAGTTTGAGAGTGACCGACCCTTTGTAGGTGACATTCGGGCGGTCGTTGGAAAGCTCGAGCAGCTTATCCAGAACCTCCGTCAGCTTTCCGGAGAATTCAGCGTTCAGATCGCCGCTTTCCAGCATGCCGAGGAGGGATTGCGCATCGCGTATGATTTGCATGGTCTTCTCCGGTTAAAAGGGGATGTCATCTAGGTCGGGCTCGGAGCCACCGCGCGTTGTGCCGCCGGCCTGATAGGATCTGTTGGATGCCTGGCTGTTGGAGCGGCCGTAATCGTCTGGGCTCGAAGCTGGCGGCGGGCGGTTGCCGCCCTGGCTGTCGAGCATGGTGAGGATACCGCCGAAAGCAGCGAGGACGACTTCTGTCGTGTAGCGGTCCTGCCCCTGCTGGTCCTGCCACTTGCGCGTCTGCAGGCTGCCTTCGACGTAGATCTTGGCGCCCTTCTTCAGATACTGTTCGCAGACCTTGGCGAGGGCTTCATTGAATACGACGATGCTGTGCCACTCGGTCTTTTCCTTGCGCTCGCCGGTGTTCTTGTCACGCCAGCTTTCGGATGTGGCCAGGCGCATGCTGGCGATGGCTTTTCCGTCCTGCGATCGGCGGATCTCGGGATCGTTGCCGAGGTGTCCGATTAGAATGACTTTGTTGACGGAACCAGCCATCTGACAGCCCTTTCAATTTTGGGGAATGCGTCATGGGTGACGCCGTCGAGGGTCCTGCCAGCTTTGGCCTTGCCGATACGCTGCATGACGTGGAAGCGTTCGCCGTGAAAACCTGACCCACCGGCCAGATTGAGCCAGCTGATGTCTTGACGCCGGTCGTTCAAACGGTTTGCATAATCTGCGCGCCAATCCGGATCGGCGTTGTCCCGATCCATAATGCTTGACCAGTTTCCCCATTGCTTGAAGAAGAACGGGACGTCCGCTTCTTTGCACTGGTCGCGCAACGAACGTGTCCAGTCGGGGTGCATAGGCCGCGCGCCGGTACCGCTTTCGCCACCGACAACAACCCAATCGAGGCCTGATCGACCCTTCGCGATTGCCTCGTCAGGCTGCCGTCCTCTTTGGCAATTATGGAGCGCAGGGCGTCCATTCTTGCACCATCCGCAATCGCCCCAGCACTCGGGAGAGAGCGCGTCCTCGCCGCACCATGCGATGTTTAGATCTATATGCCCGAGCATCGGCTCGACGCTGACCCAGCGAACGGCAGCAGACGTCGCCAAGAGGTCAGCCAATCTTTCATCAGCTCTCTTTTGGTCCTCTGCCGATACACCTTTCCAAACGTTCTTAAGAGGCCATTGGCCGAGGTACACTCGACGGCCTGGCGGGGCCACAGCTTCATGCGAGGGATCGGCTATCAAGGTCACGTTGACGCGATGCTCCACCGCGATGTCACAAACCAGGTGATAGACGCGCCTGATGGTGTCTGGACTGTTGACGTATGCGCGCATTCGGTCCGCCCGCTTCGTCAGAACTTGGAACGTGTGGTGAGGGGCCAGCGCCATGACGGCGAAAACCCGGTCGATCCATTCGTCCGGCACTCCCTCGGCAAAGAGATCACCGTGGGCGCAGACGAAGATCATGCGTGGGCGCTTCCACTGCAACGGCTGCAGAGCGAACTCCTCATTGAAGCGCAGCTGCCCGTTCCAGACGGGTCCGGCCTTCGTCTGGTTCGTGAGGCCCTTACGGCTCGGCATGTTGCGCAGGCGGGTGCCGGCGAGCTTCATGGCGTAGCAATTGGTGCAGCCGGGCGAGACGACGGAACAACCGGTTACCGGGTTCCACGTCGCGTCGGTCCACTCGATCGGGGTTTTGTCAGCCATCAGCGTGGCCTTCTTTCCATGCCGCGATGCAGACGGGCGCAACGGTCTCAGCAAGGGCCAGAAGAGCTTCGGCGTAAACACGGATCTCGTATTGCGCATGAGGGTCGCAACGGAGGTCGAGAAAACCGAGTAAGTTCCGAAGATCGACCTTCGCAAACATGTGGCTATATGTCGAAACCGGGAGAACGGAGCGAGCAAGCTCACGGGGCCAGCCATTGCCGAGGAGGTGCCGATAAAGATCAAACGCTTTCTCGCATTGCTCGCGCAGCATTTGAGCTTCTATCTCGCGGCTTCCAATCGTCTCAGCATCGGCGGTTCGGCCTTGCTTGTTCGAAGAAGATTGAACGCCAATGCTTTCTGGCTCGGGAATGTAGAATTCCTCCGGTAATTCGCGGTACCGGGCGGAAAGTTCGTTAAAGGCCCAGGTGCGGTGGCGATGCCATTGACGAAAAACGAAGATGGGCGCCTTGACCTCGAACTGAAACTCGACAGCTTCGAAAGGTGATGTGTGCCGGTCTTTCCAAAGGCGCTTAATAAGACGCTCATCCGAGCCGGCGTCACTCCCGGCTCGCCATGCCGCATCATAACTGACGCGCGCAGCGCGAACGACCGAGAGATCGCTGCCCATGCTATCGACAAGTCTTACGAGGCCATGATCCAATACATTGATAACGTCGTTTTTCATGCGGGAACCCTTTTGAGGAAGTCCGCCAGGTAGGCGGCGTACCAAGCCGACTTTTCGTAATCCTGCGCACCGTTCTTTTTCGCTGCGCGAGCCTGGTATTTGACGATGTTGAACTTGAGCGCGCCGATGAATTCCTCGCGGGAGAGCCACGCTTCGAGGACCTTGATAACCTCGTAAGGATTATCGCTGCCGCCGTAGTGAGCAGGGTGATTAACGCTCTCAGCCATTGGCGCCACCGCGAACAAGCTTGATTTTGTTGATGATGGTATCGCGCTGCTCGCATTGCTGTTTTGCGAGCTTTCGTGCGTCCTGCGCATCGTTAGCGTTCACGTCATGATGAGAGCCATCTTCAAAATGCACGCGAAAGAGTGAGGTCTTTTCAGCCATTGGGGATCGCGTCCTTCAGTTTCGAGGTGGCGCGGAAGTGACGAATGTTGATCGAGACGGCGTCGACGACGCAAAGTTCGCAGATGAAAGCCTTGTTCTCGGGTGCCGCCATCATCAGTCGGCAGTCAGTCGCAGTGGCACTGCAGAACGTGCAGACCGGATCAGGCGCGGCGGGCGTTTCGATGCTCATCGCTGTGCCTTCCGATGCATGAGGTGATTGTTTTTGGCAGCGTGGCGCTGCTTGATACCGATCAGGTTGTCGAAGCACTCGAGGAATCTCTCCTCGGCTTTCGCCGCGCCCCAAGGGATGATCGCACCCCGTGTTAGCGGTTCCGGATGCTTGGCGAGTGGGTAGACCTGGCGGGCGGCTGAGCCGAAAAGGGCTTCCGCTTCCGCCGCCATCATGCGGATATCCATGCGCGCCACGACATGCAGCTGACGCTTCGTCCAGGCGTTGGGTGCAGGCAGACCGGCCGCGCCGTAAATGGCGGTGTCCCAGCCAGCCTTTGCCTTCGCCACAACCTGGCGATAGGCCGCAGCAGAGTTGGGAGAGAACTCGTCGAGCATCGCGGCCAGAAGATCCTGCTTCGGGCGGCTGTCGTCACCGAGCTTGTACTCATGGCCATCGTGCAGAAGAAATAGTGCTGCCAGCAACTCATCGCGCTCTTCGCGGAGGATCGCCTCTGCACCCATGACACTGTGCTGCGCGACACTATAGGCGGTACCGGCATGGGTGCCGGTGAAACGAGCAATCTTCGCCAGACCGAAGGCGACTTCATCGAAATCGACTTCGCAGGGTTCGGGACGAGATAGATCGACGAGAGATCCGTCCGGGCGAAAGGACGTGACAGATGTGGAACACAGGCGTTCGGCGCTGATCGTTGTCATCGGCAAGCCACCTGTGTTGCCGGTGCGCGATCTTCCTGCACATAAAGTGCAGCGCTGTAGCACAGACCGGCAAATGACATTACGGCCAGTATGCAGGCCAGTGCGAAGATACCTCGCATCGGAGGTGTCGGATGTGTGGCCCGCGAAGCGTCGGGGCGCTGCGGTATCATGGGTGTGATGGTGAACAAGGTGAGGTCTCCGTCCGTTTGGGAAACCGCCCCTCTCAGAGGCGGAAACCAAAACCGGGCGTGATCAGGCCGAAATCTGCGAAGGGTTTTTGCGCAGCATCTTCGCTGCCAGTGGTGAGCAGCGTTGAATTTCGTCGTCGCTGTAACCTTCGGCGCGCAGGTCCTTGTCAGTCTGGCTGCCGCGCTCGCGTGCAAGGTCCGCCATCTGGCGGGCGATACGGGTGTCTTCTGTCGAGGGTGCAGTCGTCGTCATGGCTTTCTCCATCCGTGAGAGGTCAGGCCGGACGATAGTTGGGGGATCAAGGCTACCGTCCGGCCACCAGGTGAGTGTATGCGGCCACTCATCTGATGCGGACATTAATGCGGACAAATGACCGCCATGTCAACGCAGGTGCGGACAAATGACCGCATATTAGCCGCAAGGCATTGATGCCGTTGCCTGAAAACTTGCAAATACGGCGAATCACTCACCGCTTTTGCGGCGCGGTGAGATCTGAAGATTTCAGCGTTTCAAGTGGGGGGCGTTAGTTTCTCAGCAGTGCTTCGAGGGGCAGCGGCTTGCGATAAACCCGCTTATAAAGCTTTTCGGCCTGGCTTAATGCGGCCTTTCGATCGGTATTGGAGAGCGATCCACAGTCCGCGTCATAGCTCCAGCGATCCGCCTCGGTCTTATGATTTGGTGCGCCTTGGATGATCATGCGCCAGGTGCAGGCGTTGATCTGGTTGACAGGGACTGCTCCGTCACATCCCTTGGCAAGGCAGAAGGCAACATTGCGCTGAGCGGCGTAATCGCCAGCATTGGCGTTTTTGAAGTCTTTGGCAAACTGGGTCTTCTGTGTTTCGCAAAGCTCTGTATTGGCTGCGGACTGGCAACTGTTCTGCCGTGACGTCTCTGCTTTGGCAAAAGATCCAAGCGGGAGGAGAAGGATGCAGACCGCGACTGCCAGTGGCTTCATTGCTTACACTCCAAACAGCTCATTCATCGTTAGCACCTTGTGCATGAACATAACCGTGGATCTGGCGATCGCTATTTCAGCGCTCGGATTGTGCTTGCGAATATAGAGGTTTTCGGCGGTTTTCTTGATGTAAATGCCTAGCGTGGCCTCGATCGAAGAGTCGCCGCTGATCTGACATTGGATGACGACAGGATCGCCAACCTTTGCCGGCTTGTGTGGGTGGACGAAGATCAGGTCCGCTGGATAGAACTGCGGCACCATCGATTCGCCTTCGACGTAGAGCGAGTAAATGTCTTTCGCGCCCATGAGTGCCGGTGGTCTGCGAACATAGTCAACCGGATCCGACGTCATCTGGAACGCGCCCCGGAGGTGCGAGCCGGCGGCCGTTCCCATGACAGGAATGTCGTTCGGCATGTCTGCCCTGTTTGGGACCTTGACGCTACCGGTGCCATCCGTCTGGCGAGCAGGAAGACTGGCGTTGGAGGGTGTGTTGACAGAAAGCTTCTCAAGCGGAATTCCCAAGCCTATGGAGATTTTCCGCATCGTGTCGACCTTGGGCACGGTGTCCCGCTCGAAAAGCTTACGAAAATAGCTCCGTTCGAGGCCGCTCCTTCTAGAGGCTTCTTCAGGGCTTATATCAAGCTCTTCAATGGCTTGCTTTATTAGATTGATCACTTTTTTCTCCATGCGCGGATTATCAGCCGCGATGCGGACAAACAAAAGCGGTCTTTTCTGCTTGACATATGCGGACAAATGACCGCATTTAGACCGCATGGCTATGAAAGATCAGATTGTCCGCATCGCAGATTTGTACGCCGCTTCAGCCGGGATCGGCCGCAAGCGACTTTCGACGATCGTTTTCAATCGAGGTGCCAAGCTCGACAGCATTGCCGATGGCGGCGATCTGGCGACTGGTACCTTCGAGAAAGCGATGCAGTGGTTTTCAGATCATTGGCCGAAGGATCGTGATTGGCCGAGCGAGATTGCTCGACCAGAGCCGGTTCGTATTCCGGAGGCTGCTGAATGATTGTTCTTTCAATGTTTCATGTCGGGGTAGGGAAGCCAGGTTGTTCCCGCCGGTCTCATAAGCCGGAAATCGCGGGTTCAAATCCCGCCCCCGCAACCAAATTCCACAGCGTGGCTTCCTCCGAGCCCGGTGGAATGGCGCCGGCCGGCGCGCGGCGCGCGACGATTGGGGGTTCCCGGTTGTCGCGCGCTGCTTCGGCCTCATGCTCTCAATCTCTTCGTGATCAGCTGGAAGCGAAACTCGTCGACTGTGACGCGTGCCGCTTCGGCCATGCCGACAATGTAGGTCATATCCTGTGGCGCTGCGTCGTGAAGGCATGCTTCCGTGTGATCAATGCGGGCGTCGGTCTCGTCCAGAAATCGGGCGATATCGGCACGCTGGCAAAGCAGTTCGCGCAGCATCATTTCCATGGCCAGAAGCCGACCGGAAAACTGGCTGCCATTGTCGATCGGTGCGTCATTCATGGTGGTCTTAAGCCCCTGTTGGCATTTCGAAATCTGACATTCTCGTCGAGTGGTCCTTCATGACCTTCTGACGGACTGAACCTCACATTTTCGTGTCATTCCCGCCACGGGAAAAACCGCTGGAAATTCCCGGCGCGGGAAAGCGCGCCTTTCGTTTGGAGAACCGTCGATGGACGCCTTTCTTTTCCGGGTCAAAGCTGCCCAACGAGACCTTATCGAACGCTGCGGCGGCATTGAGCGCGTCGTAACTATTTGTGGCTTCTCGAAAAGCCAGGTCGGGCGCTGGAACAGTCCTAACGATCCTGACCTGATGCCGATTGGCGCTGTCGTTGCATTGGAGCGCGACTGCGGCCAGGCTCTTGTTACCAGCGTAATGGCGCAGGCGAATACGCGGCGTCTGACTGATCCGGATATTGAGAGAGCACAGGAAGTTTGCCTCATCCGCAATCATTCGGAACTGATGCGGCAGTCGGCAGAGCTTGCTCATACTGTCGCTATGGCAATTGAGGACGGACAGGTCTCTCCTTCGGAAGCCAGCAGCATAGATCGTGTAGCTGCAGCGCTGGAGCATGCCGCGTCGAATCTTCGTGCAGGTTGTGCCGTCATCAAGGCGCGTGGCGGGCAAGCGTCGCAGCTTCGTGTTGTCGGTGAGGGCGAATGATGGACTTCGTCTTTCTCCCTCTTGCCGGAAACGTTTTGACCTATGCGCAGTCCTGTCTGGAAAAGGCGCGGGCTGATGGTTCAGTGCCGAAGAGCTTGCCCTTCTTCAGCGGTGAGGAGACAGCATTCATTGCTCGTTTCCCGACGCAGGACGGGTTCACTCGTCGCGGGATCGCTGTCTTCTACGAGGAAGAGCGCGGCAATCTCTGGCTCGATCTTCTCTATGTCGAGCCGGAGTTTAGGCGGCAGAATGTCGGCTGGCAGCTCATCGAAAAGACACGCGCTTTCGCTGTCCAGCAGCGCTTTCGCAGCCTTTCCATCGGTGTCTTGGCGTCAAACGCACCGATGCGAGCTTTGATGGTTAAGGCTCCCGGCCTCTTCCAGTCAGCGCCGGACAGCGATGGTTCGATCTACTTCTCGGAGCATCTGTCGCGGAGGGCTGTGCGATGAACGCTCCTCTTTGCAAGTCCAAGTCCGACCGAGATCGACTTCGCCAGCGGCGAGGCGAAAGCCGCAAGGCGCAGATCAAGGAAATTCGTAGGCAGGTCAAGCGCTGGCAGGACGGCGCCAGTTCCGAAGACTGCATGGCTCTTATCCGGGACGCCCTGCACAAGGTCGCGGGGCACGAATGACCCATCACGATTACAAGCAGTTCCTTGCCGCCAAGGTCGCCATCGCGCAAGAGGGTGGCTTCGAGGTATCCCTCGACGACATCAATCCGATCCTCCAGCCTCATCAAAAGCTGATCGTCGTATGGGCATGCCGCGGCGGACGCCGCGCTGTGTTCGCTGCATTCGGCCTGGGCAAGAGCGTTATCCAGATCGAGATCCTGCGCATCGTCGTGTCCCGGTTCGGCGGACGGGGATTGCTCGTCCTTCCGCTTGGGGTTCGTCAGGAGTTTCGGCAGGACTGCGAACTGCTGGCTACTGGCCACCATCCGAACGTGACGGACGCGCAGCGGGCAGGTCTGAAGGCGTGGCAAGCTCTTCGGCCAGATCGTGTTCCGTCCATCAGCTTCATTCGCTCCGTTACCGAGGCTGGCGAGAACGGTCTTTACATGACCAATTACGAGACGGTGCGAGAGGGCAAGATCGACCCGCGCGAATTCACTGTCGCGTCGCTGGATGAGGCTGCTTGTCTGCGCGGGTTCGGCGGCACAAAGACGTTCCGAGAATTCATGCGGCTGTTCGACGGCATCCGCTTCAAGTTCCTTGCCACCGCGACGCCGTCTCCAAATCAGTATGTCGAGTTGCTTGCCTATTCGGCCTTCCTCGAGGTGATGGATGTCGGCCAGGCGAAGACCAGGTTCTTCAAACGCAATTCCGAGAAAGCCGACACGCTCACCATTCATCCGCACAAGGAAGAAGAGTTCTGGCTGTGGGTGGCGAGCTGGGGGCTGTTCGTGCAGCGCCCGTCCGATCTCGGTTGCTCTGATGAAGGGTACGATCTGCCGGAAATTGAAGTCCGTTGGCACGAACTGCCGGCAGATCACGCCTCGGCCGGTACCGAAAAGAACGGACAAGGTCGTCTGCTGCGCAACGCTGCAGCGTCACTGTCTGATACGGCGCGGGAGAAGCGCGACAGCCTGGGCATTCGTATCGCCAAGATGATCGAGTTGCGCGCGGAAGACCCTGCGGCACATCGCATCATCTGGCACGATCTTGAAGCGGAAAGACTGGCGATCGAGGCGGCTATTCCCGATGTGGTCAGCGTTTACGGCGCGCAGGATCTGGACGAGCGAGAGAAGTCGATCGTGGGCTTTTCGCATGGCAAAATCCGCGAGATTGCTGCCAAACCGGTCATGCTCGTTTCCGGGTGTAACTTCCAGCGGCACTGCTGGTGGGCGATCTTTCTTGGCATCGGCCACAAGTTCAACGACTTCATCCAGGCCGTCCATCGCATTCAGCGATTTCTCCAGAAGCACAAAGTCCGGATCGACCTCATCTATACCGAGGCCGAGCGCCCGGTGCGCGACAATCTGGAAGGCAAGTGGCGGCGACATCAGGAGCAGATGTCCATCATGACAGAGATCATACGCAAATACGGACTGTCCTCTGCGGCAATGGCCGAGACCCTGACGCGCGCCATGGGTGTGAACCGCATCGAGGTTTCCGGGCCGGGCTATCGCCTCGTCAACAATGATTGCGTGCTGGAATGCCAGCGGATGGAAGCGAATAGCGTCGACCTGATCGTCACGTCGATTCCTTTCTCAACTCAGTACGAGTATTCGCCGAATTACGCCGATTTCGGTCATACCGAAGGCAATGAGCATTTCTGGCAGCAGATGGATTTCCTCATCCCGCAGCTGCTGCGCGTTCTCGCACCTGGTCGGGTCGCTGCCATTCATGTGAAGGACCGTATCGTTCCGGGCGGCATGACAGGCCTCGGCTTCCAGACGGTCTATCCGTTCTCGGACGATTGCGTGCGTCGCTTCCAGAGCCACGGCTTCGCCTTCCTCTCGCGCAAGACCATCGCAACCGACGTCGTGCGCGAGAACAACCAGACATACCGGCTCGGCTGGTCCGAGCAGTGCAAGGATGGCAGCCGGATGGGTAATGGCCTGCCGGAATATCTGCTGATCTTCCGTAAGCCGCCATCCGACAATTCGAACGGCTATGCCGACAAGTCGGTGCAGAAAGAAAAGCGCGAGTGGAAGCAAGGCCACTGGGAAAATCCGGAAGGATACAGCCGCGCGCGTTGGCAGCTGGACGCTCATGGTTATACGCGAAGTGACGGCGAACGCCTTCTTGCGACGGAAGAGCTGGCGGGCCTTGAGCATCACCAGATCTCCAAGCTGTGGAAGCGCTACTCGCTCTCTGAG
The DNA here is from genome assembly GCF_028674915.1 of Agrobacterium sp. CNPSo 3708. Lineage (NCBI taxonomy): Bacteria > Pseudomonadati > Pseudomonadota > Alphaproteobacteria > Hyphomicrobiales > Rhizobiaceae > Agrobacterium > Agrobacterium sp. CNPSo 3708. The sequence goes on from NZ_JAQZSF010000006.1 coordinate 322,269, forward strand.
GTCTATAATTTCGAGCACCATGTGAAGATCGCGGAGCATCTGGAAGAGCGCGGCATGTTGCCGTCGACCTTCATGCTGTTGCCGCCTCACTCTGTCATCGACGATGTCTGGACCGATGTCACCCGCATGCTTTCCATGAACACCCTGCAGGCCGCGGCTGGTCGGGAAATGCACCTTTGCCCGCTGCAATTCGACATCGTCGACCGGTGCATCGCGCAATACACCGAAGCTGGTGAGACGGTGTTTGATCCATTCGGCGGGCTGATGACTGTGCCTTACCGGGCGATCAAGTTTGGTCGCCAGGCTGTGGCGAGCGAGTTGAGCCCCGGCTATTTCTTGGACGGCTGCAAGTATGTCGAGAGCATGGCGCGCGAGAAGGATATGCCGAGCCTCTTCGACACCCTGCCGGAGGCGGCAGAATGAGCGAAGCAATCCGTCTCTACGTCGTCACCGACAATCAGGAAGAAGCCTGCCTTGCGCTGCTGGGGTGTGGCCTGTCTGGCCTTCCCGCCTGGATGAAGATGGTGAGCGATCCCCATGAGGTGGAAAAGCTGCCGTCTGGCACATCGGCCATGGGGCTTTTCTTCCCGAAAGGAACGGGTCGCAATTCGTATCTCGAAACCGTCTGGGCCGAGCGGCGAGAGCGCGGCGGGATCGATTACGATTTCGGCAAGCATCAGGAAAAACTGAACGACTGGATAAGGCGCCGTGATGAAGCGGAGCGGCGCCTGTTGGCGGATGCATTGGCGCAAGAGCCGGAAAATCAGCGAGGGGCAGCGTGACACAGGAAATCACTTTTTCGGTCGAAGCATTTTCTTCCATCAATCTAACGGAACAGCAATTCGCGTCACTTCCGGAACGCGGTCGATCGGAACTCTTCCGGCTGATGTTGGAACGCGGATACGGTTTGGGGACGATCGCCTCACTCTTCGGCATGGTCAGAGCGGAAGTAAGGGAACTGGCAGACAAGAAGTTTCGCTTCGTTCTCGGGGACGCGCCAGAGGTTGCGGTCGTCATTCCGGAAGGCCCACTCAACGTCAAACAGACCGACGAAGCGGTCGAAGCCCTGACGATCAACCATTGCCGCCTTTTGATCCGTTTTCCGACCTCTGGCCCGATCTACTGGAAGGACAGGCACTCGCTTGAACGTGATGCCGGACTGAAAGCCGGTCACGGCGCACGCGTGGTCGAAACGCTGTACGAGAGCAAGCTTGTCGAGCGCGCGCCGGCGAAGCGGGGCTACGAGCACGGCTGGATGCTGACGGAACGTGGTGTCGAAATGCTCGCCACGATCAATCCAGATGATGTCCTTTCGGCCAAAGGTCCGAAGTGATGCTGGCGCGCGCCGAACATCGCATCAAGATCCTGCTGGTGATCGCGCCAAGCCTTTTCCAGTGCCGCAAGACGCTCGACGCTTTCGGTATTCCGATCTCTCGCATTGGTGAAATCCGCTCCGTCACAAAGGCATTGCAGCTGCGCGGCTGGTCGCACGGCGCGCCTTTCATCGCGGCCGATCGAGACCAGTGGTTCGCCACCCAGCAAGGAACCGAACTCAGCATGGCGCTGGATGCCATGATGCTGAACGGACGCCTTCGCGTGGCCAGCCAGGCAGAACTTGACGAACTCAAACAATCGGAACCTCTCCATGTACGCTGAAACGCTTCTCAACCACATGGCGCCGCTGCATATCCCGGCCACGCGAAGCAGATGGGATCATGGCCTTCCGCTCATCCTAGACAGCTTTGCAGGTGGTGGCGGTGCCTCGACAGGAATCGAGTTGGCGCTTGGTCGCTCGCCGGATCTTGCCATCAACCACAATGCACAGGCCTTGGCGCTGCACGCGGCAAATCATCCCGATACCGTCCACCTGTCGGAAAACATTTATCACGTCGATCCGCTCGACTACGTCGCCGGCCAGCATATCGGGCTCGCCTGGTTCTCGCCGGACTGCAAGCATTTCTCGAAAGCGAAGGGCGGCAAGCCTGTCGAGCGCAATATCCGGGATCTCGCTCATGTCATCCCCTTCTGGGTTGAGCGCTTACAAAAGAGCGGCGGCAAGATCGATGTGATTGTCATGGAGAATGTCGAAGAGTTTTCGACCTGGGGTCCGCTGATGAAGACGGACAAGGGCGAGTTTCCTGATCCGAAGCGCAAAGGCGAGACGTTCAATGCGTGGTGCAAGCAGCTGCGCAAGCTTGGCGGAAAGCTGGAAAAGCGAGAGTTACGCGCCTGCGACTACGGTGCCCCGACGATCCGCAAGCGGCTTTTCGTCATCATCCGCTTCGATGGTAAGCCGATCGTCTGGCCGGTGGCAACGCATAGCAAGCCGAGCGATCCCGACGTCATCGCCGGCCGCAAACTGCCATGGCGAACAGCAGCTGAATGCATCGACTGGTCGGTCCCTTGCCCGAGCATCTTCGACAGCAGCGAAAACATCCAGCAGAAGTACGGGCTCAAGGCAATCCGCCCGCTGGCCGTCAATACCATGGCCCGCGTAGCGCGCGGGATGAAACGTTATGTGCTTGATGCCGAGCGGCCATTCCTGGTCAACCTGACGCATGGCGGGCGGGTCGAAGGCATGGATGATCCGTTCAAGACGGTGACAGGTGCCAACCGCGGCGAGAAGGCCGTCGTTTCACCTTCGCTGGTATCGATCGCGCATGGTGATAGTGGAGGACGGCGGGAATATCCGCTGACCGATCCATTCGGGGTGGTCACGGCCGGGGGCATTTCGCACGCCGTCATGACGCCTCATCTTTCCGCCTTCTACGGTCCGGGAGAGGGTGGTCAGGATCGCGCCTCGCCAGTCGACGAGCCCTGCAGAGTCATCCCGTGTGAGAACCGCCACGCTGTGATTGCGCCTTCGCTGATCCGCTTCAACACCGGAGCGACCGGGAGTGATCTGCGCGAGCCAGCCCCGACGGTTACAGCCAATAGCTACATCAAGAAACCCGGCGGCGCTGCGCCCCTCGGGGTCATCGCGCCGGTTCTATCGGCCGCTCAGCATGGCGGATCAACCCGCTCTGTCGACGAACCCCATCACACGATCGCTGCGAGCCGGAAGGATCAGAATGGCGTCATCATCCCGACGCTTGTCCAGACAGGTTATGGCGAGCGCGAGGGGCAAGCACCTCGATGCCTGGATATTGAGCGCCCTCTCGGAACAATTGTGGCCGGTGGTATAAAGCATGCCGAAGCTGTCGCGTTCATCGCGCAGCAGAACAACGACAGCCGGCGTGATGGCGGTGTCAATCCCGGCCGCTCTGCTGATGAACCCTTGTCGACCATCACACAGTCCGGGTCGCATCAATCCGTCGTCTCAGCCTTCGTCGCTCGCCAGTTCGGCACTTCGACAGGTCACCCTATAGACCATCCATCGGCGACAGTCATGGCGGATGGAGCGGGTAAGTCGCAACTGGTGACGCCGTTCCTGCAGGCCTATTACGGCACGGGTGAAGGCGCAGCAGAAGATCAGCCGATGCGCACGGTCACCACGAATGACCGTCATGGCCATGTCGAAGCTGTGCTCGATGTTCCGCCATTCACGGAGGCGCAGGCCGAGAGGGCTCGGGAAGTCGCAGCATTCATGCGCACGCATGGTTTCTGGGATGATAGGGAATTCGTCACTCTCGAGATCGTGGGACAGGTATTCGTCATCGTTGATATCGGCATGCGTATGCTGATGCCACGCGAACTGTTCAACGCGCAGGGGTTCCCTACCGATTACGTCATCGATGGTGTATGGGCAGAGACTGGTGGCGGACCGGTATGGGTTCCGTTTCCGAAATCGGTGCAGGTGTCCTGCGTCGGTAACAGCGTTTCGCCGAACGTCGCGGAAGCTATTATTGCCGCAAACTGCGATCACTTGGTCGTCAGGCAGGTGGCGGCATGATCCTACTTAATCAAGCGCTCGATCATTCCGTTTCGCTCTTCAATGATGTTGCGGCAGTCTTTCAATGTCAGGCTGAAGAGGTTGGCAGCTGCGGAAGTCTGATCGACAAGTTCTCTGAGCATTTCCGGCTTTCCGCGATTGTAATCGGCGGTAGTTTTTGTGCTTTCAACAGCTTCCTTAAGTCGCTTGAGACGGAAGTGTGGCATCCCACCAAAATCATTGATGAGTTTATTGAGGCTATCTTCCTCAGCCCAGCGCATCATGTCACCCAAGTAGCTGAAGCAATAGTCCTCATCGGTTATTCGGCGGCTATTTGCATTTTTGATGAAAAAGCCTATCGCGATTTCGACGTTGTGGACGAAGATTGTCGCACTCCGGATCGTGTCTCTCATACCTTGAAGCTGCAGCTCCATGTTGTCACGATGGTGACGATTGGTCGCTTCTATATCCTCTCTCATCGCCTTGATGGTGAAGTAAGCTGCGGCGATGGCGACCCACCCGCCGGAGGCCGAAAGCCACTCCCTGAGGCAATGTTCATCATCGGCGGCGCTGCACATCGCGCTCCTGAACAGATCTCTCCAATAGAAGCCAGTCATGAAGGCAGCGATCAGGGTCAGACTTGCAATCAGTGGAAAGTGGCGCCCGCCAGTTATCGAAATCACACGCCTGTAGATTGCTTGCATTTGGCCCCCGAAAGAAAAACTTTTCCACCTTATCCGATGGTTGGTGAGCAGTCATGAGTAATCCTGCAATCGATGAGTTTGTTGAGCGCGCTCGCGCGGTTTCTGTTTCTGAAGCGGCCGGGCGGCTCGGAATAAAGCTCGGCCGGAACGAATACACAGGACCATGCCCACGATGTGGCGGCGACGATCGCTTCTCGATCAACGGGCAGAAGAATGTCTTCAACTGCCGTGGATGCAGTGGCGGGCGCGATGCCATCGGCCTTATGGCACATTTTCACAATCTCGATCTGCGCGACCGTGCGCAGTTCCTCGAGGCCTGCGCCGAAACGCTTGGTGAGGAAATACCGGAAGGTGGCGAACGTGAAAGCGACGAGCAGCGCGCCGAGCGTCATGCGCGGATCGCCAAGCTGAAGGCGGAAAACGAGCAGAAGAACCAAAAGAAAACGGATGATCAGAATCGGTTTCGCGAACTTGAAGTAAGCCGGGCGCATGGCATCTATTCCAGTGCTCTCAACCTTTCGAAAGAGAGAGCTTCAGTTCGATCCTCCTCTCAACTGGCGGCATATCTTCAGCGTCGCACCGGCTTTGAAATGCATCCGGGCGTGTTCGACCATGTCCGCTTTTCTCCTGACCATTCCTATTGGCACGGCAAGGACGAGATGGGCCGCATGGCGAGCCCATGGCAAGGACCGGCCATGATCGCCGCATTTGTGTCTCCTGCAGGCGATGTGACCGGCTGCCATGAGACATGGATTGACCTCGCCAGCGCTCCGAAGTTTAGACCGGATCTGGGTCTAGATGCAAAGGGTGATGCGCTGCCCACAAAGAAGATGCGAGGCACGAAAAAAGGCTCGCTCATACCATTGTTTGGCAGCTTCAACATCTGCGCACGTTGGGTGCTGGGTGAGGGGATCGAGACCGTTCTTGCCTATGCGGGCGCTGAGAACTGGCGACCGGATACCTTCTACGCCGCAACCGGCGATCTAGGGAACCTTGCCGGACCTGCCGATCCGAAATCGGCATTTCCTCATCCGACGATCAAGGGCGGAAACAACCAGGCGAAGAAGGTTCAAGGTCCTGTGCCAAAAGCCGACCAGGCAGAGACCGAGGCCGTGCAGGTGCCAGACTATGTCGAGGATCTGATCATCCTCGTCGACGGCGACAGCGAGATCATGTTCACCGCGGCTGCCATTGCCCGCGCCTGCGCCCGCCTGGAGGCGCCCGGTCGCATCATCACACCATTCTGGCCACCGGAGGGCGAGGATTTCGCCAGCCTGTTCGCCAAGCTTAATCAGGGGGAAAATACACATCCATGAAAGGGAAAGACAAAACGAAGAGCGGCGTGCCGGAGCAAGTTGCCAGCATGATAGCTCTCGCGACGCAGCAGCGTCGGATGTATGCGGGAAACCCAGACCCTTTGCCAGTTTTTCAAGCAGAAGAGCCGGAAGATGTCATTGAGTTGTCGCCGGAAGAGAAGCTCGAGGAATGCTCTCAGCAACCTGAAACCGATATCGGCAATGCCAATCGGTTGTTGATCCGATACGGGCAAAACATACGCCATGTTACTCATGTGGGCTGGCACGGCTTTGACGGGAAGCGCTGGCTGGAAGATGCGTCGGGCGCCGTCGTGCGGCGCTTTGCTCATAGGACGGCTGAATTTATCGATGATGAGGCGATACAGCTGGATTGCTCGGAAGAGGAACAGGCGATGCTCGCGGCCGGGAAGCTTGCGCGCGAGCAGATGAAGGCTCTTGGCAAGGCAACGAAGGACTGGGACCCGGAGAAGCTCGCGGACTACGAGCGTCTGCAAAAGGACGTGGAGAAGATGGAGAAGGTCGAGAAAGACCGCTCTGGTCGTATCTCATCGCGCCATGGTCACGCCAAGTCAGCGGCTGGGTCGTCTAAGATCAACAACATGCTGCAGGAGGCTGCGCCTTATTGCTCCCTGGATGTCTCCGATCTGAACAAGGACCTCTTGGCGCTTAATTGCGGGAACGGCACGCTGCGCTTCTTTTGCTCGGAGGTGGATGGAAAGCCGAAATGGCAAATCCGGGCGGATCGTCATCGATCGGCCGATCTCATCTCAAAACTTGTCGAGGCCAATTTCAGGCACGACGCCGATGCGCCTTTGTTTAAGCGTTTCCTTCAACAGGTGATGCCGAACCCGGATTATCGCGGCTTCCTGCATCGCTATATCGGTTACTGCCTGCTTGGCCTGACAGGCGAGCAGTGCCTCTTGTTCTTCTACGGCGCTGGTCGAAACGGTAAGTCCACATTCGTCGATATCATGGTCGAGATCCTGGGCGACTATGCCGTGTCGATGTCGATCGACAGTTTCGCCGGCGATAGCAAGCGGGGAGGAGCAGAGGCCACGCCCGACCTTGCGCGTCTGCCAGGCGCGCGCCTCGTCGCCGCCAGTGAGCCGGAAATGGGTGTTCACCTGAAGGACGCGCTGATCAAGACCCTGACCGGCGGCGAGCCGATCGCTGTGCGTCGCCTGCATCAAGACTTCTTCGAGCTTACTCCTCAGTTCAAGATCATTCTGTCGGGTAACCATAAGCCGATCATCAAGGATGACTCGGACGGCATATGGCGGCGCGTCCATCTTGTGCCATGGGAAATCCAGATCGCGGAAGACGAAGTCGACAAGACCCTGAAGGAAAAGCTGCTGGCGACAGAGAGGGAAGGCATCTTCGCGTGGATGGTGCGCGGGGCGCTTGACTATTTGCAGGAGGGTTTGCGCGTGCCTGACGGCGTTAGGGCCGCAACGGCGGAATATCGCGAGGAGAGCGACCCGATCGGAGCATTTCTCCGCAATGCCTGCCATGTGACCGGTGAGGAGAAGGACAGGGAGAGCCCGGAAAACCTCTATAACGGCTACCTGCGCTACGCAAAGCGCGAAGGTTTGGCCGATATCCGACAGGCTACCTTCTCCCGGCGATTGCCAGACCAGACACGCAAAAGCTGGAAAGGCCCTGACGGCAAGATGCATCAGTTTGTGCGAGTGCGATCTAATGGGACGACTTATTCGGGCATCCGAATACGCGATGAGTTCGCCGGTAAGGCGGACGTTGGGTCGCCACCTGAAGGTCGATTTAGCGATGAAGAACCATTCCCCGGAGACTTTAATGCTTGACACCCGGACCCTTCGCCGTACAGACAGGACAGGTAGACCTGTATCTGCCTTTCCAGTCCTTTCGAAGGGTTCGGGGCGTACAGCTAGGACAGCAAGCAAATGTGCGCGGACAGTAAGTGCTGCGCACCACAGAGCGGAAAAGCGTTTTCGTTCAATGGCTTGCAATGGTCGGACAGCTAGGACAGCAATTTTCCAGTTTTCCATGATGCGTATGCGCCCGCATGTGCATATCCCATCGGATTATGCGGATCACAAAAATCAATCTCACGTCACATAAACCCTGAGATTATCTGTGCAATCTGTCCAAGCTTTGAAATCACTCAATAAATTCTCTTCTTGCTGTCCGTCTATCTGTCCATTCTCAACCTTCTATCTGTCCTTCCTGTCCAAATGACCTTGAAAGGCTCGAATAAATGAAAATCTCAATCGAAAAACTCCTGCAGTGGGCATTCACGGAAGATCTGGGCAGCCGATCTGGCAATAGCGAGCCTGTTGGGACATCGAACTTCACCATGATCATGGATGTCATCAAGCTTGGCGCCATTATCGACCGCTCACGAAACATCAAGGGAATGGCCTTCGCGTTGGAGCCAGATGAGGACGCTGTCATGACGGTCGAGGCGGTGCGGGCGCTGGCGTCGCGTGGTTTTGACATCGCCGAGGGATGGAACCCTTTCCCAGAGTGGAGCGATGAGCATGGCCTGATCGCGGACGCTGTTCGGGAAGAGGTTAAGGCGTTGCGCGCCAAGGGTGATCGTCTGAATGGGCGCCACGCTGCAACGCTCGTTTACTCTTGCGCTGTCATGGGGCGCGGTCCCGACTGGCAAGCCGATCAGCCAGCATGCGGCTACGTGCAGCGCAACGGGATCGATGCCTGGTTTCTCGCGAAAAAGAGCAAGGACCTTTTCGGCAAGGTGCACATGATCGAGACCGACGGTTATGACCGCAAGCGGCGCAAGCCTATGAGAGGCGCTTATCGCAAAATGGAACTGCTCGAACCGCTTCGAGGCGCGATCATCTCCCGTTTGGAGTGGCAGATATGGCAGGATGCGCTCTGCGATCTCCATTCGACGCTGGAAAACCAGCTCAAAACACATGATCTGGTGCCGTTCGTTCCGCTCCGTCAGCCGTGGGCTTATTCTCGAGAGCCTAGTGAAATTCCTGTAAGTGTCTGATAAGGCTGAATCTTCGTTCCAGAAAATTCAGTTGAACTTACACGGTCGGTTGACATATCTTCAACACACTAAAAAAGGTTCAGAATAGCCCGCTTCGTATCCGAGGCGGGTTTTTTGTTGAGCCAAGTAAGTCTGGATGGGTGGTGAGGCATGGAAGTTGTTTTCGATGCCTCGGAAATTCAGGCACTGGGCAGGGCGATCAATCGCTTGCCAGGCGATATCAAGGCGAAAGCCATGTCTCGTGCCATGCGCCGAATGCGCGACATGGCGAGAACGCGGGTCGTCAAGCGATCAGCTGAGCGAACCGATCTGCCACCGCGCAAGGTCAGGGAACTGACGACAGCGTATTTCAACGCTGGTGGCAACACGATCGAGATTGTCGAGAAGTCCGGGTGGATACCGCTTGCGCAACTTGGTGCAACGCAAACCAAGACGGGCGTCCGGGTAAGGCTGCGCGGTTCATACAAGTCGGCTTTCATCGCCAAGATGGCATCTGGCCACACAGGCGTCATGAAGCGAACGGGCAAGGCTCGGCTTCCAATTCGAGAACTGTACGGTCCGAACCCGGCGCACGATGTCACCAACAATCCGGATGTTTTCCTGATGGTGTTGGCCGAGTTGATCGAAGATCACCTGACACCTCGCGTCCTTCACGAGATCGACAGGCTCTTGCCAAGGTGAGGGTCGGACCCCAAAGGCAGGGGCCACCCCACCCCCCGGTTATAGGGACCGTACAGGTCATCGACCCCTGGCGGGCCGGGGCGACCCCGAAAAGCCGTCAGTCAAACACATGAATTTATTGGGTTAACGGGGTTAACGGGGTTAACGAGGCGGTTAACGAACGGGTTAACGATGAGCGATTTGATGTGGTCTATCGCGCAGATTGCTGCGCGGGACGGTATTTCCAAGGCTGCCGTATCGAAAACCGTCAAGAAACTGTCCGAGGATCGCCCAGACACTCCTATCGAGCGCGGGGGGCACCGTCAGGTTCTGGCGGTATCGCTTGCGCACTACGATCACTACCGCCAGCGCTTCGTTAACCCTGCCAAGGCCTCGGCGCCTTTGCGGTCGCCGGATGACCAGGCGGTCACACGTCCAGACGTGGGCACTCCGGTCAGGATCGAGGACAGTTTCGAAGAAGCGAAGCGGCAAAACGAATGGCTGAAGCTTGGGCGCGAGAAGATCCGACATCGGGAAGACTGCGGCGATCTCCTCAGAAGAGACAAGGTCGAAGAAGGCGTTATCAAAGCCGGCACTGAAATTCAGGCCATCATCAAACGCCTTCAAAACAAGGCGGACGCAATAGCTCTGGCTGTTTCGAAAGAGGGCGTGCACGGCGTGCGCGTGCTGCTGAGGCAGCTGGCCTTCGACATGAGTAATGATATCGCCGACAAGCTGGAGCAGATCGCAGCGACATCAGCTGAAACCGATCCGCTTATCGAGGACGAAGACGCGTGACAGTTCATCCTGGTGCCATTCGAGCAGTATATTCTGCCCTCGCCGGTGCCATCAGGCTTCAACCGCCAGTGTCCTTTGACGCTTGGTTGCCAAAGAACATCATTCTGGTCGACGGTCCGAAGAAGGGTGAGTTCTGGTCGGCTGAAGATGCACCATACCTGCCGGAGATTGCGCAGTGCCTCAGTCAGGAACATCCCTGCACGGAAGTAACCGTTCGCAAGTCGCAGCAGACTGGTGTTTCGATCCTCGCTTTGGCGTGGATGCTCTATATCGCAGAGAACTGCCCAGATAATTCGATCTACGGGGTTCCCGGTCTCGACGCGCTACAAGACATCAACTCCGGGAAGCTCCAGCCGCTCATCGATGCTTGGCAAAAGCACACGAAGAAAACGATCATCATGCCAACGACCAGCCGGTCGGGTGTTGGGTCGACGACTTACGAAAAGAAATTCCCTGGCGGTGCGCTCTATCTGGCGAACGCCAACACAGTCATGGACCTGTCAGCGAAAACGACACGGTTTGGTGTCAAGGACGAGGTGTCCAAATGGCAGGCCCTTCCAAATGGTGCTGATCCGGAAAACCTCTTCTTCGGTCGCTTCACAGCGTTTCGCCGGCAGAAGACTTACAAGATTTTCGGGCTTTCCACGCCCGAGCTCGATAGCGGCGACGCGCTGGGAGAAGGCCCTGGCCACTGCCGAATTGACCGCGACTTTCGTCGATCAGATCAGCGTTTCTGGTATATTCGATGCCCGGAATGCGGAACCGAGCAGGTGCAGAGAGATGCATATCTGCTGATCGACAAGGCTCACCTGCACAAGACGGTCATGCAGTGCCAGCACTGTGAGCATCATATCTCGGAAATGGAGCGCGTCGTTGCCGTCCGGGAAGGCCGGTATATCCCGACTTTCTCCGGTCCCGACAGGCATCCTGGCTTCCACGTGGATGCTTTCATGTCGCTCATGATGTCCTACGAGGCCATCGCTGAGGACAAACTGAAGTACGAAGCGAAAGGCGAGGCGGGGGCCAAGGATTACAGCAATCTGATTTGCGGCTTGCCATACCAGATGAAGGGCAACGCGCCGGATCATCAGCGCCTTATGGAACGCCGTGAAGATTACCCGCCTCTTTCGATCCCGGCTGGCGGCCTGATCTTTGTGGCCGGCGCTGACGTACAGTCATACGGCATTTACTGTGAGGGCGTTGCGTTTGGCGAAGATCGCCAAAGCTGGAACGTCTTCGCGGAGTTCTTCGAAGGCGCGACGGACAATCCTCAGGCCGGTGCGTGGCTTCTGTTCGAAAGGTTCTGCGAGCAGGAATTTCCAGACGGTCACGGCGTGTTGCGGAAGATCGAGGCGGTTGCAGTCGACAGCGGTTATCGCCCGAACCAGGTGCGTGAATGGTGCAGACGTCGCCCAAATGCCTACGCGACCAAGGGTATGCCTGGGCGCGGGGTTCCGGCCATCAGCGCACCAGTGCAGAAGGCGATCAATAAACGCGGGAAGCGAAAGAGATTCGGTGGCGAGTTGTCATGGCCTGTTGGCACATGGGCTCTTAAGGCGGAGCTTTACGGCAATCTGCACAAGATTGGACTTCGATCTGGAGAGGCTTCGGACCCTTCCGGTTACTGCCATTTCCATATGGATTTGGGTGAAGAGTATTTCCAGCAGCTAACCTCTGAGTATTTCACCCAGAAGCTGGTTAAGGGGAAACTTCACGAAGAATGGGCTCTTCGCCGAGAGCATAACCACTTTCTCGATTGCCGAATCTACGCGATGGCGATCGCAGAACATCTTGGCTTGTCCAGAATGACCAAAAGCCAGTGGGCAGCCTTGCGCGCAAAGCTTGAACCGGTCGAGCCGATAGATCTTCTCTCGACAGAGAGCCAAAAGGCAGCGGCTGCAGAGATCCCGGAAAACAAGGAAGCGGCATCAACTCCAGTCGAGATTGAGATAGATCGACCGGGGAATGCACCCGTGAAACCGACTGAGAACAGGTGGAAGAAAAGACGATGACGGAAAAGGTGCGTGTGCGGGTGAAGGCAGGGAGCTTTCCAACTCCCGCCGTTCATACCGGCGCGCAGCGGAGCCGATCGGCTTACCTTCGCGATACCCAGTCTGGCGTGCTCAAAGCGCGCCCGGCTTCGCTTCGTGAGCATCGCGACGAGGTTCGTCGCGTTTGGGCGCGTGCCGCGGGCTTGGCTATGGACATGCTGCAGAATTCAGGTCGCCTGCGCGGAGCGGCCGATCAGATCCTCGCGGATACTGTCGGCGTAGAGCTGCAGCTGAACCCTCGTCCAGACCTTTTGCAGTTCGGTTACTCTCGCGCCGAAGCAATCGAGTGGACGAGGCTCGTCAAGGGTCGCTGGAAAATCTATGCCTGGAACCCGATTGAGTGCGATTTTCGTGGGAAGTTGACCAATCCGCAGCAAACCGACGTCGGGTTGCGCAATTGGCTCGCCTTCGGTGAGAGTGTCGGGGTTATTGAGTATCTGCCGGAGTGGCAGAGACTTCCGGGCACAAAGACAGGTACCAAGTTCCTTCTTCTCTCCCCAGATAAGTTGGTTCAGGATACGAACGAGTTCGAAGGTTTGTACCAAGGCGTCATTCATGACGCGTTTGGCCGACCAGTCCGGTATCGCTTTCAAGAAAAGCGCAGCGGACTTTCGGTGAAAATCGACTATGCGGCTCGCGATGCAGATGGACGCCAGACGGTGATGCATGCCTTCGACCCATTTGGGGCTGATGATGTGCGTGGACTGTCACCACTTGCGCCCACCTTCCGCAAATATCTGATGGCGGAAAACACGGATGATGCCACGGCGCAGATCCGGTTCCTCCAAACGATTTATTCGGCGATCCTTACAAGCGACCGACCGAGCGCCGAGGCCTTTGAGGCTCTTGAGACGATGAAGGACACTGGCGCCGATGGCGTTGAGGGCATTGCGACTGATTTCGTCAACTACTTTAAGGCGCAGCTAGATCGTGCTGCGGAATCTGAGTTGCGCATTGGTGTTGGGGCGGGGGTTTCTCATCTGGCTCCCGGTGAGAACTTGGAGTTCAAATCAATAACCGCGCCAGGTGCTGACTTTCCAGATTTCATGGCTTCGCTGCATCGTGAAACAGCGCGAGCACTGGGTATGTCTTACGGTGGTTATACACTGGATTACTCCAAAGCGACGTATGCCAGTACCAACATGGAGAACTCGGCTCTTTGGCCGATTGCCCAGAGACGTACGGACCGCATCGCAGCTCCGCATGTTCTTCTTCCATATGCCAGCTGGCTGGATGAGGAAATCGGCGAAGGGCGTATTCCGTTCAAGGGCGGATATGAGGCTTTCAAAGCCACTCGCGACGCGGTTCTGTGGGCGGTCTGCCAAGGCCCGTCGAAACCTACCGCCGACGATCTCAAGCGTGCGAACGCGGCAAGCGAACGTATCGCCAATGGTACCGGTATGCTTGAGCGGGAATGTGCCGAGAACGGTGACGATCCTGAAGAAGTCTTCGAAAGCCGGCTTCTTTGGCACACTCGTTATCTTGAGGCTGGGATGCCTTCGCCGTTTGAACGGGGATATGTCGGAAAGCCATCATCCACCGATGAGGACGCGCCGAAGCGGAAAGAAAAGGCATGATCACGCCAATCAAAATCGCCGGTATGGTGGTCGATCCCGAAGACCCGTGCGCAATGTATGCTGCGCTTGCTGCGGTGAAGGCCAAACGTCTCGCCGGTGAACAGATCGAGGAAAGCGAAATTCGCTCTCCAGTGATGCAGCAGCGCGTCAAGGTCGCGTCCAGCAGCATCGCAGATCTCGATAAGGAACTGGTTAAGCTGCAAGCGGCCTGTCAGGCAAAAACGAATGGTTGCCGCGTGTCGCGGCGCTGGAATTTAAGGTTCTGAAATATCCGAGATCGGCGGTACCGGTTACTCTTTCAACACAGGATGAAGATATGAAGTCGCTTCGAAGTATTGCCTTCGTCGCGCTGGCGCTTTTCGCCGGCGCGTTCATTGCTGCACCTGCGGCCGCTACGGTTGCCGCTGAATATCCAGTCTATGACACCATCGCCCGCGAACTGAAAAGCACGCCCGCGACCGTTGCCAACATGGCTGCCGACATTGCAGTCCATCGCTGCAAGGTTCCAGTGGTGCAGGCTTCGACCTCGCTGGGCCGAAGTATTCAGTCGGCTCGCGGCGCACGCGTCTTGCTCAGCCATGAAGCCAGTCTGCCGTCCATCGAATTCTTCCGGCGATGCTGACGCAGTTTGATGGCTCGACCTGATGTCATGTTGAAGCGGCCCGTGCCGCTTCAATTTGCCCCGCTCTGTTGCCCTGGGCTGCCAGGCAAGAGATTGAGGCAATCAACTCAGCCTCCTGTTTGAAGGAAATCCACCATGACCGTTCTCGTTAACGGCGAAGTCGTTCTATACGGGTTCGTTGGCGAAAACTATTGGGACGCCGGCTTCACGGCGCGCGAAGTCATCGAAGCACTCGCTGAAGTCGGGCGCGATACCGATATCACAGTCCGGATCAACTCGGGCGGTGGTTATACGGATGACGGCGTCTCGATCTTCAACGCCCTTAAGGCCCACAAGGGCAAGGTGACCGTCATCGTTGATGCTGTCGCTTTCTCGAGTGCCTCGCTGATCGCCATGGCTGGCGAGGAGCGCATCATGCGCAAGGGCGCGATGATGATGATCCACGACCCATCGGGCGGCGTTTGGGGTACGGCTCAAGATGTGGAGAGCTTCACAAAGTATCTTCAGAAGCAGGCCGAAAGCATGGCTGGCATCTATGCGGACGTCTCGGGCGACGATCCCGCCGATATCCGCGAGGAGATGAAGACCGAGCTTTGGCTGACCGCCGACGAGGCTGTCGAACGCGGCTTTGCGACCTCTGTCGCGGATACAAAGAGCAGGACCGTCGCGGCCCACGACTACCGCGTCTACTCGCATGCGCCGGAACGACTTGTCGCGATGGCTGAAAAGAAAAACTGGTCTCACGAAGAGGCTGGATCGAAAGCCCTGGCGTCCGCCACGGCACCTACCCGTCAACTTAAGGAGACCCCCAAAATGACGGAAAAGCCCAAGGCGGACGATAATGCCGCCGATATCGAAAGCGCAAAGGCTGAAGCGGCGAAAACCGCTGTTGTCGCGTACCAGGCTCGCCGCAAGAGTGTGATGGCGCTGGAAGAAGCCAAGGGTCGTGAAGCTCTGGCAGAAACGCTGATCGACACGGATCTCTCGGAGGACGCCATCAAGGGTGCGCTGGCTGCTGCACCGAAGCCTGGTACTTCCCAGGGTGGCAAGTCGTCGACCGCGAGCTACCAGGATCAGCGCCTTTCCGCAGCGGCTGGCTTGGCACAGCCAGGATCGAGCGAACGCTCTGAGACCGAAAGCCGCACATCCCTCCGCGCATCCGTCGACCGCGCCAACAAGCGCCGCTAACAGGAGATCAGTTTTATGGTTGTTCTTTCTGAAAATCTGCGTCGCACGGCGCACTATCTGGTCTCTGAAGCGAATGGTTTACGTTCCCGCGAGACCGGGCTCATCGCAGCTGGTAGCGGCAAACTCGACCCAGGTGCGGTTCTTGGCCGCGTGACGGCGAGCAAAAAGCTTGTGCCGTTCAACCCCGCCGCGACCGATGGCTCGCAGAACGCTGTGGCGATCCTCTATGAGGGCTGTGACGCCACAACCGTCGACGTTCGCCGGACTTATACAGCCCGCCACTCCGAAATTCAGGCCGCTGTGTTGGTCTGGGCGAATGGCATCACCGACAGTCAGAAAACCGCCGCGCTTGCCCAGCTCGCCGCGTTCGGCATTGCAGCCCGATAAAGGAGGGGCAACTCAATGGCTCTTGTGGCAGACATTTTCAACCAGAACGCCTGGGGTTTGATCGAAGTCCAGGAAGAGGTAATCGACCGCGTCGAGTACAAGCCTCAGCTTCTGGGTTCTCTCGGCCTTTTCGCGCCAATCTACTCGCGCTCCCGCACGATCGCTATCGTCGACCGTAACGGCACACTCGCTCTGATCCCGACATCTCCCACTGGTGCGCCGCCGGAAGAACTTATCCCTCGCGGATCACGCGTCCGCACGATGGAAGCGGTTCGCCTTGCCAAGGGTTCAACGATATACGCCATCGAACTCGCTAGCGTCGCTGCACTTCCCTTGGAAGATCAGACCGTTGAAGTTGCGGACGAGGTTGCAACCCGAACCGCGCAGATCACTGACGATCTCGAATTGACCTGGGAGCATATGCGTTTTGGCGCCGTACAGGGTAAAGTTCTGGACGCAGACGGAACGACTGTCCTTGTCGACTGGTACCAGTTCTGGGGCATCGCAGAACCTGCCGAGATCGACTTCGAGCTCGATGACGACACCAAGGACATTCGCAAGAAGTGCCGAGACATCAAGCGCGCCATGCAGAAGGCTGCGAAAGGCGTCTGGACCCCCAACACGCGCGTCGGGGCTCTCGTCGGCGACACTTTCTTCGATATGCTTGTCAATCACAAGCAGTACAAGGAGACCAAGCTCAACACCGAAGGTGCGATGGATCTGGAGAACATCGAAGGCTATTCGGTTGTTGTTTTCGAAGGCATCGCGTTCATCAATTACCGTGGCACGGACGATGGCAGTGCGATTGCAATCGCTACCGACAAGGCTCGCTTCTTCCCGATCGGCGCACGCAACGCCTTCCAGGTCGGTTGGGCGCCGGCGAGTGAGTTCAAGCCTTATCTCAACAAGCGTGGTCAGGAAAAGGTCGGCATGATCCTTTCCGACGTGTCCGGACGTGACGAATGGGACCGTGTCGAAATCTACAGCTACCCGCTGTTCATCGCGACCCGTCCTGAAATGCTGCTGCGCGCCAAAGCCTTCTGATCCTCGGATCAGTCGGCCAATTCTGAAGGAAACTCGACATGGCACCGAAGATTGTAACTGAGGCCGGCTATTACGCCGGTAAGTTTCTGAAGCCTGGCCAGTCTTATGAGGAAGATGAGGTCGTCCACGAGGAGGTTGACCTCGACAACCTCTCCGATGACGAGAAAGCGGTATTCGCAGGCGACAAAAGCGGAAATCGCAAAGCTGCTGTCCGGTCGACCTAATGGTTGACTGGCAGGCGGCTCGGGCCTTTACCGAGGCGGCGTGCGCCGAGATCTTCGACGTCACGCTTTGTCGCCTTCTGCCTTGGTCGAAAGGTCTTGACGTGAACAAGAAGGGTGGTGCCGATCCTGATCGGTTGCCATTCGACTTCATGGGCACCATCGATCTGGAGCCTCCCAGTGATCGTATCGCCCGGCACCTTCCTGCCGATCCGGGGCCTCGCAACAGCACTGTTTCCTATGATGCAGTGCTGTCGGCTCACGTTGGCGCATGGCTCTACGAGCCGAGGCGAGGCGACAGGGTGAAGACCGCAACTGATGTCTGGAAAATCGAGGCCAAAGAACCGGACGGATCGAACCGTCCGGCCTGGTATCTGACGAGGATTGGCGATGCTGTCAGCTGAGGCACTACGACTTGTGGCTATCGAAGCCCTTTGCCCGACCGAGGCGATCGCCGGCGAGATTGCGTTTCCGACCCTCGCCGGTCGCCGCGTCTATGACAGCAAGGCCGCGCCGTTGGAGGATCTTGATCGGTCCTCTGAAGATGGAACACCGGTTCTTTCGCTTTACACGCTAGAAAGCGGGGTGAAACCTCGAGGCCTCGCGTCCGCCGACACAGACAGCGTTGCTAGCGCGGTTCTTGAGGTCATTGCCGAGATCGCGATCGTCGCCAGAGATGGCGGCGAAGAATACGCCGACGCTGCAGAAACTGATCCTGAAGGCCGCCTCGTGCTTGCGGCGCTTTGCGCGCAGGTCCGGCACTGCCTCATGTTTAGCCAGCGGGGCGCTTTGTGGCGCAAGATCGTCCGGCAGGTCGAGGATATCGACCAGAAGACGTTTGCGGTTCCAGAGCTTGGGCTTCGGTTCCAGCGCGTCAATATGCGGTTTCATTGTTCGATCCGCGACGATGAATTTGCGACAGCTGGCGGGTTGCCGGAACCTCTGGCCTCGGTTTTCAATCAGCTATCCGAGCAGTCTTATGCCAAGGCGAAGCTGCAGAGCCTGGCCGGGCAATTTCAGCCGGCCATCCTTCCACGTCTGCAGGGTGTGGACCTCAACACGAACGGTCCGGTTCACGGCGCCGTTGTCAATTTCACGTAACCGGAGCCTCCCATGAGCGAGCTTTACAGGCCTGTCAAAGGCCAGCGCATTCCTATGCCCGGCGGCGAGCCAGACTGGCCGCAGGATGGCCGACCGATCAACGAATTCAACACCTACGAGGCGAGGCTTCTGGCTGAAGGCGCGCTCGAAAAAGTTCCTGAAGAGCCGCAGCAGAGCGGTACGTCTGGGAAAGGTAAGTAAATGGTATCGAACATTCCTGCCGCTCTGACGGCTCCGATCTTTACCTTCGACGTGCAGTCCGGCGGCCAGTTCGAAGCCGAAACGCGCATCATCCTGCTTGGTCACGGTCTGGCTAGCGGCGCTCTTGCGGCCGGTCAGATTGCGATCTGCAACACCGACATGGATGCGCGTACGCTCGCTGGCGCAGGTTCCATGTTGGAAAGCATGTTCATCGCGGCGCGTAAGAACGCGCCTGCACAGGAAATCTGGCTTGGCAACGTGGCTGATAGCGGAACGGCCGAGCAGCGCACGATCACGATCGCCGCGCCCCCGTCCGATGGCGGGCAGGGTGTGATCCAGATCGGGGGTGAGTTGATCGCCCTGCAGATCGCGGCTGGAACGACTGCGGCTACGCTGGCAACGGCGCTCGCTGCTGCGATCAATGGTTATTACAACCGGCTTTCGCATCGCTCTTTGCCTTACACAGCGACCGCTGCCACCAACGTCGTGACACTGACCGCGCGGCATAAGGGGACATATGCAGCTGGTATCGACATTTCTGTGCCAGTTCTCGATCGCGTCAATGCGTTCAAGAGCCTGTTCACGTTTGCAGTCTCGGTGCCAGGCGCTGGAGCACCATCGCTGTCGAATATCCTGGCGGCGATGAATGACGATCCATTCGAGATCATCGTCTCTGCCTTCGGTGACACAACCAACCTGGCCTTGCTGAACACCTTCCTCAGCGAGGTCAGCGGCCGTTGGTCTTACGCGAAGCAGATCTATGGTCACGCCTTCTATCCAAAAACGGATACATCGGCGAACCTGGTAAACTTCGCACTCGCCCGCGACACCTGGCACCTGACGATGATCCCGATGTTTGCCAGTGGTGGTTTCGGTGTTCCGGACTACCAATGGGTTTCTGCCTTCGTCGCTCGCATCGCGCCGTGGCTTGGTGGCGGATCGAACGGCGATGTTTCGCGCAACCAGACCGGCCTTGTCGTCGAGGACGTTCTCGCTCCTCGCGATCGTCTTTACTGGATGGATTACGCGACGCGTGATGCCTTCCTGAAGAACGGTGTGTCGACCTGGATGGTAAACCGCAGTGGTGAAGTGACGATCGACAAGATCATCACCCACCAGCAGACGACGAACGGTGCGCCGGATACGACGTTCCGCGACATCCAGCGCGTCTATCAGCTCACCTATGCGCTGAAGAAATTCCGCGCCGATCTTGCATACGAGCATTCGAACAAGGCTCTTGCGGACGAAAATCCGAGCAACCTTGCGGCAATCTCGACGCCGAGGGACATCAAGGCGACGCTGTATCACAGCTACCGATCCATGCCGGGTGTGTTGGAAAATGACGCTGCGGCTCTGGAGGCGATGGTCGTGACGCGTGATCCGGAAAATCCAAATCGGATCAACGCCAGCCTGCCGCTCGATTTCGTCAACGCGCTCGATATCTTCGCCGGTCTCGCGCGCGTCTACAGCCAGTTCCGCTGAAACCACTCAGATCTAACAGGAGGCTCATATGAGCAATGATTTCGGCGGGCGGATGACGTTGCGCTTTTCGAACAGCACGCTGATCTCGCTGCGCTCGACGGTTACCATGTCGCCGGGCCGGAACTCGGTTGAAGCGATCGCCAACCAGGATGGCTCTGTCGATCGCGCCGGGACCGTCAAGCCAGGCACATGCGAAATCAGCTTCGCGGCAGCTGATGATCATGACTATGACGCGCTGATCTCTGGCAATCGCTTCAACGCCACGCTCATCGAGGAGTTTGGCGGTCGGACGCATTACTTCACCAACGCGTTTCTATCGGGTGAGGCTTCCATCAACCGTATGAACGGCGAAGTCACCGGTCTTTCGCTCACATTTGAGGGCTACAGGAAGGCGGCATCCTGATGAAGGTTCAGCTTTCGAAACACTACACCGTCAACGACGTAAAATTCGACAGCATCGAGCTTCGTGAACCGACCTACGCCGATACCTTCATGTCAGGTATCGGCGAGCCTCGCGAATGGCAGCCGGTCGCCGGCGGTGGCATGGCTGTGCTGGTTTATCCTGAGCGGATCGACCAGTACGCGCAGCGTTTGATCCAGAAGCCCGGTTATGAGTTCATCCATGCGATCAGTGCCACCGACGCTCGTCGACTTCAGAATGCGATCTGCGATTTTTTTCAGGAAAAGCCGGATGCCTCGAAGTTGGAGACGACTTCGTCTTCCGGCTCGGATGGGACCCAGTCCGCGTCCAAGGAATGACGCTTTCTGAACTGGCCTGGTGGGCGACCCGATTTATCAGGAAGGCAAAGTCCAAGCCATGACGAGAGAAATTGAAGCCCGGCTGAAGGTGTCGGCGGTCGACAAGACCGGGAACGTCCTAAAAGGCGTTGCCAGCAAGCTTGAGCAAGTCAACAACCGCGCGGCCGCTCTGAATCGACAGCAGGGCGTTCTCGCTCGGACCTCGGCAACCGCCTTTGCAGCGGTTTCGCGTTACGCGGCACCTGCGGCGATCGCTTACGCCGGCGCGCGGGCTGTGAAGGACTTCGCGGCTCTTGAACGACAGATGACCCGGATCGGTGTCACGGCCGATGCGACAGCAGAGCAGACGAAGCGCGCCTTCGAGGAGGCGCAGAGAGTCACAAAAGATCTGGGTTACAGCAGTGTGCAGCCCGCGATCGAAGCGCTGGACACTCTTGTCGCGTCGGGCAAGTCTCTTGAAGAGGCCATGGCGTTCCTGCCATCTGTTCTGGCGACCGCTCAAGCCTCTGGTGCCGCAACAGAAGACATTGCCAACACCGGCATTAAAGCGGCTTCTGCTCTTAAACTGCAAACCGGTGAGCTGCAGCGCGCCTTTGACATCATGGTCATGGGCGGCAAGGCAGGCCAGTTCGAACTAAAGGACATGGCGCAGTATATTCCCGGGCTTGCAAACAGCTTTGCCTCGCTGGGATACGAGGGCGAAGACGGCCTTAAAAGGCTTGTTGCGATCCTTCAGACGATCCGAGAGGATACGGGCGACGCTTCCAGTGCCGCAACGCAGGCCCAAAACATCTTCGGCAAGATGTTCGCGGAAGACACGTCGAAGAAATTTGCCGGGTTTGGTATCAATCTCCGCAAGGAGATGGAGGCTGCAAAGAAGGCGGGAGAGGACGCGGTTTCTGCGTTCGTTCGCCTGTCAAAGCAGGCGCTCGATGGCGATCTGTCCAAGCTGCCTTTGCTTTTTACCGACCAGGAGTTCCGCCTTGGCATGCAGTCGCTGATCACCAGCGAGGAAAGCTTGCAAAAGTTTCTGAAAACGGTGAATGGCGCGGAGGTCGACGGTGTTGTTTTCCGCGATCTCAATCGTGTTCTGAGCGACACTCAGTCCCGCCTCGACAAGATGTCTGCCAGTTGGGACAAGATGTGGACGAGCCTCGGCGGGGCCATCGCTCCTGCCGCCACGCCTATCATTGATGGAGCGGTCAACGATCTCGACCGATACAACGCAAGACAGGTGGGGATGGAGAAGCGCGGCTGGTCCTGGTGGAAACGGAACCTCGGGGTTTTGAGCAAGCAGGACGAACTGGATCTTGCTTATGAGGGCGGCTATCGCGACCCGAAGTTCCTAGGTGAATACTGGGGTTCCAGATATGGCGCCGGAGCGGATGATCCTCGTCGTCCGAAAGATTCGGTAGGTCGACAGGGCAGGCCGGTCGTACTTCCAGAGTTTCCGGGTGGGGGTAGAGGGTACACCAATGGTCAATCACCTGAAGCGTCCGCGCCTGTTCCCGGACAGCGACCGATCGTTCCTGATGCACCGTTCTCTCTGCCGCGCGGTCTTCCAAACGAGTTGAAGCCGATCGGGGCGCAGCCAGTTATGGCTGGCCTCCCCAGTCTTCCTTCAATCTCATTACCCTCCAAAGAGGATTGGAAGAGCGCTCTGAAGATCGACATCGACAGCTTGAAAAGCTCTGGTCAGCAGGCAGGTCAGGCTGTCGCAGACGGTGGGCGCGACGCCGGCAAGGCAGTAGAGGATAGTGCCGGTTTCTTCAGGGTCGCTGGCATCGATGTTGCCGAGGCGATCAGATCGGCGGCAGCCTCGCTCGCCGAGAGCGCTAAAAGCTTCAACCGCATGCAGGCCAGCGCCACGAACCTACCGCGCAGTGCCGTGAACGCAGACACAGGACGTTCCATGCCGCCTTCCGCTAACCAGCCTGGTGGCGGAGGTGGTGGCTATTAGGAGTTGAAGTAATGAGGGACTGGCCGAGAACGTTGCGCCTCGCGAGCTATCGCGGGGTGCCCTTTTGGGTCGAGTATGACGATCTGAGCGGCGGAAAGCGTCTGGCCTTGCATGAGTATGCAGGCGGGCGTCAGACTGTCGTTGAAGAACTTGGCCTCGCCACTTCTGCTTTCGATGCCACCATCTATGTCGTTGGCGATGATGCTGATATCGCGGCCCACAATTTATCCGCGGCGTTTCTTGCCAGCGGACCTGGTTATCTGATCCTGCCGATCGACGGTGGGATGTTGGCGACGGCACAGAATTTTCGACGGTCTCGCGAGAAGAGCCGAAATGGATATATCGGTTTTGAGGTGACGTTCGTCCCTTCATCAAACGAAGTCGGTGGAAGCTTGTCGATCGGGAATGTGAACGTTGCTGCCACATTCAATATAGGTCCGGTTAGCGTAGAGCTTTCGGCCTTCTTCTGAGGATTATCGATGTCTGCCAACCGAATGGCCATTCTGCGATGGATCGAGGATCTTGCCGCGGTCATCGTTACGGACGCAGAAGATGCTGCAGATCTTGCAACCCGTATCGCAGCGACGCCCAACCTATCTGCGCAAAGCTTCTCGTTGGAGGTCCTGTCGCTGACACGGGTCGTGGCGGAAAGTGTGGATGCTGCATCAGATTTCGATCTGATTTCTTCCGCTCTGCAGGTTGACGGCACCACGCTGCCCGTTCTGCAGATATTGCAGGCCATGGCGCTCGCCATCGCTGGCGTCCGCGTCGATTGGCCCTCAAGGCCATCAGCGCGACGCGCGCGCAGCAGGATGGCATCGTCCGGCGATATCGCTTTGTCGGCAGCTTCGGCGCTTGGCGCGGGAGGCGCAGAGACGTTTGCCTGGCTGGCGTCATTGGTCGCGGTGTCGAGCCGTTTGATTTCCGATTTGGCCGCCAATGCAGCGCCGATCGTGCGGGTGCAAACGGGCGTTTCCTTGCCTTCGACCGTGCTGGCCTATCAGTTGTACGGCGATGCAAACCGCGCAGAAGCGATGATCGATATTGCAGGGGCGGCGACGCCTTTGGTCATGCCAACCCATTTTGATGCACTGGCTTCGTAATGCTGGAAAACCTGACCATCAGCGGATTGCCGCCCTACAAGTCGATATCACTGTCGTCTTCGGCGGAAGAGGCTGTGAGCACAGCCTCGCTTGATCTTGTCCCAAGCGGCAATGGAGTTGGTGTCTTGCCGGGGCAAGATGTTACGATCAAGGCCGGAAGCGATTTGCTGCTGACCGGTTACGTGCGCGACGTGGCGCCCAGTCACGATGCGCGAAGCCGATCGCTCTCAGTCACTGTCTGCTCCCGCACTGTGGATGCTACCGAGTGCTCATGCGATCATCCGACAGGAGAGTTTCTCGACAAGGATCTCGCTGCAATCGCGAAGGAACTGGACCGGTTAAACATCGGGGTTGAAAGCGACAGCAAACTTCCGAAGGAGCCGCGGCACAAGTTGCGGCCCGGTGAGACGCTGTTCAAGACGATCGAGCGACGGGCTCGCGGTCGAGGCATCTTGATCCACGACACGCCGCAGGGAAAGCTGAAGCTTGCGACCAAGCCGGAAGGCACTCATGTCGGTGGTTTGTTTTTCGGCAAGAATATCCTGTCCGCGTCGTCCAGCCTCACCGAAAAAGGGCGCTATAGCAAAGTCAAGGTTCGTGGTCAGTCGAGCGATGGTAGCACGAAACAACAGCTTCGATCGGAGGCTACTGCCAACGATAAGGGTGTTACCCGCGAGAGACCGATGATCATCCACCATGAAGGTGAGACGACGGTCGACCGCATGAAAACGCGGGCAGAATGGACCGTAAAACGAGGTGTCGGCGATAGTTCGACGGCGACGATCAAGGTTACAGGCTGGCGTGACGAGGGTGGCAACATCTGGAAGAGAAACTGGCTGGTCTATGTCGAAGATGACTGGATCGGTATCCGCAGCATGATGATCATAAAGTCCGTCACGCTCGACCAGGTCGCGGATGGCGAAGGAACGACCGCGACGATAAACGTTGCCGATCCTCGGTCGCTCGGCGGCGAGAACCCGCGCGGCAAGTCATCAAAAGCCTATGCGGCTCCTGGCTCGACGCCAGCGGAAATCGAGGATGAGTGATGAGCGGGAAGCGCATCGAGCTTGACGGCGAGAATGTCGAGCGTGACGGGCAGCAGTTCGTTTCGGGCCGAGGTCTCTTCCGAGACGCGTACACGAAAATTCATCGTATCGAACCGCATGGGTTTGCCTCTCAGCCGGTCAAAGGTGCCAAAGGTCTGCTGCTATCGCCAAATGGGGATGACGATCAGAGCTATGTTGTCGGTGGCGAACATCCGGGACACCGTCCGAAAAATATTCCGGGCGGGGGCGCTGCGCTCTACGATGCGGCTGGCAATATCATCAAAGTGGTGATGGGTGACGGCATAGTGGTTGACGTGACAGGTGCCGCTTACACGATCACGAAGGGTGGAAATTCCTTGCGTATTTCTGCAGACGGCTTCGACTTCAGCGGCGGTACCGTGCGGCACAACGGTAAGAACATCGGCGATACTCACTATCATGGTGGGGTGCAGCCCGGCTCTTCAAATACCGGCGACCCGGTTTAAGGATCACTTGCATGTTGAAGATCATTCCGGTCGACGAGGCCGAGGAGCCATACCGCGCGCCCGATCTCGACTGGAACGGGATCGTTGGCGACCTTGTTCTCAACCCTCTGACGCATCCAACAGCGCCCGGAGACCTGAAGGCAGAGCAAGGATTGCATACGCAAGTGCTGATCTGCCTGATGACCGACCGTCGTGTCGAAGAGAGCGAACTTCGTTCCGGCGATGAAAATCGCGGATGGTTTGGCGACAGCTTCGACATGATGGCGAACGAAACGCCGATCGGGTCGCGGCTCTGGCTTCTTCGCCGCTCCGCACTAGTGCCAGGGATAGAGTTACGCGCGCAAGATTACGCTCGTGAAGCGCTTCAGCCGCTGATCGGCCAACAGGCTGTTGTGCGGGTCGATGTGACAGCTGTCGCGGATCGTGCCGCCAACCGTCTCGATCTGACAGTCGATCTATACGGGCGCGATGGTGCCCGGATCTACAATCGTAAATTCGAACTGCTCTGGAGACAGATTGATGGCGTGGCAAATCCGCCCACTGGCTGACGCATCGGCGCGCATCCGCGGTGCTTTCCGGCAATACATGCCAGGTACCGATTCCGCGTTGGCAAATAATTTCGTCACGGTGCTGGGCAAAGTGCTTGCAGGCCTGTCGCATGAATTTGAACTGCGCATGGCCTATCTCGCAAGGCAGATGTTTCTCAGTACGGCCACAGGTCGATTTCTGCAGCTTCATGCCGGCGACGTCGGGATCTTTCGCAAGCCCGCGGCGCCTGCCTCAGGAAAGATCAACGGCAAGGCGACGCCCAGCAAGACCTATCCAGCCGGCATCCGCTTCATTTCCGGCAACCAGACCTATGTTTCCATCTCACCAGCAAGCTCCAGCCTTTACGGCCTCATCAGCTTTACGGTGAAGGCGGAGGCAAGCGGATCGCAGACCAACCGCAACGCGGATGGCGTTCTCATTCTTGCTGATAAGGTGCTGTGGCCAGATCTCAGCGACGAGTTCGTAGTTGCCAGCGATGGCATCGGGGGTGGAGCGGATGTTGAGGATGACGACGGCGTGCGTGCGCGTGCTCTGTTCCGTAAGCGCAACCCTCCTGGTGGTGGCAAGCTGACGGATTATGAGGCGATTGCGCTAGGTGTGCCAGGCGTTCGCAAGGCTTGGGCGTTTCGCAGTCCGCTAGCGCCGGGCTTTATCGCGGTCTTCTTCATTTTTGAAGGCCGGCCAAACTACATCCCAACCGCTGGCGATGTGTCCGCGGTACAAGATGCGATCGACGCGGCGCGACTGATCCGGATCGATGACAATGTCGCCGTTGCTCCAACTCCTTTCCCTATCGACGTCACCATTCACGGCCTGTCGAACGACACTGCCGATGTGCGTGCGGCGATCGAACTTGGTCTAGCGAAGATGTATGTCGAAAAATGCAGACCTGGTATTGCGGGCGACACCTTCGCGGTTTCCCGATCTTGGATATCGGAAGTGATATCGCAGGTGACAGGCGAAGAGCGCCATATCCTCGCCTTGCCACTCGATGACGTGATCCTGACAAATGGACAGTTTCCCGTTCCTGGGGTGATGACCTATGGCGCGTGATCCTGCGTTTTCGACCATTACGAGGTTGCCTTCAGAGGAGCGCAGCAGGGCGACGATGCGTGGCCCGGAGGATGCTCTCTCTGCGCCGGAGAATGATGACCTGATCACAGCGGCTCTTTCCATGTGGCCGCAGGGTCCGGCATGGGGCACGCCCGATGGGCAGGCGCTCGATCTCGGTTCCGTGCTGGCGCGGTTGACGCGTGTTCTGGTCGACAGCTTTGTCTGGCTGTATGCGCGGGCCTTTGCGCTGACGCGTGAGGCGACAGTGCAAGGGGCCAACGAACTGCTGTCAGAGTGGGAGGTCGATCACGGTCTTCCGGAAAGCTGTTTCGCGTCTACCGAGCGCACCACAGCTGAACGGATGAAGGATTTGTCGCGAAAGGTTTTGGCGGAAGGCGTCAATCATCCTCGTGATTTCGTCCGTCTGGCCGCTGATTACGGCTTCGAGATTGAGGTCGAGGAGCCTGGCCTGTTCGAATGCGCATTTTCTGAGTGCGCCGGGTTTCACACGACCGGTCGCTATACAGACGAAACCTATTGGATCGTGCGCGTTCAAGACGTGTCCGTCAGCTACTTCGAGGCAGGCGTGGGGGAGGTGGGTTACGATCCTCTCTTCTCCTTCGGAGGTGCCGAGCAGCTGCTCTGCCTTATGAGAAAGATGGCGCCCGCCTGGACGCTACCCGTCCTTCAGCTTTGGACACAATGGACTGTTCTTTCCGATGGAGGCTCCTCCGGCCTCTGCGATGAATACGGCAATCCGCTTTTCTTCATTCCTCCCGAATAGAGGCCCCTCATGAAATATAATCAGCCTTTTGGCTCGACAGATCCGAACGCGCCCTATGTCGACAGGAACACGCCGGGTGCGATTGCGGGATCTCGCGTTCCAGCCGCCGCTATTGAGCATCCGCAACGCGAGATCATGGCCGTCATTGCTGCCGCGGGACTAACGCCGGACCCGGCTGACCTGACGCAGTTGCTACAGGCAATCCAGAACATAGTTGACGCTGCGACGGGTGGAGCTGGAGATGCGAACTATGTGCTGATGAACCAGGCTCGGGTGCGTCTTCCCATTTTTCCGGAGGTGCAGACGGCGGATGGGCGCCTGCCTGTGATCTCACCCACCGCAAACACCGTGCGGCTCATGCCAGGTTACAACTTTGTCCATCGTGGCATCTTCAACGTCACAACCCTTCAGCAGGATTTCATGACCCTGCCGAGCAAAACCTATCATTTGCGATGGAACCCGAACGATGGCTATTCGCTGAAGGATCTTTCGGACGCCTTATATAATCCGGGTGGCCTGACTGAAGACAACATCGCTTTCGATACAACGTATGACGAAATGCTGATCGCTAAAGTTGTTACGAATGCTTCGAATGTTGCGGTTATTACTTCGCTTTCTAACAAGGCTGACATCTTCCTCAACCAGATCACCGACCTGACATCTTCGATCGTGGGTTTCGATACACATGGCTCATACGCGCCCTACAGTCATACTTATAACTGGTCGCGAATGCCGCGGAATTTTGATCTCGGGGTAGTCGATAGTGGTGCCGGCGATGGGATGCAGCATTGGCGCATCTTCAAGCCTGACGGCTCATCGGCGGGTTATAATCTCAACCGCTATCAAATCTCCCAGCGATGCTTAATCGATGAGATGGTTCGTCTGATCGTGAAATTCTCGGCAAGGGCTTGATATGGCTGACTATACCCCATTCCCACTGTCCCCCTGGTACGAACGCCCGGACGTTAGAGTGCCTTCGCGGGATCACAAGGTCATGGCTGCAGGTCCGAATGGTTCGGGCGGCGTTTCTAGTGAGATGTTTTCCGTCGATCAGATGCTTGCGCAGATCAATGCCACCGATGTGAAGCCATTCGCTGATCCTCGCGCCGCTCGATCGTCAAAGTCGATCGATTATACTGCGACGGTCGACGATAACAGGAAGTCCATCTCATTTACTGCATCTGGAAAAACCCTGACACTGCCACGCGCGGCTTTCGCCGCGGCGGCATCGGATGCCTTCGAGTTGACCGTCTCCGCCGAGGTCGGCTCGGTCACGGTGAGCCGGAGCGGCACAGATACTATCCTCGGCGCGACGTCGATCGTCATCAATCAGGGTGAGACGGCAACTTTCTTCCTGGATAGTTCCGGGAATGGCTGGCGCGCTGCAATCTCGCCGACATATGGCGTGGTTGCGCGGACGGATGCAGCTAATGTTTTCACACAGCGTCAGCACTTGGCAAAGGGAACGACGATCGCTTCCGCCCCTGTGATTGCTATGCCTGCGAATGGTAACTTTTTTGACGTGAGCGGCACGGCTGTGGTCGCGGGCATCAGCACTGTCACGCCGGCGGGAACCCGCATCCAGCTTCGTGCAACAGGTGCCTTCACGTTGCAGCACAACGCTGCAAGCCTGATTTTGCCTAGAAGCGCGAATATCGTGCTCGCCGTTGGTGACATCGTTGAGCTTGTTTCACTTGGTTCTGCCAACTACGTGCTGTCAAGTATTAGTAAAGCTGATGGCACTGCATTAACTGGGGCTTCTCAACCGTTTGAGAGTGCGCTTCAGACGCTAACAAATGGTTCGCTTCTAACGATGGCTCACGGTTTTGGTAGTAAGCCTCGGCGATATGATGGCTATCTTGTCTGCGTTACCGATGAATATGGTTTCGGAATTGGGCGAGAGATACTGGCAGTTCCTTGGGGGTCGAGTGGCAATCAATCTGGTTACGGAGTGTTGGTTTCTGCCGACGCAACGAATGTATATGCGCGCGTTGGCAACGGCGGGATTGCAGTTACTCTGCGATGGTCCGATGGTGTTTGGCAGCAGCTTACCACGGCAAATTGGAAATTATTGGTGAGGGCATACCTATGACGCAACGCTTTTTTGTTGACGGGCATGGCCATTATTTAGGCAGTTATGATGGCCCAGATGAAACAACACCTGCTTACTTCGTCGATGGAATAGAGATTCCGACGGCTCCTATGGACGCCCGACAAGTCTGGAACGGCCATGAATTGCTTGCGGCTGTACCGACCCCTGAAATGTTGACTGAAGAAGTCAACCGCCGCCTCTCTCTCGGCTTCGATTACGATTTCGGAGATGAGCGCGGTGTCCATCACTTCGGCACAACGCCGGGTGATATGACCCGGTGGATGCAGGAAGTCACGCCACTGGCGCAAGCGGCGATGAACATGAATAAGCCAGACCGCATCATCGGCATCAAGACCGATACCGGTCTCGTTGAAGTGAAAGCCTCCGAATGGTGGTTGGTTCTGGATGCTGCCGCCGCATGGAGGCAGCCTCTCTATAGCTCGTATTTCGCTTTAAAATCTCTCCCTAATTTGCCTGCCGACTACGCGACTAACAACTCATACTGGCCGTAGTAGGTTACCCAATCCAGCAAGTTAAATAGCGCGAAGAATCTGAAAGATTTTTGCCTTCACATCTCTGCGCATTTTTTTTAGCGGAGATATATAGGCAGGCTGTGCGGCGGGGCTTGGGTTTGGCCAGGGAGGGCTGACCGTAGTGTAAGTGGTACCAAAAAAACTATTTAGAGCTTTTGCGATCGGCGCGGCCTCCCTAGAATCTATGTGGACACTCTTGTCGGATCGATGCACATCAAGGAGACCGTCCTGATCAGTGAAGTGTGAGCGAAAATCAATCAAGGGAAGAATATGCTTTAGATTATTATTCATCCGATCTCGAATAAGTTTCGCATCTTCCAGGCATTCGTCCTTCGATCCATAAAATTCACATGGGAGATCAATATGGTTAGGAGGGAGTATGCAACAAAAGGCAAGCGTTGCTTCGCACTTCTTTTCAAATCGACTGATCTCATGGCCGATTCTTGCTGTCAGCAAGTCCACCTGCGTTGCAGTAGAGGTTCCCTGTTGGTGAGCCTGCTTAGCAATGTGCGCTCTACAGTCGATGTCCCCAAAAGAGAGAATTAAAATATCACCTTTTACCGGTCTGCAGTTTTTGGGAACGAGTGATGAAATTCCATCCCTAGCTGCCCGATGCATCGTTACGGGGCCTCTCCAGAATATCTTAGCATCCTTGATGCCGGCGAAATTCCAAAGCGAGTGGCTATCGCCCAGCGTGTACAATGTTGGGTTTGTAACTTCGCGTTCCAATTCGGTCTCCCGATTTCCTTACTCTCTATTAGAGATTGAGTAGTGCCTGAGCAACAATCTCCACTATGCCTACTAGCCCGATACCTTAAACATTTGTCGTCCCAACACGATAGGAAATCCAAATGCTCGTCTCAAATTGGGGACAGGTGCTGAAACGCGCCTGGTCCATTCGATGGATCGTGCTCGCCGGTCTGCTGTCCGGCCTCGAGGTCTTCCTCCCAATCATCGACGGGTCCGTCGAAATTCCACGCGGCATCTTCGCTGCTCTTTCCGGCGCGGCGACCTGCGCCGCATTCATCTCCCGCATCATGGTTCAGAAGGGTGTTTCAGGTGCCGATCAACAAGATCAAGCCCACGACGCGCGGTAAGTCTGCGATTGCCACCGTTCTGGCGACGATCGCAGCTGGCGGCTACGCGTCCTATGACCGCTATGCCGCAACGGCGAAAATGGACCCGGCCGTTATCCTTGCTGTGGAGAAAGCTATCATGCCATGGGAAGGGCTGGTCCTGAAATCTCACTGGGACCCTTTCGCCAAGATCTGGGATCATTCCTCCTGCAATGGATAGTCTGGTGGACCGACTCCCCGAACTAGAGCAATTCGCCGCACGGATGCTCATCAGAGGAGCAACCGCTTTCTGCAGAGACCATCCCGTCACTGAATTGATCGGGCAGCTTTATGGCATGTCATCCGATCAGATAGACCAGACTTGGAGAGACGCATTTATCCTGTGAACATATGAAGGAGGCGACCACCAAGTCATCAAGGCGTCGCCGTTCAACAAGAGATTTTATATCTGCGCGGGAGATGGTCATTAACGGTCCGCTGATGGAACGGCACTTCTGACCAAAATTTTATCTAACTGTGGGCCAAGCACCGAAGAGACAACGTGATCAGAAGCCGGCTTTGATAGATGACCGTAATCAGCAGTGCTTAATTCTGGAAGGCCGCGCTCGTTTTCCTCATAACGGGGGCATTTTGAATCTTTGCACAAAGCGTCTAATACGGACACATACTCCGCTCCTGCTTCCGTCACGGTTTTTCGGTACGCAACGTCGAATTTGAACAGCCCATCCATTAACCCGCTATCTGAATACCTAGGTATTCTCTTAAGATCGCTTTGGAACACGCCTAGTTCCTGCGCAACTAATTCCGGGAGAAACTTCTTCCATACTGGAACTTGCCCCAAAACGATAACGCGATGTTCTTTGGTAAGTTTTGATAAAGCCGCTCGGAAATCGCTAAAGTACGATGGGTATGACCACCGTTCATCAACCGGGATAGACCCTCCAGCGGCTGACCACTGGTACATGTACGCCGCCAGAATTATCAGGTCTGGCTTTTTTGAGTCGATCTCTTGTAGAACTTGCTTGTTAATTTCCTCGCAGCGTTTTGTGGCGGTCTCCGAACGGTTTTCGGGGAAGCCAGTGATCAAAGGTAAGCAATAAGTGGCGGTCATGGGCTTTAATTCGAAGCCTCTGGTAGAGGCCCATGACTTCAGAGATGAGTATACAGCCGCAGCATGAGAGTCGCCGATAAGAAGGACTTGCGGGGATTTTTTTGCGTCGTCTAAGTGGCACGTCGCGGAGAACCGAGACTCTTTATAAAGAAGGCACTCTTCCAGCTTTAGACTATCGTTGGTGTGTCGCGGCGTAACGGATGCAACACGCTTATCGTTGACGTCTTTCAGCATCGACGAGGCTAGTAAAATGAGACAGATTGATCCTGACATCACGGTTAGAAACTGTTTGGTTGATATCGCGGACTGTCTCCGGAAGGGCGTTTCAATATAGCGCCAAGAAAGATAGGAGACTGCGAATACGGCTCCGATCACCGCCGCTTTGTAAGTTGGATCTGAGAACAGCCCCGCTTCCTCAGCGATAACAAATGCTGGAAGATGCCACATGTAGATACTGTAGCTGAGCAAGCCCGTAAAAATAGCCGGACGGGATGACAACGCTCGGCCAAGCAAAGATACCCGCGTTGTGAAAAGTATCAGAAGACACGCAGACAAGGACGGAATGACAGAGAGCACGCCTGGGTACGCCACAGTTTCATCGAATAGATAGATGCATCCTCCGAGCGTCGCGACACTGGCCCATGTCGCTGCGGAACGTGCTCGCGGCCTCACAACGGCTGACAAATATGGCGCGAAAAGTGCCACATTTGCGCCTATAAGGATTTCCCATATCCGAGCCCAGAACATGTAGTAGGAGCCGGCCGGCTTAATCGCAGTCAGGATCACTGACAGGAACAGAAACGCTAGAGTTGCTCCGATAAGCGTTCCGCCCAGCCGGTGTCGCCATCTACCAAAAACAAATCCGAAGATGATCGGGAAAACTATGTAATATTTTTCCTCAATCGACAGACTCCAAGTGTGAAGCAGCGGTCGCGGGTAATCGACAGCGTCAAAATAACCCCCTGTCTTACGGAAATAAACCTCAGCTTTCAGTTCGAGAATCTTGGGGATGCTGCTTGCAAATCGAGAGAAGTCTCCTGGATTGAAAATGAAGAACGCCAGCGGCATGCATGCGGCGATTACGCATAGCAGCAGCGGAAGTATCCGGCGTGCGCGGCGTTCATAAAAATCTAGGAATTTGAAATTGCCACCTTTGAGGTCGCCATAGATCTTGGCCGTGATCAGATAGCCGCTGATTACGAAGAAGACGTCGACACCAACAAAGCCTCCTGAAAAACCGGGCAGATTTGCATGAAAAAATAGCACGGGCAGAACTGCAAGCGCACGCAACCCATCTATCTCTGGCCGATAGCCGTTCGACGTAAGCATTTATTACGAAGACCCTAATGAAATTTTAGACTGCGATAACAAGCGACATCTGAATTGGCAATCGCACAAAAACTCTAGATCCGTCCTAACTTCGGATCTTTTCTAGCAATCCGCAAAAACTGAGGGCAAAACGCCACACACCAAAATCTCCACGCAGGGGAGGGTTTGGGTGCGCGTGCCGACACTTCGGAGGACGTCCAATGCTCATTACAAACTGGTGGCAGGTGCTGAAACGCGCCTGGTCCATTCGCTGGATCGTGCTTGCCGGTCTGCTGTCCGGCTTCGAGGTCTTCCTCCCGATCATCGACGGATATGTCGACATTCCTCGCGGCATCTTCGCGGCGCTCTCCGGCGCGGCGACATGCGCCGCCTTTATCTCCCGCATCATGGTTCAGAAGGGTGTTTCAGATGCCGATCAACAAGATCAAGCCCACGACGCGCGGTAAGGCTGCCATCGCTACCGTGTTGGCGACCATCGCGGCAGGTGGCTACGCGTCTTATGACCGCTACGCAACCTCAGCGAAGATGGACCCTGCCGTGATCCTTGCTGTGGAGAAAGCTATCATGCCATGGGAAGGGATTGTCCTGAAATCCCACTGGGACCCATTCGCGAAGATCTGGGATATCTGCTACGGCGAGACGAAGGGCATTGGCCCCGGCATGACGAAGACGCGTGCGGAATGCAAAGACATGCTGCTTCGCCGCGTGCATGACGATTATTACCGGCAGATCATGACGTGCTCGCCGAATCTGGCGAAGGCGCCGACCAGCGTTCGCGCCTCGATGCTCTCCGGATCCTATAACTTTGGAGTCCCGGCTTGGTGCCGGTCAACTGCGAAGGCTCGGATCGAGGCCGGGCGATGGGAAGAGGCATGCCTGGCCCAGACGGCATTCAACAAAGCGGGCGGCATGATCGTCCGCGGTCTCGTCAATCGCCGTGAGATGGGGGATGCGCAGCGGGTCGGTGAAGCCGAGTTGTGTGCGAGCGGCCTATGAGCTTCCTTCCCACTACCATCATAGGTCGGGCCATCGCGTCCGTCCTCGTCGTCTTGTCGCTCTACGGCGGCTTCCGGCTCTGGCTGCACTCGCACGACTCCGCGATCCTGAAGGGCTATGTGCTGCTCTCCGAGAAGACAGCAGCCCAAGCCAAGGCGAACGAAATGGAGCGCCAGCGCAACGCAGCTGCGCAAGCTCTGGAAGACTACCGCAAGCGTGCGGTGGCCGACGCTCTCATTCAACAGCAGCTTGAAACAAGGCTCGAACAGGCGATCAAAGATGACAATCAAAACATGGATGACGGCGATTACCGCTGGAGCGATGCTGATCGTGTCTGGCTGTGCCAGCAAAGAGGCGAGGCTCATTGCAGCCGCTGATACGCGCGGCAAAGCGTCGGCCGGCGTGAGCCTGCCAGATCTTCCGGATGAGTGCCGGCAGAAGATGGCACGCGTGGTTCCAAAATACGGGACCGAGAAGCCTCGCAACACACAGCTGCGGTGGGAATTCTCGGCAGATTTCGAAGATCGCAAGATCGGCCGTTGCGCCGGTTTCTATGATCACGTCAGGGCTAATTTTAGGGGTGTGAAATGACGAATACTTTCAGGGTAGCTGGCACACGCCTTCCGTAAAGCCGCTAAAGGTCCATCAGCGTGGCCAAGGCCCCGCTCCCTTCCTTCGTCTCGAAAGCTATAAGATGACCGAAACTGCCATCCCGGACAAAATGCGGGACTTGCCGACGGAGACCCGCGAATGGATGGCGGGTCTGCGACCGGACGAGCTTAATACTCTCAAAGCGATTGTTGAGCTTCCGGAAGAAGACATCCGCGACGCATTCAAGCTGATCCGAGATATGCGGATTGTCGGTCGATACATGCGATGGGTGATCATCACCTGCATCTCGATCTTTGTCGGCACAGTCATGCTCTACGAGCAGTTCCTTAAATTCTTAGGCTTTTTCAAAGGGGGATCATCCCAATGAAGCGATTTTTGACAAAGCTTTTTGCCGCCTTCGTCGGAGCCCTCGCAGTGGTGGGCTCGGTCAATCTTGGGATCTGGGTGACTGATACTGACGCTCCCATCGAATACGAGAATGTCAGGGCGCTTGCAGACAGTGTGGAGCAGGGCGGGACGATCGAAGTCGAGTTTTCTGTTTTCCGCAAACGGATATGTCCGCTGGTGGCAAAGCGCTGGTTGCTCGATGCCAATAAGGAGCGACACTCGATTCCTCAATACACCGCAGGACTGAAGCTGCTGGCGGGTAGGGAGACCTATCGCAGGTCTATCACCATCCCCCCGGCCGCGGCGCCTGGTCCCGCTGAATATAGTGTGACGCTGGACTACATCTGCAATCCCCTTCACAACCTGGTCGGGCCGATCCGGGTTGTTTCGCCGGGCATCCGGTTCACGATCTTGCCAGCGAGCAAGCCTCAATCTTCTTGATCGGATCGGCCCATGAATCGGCAGCCTTCGCTGAGACGGATGATGCCTGATGAGTTGAACTTGTGCACCTGGTAGATGGCATTTGCCGCCACGACGTTATGCGCACCGCCCAGCTTTCGGATGCGGTGCCCGTCCGGCGTTATCTCGTCAATGCTGTGGTTGAACGCGTTATCGAAGAACGGCTTCTCGTCTGGGTTTGGCAAATCGAAGACGTATCGCTCTTGCCCGACCTCGCAAAAGAATATGCTTTCCCTACCATAGACCCAAGCGGTGACGATCTTGCCGCCCGGCATCTTGCCCCGCGCCTTATAACAGACCTGCCATTCATTGCCGTGGCAAACGAGAATCGGAAAGCTTAAGGGCTTTCTGATCGTCGTCCAAATTTCATCAGGGGTAATGAGTGATCGGGCGCGCATGGTCCTTCCTTTTTGTTCTATAAATGTTCTCGTTTGAAGGCAGAGTCAACCAATCGCCAGTAGCGATGAAAAAGGCCGTCCGGAGAAATCCGGGCGGCCTTTTTTTTGGGGGTCAAAATGTGATTTCTACCGTGGGTTACCACTAAAATTTCTGGTCTCGAACAACCGCCACTTGGATTGCTCGTACCACGCTAAGAGAACATGCCTAGAACAGAGTGTGCCGACTTTCGTGTGACCGAAGTGCGCCGTTTGTTCCGGTTTGTCCGACATGTCCGAGGGGGTAAGCCCTGTTTTCTATAAAGAAATTTGGCTGGGGAACCTGGATTCGAACCAAGATCGACGGAGTCAGAGTACGCAACTCAAGTGAATTGCTCCATCAGCGGCAATCCACTGTTCAGTTTCAAACGCTACTCGCCTCTTATCAGTCGGGACACACTAGTGATTGGGTCATCCGCTGGGTTGATTTTTAGAGGGAAGCAATCGATGTCAAGGATTTCGCTTCTCATATTGACTATCAAGTAGCCGTTCTCTTGCGATATGTCGAACAGGCTGGAAAATGGGTGATGCATGGTCATCAAAAGCCTGGAGATGTCTATGTCCGGGTTATCTCTAAGTTTCGCCACGATGGGAGCTAAGATCGTGATTATTGCATCCCGCACCTGCTCTGCTTCGTCAATTATTTCAGTCTGTGCCGCACGACTTAGGCACCTTACAACATCTGCGTATTGTTCCTTAACCGCCGATGCGCTATTCTCTTTGAAGGTGATCACCTCCTCCGTAGCGGCTCCGGGTTTTCCATCAAGATCTTCAACATCCGTCTCATAGTAAGACTCGATCGTCCCCTTCCTGAGTATGAAGCAACCTCCTGCTTCTAAGGCGTCGAGCACCTTTGCCAGTCTCACCCTCATCGTTTTAAATTCAGGAGGTAGCACTGCAACGTCGTTTGCAAACATTGCAGAAAATGCAGATCGCCGTCTCAGTAGCGTTTCGTTATCATCATCCTTTTTCTTTTTCCAATATAGCGTGTCTTCGGCCAAGGGTTGGATCACTGACCATGAGGATTCCAGTAGTTGGGTAAAAGAAGTCTGCGTAACTGTGTACAGTTTGATCAAACTCTCGTGAGACATCGACACCGCCGCCTCATTAGCAGGCTCGCTGTCAGAGAACGCTAGCACCAGATCGTTTCCGTCCGTAAACGCGTCCGCATCAGCTAGAACTATCGGCGTCTTTCCCATCAACTTCAAAAGTTTCACAACTACAGGAAATTGACCTTTCCCGACGACTGGAAGGATTTGTGATCCGCCTGCCTCGATGTGAATACCGAGCTTACTACAAAGTCCTGAGCATATGATGGAGTCTGACGGTCCCTCAACCAGTAAAGGTGAATTGGCAAAGAACGAGAGCTTATGTTCTTGGCCCATTCTACTAATCAATTCCGCTACCTTCCGACTTTTGAGTTCAGGAGTTGTCGCGGGTATCTGAGTGGGGGGCGTTGTAACTGACGAAGTGAAGACTATGTTCGCAAGATCGTTGGGGTGATCAATCTTTAAGAACTCGGTTGAGTGCGTGCTGATTACGACAATTTTTTTGTTGCCCAATCCGGGCGCTCCCGCAACTCCCATTGTTTCTCTTAGTAAGAAAGCTTGTAATTGCGGGTGAAGTGATACTTCAGGCTCATCCAGTAACAGGACGCCCGTCTTATCGTCGTAAATCGCCGAGAGCAGCCCCACTAGATGGAGCAGGCCTGATGCTTCCCTCGCTGCCGAATACGGAGCACCTCTCGAACTATCCGAAGAGAATTCAGCTTTTAGTGACCCATTATTCCACCTAAGAGAGATGTCCCGTCTAAATAATTTCTTGAGCCGCTCTCGAATTTTCAACTGTATGTCGGGTCGCTCGGCTATGTTTTGATAATCGCCTTCAAGTGTCTCTAATATGTGTCGGCTTGCTCGCTGGTCATAACTTCCGAAACTCGCTTGCTCATATTGAATAGTTCCACCGTATATATTGTGGATTGAACGATACTGCTCGGTTGTCCCAATTCGACCTGCTGATATGAATCTCGTGTGTTTTCCTTGGGCAAACTGAGGTAGGGTTTCTTTTAGAGCTCTAAGGATATGGGTTTTTCCTGACCCGTTGGGCCCCAATAATACGGTCAGTCCAGAATTCAACGTGAATGTAAATTCGAGCGCCGCACTGCTCGTCTGGCCTGTTCTTAAGGAGAGCGTTGCGCTCTTGGGGAAAAAATCCAAATTCTCAGAGTTGGTAACGTTCAAAATTTCCCCTCCCTAAAGCCACAGTAGTACTTTCCGATAGTGATCGGCGCGGCATCTCTCCCACCTAAAGCTTAACGCCGGTCGGGGTTAACAAGCACACCAGGTTCTTACTGAGTTCTCCTCTTAAAGGAAACAACCTAAACGGCTAAAGTCGCCTTGTACCCTTGCTTACGCGCAAAATTTTCCGAGGCTAAATCGGGGGGATGGTATTGATCGGTCTCCCGCTACCATTATTTCCATTGTCCGAACCGAAGACATAGGTAACAGTTTGTACCTAAGACATAGGTGACAAACTCGTGCCGAACGGATTGTCGATTGTATCCTGTCGCGCGTGTACCCCGTAGCGCTTTTTCGGAATTTTGACACGAGATATCGGAATTCGCCGACATTCCATAACCTCTGACAAATTCGAACCTTCTGTGATTGATTGGTCGGAGCGCGCAGCCGAAACATCTCAGAACTGGACGAATCGAGCGATTAGAAGTTCCATGTGAAAAAGCGAGGTCACATGGCGAAGTCTCCAGGCAGTTGTGTTTTTGCGGCGGGTCAGGGCTCTCAAAAGAGCATCTGTGGCCTCAGTGGATGGCAAGGCTACTGAAGCTGTTCGCAGGTCCGGAAGGCACAGGTTCTACCACTCGAACGAAGGCCAACCACATGACTGTAGGGGTGCCTTTTGTCTACCGGACTAAGAAACGGATGCAAGGCCACTTATTCAACAAGAAGCTCAGAGTTGTCTGTCAGTCGTGCAACAATGGCTGGATGAGCCAGATGGAAGAGGACTGTAGGTTCATTGGCCGTATGATTATTGGGCTGCCGATTATCCTCGACCCGCCAGCTTTGGAAGGCCTGGCAACGTGGATTGCAATGAGAGCAATGGTCTTCGAACGTGATGACCCGTCTACCGCCGCGATTCCTCGTAGCGACTACAGGTACTTAATGGAACACAAGCAGCCACCCCCTAATTGGCACATCTGGATCGGTTTTTACGACGGAAGGGCTTGGCAGGTTCGGTTCAAACATACGGCGGTGCATGCAGCAACTACATTTTCGGTGAGAATGGAGCCCAATCTTCAGTCTACCAGTTTTGGGGCCGGCCACTTATTTGTTCATGCTGTTAGCACTACAGTTGAAGGGGTCGAGCCGAGACCTCCGACGATAAGCGCCATGATGAAGATCTGGCCGCCTCGAACTATGCCATTGCATTGGCCACTTCCTTTCGCCACTGACGACGATATGGCGAATGCTTTCGGCTACATGTTCGATTTGTAGCAGTCTCAAAGAATGCGGGCTTCTCAACCCGCATTCTGTTCTGCCTAAGCGTAGCTCACATGGGCATACTTGAGAGTTCGCCAAGCTTTCTCTCGATCACTTTCATCGCCGGCTGTAGCCATGCACCCTCCGGCGTCTTGGATAGGGCGACACCGAAAGTCAGAACATGATACAGAACGATAACTGTGACTACCGTGCCACCGACGGTAAGGACTGCTTGGGCGGGCTTTTTCACCAGTTCGTTGAAGCAAGCTGCTATCACGTTCAGCACTGTTCGACTTACGCCTAGCCGGGTGCGCGGGGTATCGGCTCTGTCGTTCCAATCCGCAGCTTGCCAGAGCGCAGTTGGAACACTTTCGTCCACTGACTGTCGGTTTTCGAGGTCAGCTGCCAACACTCTAGCTACTTTCGCAAACAGCTCAGCGTCCTCTTTCGAGTATCTATCCTCAGCAGCGTTCTCGGAGAACCGCTGCCAATCTACGAACTGCGATGCGTAACCTTTGACGCTCTCGGCGTATGAAGAAAGCAAATTTTGTAAACTACTCGACAGCTCCTCGCTCGCAGCGTTGATTTGCCCTTCAAACGATGAGCAATGCAAGCCGATTTCGATAACACTGGCCTCACGCTTAATCGCCTCCACCAATCTCGTAAACGATCTAAGGAGTCGCGGATGATTAGAGTTTTGCAAGTCCAATGCAATATCTTCCGCAAGCTCACCCAGTGCTGTTGATGCAGCCTCAGCAATCGCTTTCGATTCAAGTTTCGGATGCGATGCCTGCGGTTGCAGAGCGAGGCGCTCGTCGGTAACGACAAATTGAAATGGCGCTAACACCTGCTCAGCATGAGGAGCTCCCGGGTAATCCTCTAGCCCAGCGTTTCGACGAAGCATTAATCGGAGGTACCGAACAATTTCGCGAGCGCCCTTCACAAGCGCATTTAATTCAGTGTCTACTTCGTCACTTAAAATAAGGGGGAAATGTCTGCAGACATCTTCGAGGGCAGCATCCAATCTTTCTGTACTATTTAAACGCGTATCCTGACCGGCGAAACGCAGATTAATGTGCAGAGATTGAATCCGGTCGATTTTATCGAAAAATTCCGGAGCTGCTGGGAGATCTGAAATTTCGCGTGCTGCCCTCGTTCGCAATATGCGACCAGCGGCATCGATAGCGTTTCCTATCCGCCTGATTTCGTTTTCTACCTCTGCTTCCCAATCGAATTGTCCGGCCGAGAGAGAGCGCAAGCCTTCGCCGTTGGATCTCCGGGTTTGCTCATTAAAAAAATCGCGAATTACGTCTAGCCCTGCGGAGATGTCATCCAACATTTGGGAAACAGGTATCCCGTTTCGACGCAGTGACAGAAAGCGGGACAACTCAGGCTGAGATTTTAGGCGGTCAACAGCGACGTGAACCTGCTCGATAGGTCGCCACATTTCATAGGCGCCCTCTTTATGCATGGTGTCAAGGTTAGATCTCGCGTGTCTCATAATCTCGATGGCATTATATCTCTCATCAGAATTATCGGCATCGTTTTGGATGAGAGCCGTGACCTCATCCACCAGCCTGTAGCAGTCGTCAAATATTCTTACCGCGTCACCTTGAAGAGCAAGCATTCGAAGCCTCCTTAAATGCAGTTTGGTAGATATGGCTTCTTTGTTCTGAATACTAGCTCGTGCTAAACTATACCTAACTCAACTCGATCGTAGCTCGCGAGTTTCGCATAGCCTGCGGCCATCAAATGCACTCGGTCAGGCTGGAAGATCGTCGTATTATAGGTGTTGGTGGCGAACTGGCGGGGATCAAACTCAGGGTAGTTTCTCCGGTCGACAAGCTTCTTGATCCCGAGAGCTGACAGTCTCGGCAACAGCCAGTCCCCGTAGTCGATAAAGGTCTGGTTGTTCTGCGCCTGCATAGAAGCAAACCCGCGAGCTATAGGCGTACCAACGTAGATGTTGACGTTCGGATCGAGAGACCGCTCGGCCGCTATGGTGGGTATCAGGCAATCTTCGATCAGGTTGGGACGGCCTTTGGAGGGGTCGCCGTAGAGCGTGTATCCAGCCTGCATTGCGTGCGTGACGTCATTGGTGCCAAAGTCGAGGAACACGTTGTGCTCCTGACCGGGGAAGTAGATCGAGCCGCCAGCAGCCTGATAATGATCGAGCCACGCTTCCCCATTCTGATAGGAGACGCCCGGCTTTGACCACATGCGCTGGCTGTCCCGTCCCCAGTTGCGGATGAGACATGACTTTTTCTGCCACCACGCGGCCATCCGAATGAAGTCAGGCGCGAACGGGTCAGCATCTTCCTGAAGAATGTACGGGTTGCCACCCTGCGCCAGAAGTTGAGCCCAGTATCGGTTCAGCGGGTCCTGTAGTTCGGTGAAGGTGGATGAACCGGCAACACCATTGACGAGGCTGGTGCCACGAATATCCCAGATGACGTTGAGAAGGCCGTCGTTTGCGTTCGAGACCGCGTCAGAGGTTGCCACGAGGGCCGGTGAGGTTGGAGCTGTCTGTGTCCGAGTGTCACCAGGTTCGAACACGGAGGGAGCGGCGTCGAGGAGATCGTACAGAGCGTCAGTTAGGACGATCCACCGTTCACTGCCCCGCGCCATGATGGGGCCCGGCGAAAGAACGCTCCGCTTCCATTGCAGTCTGTCAAAGCAGCGGCGGAGAAAGAACCGCATGTTCGTGGTCTCAGCCATGCTTTCCCCGGGCAGGACCGCAACGGGGCGAACGTACCAAGTCAAGCGATCACCGTGTCGAGATAGGCATTGATCTTTGCTCGACGGATGGCGTCAGGAATTTCTGCCAGTACCACCGCTGCGAAGAGTTCTCCGAAGAAGGTGCCGCTGTTAGCTCCGGTTGGACTAGCGCGTTGCCCGAGTGAGACCGTGGTCGCGTCAGCCGTGTTTAGCTTC
This sequence comes from Agrobacterium sp. CNPSo 3708, assembly GCF_028674915.1. Classification (NCBI taxonomy): domain Bacteria; kingdom Pseudomonadati; phylum Pseudomonadota; class Alphaproteobacteria; order Hyphomicrobiales; family Rhizobiaceae; genus Agrobacterium; species Agrobacterium sp. CNPSo 3708. The sequence goes on from NZ_JAQZSF010000006.1 coordinate 365,683, forward strand.
TTGTCTGACTCGGTGGGGAGCCAGCTTGTATTCGCAATAAGTCTGCCATTCTCGTAGATCGCTTGCGAGGCGGTCTCTCGCGACAAATCAATTTCCCATCCGGCATGCACTTTTGTGTCGCTGGCCAGTGAAGGTATTCTAGGAGAAATAATCGAGGTCCTAGCGACTGTGCCATCGGTTATCGCAACGCTGGAGAATGGCTGACGCCCAGTTCTGCCGCCCGAAAGCTGCGCTGCAAGGCGGTCCCGCGATGATCCGTTCCCGCGAGGCGTTGCCTTGGTCGACGCCTGGGTGACCGCCAAAACTACGCGACGCTTGGTGTTAGCCCCGTAAGACGCACCGTCTAGGCGGAACGCGGCGTAAATCGAAATGAAGGACAGCCCATTTGCAATGTCTTTTAGGAAGCTTGTCAGGGTCTGGCCGTCAGCATCAAAAAGAATCCCTCCGTTCGGACCGAGCCTTGGCTGGCTGCTTTTATCGCCATTTGCGAATCCACGGCCGTTGCCAAATAAATCCTCGATGGCACCCACCGTAGTCCTGCCGCCAGTGTTGTCCGTCATCATAAACGACGTCTGGCGTGTATCAATCCAAAGACGCCCATTGCTAGCGCCGAACGGTGGAATTGGCAGGCCGGCGACCTCTTCAGCCTCGGTAGGTGCCACCGCTAACGCGCTACCTGAGCCAATGGTAAGCGATGGAGCTATTGTGCCAGCCGAGAGCACACCAAGGCCAACGATCAGGTTTCTTCGATTGCTGTCCAATGCGAGCCTCCGTCGCTCGGCGTAACGATACCGATGGTCTCGTACTGTCAGACAGATGATAGCCGCAACCGGCCCGCCAATGCTAGTCTCGCTACCCGCAGCACAAGCCGTCAGCTTTCAATGTGCTTGTTGCAGCATTGAGGCAGGTCACTATCCCAACCGCGCTATCTTGGTTCAGCAGAACAATCGATGCTGCTGCCTGCAGAAATAGAATCAAGAGAATGCCCGGTAGGTTTGACAGTGGGGTAAGGTCACACCAGACAAAAAAAGCCCGGCGAAACGGCCGGGCTTTCTTAGGTATATATGATCTTCTAACCTTAGAACTTCACGCCAAGACCGACGCGGATCGCGTGTTGGTCGACGTCGGAGTTAAGCGTTGCGCCGCCGCCGAGGTCGAAGTCCTTGTCGCCGAAGTCGGTGTAGCGGTATTCGATGCGGCCGAACATCATGTCGGTGAAGGCGTAGTCTACGCCCACGCCAACGGTGTAGCCGTTGAAGGTTTCCTTTTCGCTGGCGCCTGGGACTTCAGCGAAGCCACGGGCATAGGCCCAGCCGGCGGTACCATAGACCAGTGCGCGGTCGAAGGCGTAGCCGACGCGGCCGCGGACGGAGCCCTGCCAGTCGAGACCGTAGTCAACCGTGGCGATGCCGCCGAGGTCTGCCGTGTCATCCGCCCAGTTCTTTTCGAAGTCTGCTTCAAGGCCGACGACCCAATTGTTGCCGAGTTCGTGGTTGTAGCCGACGAAGCCGCCGAGAAGGCCGCCGTCGACGTCAGCAGAACCGGTTGCGCCCAGCAGCGAAACGTCCTGGTTGGCCCAGTTATAGCCGCCCTGGATACCGATGTTGAAGCCAGTCCAGCTGAAGGCAGGGGCAACGTCGGCGACGGGTGCAGCCGGGGTTTCGTAAACGGCGTCCGCTGCCATTGCAGTCGAGGCTGCGAGAAGGAATGCCAGTGTGGCGATGGTCTTTTTCATGGTCTTTACTCCCTTATATGAGGGAGTACTAAAACGCATTTTGGTTGAAAAATCTGTAGATTTTATGCAACAGTTACCGATCGATAGGCCAAAAAATCCCTTTGAAGTTGCGTTGCGGTTTGCGCGCGCAGAGGAGCTCAAGCTGTTCGTTCTCATCACAGCAGGGAATAGGCGTTGTCAGTACGCCCGGCCTCGCGCCGTGCCCTGTATATTCCAAGATCAAATAGGCCCTAATACTTGTAAGTGCATACAAATCTTGGGAATATTTGGCGCGTCCAGCCTCTTTCTGCGCACAAATTTCGTTGATAGTGTTGTTTTTATGAAATCGACACTTCACCCGGCGCGGATATAAATGTTAGGCTCTCCTTAAGTTCCCCGTACCGGCAATAGCGCCACGGATGTGCGCAAGCGGTCTGCGCCTCCTGAATGATTGACGGGGTGCGATCAGGATTTGGAGTGGGACATGGATTGCCTGTTGGGCAGGGACCCGAGTGAAGTTGGGTATCATACTTGGGACATCATCGAGAACCGATTGTCGCTCGATCGCGTCTGCGCAGCAATGTGTGGCGTGCCGGAGGCGGAAGGGGCAGAGGGGCTTCCGATCGAGGCCTTTTTGATGAAGATCGACCTTGCCAATAGAGAGCGGGTGGCGAAGGCCATCCATGACAGTCTTCTCTACGGCAATTTCTACCAGGAAGAATATCCGGTTGAATATGAGCCTGGTCTGTTTCGTCTCGTGCGGGTGGGCGGTCGGTTAATCTACGACCGGGACGGCGTGCCTCTCAGGGGGATCGGCTGGATGGTGGATGTCAGTCCTGAAAAGATACTCGGCGAGGGCGTCACCCGCCAGTAACGCAATCCAAACGTGAAAACGGGCCGCGTGTTACGCAGCCCGTTTTCAGATAGATTTGCTAGTGTGCGGTTACCAGCCCTGGCGACCGTACCAGCTGTCGACGTCGCTCTTGACGCGATCCTTTTCAACGCCGTAGCGCTCCTGGATCTTACCCTCCAGCTGGTCGCGCTTGCCTGCGATCTGGTCCAGATCATCGTCAGTGAGCTTGCCCCATTGCTCCTTGATCTTGCCCTTGACCTGCTTCCAGTTACCTTCGACGCGGTTCCAGTCCATGGTGGTGTCTCCTCTATTAAATCATGGTGATATAACGGGCGCATGAAGCTGTGGTTCCAATAAATGAATGATTGATAATTCGTTAAAATCTGATTCGACATCCGATTCGATCAGGTGTAAAAATTAAGTGTTCATGGAAATTAACATCGTTTGTCAGCATGTTGCGGGAGGATGAGCCTTGTCGTACGCGGCATTTCAACGAGTCGGCGGACAGTTGTCGCCCCAGCAGGTCACGGATCTGCAGACTATCTTTGACGGTGTTTGTTTCGAATGCTTGGAGGATCGCAGCAGTCAGGTGGCGAATGAATGTGCCGCCGTGCTGATCAGAAGCGCCCAGCGCGGCATTCTTGATCACGACATGCTTCGGGACATCGGCCGCGCAGTCTTGCGGCGGCATTAGTTGGCAATATCTTGGTGAAAGCGCCCGGTCTTGGCCGGGCGCTTTGTCGTGTCAGGCTTTTTCCTGAACGTGCGCTTCGAGGAACCACAGTGACTTGTCGAGATCGCGCGAGGCGGCGGTGAAGATATCCGCCGTGCTGGCGTCGCCTGCCTCATTCGCCTCATCGATCGACTTGCGAACGAGATTGGCGACATCGCCATAGCGCTCGATCAGCTCATCCAGATGATCATGGATCTTATAGATATCTGTCGGATAGGCCTTGAGCTTGGTGGTGGACGAGACCGCCTGAAGGCTGCCAAGTGCGGTGCCGCCGAGCTGGACGGCGCGCTCTGCGATAATGTCGGTGTGGTTGTCGATCAGCTTGCGGAAGCTGTCGAGAAGCTCGTGCACGGCAATGAACTGCGGACCCTTGAGGTTCCAGTGTGCCTGCTTGGTAAGGAGTGCCAGATCGATCATCGAAGCCAGCGCTTCGTTCAAAAGCCCGATCACCGTGGATTTGGTGTTGGAGGGCAGGTCGTTTCTGGTCTTGTGGGTCTTCATCTTCTTCTCCTGGACGGTCGCGGCCATGCGCCGCTTGTGCTGTTCAGGAGAGGAACGGGCAGCGGCTTATGATGTTCCGCTGCCGTCGAAGGGACGATGGAAAATTTGCGCGGCGCTTAAAGCGTGTCGCGATCTTTCAGATTCGCTCCATACGCTTTAAGTCCTTGTTTTGTCGCATGTCGTTATCGCAAAACCGCTGCACACCTTTGCGCGACATGCTTTAGCGCGGTCAGTTTTCCGGATAGTCGCTGATGATTTCGCGGCGGAGAAGGGTTAGCGAACGGTCCGGTTCGATCCGATAGGTTTCCAGCGCAAGGCGTCCGTCGCCGGTGCGGAAGCTATGGCTGAAGGTGGAGCCTGCGGGCGACTTCACCAATCTCTCACGCGGCTGTCCGCCATAGGTAATGCTGCCGGGAATGGGTTCGACGGTGGACCCGGCTGTGGAGCAGGAGGCAAGCGCCAGAACGAGGAGAAGGCCGAGTTTACGCATGGTGGCTCCCGTTGAATCTAGGTGAAGTATGAGTGTGTAACTCAGGCTCTTCGCGTCTGTTCCAAAGGAAAGAGCCCCGCATCGTGCAAGATACGGGGCTCTTCGTCTTGGGAGGTGTTCTGGTTACGATCAGTCTTCGTTGGCCGCAAGCTGCGTCAGAACCTGGCCGCGTCCGCGAATACGCATGATCAGCGGAACGATGAAGGCTGCGGCGGCCACGAGGAAGAGGCCGACGGCGATGGGCGAGGTGAAGAGGACGCTCGGGTCACCCTGGCCGATGGCAAGTGCACGGCGCAGCTGTTGTTCGGCAAGCGGTCCGAGGATGAGGCCAACGACGGCGGGCGCGATCGGATAGCCGAAGATGCGCATGATGTAGCCGAGGATACCGAAGGCGAGCAGCATGCCGAGTTCGAAGACCGATGGATTGGCGCCGATGGTGCCGAGCGTCGCAAACAGCAGAATGCCGGCATAGAGCCATGGCTTCGGGATGGTCAGCAGCTTCACCCACAAGCCAATCAGCGGCAGGTTGAGAACCAGCAGCATGAGGTTGGCGATGAAGAGGCTGGCGATCAGGCCCCAGACGAGCTGCGGATTGGTGGCAAACAGCAGTGGACCGGGCTGCAGGCCATATTGCTGGAAGCCCGCGAGCATGATGGCGGCGGTTGCCGTGGTGGGCAGGCCGAGTGTCAGGAGCGGAACGAGCGTGCCGGCAGCCGATGCGTTGTTGGCCGCTTCGGGACCGGCAACGCCTTCGATGGCGCCTTCGCCGAATTCTTCCGGATATTTGCTCAGCTTCTTCTCCGTCGCATAGGAGAGGAAGGTACCGATTTCGGCACCGCCGGCAGGCATTGCACCGATGGGGAAGCCGATCAACGTGCCGCGCAGCCATGGCTTCCAGGAGCGTGCCCAGTCCTGCGCGCTCATCCAGATGGAGCCCTTGACGGCTTCGATCTTGTCCTGGCCAGTCTGGCCCTGTGCAACGATGAAGAGCGTCTCGCCAATGGCGAACATGGCAACGGCAAGCGTCGTGACTTCGACACCATCGAGAAGGTCCGGAACGCCGAAGCTCATACGCGTCTGCCCGGTCAGCTGGTCGATGCCGATGATGGCAAGCGTAAAGCCGATGAAGAGCGAGGTGAGGCCGCGCAGAGCCGAATCGCCGAATGCCGACGAGACGGTGACGAAGGCGAGAACCATCAGCGCGAAATATTCGCGCGGGCCAAAGACCAGTGCCAGCTTGACGATGTAGGGCGCGACGAAGGCAAGTGCGATGGTGGCGATCAGTCCGGCGACGAAGGAGCCGATGGCGGCGGTGGCAAGTGCCGGGCCGCCACGACCCTTGCGGGCCATCTTGTTGCCTTCGAGTGCGGTGACGATCGAGGCGCTTTCGCCTGGCGTGTTCAGAAGGATCGAGGTGGTCGAGCCGCCATACATGCCGCCGTAATAAATACCGGCAAACATGATGAGCGAGCCCGCGGGATCGAGCCTGTAAGTGACGGGCAGAAGGAGTGCCACGGTAAGAGCCGGGCCGATGCCGGGCAGAACGCCGACGGCCGTGCCGAGTGTCACGCCGATCAGCGCGTAGAGCAGGTTCATGGGTTGGGCTGCAACCTCAAGACCGTGCAAAAGGAATTCGAATGTGCTCATGGACAGATGTTCCCCTGTCGGGCGAGGCTGCCGCGGAATTCGCGTCCCACTGCGGTCAAACCTCTGATCTTTGTTGTTTTATAATTTGCGGTCAGATGAAGAGCTGCTCGATCGGGCCAGCGGGTAGAGACAGCTGCAGCAGGCGGGCGAAGATGAACCACACGACGAAGCTGATCGCGATACCGAGCGGGATCGAATAGTGGAGCTTCTTCTTGCCAAAAGCGCGCGCGGTGAAGGCAAACAGCAGGCCGGTGGCAATGGAAAAGCCCGCAACCTTCAAAAGCAACATCTGTGCGGCAAGGCCTGCAACGACCCAGACCACGGGTCCGACTTCCTGGTGGTCGCGCTCTGGGAAATCCCCACGCCAGGCTTCGATCGCCGTCCAGATTGCCAGACCCACAAGACAGAAGCCGATGGCGTAAGGTACCGTTGCCGGACCGACAGGCGAGTAGCCGGTGACGCTGGCCAGACGGCCTGAATCCCAGAAGATGACAGCGGCAATGGCGACCAGCGCCACGGCGATGAGGAGCGCCGCCCAATCAGGGCGGCGTTTTTGTGATTGTGAGGGGTTGATACCCTGGCTCATTTTACAAGTCCGATGTCTTTGAGAATGGTTTCGGTCGCGGCCGTATCCTTGGCAAGCTCCGCCTTGAAGGCTTCACCGGCGAGGTAGGTGTCCGTCCAACCCTTGGTCTTCAGCGTTTCCTGCCACTTGGCGGATTTGACCAGCTTCTCGATATCGGCGTTCACAGCCTTTTCCTGATCCGCCGTCAGGCCGGGAGGAGCGGCAACCATGCGCCAGTTCTGCACGACCACATCAAGGCCGCTTTCCTTCAGCGTCGGTGCGTCGACGCCTGCAAGCTTCTCTGCGCTGGTGACGGCGAGTAGGCGAAGCGTTCCGGCCTTCACCTGGCTTTCGAATTCGCCATAGCCGGAAATGCCGGCGGTGACCTGGGCGCCGAGGATGGAGGCAAGTGCTTCGCCGCCGCCGGAATAGGCGATGTAGTTGATCTTGGTCGGATCGACGCCCGCAGCCTTGGCAATCAGGCCCGCCGTGATGTGGTCGGTGCCGCCAGCCGAACCGCCGCCCCAGGACACGCTGCCCGGATCCTTCTTCAGCTGTGCGACCAGATCGTTGATGTTCTGGATCGGCGAGGAGGCAGGAACGACGATCGCTTCAAATTCGCCGGTCAGGCGGGCAATCGGGGTGACGTCGTTCAGCGTAACGGGCGCCTTGTTGGTAAGGATGGCACCCACCATGACGTAACCGCCGACGATCAGCGCGTTGGCGTTGCCCTTCTGCTGGCTTGCGAACTGGGCAAGACCGATGGTGCCGCCAGCGCCTGGAACGTTTTGAACCTGCACGCTCTTGGAAATGCCCTCTTCCTGCAGAACCGTCTGCAGCGAGCGGGCCGTCTGGTCCCAGCCGCCGCCCGGATTGGCAGGCGCGATGATGGTGTAATCAGCGGCTGCTGCGGGAAGAGCGATGGCGCCAGCCAGAAGCGAGGCGAGGAAAAAATGCTTCAAAGTGAATCCTCCTTGAATGCCGTTTCGGCATTGTTGCGATCATTGACAACGGAAGGAGCACGCAAATTTACCGACCTGGCGCGAAGACGCTGCCTGTTGAACGGTATGATGCGATGAGACTTGCCTCCCGCTTCCCCGGCCGCCTCCACGGCATGAAGAAGAATTGCAGAGCACCATACAAAGCTGTCATTTAACTGACGCGGGGTGAAGGTTGCGGTGTTTACGGGCTGTTAATTTTTACGAGAGGGTGTTTTGTTTCAGTCGCATCACGCCGGGCATCCCTCATTCCTGTCACAAGGACAGGAGTGAGTAGCGGGGTATTACTGCGACCGCAGCGCCTCGTTCCAGCGCTCGATGATGCGGGCGCGCTTGACCTGGTCGAGATAGACCATCAGGCCGGGGCTGACGGGAACAGGGCGCAATTGCGCACCGTGGATCGCCTGCATGGTGTTGGCAGTGTTTTCGCCGGCCACTTCCGGGCTGACGGCCGGGATCTGCAGTTGCCGTGCCATGATCGTCTGGCCTTCCTTCGACATGAAGAACTGCAGATAGCGGCGGCCGAGTTCTGGATTGGCTGCGGCTTGTGGCACGAGGCCGATGCGTGACATGACGACGGTATAATCGCTTGGCAGCATGATGCCGACATCCGGGTGGCGGGCAGCCCAGTCGGCGGCGTATGAACCGAGGATGTTGTAACCCAGCACGAAGCGGCCATCGGAGATGCGCTCGAGAATGGCTGAGCTGGTGGAGTAGACCTTTACGCCCGCGGCACCCATGGCCTTGATGACATTCCAGATATCGCCGAACTGCTCCTGGTCGCGCGACATGAAGAGAAAGCCGACGCCGGAGCGCTCGATATCATAGGTGGCGATGCGGCCGTGGATATCCTTGGCATGGCGCTGAAGATAGTCGACGAACTCGGCGCGGCTTGTCGGTGGCTTCTCGTTGACGAAGCTCGGCTTGTGATAGACGAAAACGGCGGGCTCGAAGGTCAGCGCGTAAGCGGTGTTGCGCCAGTTGGCCCAGGCGGGCCAGAGCGCGCTGCCGGGCAGGTCCGAGCGCTGGGCGTAGCCGTCATTGCTGAGCTTGACCTGAAGGTCCATGGCGGAGGAAAAGGCAAAATCGGCGGTCTTCTTGCCGCTATCGGTCTCTGCCACGATGCGGTCGTAGATCTCGCCGGTCAGCATGTCCTCATAGGAGACGGCCACATCCGGGTTGGCGCGCTGAAAGCCTTCGATCATCGGTGTGGCGAGCGGCTCATCGAGCGAGGAATAGACCACCAGCGTTTGCGCATCCTTCTTCCCCGAAAGCGCGGGAAAGAGCATCGGCTGCGCTTGCGAGGCGGCAGTGCCGAGAAGGACAAGACAAAGGGCAAGGGCAATACGCATGGGCGCAATCATGCCGCAGGGCGTTGTTCTTCACAAGCGGGGTTCATGAGCGGTCGCTTCGAGATGGGCATTCACAAGCGCGAGCGACTTCGCTAACGTCCGTATGAGAGAGGGATTTTAGGTTTGCGCATTCTGCTGGTGGAGGACAATCAGGTTCTGTCGGAGGGACTGTCGGCGCTGTTGCGTGGCAGTGGCTATGCCGTGGACGTGGTGTCCGATGGCAATTCGGCCGATGCGGCAATTGCCGCTGAAAACTTCGACCTTGTCATTCTCGATCTCAATCTTCCGGAGAAGGATGGCATCGATGTGCTGCGCTCCATGCGCGCGCGCCAGGACAAGGCCGCCGTGTTGATCCTGACGGCGCGCGGCACGCCCGAGGAGAAGGTGAGGGGGCTCGATCTCGGCGCCGACGACTACATGATCAAGCCCTTCGACATTGCCGAGTTCGAGGCGCGGGTGCGGGTGCTTCTGCGGCGCAATGCCGGCCTGCGTTCCTCACTCGTCAGCTTCGGCAACGTCTCCTTCGATCTCACCTCGCGCACCTTTTCCGCCGGTGGTCATCCGCTCGATCTTCCGGCGCGCGAAGTGGCGCTGCTGGAGGTCCTCTTCATGCGGGCGGGCAAGGTGGTGGCGAAGGAGGCGATCGTCCAGTCGCTGACGGGCTTTGACGACGAGCTTTCCGGCAATGCCATCGAGCAATATGTCAGCCGGTTGCGCAAGCGTCTTGCACCCCACGGGCTGACGGTGAAGACGGCGCGTGGCATTGGCTACTATCTCGAAAGGCTGGCCGAGGCCGCCGAATGAGAAAGGTCGCCTATTCGCTTCGGCGCAGGCTTCTCGGCTGGCTCTTGGTGTCTACCGCGATCATCGGCTGCGTGGCGCTTGCCGACACCTATCGCGAAGCGATCAACACCGCCAATATCGTCTCGGACCGTGTGCTCTCCGGTTCGGCGCTTGCCATTGCCGAGCGCGTCGTGGTGGCGGAGAACGGCACGCTGGAAGTCGATATTCCCTATGTCGCGCTGGAAATGCTGACGTCAGCTGCGCAGGATCGCGTGTTTTACCGGGTGGATGGGCCGAACGGCCAGTTTCTCACCGGCTACCAGAACCTTCCTTCGGTGAATGGCCTGCAAGGGGATAGCCCGCGCTATATGGACGGCGTGTTCCGTGGCGAGCCGATCCGGATCGCGGGCCTTCGCCGCTTTGCCTCCACCGGGATCAACTCCGTGCCCTTCACGGTCACGGTGGCGGAAACCACCATTGCCCGCAGCCGCCTTGCCCGCGCCATCATCCTGCGCTCGGCGCTGCGATTGCTGCTGATGATCCTCGGTGCCGCAGCGATTGTCTGGGTGGCAGTGACTATATCGCTTCGGCCTCTCTATCGCTTGAGCGAGGCGATCGACGAGCGCAGCCCGGACGATCTGCATCCGATCCGTCAATCCGTACCGGTCGAGGTCGAGAACCTGGTGGAGACGGTCAACTCCTTCATGGTACGGCTGCAATCGGCGCTCGATGCTCTTCGCCATTTCACCGGCAACGCCAGCCACCAGTTGCGCACGCCGCTTGCCATCATCCGCACGCAGCTGGCGTTGGCCGCGCGTGCCCAGACGCTGGAAGAGGCCAAGGCAGCAGCGAAGAAGGGCGATGCTTCCGTTGCGCATGCCGAGCATATTCTGGCGCAGCTTCTGCGCATGGCCAATATCGATGCCGCGGGCTCCGGCGAGAAGCAGAGCCTCATCGCTGTCGATCTCGTTTCACTTGCCCAATCGGTAACGGCGGATTTCGTGCCGAGTGCGGCAGACGCCGATATCGATCTCGGTTTTGAGGAGGTGGAGCCCGCGACCGTCGAGGCTGAACCGCTGCTGCTTCGCGAACTTCTCGGCAACCTCATCAGCAATGCGATTGCTTATGCGGGACGCGGCAGTGAGATCACCGTGCGGGTGCGCAAGATCGATGGCAGGGCCTGTCTGGAAGTAGAGGACAACGGCATCGGCATCCCACCGGAGAAGCGCGCTATCGTGCGCCAGCGCTTTGCGCGCGGCGAGGGGAATGTGGCGCCCGGCGCTGGGCTGGGCCTGGCGATCGTCGAGGAGATCGCAACGCTCTTCAAGGCGGAGCTGGTTCTCGAAGATGGCGCGGGTGGACAGGGGCTGAAAGCGTCGATCCGGTTCTGATCGACAAGGGTGAAGCGGCAGGGCAGCGCATCGCCACCCTGCCACATCCAATGGCTTAATCGTTCATCTTGTCGATGAGCTGCATCATGATATCGGCGCAAGCTTTCATCGGTTCATCGTCGGCGCATTTAACGTCGATCTTGGTTTCGCCGCTCTCGATGCGGAAATGCGCACCCTTGGAAGGTGGCGGCGGCGGAGGCATATGACCGCGCGGGCCGTCCGGACCTGGACCATCTGGGCCGGGGCCACGCTCCATAGGACCGCGAGGGCCTGGTGGCGGTGGCGGCGGCGGAGCGTCGGGCTTTGCCATTCCGTCAGCCGGCGCTGCCGGCGGAGGCGGCGGTGGTGGCTGCTGGGCAAAGGCGGTTCCGGCCGCAAGGAAAAGCGCGGCGCCGGCGATAATCAACTTTTTCATGGGGAAGCCTCTTGGTTGGACTGCGCAAAAGAAACGGCACGGAGCGCCGTCAGTTGCTTATGGTCCAAAATTATTTTTGGCTTCCCCGGGAAGACGCTGCCTACAGCATCGGCCCGAAAATCGGAATCGATTTTCGGAAAGCACGATGCGTAGATCAAAGAAGATAGAGCGTCCTTTGTGCGTCCAATAGGACGCA